>CAZRRV010000007.1:42956-47267 GCA_964602735.1 uncultured Eubacteriales bacterium
TCACCGTCACGGTTGACGGCGTTATGCTCCCCGCGCCGTAATTCGCCGGGTACTTCGTTTCGGTTATAGCGTAGGTGCCGTATGGCACGCGATCGATACTTGCGTTGCCGTTCGTATCTGTCAGGCCGAGCTTAAAACTCAAACCTTTTTGAGGGTCGTCGGTTTTTGTTGCGGTAAACTCCGCCCCTTGCAGATTCTGGTTGTTCTCGCTTTTTTTATGTATGCTGATTGTGCCGAATTTTTGAGCCGGCGTCCACCGTATTGTAAAGAACCCCGCGCCGGCCTGTGTATAGACCGTGGGGCTTGTTACGCCTATTATGCAGTATTCGCCGTTTACCTGAACGACATGAATACGGCAGTTCTTCACGGCTTTCGGGGTGTAGTTCGCCGATGTGAACTCAAAATTGGTCGACAGTCCCACATGGCAGCATTTGAGCGCAAGCTGAACCGCCTGTTCGATTATGAGTTTGGAGTTTTTATCCGTCGACGCGGTCTGTACCCTTATCTTAACATTATGATCCACATAATCGTTCTTCGTTATTGAGCCGTATTTGCTTAATTCGTTCGGATTTATGCCCGCCGCGCCGAACGCCTTTTTCAGAATATCCGATTTCGGTATTCCCGGCAGGGTATAGCCGCCTTTCGCGGGGTTGGTATAGCTGTAGCTTTCAAGCCCGAGTATCGCGTTTTCGCCCGCTTTCGGCGTCTGCGAGAACTTCCATGTTCCTATTATATTCAGGTCTGTGGGTTTGCTGATTGCGTCGGCTTTGAAACCGAAAACGCTTATAAATCTGTCCCACAGGTTTTTGACGGTTTTCACGAACCCGCCGGACATATTCACTGTCAGACAATGCACCGCCGCGGGCGGCATTGCCAGCTCAAGCGTACCCTCAGAGGTATCGTAGGTCCACATACCGTCGTCTTTGCCGTAGGTTATGCCGTTTACGGTAACGCCGTCGATCGTGCGTTTTGTTATCCGTCGGCGATCCCTTTTGCTTTCCGCGAGCCGCACTTTCGTTGCGGTGGAAATAACGGGAACGGAAACCGTCCCCTGTTCCGGCACTCCCGTTTTCAGTTTTTCCGTATTCGCGTTGAAATCGATATTAACGTATCGCGACGCGTCTTTCACGGTATACACAAGCTGAACGCGGGAGTACAGTATTACGGGATTGTCCTTATCCGAAAGATCGGTATATTTCTTCGGGACGTACACGATTCCCGTATCGCCGTCGACCGCGAATCCGTCGAGCATTTCGGCGCGGGTGTTGTTTTTCGCGGCTCCCCAGTCGGTGAGTACGGCGTTATCCGCCGTTATACCCGCCCAGCCGGCGTAATACTCCGCTGCCGGGTCAAGTTCGAAGAGGGCGATATAGAAAACGCCCTGCGACAGCAGGGCGGAGTAGTTATCCGACAGCCCGTCGCCGTCGGGGTCGGCGTTGAGTTTATCGAGGGTGGCGTCGGGCAGTTTTTCGCCGTCTACCACGGTGGCGGTAACGTTGAGCATATCGGCGAACTTCGCCTTATCGCTTTTCCCGGCGTATTTCGCGTCGGCGTGGGAAAGCAGATAGCTCTCCGCGCTTTTCTCCGCTTTTCCGGGTGTTATCCCGGCGGGTCTAACCGCCGCCGAACCGACGGTGCCGTTCTTCTGGAACACGGGAACGACGGTTGTATCGGCGTCTACGGCGATTTCGGCGGTATTGCCGCTCAAATATACCGTTCTGCTCCCGCCGCCCGAAAACACCGCCAGACTGTCGGCGTAGTAGCCGTCGTCGGGTTCGGTTTTAACCGTCACGGTATCGCCGGGGCGGACGGTAACGGAGCCGTTTTTGCCGCCGAGCGTCACCGTTCCGTTTTCGGTTTCCGGCGCGCTTACGGTCGCGGTTTCCGCCGCTTTCAGCGCGATGTTCACGAGCGGCACGGAACCCGCAACGGCGGCCGCCGCGATAAGCACCGTAAGGGCGCATGCCAGTATTCTGCGTTTCATTTTGCATCTCTCCTTTTTGATTTTCGGGTATAAAAAATCCCGCCGTAGGGCGGGAATATTAAATTTCATTTTAATTAACTGAGGAAAAGTTCGTATTAACCGTATAACGCGTCGATATCTTTGTCACTGACCCACACGGAAACGTACCAACTGTCGCTCATGTCACTGCTCGCGCGGGTAACGCCGACGGCTATGTATTTGTAATTCTCGTAACCGCTGCCATGTTTCGCGCCGATGTAGCTCCAATGACCGGGGCTGAGAAGAAAAGCGTCGACCGCGTCCCGCGCTATATCTTCAAGTGGGACAGGCAGTATATCCGGCAACGGTTGCGGAACGCACGCGATACCATTCTGACCGGGCGGCGAATAATACGGTTTTGAATTTCTCGCATTCTCCAAAACTTCGGGCGGAATGTCGGGATTGTTCCATTCCAAACTGTCTTTTGCTAAGTCAACATATTCGCCGAACTTCATTTCGGTTGCAAGCGCTCTGTCGCGTTCGACGTTATGTTCAAAACCGCTTAACAGTGTAGCGCTGTGACGCTGTGCAAATTCCGTTGTCTTTCCCGTAAGTTCAACCGCCTGTATCGCGCCTTCTTTCGCTCTTTCCTCGTTTATGTATTTAATTATGAGTTTCGCTATTTCGCGTTCGTCGCCGGGGCCGGCGTAGTGGTCGTAGGCGGAGTTCGCGGGTCTGCCGGCGGTCTGCGCCTTATCGTCGGCCGCGCCGTTCTGCGCTTTGCCGTTCGTTTTCGCGGGGGCTTTGGCAATCGAGCCGGTATTGCCGGCAGCGCCGCCTTTCGTACCCGCCGCCGTGCCGGACTGTACGGAGGAGGTATCCGCCGCGCCCGAAACACCGCTTTCCGCGGCGGATTCGGTCTGTGAAACGGCGCTCTGAGTATCGTCGGAGGGTTCCGCCGCGCCCGATTCGCTTTCGATTTCAACGGCCGGTTTGCCGCACCCGGCAAGCGCGAAACAGGCGGCAAGCATTAACGCGAATACAACCGCGAATGACGTTCTTTTCATGGTGTTTGACCCCCTTCTGATTCTCAGTATATACATTTTCGCCCCGTTGTCCAGTATAAAAATTCTTTTTTTCGGAAATTTTTATCGGTCATGGACGGGTACAGGCCGCGCTCTTAACTTTTCGTCCATCGCGTCGGCGAATTGTTTTATATCCGTTTCGTGATACGGGCGGTACATCAAAATTACCTCGTCGACAGGCACGGCTTTATTGATTTCGGCGAACGGTTTGTTCGCGTACCACTGATAATAAGCCAGCGCCCACCCGGCCCAGTATTCTTCGGTTTTATACGGAACGACCGGCAATTCGGGGCCTCGCTCGTTGATGTCAAGGGTCATTAGCGCGAGTTCCGCGCCGCTGCGCCCGGCCACATAGGACGGGTTGCCGTATTCGAATTGCGCCGCTACGGAGGAGCCGGTAAATTTGTTCCAGAATGTTCGCGGGTCGAGATTCAGCGCGTACACCGCGTAATTAAGCATACTACCGAGCGACGTCATCGCGTGTTCCAGATACAGATCGCTGTAAGCGCGGGTCATTCGGTTTCATCTCCTCGTCTAAAATCTTCGTGATGTAAATATCGCTTTTCTGCCTCGCGCGGCGTTCGACGTTCAGATACTCCCGCCTTGCGCGGCTGTCTCTTTCAACTTTTTTGTAAAACCATTTTTCGGCAGGAACCGACTCCGCTCTCACAAAATTTATCCGTTCAAACGACTTGCGTCTTTTCAATACGATCTGCTGTCCCAATCCGCCGAGGTGCATTGCTTTCGCAAGCTGTCCGTAAGAAATCGCGCCGTTGAGAAAATCTTCCGCGAAGGAAAAATAGCTGTCGTCGGCCCGATGCCCGATAATAACATCGTACGTTTCATAATCGGGTAAAAAATTATCGGTTAAATATTGTTTCGCTTCCGACGCGAGTACGCCTTTCAGTTCAAACGTCCTGTTTTGCAGTAAAACGGCGAGCCAGTTAAGCACGGTATACTGTCCGTCGCTCAAATTCAGCACGGATAAGCCGTCTGCCGACAAGGTATAAATATTCATATATCCGTCTCTGTCTTTGTCAACGGCCCATTCTCGCGCCATATCGGCAACGGGCGTACAATAAAAGCCCGAACCGTAATCGTTGTATTTTTTTCCGTACCCGAATATCGGTTGCGCGATTATATTTTTTGACCCGTGATAAAGCGTTTGAACCATTAACCCGGACTGCCTCCTCTTTCCGTTATCCCGGAACTTACCGTTCGCCGTAATCGTATTCGCGGGTTCTGCGGGGCGATATAATCTCCCTCACCGCGTTATATCCGTTC
>CAZRRV010000008.1:0-44435 GCA_964602735.1 uncultured Eubacteriales bacterium
TACTATTATAAGATTTTCGCACCCTCTAAAGTGCAACATAATCCGTATTATGTTACATGCCGGAAAGCAAAAAGCCGGCTTTAGGCCGTCGAAACGGGCTTACAAGTGAACAAAAGCGCCGCGAATTACCGTAAACCGGAAAATTCGGGCGCAAAAATCAGGCTTTCCCTATCTCAAAAAATTTTCGGTAGGGAAAGGCCCCGGGCGTTGTGCGCAAAAAGAGAAAAATTCAGGTATTTTTGCCGTTTGCCGGCAAATTCTTCTTGTTTTTCACTGCAAATTATGTTAGTATAACGATGTCGGAAAAGCGAAAAACGGTTTTTGTCCGCTTTCCCCTAACATAATACGGATTATGTTGCCGCCGCCGGGCGGTGTTTTTTATAGAATTAAGCACATTCTTTCCATGCGGCGGCGGTGCTCCGCGCCGGTGGAAACGATATAAATCCGCGTGGTGTCGATACTGCTGTGCCCTAAGATATCCGCCAGTTTCGCTATATCTTTGTTTATTCGGTAAAACACCCGCGCGAACAGATGACGAAGATTGTGCGGGAACACCTTCTTCGGGTCTACGCACGCGGTTTTACATAACCGTTTCATATCACGCCAGATCTTTACCCGGCTTACCGGCTCTCCGTTCTTGCCGGTAAATACCGGTCCCTCCGAAATACCGTTGTCGCCTATATATTTCAACAGTTTTTTCCGCAAGGCTTTAACGAGAATCACCGTTCTCCGTTTGCCCTTGCAGTTTACATCCGCCGTACCTATTTTTACCGCGTTTACGGTAATAAACCGCAGTTCGCTCACCCGAATACCCGTTGAACAGATCGTCTGTAAAATAAGACTCAGCTGCCCGTCGCCCTCCCGCTCCGCCTGTCGGCAGAGACGTTTGTATTCCTCCTCGGAGAGTTCCCTTTCCTCCGGACAAAATACGCTTCTCTGTATCTTTTCGGATTTTACTTTAAGATCGTCCCAACCCAAAAACGAAAACAGGCTGTTTATACTCGCCAGCATCGAATTGACGCTACGGGCGGCGTAACCGGCGGAGATTAACCTACGCTTATACTCGATTACCTTTTCTTTCGTAATTTCTTTCCCGCCCGCGTACTTTGCAAACACGCGTATGTCGCGCAGATACTTCGCTACCGTGTTTTCGCTTTTCTCCTCTTCGATAAGACGGCTTTCAAACATTTCGATAATTTTCTCGGTTATTGTTCTTCCCACCTGTTTTCCCTCCGGGTAAAATTTCTTTTTATTTTAACCGAAAGAGAAAAAGCGTGAAAACTCACATCGCTCAACGCACCGCTGCGGTAACGCTTGACATTCGGCCGCAAAAGTGATAAATTGAAACAGCGGAAGCGGGTATGGCGGAATCCGGCAGACGCGCCGGATTTAGGATCCGGTGCCTTGTGCGTGCAGGTTCAAATCCTGTTACCCGCACCAAACAGTACAAATCCGAACCTTTTTCTCGTGGGAGATGTGTTCGGATTTGCTGTTTTTGTAGAATTCCGAACTTTAATCAGAAAAAATGATGCAGAAGGCGCTTCACGTTTCCTGCAACATTTTTTGCCGTCGCCATAACCATCTTTTTCGTTATCTTTTCACTCTTATCCATTTTTCATATTCATGTTTGCCTTCCTCGCTTTCGAAAAAAGACTGTATGTCGGGTAGAAAGCATCTTGCAAGCGATTCCTGCTCGTGCTTTGGAATTTCCTGCACCCATTTTTCAGAATCGATTTTTTGAACTGCAGATGACGATCAACCTCCTTTCCGCACTATTCGCGAAAGCAGTCGCTCAAGATAGGTTTTCACGATCTCGATTCTTCCGTGTCCCAGTGCTTCCGTCAACTTCTTTTCACGCCGTGAGTCGTTTGCCGCAAGCAGAGACCGGTTGTAGTCCTATGCAAAGGTGTACCGCAATCCGTACCATGTCAGGGTAGCGCTACATGGCTTGCTTCCCCACTCTCGGTACTGCCGCCGATTCGGATCGGTAAATTTTGGCATTGTTGGTCAGCCAATTTTCGAGCGACTCTTTTTTTCCATTGTTCCGTATTTTACACTCCGGCTGATCACAAAATCCCCATTTTTCTTGTTTACCAGCTTTGCTTCCGCATACAGCCATTTAACCAACTTCCACTGTTTCGCCGTTCCCATTCGACCCGTGCGATTCCTTCCGCCCTTCCCGCGAACAAACATTTTCTCATTCTCCAACGCTTTTTTCAAATCTTCTACGCGAAGCTTGCATATTTCAAATATACGTATACGCAATCCGAACCGCCATGCGACCTCTATTGCACTCATTACATCGAATCGCTTCATTTCCTCTGCAATTTAAATAGCTTTTCGGATTTCCGGCAGAAGCCACGCGCAGTTTTGGCTTTGGTTGGCGCTTCATTTGTCAAACGCAAGCTTTTTGGTTTCCGGCAATCGGTTTGTGCTGCCGGGGAGTCGGTGATAATGCCGCAGACCTGAGAGCTCGGTTTTCACGGTGGAGGGCTTTTTTCTTCGCTTTCAGATGCTCGGCAAAAGCACGGAAGTGTGTCGCATTCAGATTCTTAAATTTTTGCAAACCTAAATTTTCGGCGGCAGAAGCGCCAAAATGCCAGGCTGCTTCATAATACCGCGCTTTCGTCTTGTGCCCTTTTGTGTTGCCCCTGCACCGCAGCGCGTCTATCTGGGAATAAAGAATATTCATCATGTTCACTTTTTTATTTGCCATAATTATGGTCCTCTCTTTGAAAAATTACGTCCGTCTCCGAACGGTGCAGGGAATATGAAATACGACTTTTCATTTGTCAAAAAAAACCCAGAAAAAAATTTGGCGGCGACAGAAAATGAATTTCTTCTGCCGCCGCCTTACGAAAAGACAGCTATTTTTATGGGTCATTCCGAAAAGAAATCATACCTTTCAAGATGACGATCTATCCAATAACTACAAATTGAAAATGAATCCATCAGTCTCCGAAAACGGGAAAGAGCAAAGCTTGCCCTTTGGCAGTTTCAACGGTTTTACCTGCCGTTCCTTCCGTTTTCTTTTAAGGTTGATAGAAAATGCTTTGTAATATACCGCTTTTCAATTCTTTCCCGCCGCCGTTTCTATTTTGACTGTGTAAATAGAAATGGCTGCGCTTTCGAAAGGAGTGTCATTCGTCATATCGTAAAAGTCCGTCTTAGCCTCATTCACGGTGCGTTGGTATACAATTTTGATTCGGTGAGTAGGACGGGCGTATCCCATTAAAAGGACGCATCATTCGCAGACTCCGCATCTCAGAGTGCCGGTCATCCGGCTGCGCAATGCCGAAAGCGAAAATTTACCGCTCGCCATAAGCGTTCGGCAAGAATTTGTGGTGACAACGAAAATCCTGGAACCATCGCCGTGTTTTTTCGACCACGGTACGGAACGGTTTCTTGTCGTCGAACCGTCAGTTCCGTTCTGCCCTAATTTTTTTCGATGCTAAAAATCAGCTGCACCGGACAGAAAGCACAACGATTTTGCGGTGTCCGACATTCATTTTCAGCCGCCTGTATCAACATTGATTCCTCCTTATTCGTGTTCTGTGCCCCCCCCCCCCCCCCTTCGTATTTCATGAATGCGGATATACTGTATAATAGGCAAAATTTTTTTCAAGAAAACCGAAGTGCTTTTAAAAGCACGGCATACCGACATCTTGACAAAAGAGATATATAATGTTATGCTATTTTATGATAGAATCAAAGTGACAGGAGATAATTTTGTTAAGTTTAGCGGAGGCGTGTGGCGTTTCCTTTGTAACAATTAATCAATGGGAGCGGGAAAACAGAGAGCCTCAAACTTCTACTCTTGGGAAATTTTATGACTTTTGTGAAAAAACGTAATTTATTTTTCAAAGTGATAAAGCCTATCCGGCATCGTTAATTTAAAACGCTATATAGGAGCTGTCTTATGAGCTTGATTTCCTGTCCGGAATGCAAAAACCAAATATCTGACAAAGCAGAACGCTGTCCTCATTGCGGACTCCCTGCCGAGTACTTTAATACCCCTGCAACGAATGTTGTAGAGGAGATTGATTATGCAAATCTCGGTAATATACTAATCTCGTTTGATCGTGATTATTGTTCCGCCTTTGGCCAAGATCACTACATTACAAATCGCGAAAAATTACAGTTCCAAGAGACTTATCGCAGTTATTATCTCACTTTGAAAAACAAGATGATATATCGGTATGTGACCAATAACGCTGCCAAATTTCGCATTGATACGGAAGCGTTAAAAAGCTTTCTGCGGAAAATGCACACATTAGAAGCGGATATCACCACGCATAACACCAACTATGTAGATGGCACGCTTGAAAAAGAAAAGGATTATTTTGATCGAATCTTAACCGATATCGATCCGAATATTAATCTTGACGAGGAACAGCGCCGCGCAGTTATCACTGATGATGATTATTGCCTTCTTGTTGCAGGAGCAGGGGCGGGAAAAACAACAACGATGGCGGCGAAAGTGAAATATCTCGTTGAGAGGAAACGGATCAACCCGGAAGAAATAATTGTGATTTCATATACAAATAAGGCTATTGGCGAACTTCGCGAGCGCATCAATAAAAGATTGCAAATTCCGGCAAAAATATGCACTTTTCATGCGTTTGCCTATGACATCGTAAAAAAATTTTCATCCGAACCGCCCGAAATCAATTTTTCTTCTTATCAGATCGTTTTTGATATGCTTGAAAAAAGCATATTTAACAACAAACCACTTATGCGCAATTTGGTTCTTTTTCTCGGGTATTACTTTGATTTAACAGAGGATGTCTTTAAGTTTGACAATCTGAATCAATACCATCTATACAAAGCTACACAGGATTATGAAACGCTAAAAAGCGGTCTTGGAGAATATATTAGAAAGGTGGAGCAGCAGCGCTCAAAACAAATTAAAACGATCACGGGTGAGTATCTGCGATCTGTTCAGGAAGTACAAATTGCAAATTTTCTATACTTGAACGGACTGGAGTATGAGTATGAGCGCGTCTATCCGTTCGGTTCGCCCTCTAATAGGAAGAAATATACTCCGGATTTCTATATTGTACAAGGTGAACATTCTGTATGGTTGGAACATTATGCATTGACAGAAGGCGGCTATAGCAGCATCTTCACCAACGATCAGATCAAACGATACAAAAAACAAATCCGTGACAAGAGAGAGTGGCACAAAGCACATAGAACGAGGTTGATAGAGACTTGGTCTTTGTATAATGACAGGCGACCGCTTTTTGACCATTTAAAGGACATTCTGATTCGGGAAGGGTTTGTGCTGAAGCCGCGCAACCTTGATGAAGTTTATAAAAAAATCGTTGAAACGGGTAAGGATAAGTATATCTACAAGCTGATAAATTTTATGATGAACTTCATTGAGCAATATAAAACTACCGGATATGATGAAGGCGGTTTTGCGATCCTACGCAAAAAAACCGATAATCCAAGAACATTGTTATTTCTTGACATTGCCGAGCAGGTATATGGGCATTATCAGGCCGTTTTGAAGCAGCGAAATCAAATTGATTTTGCGGATATGATCAATGACGCGCATTTTTATCTGCAAGAAATCGAGCGCCAAAATTTGGAGTTGCCGTACAAATATATCATTATTGATGAATTTCAAGATATCGCTCGCCAGAGGTTCAATCTTACCAAACGGTTATCCGAGATCACAGAAGCAAAAGTAGTTGCCGTTGGAGATGATTGGCAGTCTATATATGCATTTTCCGGATCCGATATTACCTTGTTTACCCGTTTCCTGGAGCTAATGGGTACCGGCACGGAATTAAAAATCACGCACACCTATCGCAATTCACAAGAATTGATTGATATTGCCGGAGGCTTTGTGCAAAAAAATGCTGCACAAATTAAAAAGCAATTGATCTCTCCGAAACACCTTGAAAATCCTATTGTGATTGAGCCCTTCGATGATTCTTTCAAAGCGATGAAAAATCTTGCTGCAAAAGTGGAAGAAATTATTGGGAAAATATTGACCGAATACGGTGAAGCTAAAACGATTCTTTTAATCGGCAGATATACCTATGATTTATATAAGCTTTGTAATACAGGGCTCTTCAAAGAGGGATCAAACAACAGGGTTCAAAGCGTAAAATACCCAAAAGCCGATATTACCTTTATGACTGCACATAGTTCAAAAGGTTTGGGTTATGATAATGTCATACTGATTAATATGTTTGAGGGGAAATTCGGGTTTCCTTGTCAAATCGAAGATGATCCGATCATGAAGCTTGTAACATATGAAGATACAAGTATGCCGTTTGCAGAAGAACGCAGATTGTTTTATGTTGCAATGACAAGAACCAAAAACCGCGTTTATGTTGCAACACCCAAAAATAAACCGTCTCGTTTTTTGATTGAGCTTATTAAAGATTATAATTTGCCGCATGATGATGAAATTAATATGCAGACGGTCGATTTGTTTACGTTGCGCTGCCCGATTTGCGGATTTCCACTGAAATACGAATTCAATAAAAATTATGGTCTGAATCTTTGGATTTGTACGAATGAGGTGGAAGTGTGCGATTTTATGACGAACGATAAAGTTCACAAGCATGATATTTTTAAGTGTCCTAAATGTTCCGATGGATATATGATTGTTAAGATGAATCCAAAAAACGGCGATGTGTTTTATGGCTGTACAAATTATTACAGTGATAATAACAAGTGTAAGAATATGATACCGTTAAAGGAAGAAGACAGCAAGAGTAATGGGGAAAGCAGACGAACCATATGACAGGCGTTATCTATGCACGCCATTCCTAGGATAACCGGTGAGAGGAATCTATCGAAGGACAGCTACGTGAATGTAAAGCGCTTGCTGGAAAGAATGACTTTCAAATTATAGATACATATATTGATCGAGCCTTGTCCGCAAGAACGGATGATCGACCCGATTTTCAACGGATGATCAAATCCAGTGAAAAAGGAATGTTTGATGTTGCCATTGTTTGGAAGCTTGATCGGTTCGTTCGCAGTAGATATGATTCTGCCTATTATAAGGCTACTCTCCGCAAAAATGGCGTCAAGGTTTTATCAGCAACAGAATTGATTTCCGACAACGCGGAAAGTATTTTGCTTGAATCTCTATTGGAAGGTATGGCAGAATACTTTTCTGCTGAGTTGTCCGAAAAAGTTCTGCGAGGGCTTACCAAGAATGCTCTCAAATGCAAATATAACGGCGGCACGCTTCCTATTGGTTATGCGACTGATGCAAATCAATTTTTTCAGATAGATACGCTGCCGGCTCCGGCAGTCCTTGACGCATTTAAGCGCTACGCCGAAGGAGCGTCTATGCAGGAGATTACCGATAAAATGAATGTCAAAGGGATCCGCACAAAGCGAAGCTGAAAAATCAGTATTAACAGTGTAACCCGTATGCTGCCCAACCGCAAATATATCGGTGAATATCAATGCCGCGATATAGTCCAACCGAACGGAATTCCCGCTATTATTT
The DNA here is from genome assembly GCA_964602735.1 of uncultured Eubacteriales bacterium. Taxonomy (GTDB): domain Bacteria; phylum Bacillota; class Clostridia; order Oscillospirales; family Acutalibacteraceae; genus CAZRRV01. The sequence continues at coordinate 7,487 of CAZRRV010000008.1, forward strand.
CAAAAGAACTGTTTGATAAGATACAGGAAAGAATGGTTGCAAATAAAATGGCTCCCGCCAAACACAAGGCGGAGGATGAATACTTGCTCACTACCAAGCTGTTTTGCGGGAAATGCCAATACCTGAGCGGAACAAGCTATCAGGAAAAGAAAATGCATCGCTATTATAAGTGCGTAAATGTCAAAAGTCACAAAGGCTGTGACAAGAAAACCGTTATAAAAGAATGGATGGAAAATCTTGTTATTGATTACATTCACAAAATTATATTTGATGACGAACTGATTGAAAAACTAGCCGATAAAGTAATGGAAATGTATGGCGCGGAAAATACTACTCTACCGATACTCAAAAAAAGTATGCGGAAACGAAGAAAGGTATTGATAGCGCCCGCTCAAAGCAATTCAGCAAGGGATTTTGACTTAGCCTGCCAAGCAGAAAACGGAAGACTTCGAGCGCCAAAAGAGCGGGCTGTCGGTTCAAATCATGAAAGAAGAAATGGCAAAACCGACCTTGACAAAAGACCAAGTTATGTTTTGGTTTGACCGTTTACGCATTCTCAACACAAATAAACATGAACACCGCCGTCGTTTGATAGATGCTTTTATAAATATGATCATTCTTTATGACAACGGACGGATATATTTCAGCTGTAATTACCAAGACTGTTCAAAACCCATGACCTTTACCGAACTCAAATCGGCTGGCACTGGTTCGGATTTTACCGCACTCGCCGCACCGGCGAGAAGAACCCCGGCGCGCAATCAGCGCCCCGGGGTTTTTACCGTGCAACGACGATAAGACGGCATTTAACATACCTTTTTTCTTTACGAAAAGAACCCGAGGCGCGGCAACGCTTCGGGTTCCGATTTAATAACTGTTTTACCGCCGGATAATCTGACCTGCCTACTCTTTTTCCGCTTTCGCCGATTCGATAACCTTCGCCGAAACCTGAGGCGGCGCCTCTTCGTAACGCTCAAAAACGAAAGTGAAATTCGCCCGTCCCTGCGCGATCGAGCGCATAGCGGTAGCAAAATCGCTCATTTCCGACATCGGCACTTCGGCTACAATCTCCTGCCGGTGACCCTCCAGAGGGTTCATTCCGAGCACTCTGCCGCGGCGCTTGTTTATGTCGCCGATAACATCGCCCATAATATCATCGGGAATATAAGCTCGTAAAGTTCCGATAGGTTCGAGCAGCACAGGAGCCGCCTGGGGAATACCCTCGCGGTACGCGATTGAAGCCGCGGTTTTGAACGAAATTTCGGACGAATCGACCGGGTGATACGAACCGTCGACAAGAGTCGCTTTAAGTCCGACCATAGGATAGCCCGCGAGGACGCCCTGTTTCGCGCTTTCGCGTATGCCTTTTTCGACGGCGGGGAAATAATTCTTAGGCACCGCGCCGCCGAATATTTTTTCCTCAAATATCACATCGTCGCCGTCGATCGGGGAAAACTCGATCCACACATCGCCGAACTGCCCGTGTCCTCCCGACTGCTTTTTATGTCTGCCCTGAACTTTTACCGTTTTGCGTATGGTTTCGCGATAAGGCACTTTGGCAACGCGCAATTCCATATCGACGCCGAACTTGTTTTTCAGCTTGGAAGCGACAACGTCAAGATGCTGTTCACCCAAGCCCGATAAAATCTGCTCCCTCGTTTCGGAGTTGGATGTAAATGAAATTGACGGATCCTCCTCCATAAGCCTGCCGAGACCCTGAGAAATTTTCTCCTCGTCGCCCTTATTCTTCGGATATACCGCCATCGAAAAACAGGGAGAAGGAAATTCGCAGCAGTGAATAAAACCGCGTTCGGAAGGATCGCAAAGAGTATCGCCGGTAAGAACCGATCCAAGTTTTGCCACCGCGCCTATATCGCCCGCAGATATTTCCTGAGCATCGTCCTGTTTGGAACCGCGAAGGCGAAGCAATTTGCTTATTTTTTCTTCCCCTCCGGTGCGCGAGTTGACAACCCGCATATCGTTTTTCACCGAGCCGGATATAACCTTGAAATAGGAAAGTTTGCCGACAAACGGGTCGGCTACCGTTTTGAAAACGACCGCCTTCGTTTTTCCGTCTCCGCAACGCAACGGTTGTTTTTCGCCGTCGCTCTCGAATATGTATTCGTGCCCAGCGGCCGCCGGCGCAATCTTTTCGAGAATTTTAAGCATAAGCGGAATCCCGGCGCCGGTGGAATTTATTCCCGAAAACACCGGGCAAAGCTCGCCCGAAAGCATTCCGCTGCGCAGCGCGTTATACATTTCATCCTCGGTAAATTCCTCGCCGTCAAAATACTTTTCCATAAGGCTTTCGTCAACCGAAGCGATGTTTTCAAGCATCACATTGCGGACATTACGGATATCCTCGTCGTCGGGGATTGGCACCTCTTCGGCGTTGATCCCGTCATATCGGAACGCCCGGTTCGCTATAAGATCGACAAAACAGTCAACCGTTTCGCCCTCGACATGCGGCACCACGACCGGGCAGACAACTCCCCCGTAGTTTGCCGTAAGAGTTGATAAAACCCGGTAAAAATAAGCGTGTGAAGAATCGAGCTTTCCGATGAAAAACGCGCACGGCAGTCCGTTTTCACGCGCCATATCAAAATCGATTTTCGCGCCGGTCGAAAGCCCGGATTTTCCCGAGAGGACAACGAGCGCCGAATCGGCCGCGGTAATACCCTCGCATACGCCGGCGGCGAAATCAAACAGACCCGGAGTATCGAGCAGATTTATCCTGCTGTCGCCGTATTCGAACTGATAGCAGGCGGTTGAGATTGAAATTTTCCGTTTTTTCTCTTCCGCGTCGAAATCCATAACAGTGTTTCCGTCGGCGACGCTGCCTATCCGTTCGGTCTTGCCCGCCGCAAACAGCAGCGCGTCGGCAAGGGTGGTTTTCCCCGACGAGCCGTGACCGACAAGAGCAATGCTTTTAATATTTTCCGCGGTATATTCTTTCACACCAATCACCCTGCAATTTTTTTATTTCAGCACCGAACCGGAACGGTCGGTATAGTGCGTATGAAGGCATTTGTGCGCGAGTTCGCTTCCCGGTTTGCCGAAATATTCGTCGTAAACGGCTTTAATAACCGGATTTTCGTGCGATTTGCGAACGGCTCCGGCGGCGTCTTGATTGTAAAGCACCGAGGCGCGCAAAGCTTTAATATCTTTGCGCATACGAACCGAAGCGGGTTGCACGGGCTGCCCGCCGCCGTTCACGCAACCGCCCGGGCACCCCATAATTTCGATAAAATGATAATGTTTCTCTCCGCTTTCAACCTTGCAGAGCAGTTCATGCGCGGCTTCCATACCGCTCGCTACCGCTATATTAACTTCCTTACCGGCTATCGTAAGCGTCGCCTCTTTGAACGGGGCGGTTCCGCGGACAACTTCGTAATCGACTTTATCGAACGATTCGCCGGTAAGAGTATCGGCAACCGTACGCAGCGCGGCTTCCATTACACCGCCGGTCGCTCCGAAAATCACGGCGGCTCCTGTCGCCTCGCCGAGCGGACGGTCAAATTCCTCGTCCGGCAGCTCCGCAAAATTGATCCCCGCGCGGCTTATCATCCTGCCCAGCTCACGGGTGGTGATTGAAATATCCGTATCGGGATACCCGGAGGCGTTTTCGCCGTCGCGGTTTATTTCAAATTTCTTTGCGGTGCAGGGCATGACCGAAACGGAAACGATTTTCGCCGGATCGATACCGTTTTTCTCCGCGTACCATGTTTTGATCGTTGCGCCGAACATCTGTTGGGGCGATTTGCAGGTTGAGAGGTTGGGCAGCATATCGGGATGGTACATTTCGCAGAACTTTACCCAGCCGGGCGAACACGACGTTATCATCGGCAGTACGCCGCCGTTTTGCACCCGCTCTACAAATTCGTTTGCTTCCTCCATAATTGTAAGATCAGCGCCGAAATCGGTATCGAAAACCCTGTCGAACCCGAGGCGCCGCAACGAAGCCGCCATTTTGCCGGTGACATCCGTTCCGATCGGCATGCCGAACATTTCACCTAACGCCGCGCGAACCGCCGGCGCGGTTTGCACGACTACATATTTGTCGGGATCGGCAAGAGCCGCGAAAACCTTATCGGTATCGTCGCGTTCGGTAAGAGCGCCGGTAGGACAGTTTACAATGCACTGCCCGCACGAAATGCAGGCTACTTCCCCGAGATTTTTATCGAAAGCGCAACCGATATGAGTGTCGAATCCGCGGTCGTTCGCGCCGAGTACCGCCACATGCTGCATCTGGCAGGCCGCTACACAACGGCGGCAGAGTATACATTTATTGTTGTTGCGGACAAGATGCGGAGTGCTTGTGTCTAGTTCGTATACCGGGCGGGCACCGTCGAATCTGCCTTCATCCTCAACTCCGTAAGCGCGGCAGAGCGTTTGAAGCTCGCAGTTGCCGGAACGTACACACGACAAACACTTGCGATCGTGCGTGGAAAGGATCAGTTCGAGGGTTGTACGGCGCGAACGTTGAATTTCCGGGGTATTCGTGCGCACCTCCATACCTTCCGACACGGGATATACGCACGACGCCACTTTACGGAAACCTTTCCCCTCGTTCGCCTCGACAACACATATACGGCATGCGCCGATTTCGTTTCGATCTTTCATATAACACAGAGTGGGAATATCCACGCCCGCTTTCCGTGCCGCCTCAAGTATCGTGGCTCCGGCAGGCACCTCTACCGCCATGCCGTTGATTTTCACATGTATATTTTCAGACATTAGGCTGCGCTCTCCTTCTCTATTTCTTAACAACCGCGCCGAATTTGCAGGTTGCCATACAGGCGCCGCACTTGACGCATTTTTCACTGTCGATTACATGCGGCTGTTTAACCGTTCCGCTGATTGCACCGACCGGGCACTGACGCGCGCACGCGGTGCAGCCCCTGCATTTTTCAGGGTCGATTGAATAAGAAAGCAGTTCTTTGCATACACCGGCGGGGCAGCGCTTTTCGTTAATGTGAGCCTCGTACTCGTCGCGGAAATACCGAAGAGTCGAAAGCACGGGGTTGGGAGCCGTCTGCCCCAGCCCGCACAGGGAATTCTGCTTGATATAATAACAAAGATCCTCCATTTTTTCAAGATCGCCGGGCTCGCCGCGGCCGTCGGTTATTTTTTCGAGCATTTCAAGCAACCGGCGGGTTCCCACACGGCACGGCGTGCATTTGCCGCAGGATTCGTCAACGGTAAATTTCAGGAAGAATTTCGCTATATCTACCATGCAGTTGTCTTCGTCCATAACAATAAGACCGCCGGAGCCCATCATAGAACCTATGGCAATAAGATTGTCGTAATCTATGGGAATATCGAGATGCTCGGCGGGAATACAACCGCCGGAGGGGCCGCCGGTCTGTGCCGCTTTGAACTTTTTGCCGTTGGGAATGCCGCCGCCTATTTCTTCGATAACCTTGCGCAGAGTGGTTCCCATCGGAACCTCCACAAGGCCTGTATGATTTATCTTGCCGCCGAGGGCAAATACTTTAGTCCCTTTCGATTTCTCGGTTCCCATCGAGGCGAACCAGTCGGCTCCCTTTAATATTATCTGCGGAATATTCGCGTAGGTTTCCACATTGTTAAGGATGGTGGGTTTGCCGAACAACCCTTTCACCGCGGGATACGGCGGGCGCGGACGCGGCTCTCCCCTTTTGCCTTCGATAGAGGTCATCAGAGCGGTTTCCTCGCCGCAGACGAAAGCGCCGGCACCGAGTCGGATATCGAGATCAAAGTCGAACCCGGATCCGAAAATGTCTTTCCCCAGCAATTCGTACTCACGAGCCTGAGAAATCGCAATTTGCAAACGCGCCACGGCTATCGGATATTCGGCGCGTACGTAAATATACCCCTGAGACGCCCCGATTGCATATCCCGCTATCGCCATTGCCTCGATTACCGCATGCGGATCGCCTTCAAGTACCGAACGATCCATAAACGCGCCGGGATCCCCCTCGTCCGCGTTGCAGCACACATATTTCTGATCGGCCTGATTCCTCGCCGCCAAAGACCATTTAAGCCCGGTCGGGAATCCGCCGCCCCCGCGCCCGCGCAGGCCCGAATCGGTGACGACTTTTATTACCTGTTCCGGCGTCATTTCGGTTAACACTTTGCCCAGAGCGGCGTAACCGTCCATCGCGATGTATTCATCGATAGACTCCGGGTTGATAAATCCGCAGTTTCTGAGAGCGACGCGGTGCTGCGCACGGTAAAAGTTTGTATCGTTAAGCGAGTATGTACTGGCCATGAATTTTGCCCTCCGTTACAGTTTAATGTTCCCTATGGTATATTCTTCAACCACTTTGCCGCCGACCAGATGCTGTTCGACCACCTGTTTCGCCTTCTCGGCCGTCATTTTCGCGTAGGTTACCTTATCTTTCCCCGATTCGAAAACTTCGACGATCGGCTCATACTGGCACATTCCGATACAGCCGGTTTGCGTAACGGCCACGGAATTGCCGATTCCCGCTTTACCTACCTCTTCGACAATGGTATTAAGAACTGGGCGGGCGCCGGCCGCTATTCCGCATGTGGCCATCCCCACAACAACCCGCTTTTCGCCGGTGCCGTCTTTCAATAAAATTTTATTTTTCGTTTTTTCCCTTATCGCCGCGAGTTCCGCAAGTGATTTCATAAAAACCGTCCTTTCCACGACAATACAGCCGTAATGTTACCGTTCGTTTAATAACCCGTGTGCGCTGCGGTTTTTACCGGAATATTTGAAATTTCGGGGAACCGGCATAATAAACCGCGCCGTTTTGAACATTCCCGGCGGAGCATACTTGCCCGTTCCGCCCCGCATATCCCGATATACGGATATTTTACCGCCATACGCCAACCGTATACCGCTTAAACCGGCAAACGGTAAATCACTCGTATTTTGCGAGTATTCCCTCAATATCCTCCGGTTTCAGACGACCGTAAACATCGTCGTTTATCATCATAACGGGCGCCAGACCGCAGGCTCCGATGCATCGGCATTCTTCGAAAGAAAAACGCCCGTCTGCGGTACATCCGCCCTCGGAGATACCGAGCGTTTGGCTTATTTTATCGGCAACGGCCTGCGAACCTTTTACATAGCACGCCGTTCCCAAACACACCGAAATTTTATATTTCCCTTTGGGAGATAAAGCGAATTGAGCGTAAAATGTGGCTATCCCGTACACCTCTTCGAGCGGGACGCCCATCCCCGACGCTATCATCTGCTGAACCTCGACCGGAAGATAACCGTAAATTTCCTGTGCGCGCTGCATTACCGGCATTAACGCACCGCCTTTGTTTTTGTTTTCCTCAATAACGGCGCGCAGACGCTCTTCCTGCTCTTTCGTGCCGGAAAAAGGAACCGCACTGACGGCTTTTTTCATAAAACTGCCTCCTTTTTCATCTAAAAAAGAGTTTAACACAACGGGGGGAAAATGTCAATTCGTTTCGTGCTTTTTTAATCAATAAAACACGGGAAATTTATCCGCCGCGGCGAACATTGAAATTTTCCCGGAAAAATCCGCGCGATAACACGTAATTAAACGCACAGCGTGATTTTTCGCGCGACGAGCATTGCCGTTATTTACGGAATTTTTGAATGATTGCGCGGGGAAACGTATGTAAACACGCATTGCCGCTCATTATCGCACATAATGATGACATACCTTAAAAACATTCGTTTTCGGTATTGACTTTACATGTAAAATGTGTTAAAAGAAATAAAAATTGCAGCGGAGGAATGCTTATGCAGACGATTATCGCCGATTTCGCGCGGCATACGGGTAACATAAAACCGATGCACGCGGTAAACAACGGGCCCGTTTACCGGGACACCGACGACCAGAGCAATTTCAATTTAACCGAGTACCGCGAAGCGGGATTTCCTTTCGCGCGTACCCACGACGCGAGTTTCTTCTCTACCTACGGCGGCGAACACACGGTGGATATTCGCGCCGTTTTCCCGAATTTCGATGCGGACGCGAACGACCCGGCGTCATACGATTTCGCGTGTACCGACGAATATCTTCGTGTTATCTCGCTTACGAAAACCAAAGTATTCTACCGGCTCGGCTCGAGAATTGAACATGAAGTTAAAAAATACGGCACACTGCCGCCAAAAGATTTTCGCAAATGGGCCGTTATATGCGAACATATTATCCGCCATTACACGGAAGGATGGGCAAACGGATTTTATTACGACATTCCCTACTGGGAAATATGGAACGAACCCGATCTTGACGAAACCAGAGACAACAAAAAAACCTGGGGCGGCACGAGAGAGCAGTTTTTCGAGCTTTACGATATAACCGCAAAACATTTGAAGGCATGTTTCCCCCGCCTGAAAATCGGCGGCCCCGCGCTGGCGGGCAATCTTGAATGGGCGGAAGCTTTCCTGGCACAGCTCGACGCGCCCCTCGATTTCTTTTCGTGGCATATTTACGCCACCGAACCGGCGAAAGTTCTGAAAAAGGCCGAAGCGGTTCACGGGCTTTTGAATAAGTACGGCCGCGGCAACGCCGAAAGCATTTTGAACGAATGGAATTATGTAAGCTCTTTCAAAGGCGAGGGTATGGTGGAATCGATAATAGCCGAGAAAGGGCTTAAAGGCTCGTCGTTCAATACCGCCGTTATGGCGGAATGCCAGAAGAGCAGCGTAGATATGCTTATGTATTACGACGCGAGGCCATGCGGGATGAACGGCCTGTTCGATACTGACATTCACTCAAAAACGCTTAAAGGCTATTATTCGCTTAAAGCGTTTAATACACTTTACGAACTCGGCGGCGAGGTTAAAACCGAAGCGGAGGCACCGTTGTACGCCGTCGCCGCGTCGAACGGCGATACCGCCGCGCTGCTTTTCACAAGTTATTGCGATACACAGCCCGCGCCGTGTACCGTTGAACTGCAACTGCGGAATTTTTCCGCCGGCGGCAATGTTCGACTTTGCGAATATCTGCTTGATGAAACGCATGATCTGACGCCCGTAACCGAAAAAACCGTAACCGGCGGCGTGATAACCGAAACAGTAGATGTAAACCCGTATTCGACGGTGCTGATAACACTGAAGCGGTAAATACCGACAGCGGTTAGATTTATCATATCGGAACAGCGCGGGCGGAGCGAACAGAAAGACCGACGGGTATTACACCCTTCGGTCTTTTTTTCGTATGGCGGAGCAGAATCTGACCGTATAAAACCGCGGAATTTCTACTCTTTCGCGTCTGTTGTGCCGTCGGCGGCGGGGGAATCGATTTTCTCGGCTCGAACGCGCTCGATTCTGCGTTCGTTCATCTCGATAACCGTAAACCGGTAGCCTTCGGATTCCACGGCAACGGTTTCGCCCGATGCGGGGATTCTGCCGATTTCGCTCATTATAAAACCGCCTATGGTATCGTAATCCCCCTCGGGAAGTTTAATATGCAACAGATCGTCGACTTCACCGATGTCGGTAACCCCGTCGACGGTAAATGTGGTTTCGTTTACCCGTTCCACTTCCTCGTCTTCATGATCGTATTCATCCTGCATACTGCCGACAATCGATTCGAGAAGATCCTCCATGGTGACCAATCCGGCAACGCCGCCGTATTCATCGGCGACAATAACCATCTGCAATCTTTTTTCGGTCATTTCCTCGAACAGGTCACTGCATCGCTTTGATTCGGGCACGAAGCACGCATCACGCATCAAACCGGAAATTTTAAGCGATTTATCGATCGTTTTCCCGCAGAATTTAAGCAAATCCTTTATATACACTATACCGCGGATATTGTCTAAGTCCTCTTCGTAAACGGGTATTCTCGAATATCCGAAATCCATGGCGGTTTTTATAACCCGTTCGACCGGTTCACCTATTTCCACCGCCTCGATGTCGGTTCGGTGTGTCATTACATCTCCCGCGGAAATATCGTCGAACTCGAAGATATTGTTTATCATCTCTTTTTCGCTTTCTTCTATCGCGCCTTCTTCCTCGCCGGCGTCGACCATAAGCAGGATTTCCTCTTCCGTGACGCTTTCGTCACCGGCGTTGGGATCGAAACCCAAAACGCGCACGACAAGGTTGGTTGACGCCGAAAGTAATTTAACTACCGGTGCAAGAAGTTTTTTTATAAACAGCAAAACGCCCGCGACCTTGAACGAAACCGCCTCGCTGCGCTGCATGGCAATCCGTTTCGGCGCGAGTTCACCGAACACCAGCGAAAAGAAAGAAATGACAAGAGTGACCGCTACCATTGAAACAACGGAAAGGGCATTAAGCCCGGCCGAGCTCTCGACATGCATAAGCCTCGCGAGCGCCCTGGCAAGGGGATCGGCAAAATTCTCCGCCGCGGCGGCGGATGCCAAAAACCCCGCCAAAGTTACCCCGATTTGTATCGTGGACAAAAACTTTGACGAGTTTTCGGTTAATTTAAGAACTTTGGCTGCCCGTTTATCACCCTCCTCGGCCATTTTCTTGATTTTGTTTTCGTTAAGCGAGATAACGGCAATTTCGCTCATCGCGAAAAAAGCGTTGCAACCTATCAGCAGTATAAGTATTACAATATCGAATACTATACCTGCGGGTCCGTCCATTCGTCACTACTCCTTAAAAATACGTGTTTCAACATATTATACTGCCCGCGGGAAAAATGTCAAGTAAAAAAATCGCAAGGTACGGAAAGCAATGCCGACGGTAAAGCGCGAACACACTACCGCCGGCATATAACACACGATAAATCAAGAAAGCAGCCCGCGATGCGACAAAATACCGTAAAACCGCGACTGAACCGGCAACGGCAAATTACGCGGCATTTCTCAGGCTTTCCCCACCGATCCGAAAAGTTCCATCTTTTCCCTTACGGTTTCGCGAATGGCCTCGACGCCGGGCGCGAGAAGCTTTCTCGGATCGAAACCCTTGCCCGCAAGGTCTTTACCCTCTTCGATATATTTGCGAACCGCCGCGGCAAACGACAGCTGGCATTCGGTATTTACATTTATTTTCGAAACGCCGAGCGAAACGGCGGTTTTTATCATATCCGCCGGTATTCCGGTGCCCCCGTGAAGGACGAGCGGCATGGGATCGGTGAGTTTCGCGATTTCGCTTAACACATCGAATCTCAGCCCCGACCAGTTGGCGGGATATTTGCCGTGGATATTGCCTATTCCCGCCGCGAGCATTGTAACGCCCAAATCGGCGACCCTTTTGCACTCGGCCGGGTCGGCAACCTCGCCGCCGCCTATAACGCCGTCTTCCTCTCCGCCTATGGCGCCCACTTCGGCCTCAAGCGAAATTCCGAGTCTGCCCGTTATTTCGGCAAGTTCTTTTGTTTTTTCGATATTTTCTTCTATAGGATAATGCGACCCGTCGAACATAACGGAGGAGAAGCCCGCGTCGATACAGGCTTTGGCCGCATCGTAACTGCCGTGATCGAGATGCAGTGCCACGGGTACCGTAATTTTAAGTTCCGTGAGCATACCGTTTACCATTCCCACAACGGTTCTGTAGCCGCACATATATTTGCCGGCGCCTTCCGATACGCCTAAAATGACGGGCGACTGCAATTCCTCCGCGGTAAGCAGAATGGCTTTCGTCCACTCCAGATTATTTATGTTAAACTGACCTACCGCATACTTTCCCGCTTTCGCCTTCGTAAGCATTTCCCCGGCGGATACCAACATAAAATCTCCCCCTTTTTACTTTATTATATTCTAACCCATATCCCCGAAAAAATCAACGACAAAATGCCGTCCTGTTCCGGAATTCAGGCCGTCGGGCAGCAAATATGCGGCGAAAGGACATTCGGATCCCGACTGACACGGTAACGGCACCGGCGGGCGCGCCGTCCAGATACCGTACGGAGTAAATACCGCCTCAACGCACGGCGCCGCCGCGGGAGGTTGTTCTCCCCTCTTTTTTTATCTCCCCGGCGCGGGTAAGCGCCCATTTGGTAGCGGGCGGCCCCAAAAGCTCGTAAATAAGCACCGCGAAAAGCGTTATATTGCGAACCATGCCTCCGTCGGCCTCGCCCAGCTGCATAGCCATTACCGACATTCCCAGCGCAACGCCCGCCTGCGGCAGCAGAGTAACGCCCAAATACCGGGTTATCATGGGGTCGCACTTCATTATTTTAGCGCTGCCCATAGCACCGAAATATTTCCCGAGCGAACGGGCTATAATGAACACGATGCCTATCGCGACAACCGACAGCGATGTGAAAACCGACAAATCGAGTTCGGCCCCCGAAAGGACAAAAAACAGAATAAAAAGCGGCGCCGTCCACCGATCGCATCTCTCCATAAGTTCGGCCGAAAAATCGCAGCAGTTGCAGAAAATCGTTCCGAGCATCATACACGACAGCAGCGAAGAAAAAGAGATTTTTATACCGCCGATACGGAACGAACAGAGCGAAATACCGGCTGTGACAAGTACAAAACACACCGCAAGGGAAAGCCTTTTGGAACGCGAATGGAAAAATCGTTCAAAATATGTAAGCAGCAGGCTCATTACCGCGCCCAGCAGCAATGACGCCGCAACCTGAATCAGCGGTTCGACGATAATCGAAACCGCGGAGGCGCTGCCCGTTTGCAACGCCATCGCAATGCCGAGCGAAACGGGGAAAATAACGAGCCCCACACCGTCGTCGAGAGCGACAATGGGGAGAAGAATGTCGGTAAGCGGGCCCGAGGCTTTATACTGGCGGATAACCATTAAAGTCGCGGCCGGCGCGGTCGCCGCCGCAACGGCGCCCAATGTAATCGCCGCGGGCAACGATATTACCGACGGAAATATAAAATGCAGACCGATAAGTGCCGCGTCAACCAAAACCGTCGCCGCAACTGCCTGTACAACGCCTATAACGAGAGCCTGTTTCCCGGTGTTTTTAAGCTGCGACAGCCGAAATTCGTTCCCTATGGAAAACGCTATAAAACCGAGCGCCACATCGCTTATAACCGAAAAATTTTCACATTCCGCAAGCGAATGAAAGCCAATCCCCGGTATTCCGAGTCTTCCTATTATAAAAGGTCCCAGCAACACGCCGGTTATAAGGTAGGCGGTTACGGCCGGCAACTTCACGAGTTTTGCCGCGCGCGACATAAGCAAACCGAATAAAATGCACGAACCCAAAGTCAGCAGTACAATACCATGTTCCATAATTGCCTTTCATTTCCCCATACACTGTATCATATTCCGGCTCCGCCGGGAACCGGCGGAGCCGCATAACGCAAATCCATATTACACGAGAATTTCAACGGCTTTATTACGGTTCTCGATTATATTCTCGCCGGCGCCTTCGTCGTATTCGCCGTCGAGTGACCAGGGCATTTCACCGTCGGGAACAATTTTTATATGTTTCGCGTGAGCGAAAACAATACATTCGCTGTTGCGAAAATCACGACCGGCAAGCGCAGATACAAGCTGACCGAACTGCGACGGGCTTTTGGGTCTCCTTATCAGCACGATTTCAAAATACCCGTCGTTGAAACTGACCAAATCGCGTTTAAGCCGCAAAACGCCTCCGAGCGATGTTGAGTTACATACCGCGCCGAAAATATATTTTCCGCTTAAATTGTACTTATCGGCGCACACATTAACCGTATACTCCCGCAAATCGCCTAAATCGCGCAAACCCTCGATTAAATACGCCGAATGCCCCAAAATATTTTTAATCTTCTGCGGAGTGGAGTAGGAAATCCTCGTAAACGCGCCGAACGACGCGGTGTATGTAAAATAGCGTTGGTTAAAAGATCCTATATCAATCGGAAGAGGATCGCCCTTTACGGTGCGTTTTACTTTTTTCCGAAAGCCGCCGCGGATACCGAGAGACGAAGCAAAATCGTTGGTGCTCCCCGCCGGTATATAACCGAGCCACGGGCGTTTTTCAATGCTCATCAGCCCGCTGACCGTTTCGTTAAGCGTTCCGTCGCCTCCGCAGCAAACGATTCTGTCGAACCCGGCGGCTTTTTCCGTTACCGCCGCCGCCGCGTCGCCGCGTGCCGAGGTTTCAAACAGTTCGACACCGACATCATCGTACTTCTCGTAATAATTCAATATGGAATATATGTTGCGCTTTCCGCTCATCCTTCCGGCTCTGGGATTTAGTATAAGCAGAATATTCATACATTTCCCTCCGGCTGCGACAATATACCGTAACCGACGTTAACCCCAGTAATCGCTGCTGTCTTCGTCATCCCCACCGTCATACGAATTTATATAGATAATCAGCCTTTCATCGGGCGATACCCTCGTCCCCGCCGAAACTTTGTCGCCTTTGCCGTTGCTCATCTCGATAACAACCGAAGGCGACTTGTCGTCATCGTACTTTTCGGCGAACTGTATAGATGTGCTGGGGAACCCGGCCTCGAACAGTTTTATTTTCGCCTCGTCTTCGGTACAGCCCACCAGATTGGGCACCGCGATTGTTTTCGGGCCGAGGCTTATGTACAGTTTCACCGTGGCGCCCTCCGCGACCGGGGTGTTCGGCTCGGGATCCTGCTTTATAACATATCCGGCGGAGACATTGTTGCTGTATTCCTTATTTACAATCTCGAATTTATAGTTATCGGTATAATCAAGATTCTCTAAAATATCGGCGTAGAGCTGACCGACAAATCGGGGCAACGGATCGGTATCCTCGCCCGATTCGACCGCGGAAACGCTCACGGTAGAAGACGATTCATCCGTACTTAAATCCGGCATTTTGCCGCCGGTGCGCCCGTCTCCCTCGCGCACGAAGAAAAACCATATCAAACCGCCGGCTATAAGCAATACCGCCGCCGTAATCAAACCCGCGATAAGGCCGTATTTTTTGCCGCCCGAGCCTTTCTTTTTCTTTTTTTCTCCCCTGCCGCGATCTTCCTCTTCTTCTTCATACTCCCCGTCTTCGTCGTCCCCGTTTTCTTCATTTTTCACCGCGTTTCGCATCTGTATCGCCGCGCTTGTAAAATACGTTCGCAATTCGCCGGCGGACTGGATCCTGTCTTCCGGCAGAACCTGCAACGCCATCAGAAGCATTTCGAGAATATTCCGAGGCAGGGATTCGGCTATATGCCTAGGAATGCTTAAATTATCGTCGTTCATTCGCTGCGGCGCCTCTAACGGGGCGTTGCCGGTAAACGTGCGGTAAATCGTTGCGGCGATTCCGTAGACGTCGGTCCACGGCCCTACCGAACCCATACTGCCGTACTGTTCTATGGCAGCGTACCCCGGGAAAAGCTGCGGGGTTAAAAATCCGCCTTTAACCCTCGCGTCGCGCACGCAAAAGCCCGACAGGCGCAATCTGCCGTCGCGACAGACCACCAACGTATCCGCCGAAATACCGGCATGCACAATTCCGGCGTCGTGCAAAGTCTGCACCGATGAAACAAGAGGAGAAAAGAGCGCCTTTACCGCATCGAATTTCAATGTTCCGCCGCTGCGCGGAAGATATTCGCGCAGTGGTAATCCTCTTAACCGCTCGTTCACGCAATACGCGGTATTGTTTTCCTCAAAAATATCGAGGGTGTTGAAAAGCGCCGACAGCCCGTTCAAACCGTACAGCGTTTTGTTAAGTTCGAGAAAATTCAGCAGCGTTTTGTTAAAATCGAGTTCATCGCCCTGATTTATAAGCACCCTGCTCTGGCTGCGCTCGCAGTGACCGACCGGAAAATATTCGCGTATGTTCACCGCCATGTCGTTTTTCAAATCATACCCGATATATGTAATTCCCTCGCCGTTGTAATCGAGCGCTTTGCCGACAATGTAGCGATCTTTAAGACGGGTTTTCGGCATAAGGGCATTGGGATTTACGAGTTCGCCCGAATACCCGCATACGGGGCACGGACCGCCCGTTTTATTTTCATTCATGCAACCCATGCACAAATCGTCGATATTCAAAGTTACAATCCCCTTTCGAGCGATATAGCTTTCTACCCGTAACATTATACACGATAGTTTTCGCGATTTCAACGAAAAAATTTTTGCTCCGATCCGAATTGAAATCGGTTCGGAAAAATGTTATACTTTAACAAAAAAGAACGGAGTGAACATAATGGCGGAAACCGTTGCCGCGGTATCCACTCCTTACGGAGAGGGAGGAATAGGCATAGTGCGACTTTCCGGCGACAGAGCCGCCGAGATTGCCGACAGGGTATTCCGAAGCGTTTCGGGGCAAACCATAGCCGATCTTCCCGGTTACTCGGCTTTATACGGAGCCGTTTTCGACAAAGACGAAAAAATCGACGAAGCGATCGCGCTTCGGTTCCGCGCCCCGAAAAGCTATACGGGAGAGGATGTTGTGGAACTCTCGTGCCACGGAGGAAATTATGTCGTAAAACGGCTGCTGCGCGCGGTACTCTCCGCCGGAGCGGAACCAGCCGGTCCGGGTGAATTTACCAAACGGGCGTTTTTGAACGGGAAGATGGATTTAAGCAGCGCCGAATCGGTAGCGGATATTATAACCGCCTCGAACGAACGGGCGCTGCGCCGCGCCGTAAAAGACCGCGACGGGAGCGTATACCGGGCCGTAGCCGATATAAAGCAAAGGCTTACGCACTGTTCGGCGAGAATTGCCGCGTATTCCGACGAGCCGGACGAAGACGAAAATTTCAGCGGCATAGAACTGCTGCCCGGAGAACTGCGGTCGATATTCGACGATTTATCGAAACTTGTCACCGATTACGACAACGGGAAAATCTGCAGAACAGGCATCGACACCGTAATAGTAGGCAAACCGAACGCGGGAAAATCAACGCTTATGAATCTGCTGTCGCGCCGTCAGCGTTCGATAGTATCCGACACCGCCGGAACGACAAGAGACATAATAGAAGATTCGGTAACGCTCGGAGAAATGAAACTTTGCCTCGCCGATACCGCGGGGCTCAGAGAGGCGGACAGCGAAGTGGAATCGGCGGGAGTGGAACGCGCAAAAGAACGCGCGTCAACCGCGGATTTACTGCTCGCCGTGCTCGACGCCCCGTCGGGGATTACCTCGGAAGACGAGGCGGTTTTATCTCTGTGCGAGGGAAAAAAATGCATAGTTCTGCCGAATAAAACCGACATCGGAAACGCGGTAAACACTAAGGCGCTGGAAACCCGAGGATTTACGGTAATCGAAATTTCCGCGAAAACCGGCGAAGGATGCGAACGGCTCGAGCCGGCAATCCAGGCACTGTTTTCGACGGACAATATCGATGAAAACAGCGTTATTCTCGCCAGCGAAAGGCAACGCGAATGCGTATTAAAGGCAAAAGCGGCAACTTACGAAGCGATTGAAGCGTTAAACCGCGGTATTACCTGCGACGCCGTAGGGGTTTTAATCGACGACGCAACCGCCTCTCTCGCGGAATTGACCGGGGAAAGCGTTACCGACGCGGTAACCGACGAAGTGTTCCGTTCGTTTTGTGTGGGAAAATAGAAATATGAAATTTTTATCCGGAAAAACACAGGTCGCCGTAATCGGCGCCGGACACGCGGGTATAGAAGCGGCGCTTGCCGCGGCGAGGATGGGTTGTGATACCGTTCTGTTTACACTTAATCTCGACGCGGTGGCGAATATGCCGTGCAATCCGTCAATCGGCGGCACCGCGAAAGGGCATCTTGTCCGCGAAATCGACGCGCTGGGCGGGGAAATGGGCAAAGCCGCCGACGCGACAACGATTCAAAGCAGAATGCTGAACCGCGGCAAAGGTCCCGCGGTTCACAGTCTTCGCGCGCAGATTGACAGGCGGGCATACGGCGCATATATGAAACATATTTGCGAAATGCAGCCGAATTTGCTTTTGCGGCAGGCGGAAATTACCGAAATAGAACCCGGGGACGACGGTTGGCTGCTTACCACATCGCTCGGCGAAACGGTTGCCGCGCGGGCGGTAATAATAGCTACGGGCACATATTTAAGAGGGAAAATTCATGTGGGCGAAGTGAACTACTCCGGAGGGCCGGACGGTACATTTGCCGCCGACAGGCTTTCGGTATCGCTCACAAAGCTGGGCTTTCCCCTGCGCCGTTTCAAAACCGGCACCCCCGCGAGGGTGCTGAAAAGAAGCATCGATTTTTCAAAGCTGACGGTGCAACCGGGCGATATAAATCCCGAACCGTTCAGTTACGCATCCGATACTCCGCCCCGGAACGACGCTCTGTGCTACATAAGCTATACAACGGCGGAAACAAAACGCATCATTCTAAAAAATCTTCACCGTTCCCCGCTGTTTTCGGGTAGGATCGAAGGCGTAGGCCCGCGGTACTGCCCGAGCATAGAAGATAAGATGGTAAAATTCGCAGATAAAGAACGGCACCAGCTGTTTATCGAACCGTGCGGCACCGATACCGAAGAAATGTATTTGCAGGGGATGTCGTCTTCACTGCCGGTTGACGTGCAGACGGCGTTTTACCGCACAATACCGGGACTTGAAAACGTTGAGATAACGCGCAACGCCTATGCCATCGAATACGACTGCGTTGACCCGACCGCCCTCTCCCCCGCCCTTGAGGTGAAAGAACATGAGGGCTTATACGGCGCCGGGCAGTTTAACGGTACATCGGGATACGAGGAGGCGGCGGCGCAGGGGATTGTTGCCGGGATAAACGCCGCCCGTAAAATATTAAACAAACCTCCGATGATACTGAAACGCTCGGAATCGTATATCGGCACGCTAATCGACGATTTGGTAACGAAAGGGTGCACCGACCCCTACCGTATGATGACCTCCCGCTCGGAGTACAGGCTGGTTCTGAGGCAGGACAACGCCGATGAGCGTCTTACTCCGTCAGGCCGCGAAAACGGACTTATCGGCGACGAATTGTGGAGTAAGTTCCTGCGAAGAAAAGAACTTAAGGAAAGGGAAATTCAGCGGCTGAAAAAAACCGTTGTACCGCCCGGCGAAAAACTCGATTCATTTTTATCGGGTCGCGGCACCGCGCCGATCTCGACCGGCGTCCGCCTCGACGAACTGCTGCGCCGCCCGCAAATCGATTACGAATCCCTCGCGGATTTCGACCCGTGCCGTCCCGATCTGCCGAACATTGTACGTCAAAAAGCGGAAACCGAAATAAAATACGAGGGCTATATAGCAAGACAGCAGGCGCGTATAAAAAAAGCGGAACAGGCGGAATCGCATCTTATTCCCCCCGATATTGATTACGGCGTTATTACGGGACTGCGCCTCGAGGCAGCGGAAAAACTGCGGAAGATAAAGCCGCGAAGCATCGGGCAGGCGTCGCGTATTTCGGGAGTGACACCCGCCGATATAGATGTATTGCTTATAGCTTTATCGCGCCGTAACGGCGGGCAGAACAGAAACTCGACATGATACTCAATAATTTTGTGCTTTTGCACAAAAAATCCACTATAAATTCGATATTATTTTCTATTGACAATATAATTGAAATCGGATAGAATTTAGTTCGTGATTTTTGATATTCGGTTATCCGGCTAAAAATCACGGATATGCCCCGGTAGTTTAATCAAGCGAAAATATTGGCGACAAAGACGGCGGTGCGATTCCGCCCCGGAGTAAAATAATCCACAGTGAGGTAGAAAGCATGTTTGAAGACAAAACCCTTACCTGCAAGGAATGCGGGGCGCAGTTCGTATTCACGGCGAGCGAACAGGAATTTTATCAGGAAAAAGGCTTTGTGAACGAACCGCAGCGCTGCAAAGCCTGCCGGGATGCCCGCAAAGCCGCGGCGAGAGGGCCGAGAGAGATGCACGAGGCTGTTTGTGCCAAATGCGGCGGAGTAGCCAAAGTTCCGTTCATTCCGCACGACGATCGTCCGGTATACTGCAGCGAGTGCTTTGCCCAGATGAGAGCCGAGCAAAACGCGTAACGGATGTCACACGAAAAGAACCGACCGCGCCTCTACAGGCGCGGTCTTCCTTTTTTCGCCCGTTTATTACGGCAATGCGCAAATTATTGCGTTCCCCGTTCTTCTCCGGTGAAATTGCGGTAAAATATTTTGCATTTCACTGAATTTCCGATACTTCACACGGAAAAACGTCGGCGGCGCCGTTGCCATGCCCGCGAAAATTTCCGCAAATCCGAACGGAAAAAAATTCGCGGAACCGCCGGCAATTATGTCACCGTTTTTACCTTTCTCTTTACTTTTCCGCGAATTTTGCTATAATAAAACTGAAAAAAGAAAATTAAGTCCGACCGAATATCAAAAACGATTGCGTCATTGAGGAGGTGCCCGTATGCCGCTGATTTCACCGAGCATTTTGAACTGCGATTATTTAAGCCTCGAACCGGTATTGCGCATTTTTGAGCAAAGCGGCGTCGATCGGGTTCACCTTGACGTAATGGACGGAATTTTCGTTCCGAATTTAACTTTCGGCGCGGAGTTCGTAAAATCGGTAAAATCGCATACAACTCTCAAAACGGACGTTCATTTGATGATTGACCGCCCGCATCGGTATATCGACCTGTTCGCTCCGTTCAGTGATATGCTCGGCTTTCACCTCGAGGCCGGTTCGCCCGTGGCGGAAACTCTTCGCCGGATAAAAAATCTCGGATGCAAACCCTATATTACCATAAAGCCCGACACGGAGCCGGATGAAGTTTTCCCGTATCTGCCGCTCTGCGATACGGTGCTTGTAATGTCGGTTGAGCCGGGATTCGGCGGGCAGGAATTTTTGCCCGGAACGCTTCGGAAGTTGCGGACGCTGAAAGAGGAAATCTCGCGTCGCGGACTCGGTGTGTCGCTTGAGGTCGACGGCGGAATTAACGAAACAACGGCGCCTCCGGCGGTTGCGGCCGGTGCCGATATTCTGGTCGTCGGAAGCGCGCTGGTTAAAGCGGCCGATATAAAAAAAGAATGTGAAAAATATCTTTCGCTGTAGGAGGAAAGCATGATACCGCTGAAACAGCTTAAAAGCGGAACCGACATTCGCGGCAAGGCGACTTCGGAACCCGGGAACCCGGCAACTCTGAGTGAGGGCGCCGTTTTCCGCATATCCCGCGGATTTGCCGACTTCGTAAAGCGGAGAAAAGGCAATCACATTAAAATCGCAGTAGGCGGCGATTGCAGACTGACCTCGGATAAAATAAAACGCACGGTAATCGGGGCTCTGTATTCGGCGGGCGCCGAGGTGTTCGACTGCGGACTGTCTTCCACTCCCGCGATGTTTATGACAACCGTTACGGGCGGAATGACGGCGTCGATCCAGGTTACCGCGAGCCACCACCCCGCCGACCGCAACGGTCTCAAATTTTTTCTTCCGGAAGGCGGACTGAGCAGCGACGAACTCGACGAGGTTATAGATCTCGCGGAAAAGCACGAATTTCTCCGCAATCAGCGCGAAAGCGCTCCGCAGTTCCCGTTTATGGACAGATACTGCGAGCATCTCCGCAGGGTTATATGCGGCGGCCTTAAAAAAAGCGAGAGCGAAAAACCGCTCGCGGGAATGCATATAATTCTCGACGCGGGAAACGGCGTCGGAGGATTTTACTCCGAAAAAGTTTTAATACCCCTCGGAGCGGATACATCGGGCAGCGTATATTTAACGCCCGACGGCAGTTTCCCGAACCACATTCCCAATCCCGAAAACGAAGACGCCATGAAAAGCATACGCTCGGCGGTGATCTCGTCGGGCGCCGACCTCGGCGTTATTTTCGATACCGATGTCGACCGCGCCGCATGTGTCGGCAAAGACGGCGAAGAAATAAACCGCAACCGGCTTATCGCGCTTGTCTCCGCGATTGTGCTTGAAAGCGAACCCGGTTCCACCATAGTTACCGACAGTGTGACTTCCGACGGGCTGAGCGAATTTATAACTTCGCTCGGCGGCCGGCACCACCGCTTCAAACGCGGATACAAAAATGTAATCGACGAGGCGCGCCGCCTTACGGAAGCGGGCGAAAACGCACCTCTCGCCATAGAGACGAGCGGTCACGCGGCGTTAAAAGAAAATTATTATTTAGACGACGGCGCTTACCTTATGACCAAGATTATAACGGAAACGGTTAAACTGCGCCGGGAGGGCAAAGATATCACGGATCTGATTTCCGCGCTGCGCTGCCCCGCCGAGGAACACGAATACCGCCTGACCGTAACAGCCGGCGATTTTTCGGAGTACGCCGACGGGGTGTTGCGGGAACTCGAAAAATTCTCGCGGAATAACGGCGAATGGCGTGTCGCGAACGACAGTTACGAAGGTGTTCGCGTGTCGACCCGGGAGGGATGCTTTATTATGCGCAAAAGCGTCCACGACCCCATACTGGTGCTTAATACCGAAAGCGACCGACCGGGCGGAACGGCCGTAACGCTCTCCCGTCTGCGCGCTTTTCTCGAAAAATACGAAAAGCTCGATATTTCCGCAATCGAATCGTAACTATAACACCGCGGCACAAACACCGGCCAACCCAATTCATACTTGCTTTACGGCAAAAAATGGAGTATAATACAAAGCGGATATTTACTGAAATGACAGCAATTCTGATAACGGAGGAAATTAAATGGGGATTCTCGTAACGGTAGGTTATATCGCGATAATCGGCTTTGTGCTTTGGTTCTTTATGATCCGTCCGCAAAGAAAAAAACAGAAAAAAGAGCAGGCCATGCGCGACAGCGTGCAAATAGGCGACGATATTATAACCATAGGCGGATTTTACTG
Source organism: uncultured Eubacteriales bacterium (assembly GCA_964602735.1). Taxonomy (GTDB): domain Bacteria; phylum Bacillota; class Clostridia; order Oscillospirales; family Acutalibacteraceae; genus CAZRRV01. The sequence goes on from CAZRRV010000008.1 coordinate 30,040, forward strand.
CAAAGTGGTTTCGATTAAAGACGACACATTTATAGTGGAATCGCCGGTAGACCACACAAAGATGCGGGTGGCTAAATGGGCGGTACAGTCGAACGAAACAATTCACGACTGACGGGAAGCCGAGCCGCCGGTCGGATATGAAAGGATATGCCGATGCCCCCTAAAGCGAAAACCGCTTATATTTGCAGCGAATGCGGGTATGAAAGCCCGAAATGGAGCGGAAAATGCCCGAACTGCGGCGAATGGAACACCCTGAAAGAGGAAATCGTTACCCCCGCGGCAGCGAAAGCCGCGCCGGCTCCGTCGCTCCGTGCCGCCCGCGCCGAGAAGCTTGACGAAATTCAAAGCGACGACAGTTTCAGGTATACGACGGGTATAAACGAGCTCGACCGCGTACTGGGCGGCGGGCTTGTAAAGGGTTCGGTGGTACTTTTAAGCGGCGACCCCGGCATCGGCAAATCTACCCTTCTGTTGCAATTATGCGATCGCCTGCGCGACCGCAATATTTTGTATGTCTCGGGCGAGGAATCGGCGGGGCAGATAAAATTGCGCGCCCGGCGCCTGAATGTAAAGTCGGATAATCTTCGCATTTTAACCGAAACCGATGTCGGAAGTATTTGCGAAATCATACGAGGGGATCGCCCGGAAATCGTACTCATCGACTCGATCCAAACGATGAATTTGGCGGAACTCGCCTCTTCAAGCGGAACCGTTACACAGGTACGCGAATGCACTGCGTACATTCAGCGAACCTGCAAAAGCATTGATATTCCCGTAATACTTGTAGGGCATGTGAATAAAGACGGCGCTATCGCGGGCCCCAAAGTTATGGAGCATATTGTCGATACCGTGCTGTATTTCGAGGGAGAGCGGAACCATGCCTACAGAATACTTCGGGCGATAAAAAACCGTTTCGGTTCCACCAACGAAATAGGCGTATTTGAGATGGGCGACCGCGGGCTGGAGCCGGTGGAAAACCCTTCGTCGTATCTGCTCGGCGAACGGGGCGTCGAGGTTTCGGGATCCTGCGTAACCTGCGTTACGGAAGGCACACGTCCTCTGCTTGCGGAAATTCAGGCGCTCGTAGCCGCGAGCGGTTACGGGAACGCCCGCCGCATGGCGACCGGATTCGACTACAACCGGGCCAATCTCCTTCTCGCGGTACTCGAAAAAAGAGCCGGCTACCGTTTCTCGGATTCCGATGTTTATATAAATGTTGTAGGCGGGCTTAAACTCGACGAACCGGCAACCGACCTCGCGGTTGCGCTGGCGCTGATTTCCGCTTTGAAAGACAAACCTCTTCCTGATGATTTGGCCGCGTTCGGAGAAATAGGACTGTCGGGTGAGGTACGGTCGGTTTCGCGGGTAGCCGACAGGCTGAAAGAATCGCGCCGTTTGGGATTCAGGCGGTGCGTTATACCTCAAACCTGCTATAAAAAACTGGACGAATCTCTCTTTCCCGATACTGAAATTATAGCGGTGCGCTCGGTTAAAGAAGCGGCGTATCGGATATTTTAAGGTGTTTAATCGATGAATTTGTGGGAGAAAACCGTAACTTCAAAAACGGTATACAGAGGAAAAATAATCGATGTTCTGGAGGATACCGCGCTTCTGCCCAACGGGAAAACGGAAACGCGTAATGTTGTGGAACACTCCGGCGGCGTTTGCGTTGTTCCGCTGTGCGAAAACGGCGACGTAATCCTGGTTAACCAGTTCCGATACCCCTACGGCAGGGTTATATCGGAGGTTCCCGCCGGAAAACTGGAGAAAACCGACGAAAGTCCCCTCGCCTGCGGAAAACGCGAACTCGTTGAAGAGACGGGCGCTACGGCGGAAAATTATATATATTTGGGGGAAATGTATCCCTCCCCGGGGTATTGCCGGGAAATAATTTACATTTACCTGGCAACCGGGCTCACCTTCGGCGAACCGGCTCCCGATGAAAACGAATTTTTGCAGACCGAGCGGATCCCGTTGAAAACCGCGGCGGAAAAGGTACTCTCAGGGGAAATAAAAGACGCGAAAACCTGTGTGGCGATACTTAAAACATATATAAAAATCGCGGAAAAATCGTAAACCCGAAAATAAAAACCGCCCCGGGAAAGGGGCGGATTTCGAGTGCCATGACCCGGGGAAATCATTCGGAAATGGCTTCGACGGGGCAACCCGCGGCGCATGTGCCGCAGGAAACGCATTTCTCGGGGTCGATCACATATTGCGATTCTCCCTCCGAAATGGCCTCGACGGGGCATGATGCCGCGCATGCGCCGCATTTAACGCAGGCGTCGGAAATTACATATGCCATGTAAAACACCTCCCAAAATTTACTGGCAAGTATATCTTGCCCTTTTATTTTATCACAATCCCGCAAAAAAGCAAGTACGCGGAAAAATATTTTATAAAAGGCGCTGCCGTAATGAAAATATTTATTAAAACACGCATTGAAAACACGATTTACAGCCATGGGAAAAGCCAACTGTAAAGCGGGAGCGGCGCGACGGCTGATAAAGGGCGAATGCCGCAGTTTCGTCGCCCCGGTGTGTCTGATTTGCTTAATTTACGCAACAGCGGCCGCCGGCGCGGTAGCGGCGGCGGTGATTTCCCGAAAAGTTATTGATACGGCGTTAAAAACCGAAGCCGGTAATTTTACCGCCCGCGCCGCCGCACTGCTCGCGGTTGCGGCGGCGGAAATACTGCTGGCTTACTTCGGCGCCAGATTGCGTGCCGTAACCGCCGCACGTTTGGAAACACGCCTGAAATCCGTGCTGTTGCGTTCATACCTTGATAAAGATTATCAGGCACTGTGCGGGATACATTCCGCCGATGTTGTAAACAGGCTGCACGGCGATGTTAAAACATTCGCATCCGGATTTACCGGTCTGCCGCCCGCCGCGGTTTCGGCGGTTATAAGGCTTGTCCTCGCCGGATTGGTGCTGATAACATTCAATTATAAATTCGCCGTCGCGGTAGTCTGTCTCGCCGTTGCTTCGGCAACCGCCGGAAGATTTTACGCAAAACGTCAAAAAAATCTTCAAATACGGATACGGCAATCCGACGGCGAAATAAACGCTCTTATGCAGGAATGCGCGGAAAACGCCGCGCTGATAAAAACACTGCCCGAAAGTTCCCTCTTTACCGATTGCGCCGACAGCAAAATAAAAGAAAATTACATAACGCGGCTTAAAAAAATCAATCTGTCGAACCTGGCGGGCGCCGGTTTGGCGGTCGTGTTCACCGGCGGGTATTACGCGGCGCTGATATGGGGCGCGATAAAAGCGGGACGTGGTTCGCTGACTTACGGCGCGCTGATTGCCATATTGCAGCTGCTTGCCCAAATCCGAAACCCGGTTGTGAAAATATCGGAAATAATACCCGGATTCGCCGCGACCGCAGCCTCCACCGAAAGGCTGTATGCGTTGGAACTTCTGCCCAGCGAACCCGTAGGGGCGCCGTGTGATAAAACCGCGGTATATGGTTCCATGATTGAAATACGCGGGAAAAACATAAAGTTTTCCTATGGCGGGCGCCCGGTTCTGACCGGCGGAAACTTTGTTATAAAAAAAGGAGAATTCACGGCGGTTACCGGCATATCCGGCGCGGGAAAAACAACCGTGCTGGAACTGCTGGCCGGCCTGCTCTCCCCCGCCTCGGGTGAGCTTTACATTAAAACCGAAACCGGAAATATACCGATAACCGCGCAGACCCGCCCGCTTTTCGCTTATATACCGCAGGAGAAGTCAATCTTTTCATTGACGGTACGCGAAAATCTGCTTGCCGCCGATAAAGCCGCAAGCGATGAGGATATGAAAAAAGCCCTCGAAACGGCCTGCGTATACGATGATATTACGGCGTTACCGCGGGGGTTGGATTCATCGCTCGGCGAACGCGGTCTCGGTTTATCACAGGGGCAGCTGCAACGGCTTTCCATAGCCCGTGCCGTACTCGGCGGCTCGCCGGTTCTTTTGCTCGACGAAACGACCGGCGCGCTCGACGAAACTACCGAACGCGCCGTTTTTCATAATATTAAAGCACTCAAAGACAGAACCGCCGTAATCGTCACTCACAACCAGGCAACCGCGGCGATATGCGATCGCGTAATAAATATCGAAAACGGGATTATAACGGAAAACCCGCCTACAGTTTTGAACAGCCGTAACTGTTGACGAGAGCGTCTATTTTAATCCCCCGTTTGCAAAGCGGACATTCGGCGGCGGTAAAGCTGGCATAATCGGGAATGTATTGAGGGTCGAAAGCCGAGCGCACGGGATAACCGCCGATTTCCTCTTTAGTGGCAAAAAGCGCGGAAATTCCCGCCACATGCCCGCCGTAATAGTGAACCGCCTCGATCGCCGACAGCGCCGTAAACCCCGTTGTTACGGAAGCCGCCAGAATGAGCACATGCTTGCCGGCTATCATCTGAATGATATTATCGCGGAACAGCAACTGGCTTCCGCTTGTATGTTCGGGAGTAACAATATAAATCGTCTGGTGGGCGTTCATATTCGTAAAGTCGGAACGGGTAAGCTTATCGGCAAGGCAGGCGCCGATAACCTCCGTGCCGTCGAGGCAGAGAATGGAATCGATAATCGTTGAAGCCGTATAATATGTTATCAGTTCATCCGCGACCGCTTTTGCCTCGGAAAGGCGCATCTTCTGTGAAGTTACATCAATGTAGTAATTGATATGGCTGTGGCTTGTGGCAAAATGACCCTTAAAAACACGCAGATAAAGATTTTTGCGTTTCGCCTGAAGTTTTATCGGCTTTTCGGACATCATGGCTGTTCCCTCCCTCTGTAATGTATTATACACCGTCCGCGACTGTTTTACAAGACCGAATATCGCACGACCGCGCGGCGACGATTTCAATTCGGATTTCATCGCAACCGCCCGGTTGCCGTACTTGACGATTCGGTATTTTGAGGCCTTAAAAAATGTGGATTGTATTTGCTTTCGGTTCGGCTTTTTTTGCCGGCATTACGGCTGTCCTCGCAAAGTGCGGAATTAAAAAAACCGACCCCGCAGTGGCAACGGCGGTAAGAACCGTTATCGTACTTGCGTTCGCGTGGATTGCGGTATTCATCGCCGGCTCTCAGACGCGGATTGCCTCGATTGACGGAAGATCGGTTCTGTTCCTTGTGCTTTCCGGCCTTTCGACAGGGGCGTCGTGGCTGTGCTATTTCAAGGCGCTGCAAACCGGCGAAATCGACAAGGTTACGGCTGTGGATAAATCAAGTACGGTTCTTACGGTTATTCTCGCTTTTGCTTTATTGCACGAAAGTATAAATCCCGCAAAAGCAGCGGGCGTTGCGCTTATAGCCGTCGGCACTTTCCTGATGCTGGAAATACACGGCACGGCTCCGTTCAAAAGCGGCGGAAAGAACTGGTTTTTCCCCGCCGCCGCTTCCGCCGTTTTCGCGTCGCTTACATCCATACTCGGCAAGATGGGAATTAAAGATGTCGAATCGAACCTCGGCACCGCGATACGAACAGGCGTAGTTCTTGTAATGGCATGGCTTGTTGTGCTTGTTACGGGGAAAGCGAAAACGGTAAAGAATATTCCGAAGAACGAACTCGGATTTATCTGCCTTTCGGGCATCGCCACCGGCGGATCATGGATCTGCTATTATAAAGCTCTTCAGACCGGTCCCGCGAGCGCCGTCGTCCCTATCGACAAGCTGAGCATACTGGTTACCGTCGCGTTTTCGTATATTGTCTTCCATGAAAAGCTCTCGAAAAAATCCGCGGCGGGACTTGTATGCATCGTCGTCGGAACACTCGCAATGCTTATACGGTAAGCTCCGGGCGGCCGTGAATTTGAAGCTTGCCTGAAATAACGTCAACGGGGAAAATGCCTGCAGCAGCGGCTCGGACATATAATTACCGGCACAAATACGCCTCAAATACTCACAAAATTTTACGGAAACTCCCACATAGGCGCGTAGCCGCAAATAAAGCGTAACCGCAACACAAATTTATGCGATCATATCGACGGATCACGTTAAAGCCTTGCCACGCCGGTTCTAACCGCGGCGTATTTTACCGCGGCGGCAACGGCCGCGCCTACCCTGCGGTCGAACGCGGCGGGGAGAATTTTGTCGGGCGAAAGTTCTTCTCCAACCAGATCCGCAATAGCCTCCGAAGCCGCGGTTTTCATTTCGTCGTTTATATCCCTCGCCCGGGCGTCGAGCGCTCCGCGGAAAATCCCGGGAAACGCCAGCACATTGTTTATCTGGTTCGGAAAATCGGAGCGCCCGGTTCCGACAATATAGGCGCCGGCCGCCTTTGCGTCTCCGGGCATTATTTCGGGGACGGGGTTCGCCATCGGGAACACTATCGCTTTTTCCGCCATCGACGATACCATTTCGCGGGATACAATTCCCGGCGCCGATACGCCGATAAACACATCCGCTCCGTATAAGGCATCGGAAAGATTCCCGCGCAATCCCTCGGGATTCGTTATATCGGCCATTTCCGCCTGCGCACCGTTCATTCTCCCGTCGCCGCTGTTCAATATGCCGAACCGGTCGCAGAGAACGATATTCCGAACGCCGAGCCGCATAAGTCCGCGCGCAATCGCAATCCCCGCCGAGCCGGCGCCGTTTATAACACAGCGGATATTCCCGATTTCCTTGCCCGCGAGTTTAACGGCATTCATAAGCGCGGCGCCCACCACCACGGCGGTTCCGTGCTGGTCGTCGTGGAAAACGGGAATGTCGCATATTTCCTTAAGGCGGCGCTCTACCTCAAAGCAGCGCGGAGCGGCGATGTCTTCCAAATTTATGCCGCCGAAACTTCCGGAAATAAGGTAAACGGTGCGCACAAGTTCATCGACATCTTTCGTGCGGATACACAGGGGGAACGCATCGACACCGGCAAACTCCTTGAACAGCAGGCATTTGCCCTCCATAACGGGCATACCGGCCTCGGGGCCTATATCGCCGAGGCCGAGAACCGCCGAACCGTCGGTGATAACCGCCACGAGATTTGACCGCCGGGTAAGACTGAACGATTTTTCCGGATCGCTTTGTATCTCGAGGCAGGGCCGGGCCACGCCGGGAGTATAGAGCAGCGACATATCGTCTGCGCCGTTTACGTGCGCCCGTGCCGCGATTTCGATTTTACCGTTCAGCTTTTCATGCAACCTCAGTGATTGTTCGGCAATATTATCCACTGTAAATCAACCTTTCCGTAATGTGGGGGACCGATATGAACAGATATAAGACCTGCTGCTTTACCGGGCACCGGCCGAAAGGGCTCGGATACCCGGAAAACAGCTCGCAATGCGAAAAACTCAAGGGAAAAATACGCGACATTCTGGTGCGGCTTATCGAGCGCGAAAATGTAACCGCGTTTATTTCTGGAATGGCGCTCGGCGTTGATTTATACGCCGCCGAAACCGTTTGCGAATTAAAATCCGAATACCCGGGGATTACGCTGGAATGCGCTCTCCCCTGCCCCGAACAGTCGAGAAACTGGAAAAACGGGGAAAAAGCGAGATATGCCGCCGTAATTGCCGCCGCCGACAAAACAACGCTGCTGCGCCCCGTATATTCCAAAGGGTGTATGCAACAGCGGAATCGCTATATGGTTGACGGTTCCGACCTTGTTTTCGCCGTCTGGAACGGAAATTCCGGAGGTACCGCCATGACCGTACGGTACGCCCGCTCGAAAAACAAGCCGATATTGCTGCTGGATCCGAATACTCTCGAATGCCGCCGCGAACAGCAAATTTCTTTTTTCGTTTAATACGATTTTACCACAAAACGCGGTTAATGTCCATAATTGAATAAATCGCGCACGCCCGACCGAAAAACTTATTGCAATATCGCCGTTTTGTGATAGAATATTAACGGGAGTAATACCGCGCCCGGGGGCGGAAAATGCGACAGGGAGAGAACGCGAAAGTGAAGTTGCTTCGGAATCCAAAAATACGGAAATTCTGGCTGTTGGCTTTTACCCTTGTCGCCGCCGTTATAATTTTCGCGAAAGCCCTGGATTATCTTCCCGCCGTCGCACGGTTACTCGGTAAAATACTCGCCGCAGCGATGCCGGTAATCGTAGCGTTTATAATAGCGTTTATCCTTTATATTCCGCAAAACCGGCTCGAAAAGCTGCTGAAAAAAGCAAAGCCGAAAGTTATAAATTCCCACGCGAGAGGTTTTTCGGTTTTAATTACATATCTCGCTTTTTTGCTTATTATCGTTCTTCTGCTTTCGTTCATTATACCGTGGGTGTTCCGCAATCTTGTGGATTTCATAACGAACTCCGAAAAATATTATAACCGCTTTACCGCGTTCATCGGGCGCTATCTCGATAAAGACGGCAAGCTGTTCGGTTTCGACGTTATGTCGGCGATTGAATCGTTTTCGGTAAAAGACCTTTTATCGAAAATCGATTTCGGGCAAATCTCCCGCTGGGCGGGAGGGGTGTTCAAGGCGGGCTCCGCGGTGGTGGATTTCTTTATTTCCGCCATAATCTCGGTTTACATGCTCCTCGCGCGGGAACATTTATGCCGTGTGGCGGGGAAAATTCTGACCCTCGTTTTCCCAAAAGACAAGGTGCTTAAATTCTATCACTATATCACCCGTATCGGAGATATTTTTTACAGCTATATTTACAGCCAGCTTGTCGATTGCGCCGCGGTCTCGCTGCTGATGACGGTGTTATTGCTTATCCTGCGCATTCCGTATGCGCCGCTGTTCGGAATTTTGATCGGAGTGAGCAATTTAATCCCGTATTTCGGCGCGATAATCTCCTGTGCGGTGGTTTCGATATTCGTCCTGATTACCGACAGCTGGGGCAAAGCGCTTATAACTCTTGCGTTCATGATAGCCGCCCAGCAATTAGACGCGAATATACTGCAGCCGAGGATAGTCGGGCATACGGTAGGCATCCGGCCGATATATGTTTTGATTGCCGTTACCATATTCGGCGCTCTGTTCGGCCCCGTGGGAATTTTAATCGGTGTCCCGGTTACGGCAACGCTCAGAATGATAGTTCTTGATTTATTCAAGATTAAGGAAGAACGGAAAAACACGCCGGCGGCAACAGAACCCGGCGAACAAAATAAGGAGGCAGAACAAATATGAAAAACAGGAAAAGGTTATACTCCGCCATTGCGGCGGCGCTGTGCGGAGCAATAACAATCGCGGCGATGCTTTCGGGGTGCGGCGTGAATATCAATATTCATCACGGTGATACATCGTCGTCTGCGGGCGGAACCGCGTCACAGACCCCGTCGGACGGCGCCCAAACGCCCTCGGGCGGAGGAGGGAACGCTTCTTCGGGTTCGCCTGCCGGCCCCGTAACGGCAGAGGAGGCGCAAAGCAACGCCATCGCCGACGCCGGACTTACCTCCGACAAAGTTACAATCATTTACTCAAAGCCCGATAACGACGACGGGAGATCGGTTTTCGACATTTCGTTTACCGGACCCGACGCCCGCTATGAATATGAAATTGACGCTTCCAGCGGAGCCATAACCGAAAAAGATGTAACATTTACCGGCATACCCGCGCAGAGCGGAAACGCGTCGGTTACACTCGACAATGCGAAACAAACAGCGCTTACCCACTCCGGGCGCAACGCGAACGACATAAGATGGGGCGACTGCGAGCAGGATCGCGACAACGGACGCATAGTGTGGGATGTGGAGTTTTACGCCGGACAGACGGAATACAGCTATGAAATCGACGCTGTTTCCGGTTCGGTAATCTCGTATAAAATCGATTTGTACCGCTAAACCGGCATTACGCGAACTTCATTCACGGCTTAGCCGCGCATAAGCCCGACCGTTTTTAACCCCCTCGGAATCCGAGGGGGTTTCGACTTACGGGAAGAATCTCCGAAAAAAATTGCCGGTAACCGATTGCGGGAAACCGTTTATAATGCCTTGTTTACCTCACAAAATTCGTAAACACCGCGGGTTCGTCACACGGAATACCGTAGCGCTCTTTACCGAGGGCTATGCTTTTGATTAAAAACGACATATTGCGTGCCAGGACACGCACCGTCCGCATTCCCTCGAGATCCCGTTCCGCCTCGCCCGGCGCACTTCCGTGCACCGAATTCCAGTATCTGCTTGACGCCACAGGCATTCCGGCGATTGTAAAATATTTGTTCAGCTCGTCAAAAGTCGCGGAACAGCCTCCCCGCCTCGCACATACCACGCCCGCGCCCACTTTCATGGCCTTGTCGAACGGGGTACTGTAAAACAGCCGGTCTAAAAACGAAATAAGCGTACCGTTGGCCGAGGCATAGTATACCGGGCTTGCGAGTACCAGCCCGTCAGCTTTTTCAAAAAGCGCCGCAACTCTGTTTACGGCATCGTCGATCACGCATTTGCCGATTCTCGAGCATTGCGCGCATCCCATGCACCCGCGTATATCTTCGCCTCCGATTTGAACCGTAACCGGTTCAATGCCCTCCTCCGTAAAAATTTTCGCCATCTCTCCGACAGCGGCCGCCGTGTTCCCGCCTTTGCGGGGGCTGCCGTTTATCATAAGAACATTCACGGTTTTACGCTCCTTTTACCATTTCCGTTTATCCGCGCGGGACTTTGCCTTATATGCTTTCACAGCTTCCGACACAACATAAAAATCGTTTGCCATTATCGTATCAATGCCCATATCAAGAAATTTCTCCGCCTCTTCCGGCGTTTCGGCGGCACAAATATTACAGGTAAGCCCGTTGGCGTGGGCTTTTTCAATCATTTCCCGCGTAAACGGGTGCCAGGTCACGAACTGAATTTTTTTGCACCCGAGTTCAAGCGCCCGGTCAACCATGCTTTCGTTGTCGGGTACCGCTGCGCAGCAGCGCTCGATTTCGGGGGCGATTCGAATAAGCTTTTTATGAATATAATCGGACGTCATAAAATACACATACTTTTCGCAGTCATATTCCCGAATAAGCGCCACTATTTTTTCAAGTATACCGTCGTCGTACGGTTCTCTTTCTTTAATATGTATATTCATAATTACATGGCAGGCGAATTTTTTGAGGATCTCTTCAAAAGTTATAATTTTCAATCCCCTGAAAGATTCGCCGGACTTAATTCCGAAATCATACCTGAGCAGTTCGTCGTAAGTGTGCTCGTAAACCTTGCCCGTACCGGTCGAAACCCTGTCGAGCGTGCTGTCGTGAATTGAAACTATTTCACCGTCGGCCGTTGCCCACAAATCAAATTCGATTTCGTCCGCTCCCAGCGCCACCGCGGCGCCGTAAGCCGGCATACTGTTCTCGGGCGCCATCGAATAAAACCCTCTGTGCGCACAGACGCGGGGATAAGGCAAAATATCCTCGGGGCATATAACTGCGCTTCCGGCGGGGCGGTATTTCCACGGACGCCTCCCTTGCTCTATGTATTCGTAATGAGCCGTCAGGGGACCGTTAAACCCGGCGGGCTTATAATATTTCTCTTTCGGATCGAATTCCGCGGTCGCCATACCCGCTTTGCTTTTCAGGTTGGCAAGCACCCTGCCCGTGGGCGCCACAATACAGCTTACCCCGCCTACCGGCGAATCCTCCCCCATGCTTACGGAAGCGCGCACCAGATAAGCGTTTGTGTTGTATGCGCAAAACTTGCATATCGTTTCAAGAGCGTCGTGGGTGTCGGTTCGCTGATGCGAACAGCCGATGATAATATCCGGCCTGAACCTCGCGATACGCGCAAACGCCTCGTAAAAATAAAAATCGTAGCAGGTTAAAAAAGCGTAGCGCAGACCGTCGATTTCAATTATCGTTACGGGTTCGTATACATACGAATATCCGCTGTCGCGTTCGGGCATGGCCACTTCGCCGTTTGTGGGATGCTGTTTATAATATTTGCCGGCCACCTCGCCTTTTCGGTTAAACGCGTAGGTCGTATTGCGCCATCCGCCTTTTTCAACAGAAATAGCGTTTACAAAAACAACGGCATCGCAGCGCCGTGCGGTTTCGGCGGCTTTATTCAAAATTATCCCGTTATATTTCCTGTATGTTTCTCTTCGCCGCTCCTCGGTATCCGCGTAGCACGGCGTATCGGCATTTTCCGGCAAAACGATTAAATCCATACTTCCGTCGCATTTGTCGAGCGCGTTTAACTGCCAGGCGAAACATTCGTCGGATTTCGAATAATCCGAGTAGTACGGCGGCTGTATAACACAGGCTTTCATATACATTACACCTTTCGTCAAAAAAAGCCGTGAAGATCGATTGTAACCCTTATATTTAATTTTCGCACCGAAACCGTAAATTGTCAAGGTTAAAAACAGTTTCCGTAAAATTCTCTTGCCGAATCCGGCGGAAATATGATATAATAAAATGGTCAGATACACCCGGGAGAGGCGGCGCGTGATGCCGGTCTGCAGGTTACGCGATGTCGGCTCTCCGCAATCAATACACAGGAGGAGTTTGATTTTATGCTTTTTTCCGTAAGCGCATACAGCTACAATAAGCAGCTTTCAAAAGGCGCCATCACCGAGGACGGCGTGTTGGAGAGCGCGAAAAAGCTGGGTTTCGACGCGATTGAACTTGTGGATTTCGTAGATTTCAACATTCCGGATGAACAAAAGCTTGAAAAAGCGAAAAACCTGAGGGCGAAAGCTGAATCGTTGAATCTTCGCATTTCCTGCCTTACCGTGGGAGCGGATTTTCTAACGGGAAGCGGCGGCGATACCCCGGCGGAAATCGAGCGCGTAAAACGCTATGTCGATTTGGGCTCTGTTCTCGGAGTAAACTTTATGCGCCACGATTCCACAAAAGGCTACCCGCGAGATTCCGGAGATTATGTTTCGTTTGACACGGTTCTGCCGCGTCTTGCCGACGCCTGCCGCAATATAACCGAATATGCGGCGGAACGCGGAATTATGACGATGGTTGAAAATCACGGAAAATTCGCGCAGGATTCGGAAAGGGTCGAAAAACTGTACTGCGCGGTAAATCACCCTAATTTCCGGTTGCTCGGTGATATGGGCAATTTCCTTTGCGCCGACGAAAATCCCGCCGATGCTTTCGCAAGAATTGCGCCGTATCTCGGATATATTCACGCTAAGGATTTTGTCGTAAAGCCTTTCGGCGACCCCGACCCCGGAGAAGGCGTTATCCGTTCAAGGGGAGGGAATTTCCTGCGCGGCACAATAGTCGGACATGGCAATGTGCCGGTAAAACAATGTCTTTACCTTGCCAAGTCGGCGGGATACGACGGGTACGCCGCCATAGAGTTTGAAGGGCTCGAACCGGCGGAAGAAGCTCTTCGAATAGGGCTGGCCAATTTAAGACGGTACTGGCAGGAAATATAAACAGGCGCCGGCGGTTTTCCGCCGGCGTCTTCTTTCGTTTCAGGATAGCATAACGCTCCGTTATCCCTCGTATTTCGTTATTTTCGCGGAGGTTATTTTAACTTCGCTTACGGGCTTATCGTAACTGTCGGTTTCAACCGAGGCTATTTTGTCAACAACATCCATACCCTTAAACACCTGCCCGAACACGGTATGGCCCCCGCTTTGACGAAACGCGCCGTCAAGATGCAGATTGCCGCCGGTTTTCTCGTAAAGTCCCCAAACTTCTTCGGGCACATTATGAATTTCGGGATTGTTTTCATACTGACTGCGTGAAAACACGCCGGCTTCCGCCTGATTGATAAAGAACTGGCTCCCGTTTGTGCCCGGGCCCGCGTTCGCCATGGAAACGGCTCCGCGAATATTCAGCAGTTTAGCGTCGAATTCGTCCGCGAAAGTTCCTCCCCAAATGCTTTTGCCTCCCGTTCCGTCCGCTTTTTCATAATCGCCTCCCTGAATCATAAAGTCCTTCATTACACGGTGGAAAATCGTTCCGTTATACTTCCCGCCGTTTATCAGCCCCTTGAAATTTTCAACGGTTTTCGGCGCGCCGTCGGGGAAAAGCCGGATGTAAATATCACCGTAATTTGTGGAAAGCACGGCAATTTCCTCTCCGGCGGCGGGGTTCTCCGTTTGAAAGCCGTATTCTTTATCCGCGTAGGCGTCGCCCACTTTTTGCGTTGCAACGGTACTGCCCGCGTTCGTTCCGTTGTTCCCGCCGTCGGAGTAAAAATTACTGCCGCCGCTTTTTTGCTTCCCGCATCCGGCAGCGAACAGGCAAAGCGCCGCCGCCAGACAGATTATCCGTTTTGTCTTCATATTTTTCAACCGTCCTCAAAATAAAGCTTGCTTTTATTTTAACCAATTGCTATTATTAAATCAAGAGGAAAAACACGGCGGGATTGAAAATTGCCGCTTTTTATCTCTGCAATGAAGCAAGAAAAAGCATTACTTTTCAAAGATTATGTATAAGACCGCTCGCCTTTCGGGAAAAGGCGAACGATCGAAGTACTGAAATTTCATAAATGTCCCCGTAGCTCAGCAGGATAGAGCGCGAGCCTCCTAAGGTCACGTAAGACC
>CAZRRV010000009.1:0-6550 GCA_964602735.1 uncultured Eubacteriales bacterium
AGAGCGCTTGAATGGCATTCAAGAGGTCAGCGGTTCGATCCCGCTTATCTCCACCGCGAAAGCCCGCGATTACGGTTGTTAATCGCGGGCTGTTTTTTATTTTCGCCCAGCACCCCTCGCGTTTTCACCGGGCAGCACAAAAGCGCCGTTAAATTTCGGATAAGCACCGCCGAAAATTAAGGAGGCACCGCCGGATAACCGCCAGACGGTTCTGTGTTTCATCAGCCTGCATATTTTTCGTTATATTTCAGGAACGCCCGGTAATACGGGGAAGCATCCCCTGCGTTTTCTGTTCCGTCTGCCGAAAATCCGACGGTGCATCCGACGCCGGACTTTTATGCGGGATTGACTTATATATTTCGGGAAACGCGTACCCGATTTCCCGGCGGTTTCCCCCTGCCGGCGAGATAAAGCGGCGCCCTCGAACCGCGGGTTCCGCGTTTCAGGGGCGCCGACGGATCCGCCGCAAAGTCAGCGAACGGTAATGAAAATCTCTTCCCGGGCGGGAATATCGGGCAAAACAAGCTCTTTCCCGCCGTTTTGAGAAACGGTGACATCCCGTCCGTCTATTTTAACGGATTCGATCCCGTCCGCGAACGGCAGAACAATCCGATGAACGGGGAATTTCCCCTCTTTTACGGTAAAGGCGACGTGTTTACCGTTCCGCTTAACCAGGCCCCACCCGGAGCAGACGCACCAGAATGCGGTCAGCGTTTCGTACTTCGGTTCAAACAGCGCCGTATCCCGATCGACGGCGAACCGCAGCCCCGACAACAGCGGCAGCAGCGCGAAACTCGCCATATTGCGCGCGTAATTGCTTCCGCATTCGAGTTCGTTCCACGGATTGCGGTTCGAACCGTCGTACCGGCTCCGCACCGAACGCACAATCGTCAGCCCCTCCTCCGTAAATCCGCGGCTGCAGAGCAGGCCGGCAAGCGCGTACGCGGCGCCGTCGAAGATCTCCTCGGCATAGGTTATGGGAACGGCCGGCTTATATGTCCCGTCCGGGTAGTCGCATATAATCACGCCGCTTTCGTCGTTCAACGCGAATACTCTCCACGGGTTGGCAATATTCCGCATATTCCGCTTGAAATTATTGGCGTATATATTTTCAAGCGCGGTGTTTATCTGTTTCGGATCGAATACATCCCCCAGCATCAGTAAATCGGCGAACCACTGACCGAGCAACTGGTCGATTTCGCACCCGTCGCCGATTTGATACTTCAATTCCCCCTTTTCTTCATGCCAGTATTTCGGGCAACCGAATTTTTCGGTTACGCTTTTATCTTTCAAATCGATTTTCTGTATGAACCAGCGCCCGTTAAAGAGTTCCTCCGCCGTACCGCGGCGCCCGCGTTCGAACAGCCCGTTGTATTCCGCGCTTTCATCTTCGTATCCCAGCGCATCCGCCATAATCGAAGCGGCTTTCAAAGCGGCGAGGTACATTCCCTGCAGCCACCCCGACGGGCCGAACAGTTCCATATCAAGCGTGTTGTGCTGGCGCCCTTCCAGCATTCCGTCGCGGTCGGCGTCCCATCCGTGCGGATTATCCGGGCTCCAGGCATATTCCAGAACTTTGCGCACATCGTCCCAGTGGCCGCGCAGCCAGTCGGTATCTCCGCTAAGCCGCCATTCGCGAAAAGTTTTCAGTACGGTTCCCATTTGCCCGTCGAGGCAAATTCGTATCTTCTCCGGCGGCCTGCCGGCGGGAAGAGGCATACGGAAATTCATCGCGCCGTCGGGCATGACGGAATAGCGGAACTCGATATCCCGCAGCGAGCGCTCCAGATCGGGGAAAAGGAAGCACAGCGCAAAAGCGTAATTCCATACGTGCGCACAGCTCCCCTCGCAGGAGCCGACACTCTGCGCGACGCCCTCCCAGCCGTATATCGAGCCGTCTTCAAGCCGCATAACGGTCGGACTGCGCAAAACCGCCAGATTGGCGGATACGGCGTCGGTAACGGCGGGATCGAGCGTACTGTCGAACAGCGTGTCGCGAAATTCGATCGTCTTATCCCAAAGCTCGGCGCCGTGTTCGATCGCGTATCTCGCGCTGTCCCGCGAATCCGCGAACCGCGTGGCGTAATAATTTTTCCATGTAATATCGTTCCCGTCTTTGTCTTTATACGGGTTCCAGTAATTGTACTGAAGCGGCGTGCTCCAGCTGAGGGTAAAACCGACGTCTCCCGACTGTCCCGGCGCCGGCGATGTGCTGCCGTAAATCGTGCAGGTGTCGTGGCGGCGGCAGGGAGCGTCGTACCTGCGCGCGACGGGGGTGTCGCTTTCGCAAAATTCATTCCAGAAGGTAATTATACTCTCTTCCCAATCGCCGCGATACCAGTACTCCTGCACATCGCATTCCGGCGCGTCGCATACGAGCGTAAGGTCGCCGTATGTCGGATCGGTTATACGCGTCTCGCCGTCTCCGGGCGCAACCTGCGCCTCTTCCCCGGGCCGCGAGGCGTCTTCCGGCTTTTTCAACCCGTCGGGCAGCGCGCCGTAATTCATTAAGAACACGCCCGGTTTACCCGCGATGTCGACGGCGCGGTTCTTCGGTTCGGAATAAGGATTCCTGAGAGAAAAAGCCGCGGTATAGCGCCAGTTTTTATCTGTTTTGTTTTGAAATGTAATTTTAAGGAAAATAACGGGCAGCGATGAATTTTCCGAATCCAGGGGGATCATCGGGCTGAGCGCGGTAAGAATGATTTTCGCGGGAAAATCCGGCTCGTCGAAGGTCAGTTGAGCGACCGGGAACTCGCCCCGGAAAGTAAGATCCCGAAAATGCGGAAATCCGCTCATATTGTTTACATCGGCTCCGAATCCGAAACCGTCAAGCGTATGCTCGTGCTTCCCGAACGATCCGCTGAAGTCGCGCTGTAAATCCGCCTGCAGCACCTTAACTATTCGTTCCGATCCCGATACGGCTTTCACCGCGATATGAGTTCGCCCGTTTCTGGTGCCCTTGGCGGGGCGGTTGAAAATTTCCCAGTCCACAAAACTGCCGTCTCCCGCCAGCCCGATGCATCCCGTTCCGATGCCTCCGAGAGGGAAAGAAATCTCTCGCCTGTTTTCACCGGTGTAAATCATAACAGCAATACCTCCGTCCGTTTTTTCAATTTCCTCAATACTTATAACACAGCGACACCGTGTTTGCAAGCATAAAAAGCCGGGAGAACACATATTTTTCCCGAACATTTTTCACGGTTTCAAAAAGCCGCGGAACCGCCGTTCCGCCCGATTACCGAGCCGCGAAAACCGCAACCGCCGCCGGCCGGTTTCGAACCGTATTTGATTAGCGAGCGCAATCATATCGGGCGGCAAAATCGGCGCCGTCGGAATTGTTTACAATTTCCGCCTTGATTTTCGGCGCGGGCGGTGCTAAAATTACGATTTGAGTTTGATAAGATTCTTCCGATTTCTTTTATTGCCGGTTTGGAGGCGGTTTGTTGAAAGAGTTTTTAGCAAAATTCTTCGCGAAAGTACGATCCGGGGCGAAAGCGGTGTGCCGTTTTCTTTTCCATGACCGCGAAGAGACCGAATACACAAACAAACAACTGGTGATGCAAACGGTTGTAAAGTCGCTGATGTTCGCGTTCGCGCTGTCATATTACGAATTTATCCTGCACTGGAACACAATCGGGGAGTTCACATGGAAATTTATTTATCCCGTGATTCTTTCCGTCCCCGTAGGGTTGCTGTGCGCTCTGCTGACATCGTTCTTCCGCAGGGTGATAAACAGGATAATTTCATGGGCCCTGCTGATAGCGGGCTACCTGTTTTTAGGGGCGCAGCTCACCTACTATAAGATATTCGGATCGTTTATATCGTTCTCGCTGATGAAAATGGGCGGGCAGGCGATAAAAAATTTCTGGCCGGAAGTCGCGAACGCCATAAAGGTAAACTGGATGCCCCTGCTGCTTATGGCGCTCCCGCTGTTTCTGCACGCGATTGCCTCCATCCCGGCTTTCCATGTTAAAATCGACTATCAGCACCGGCGGCCGAAAGCGCAGCTTGTTACCGCCGCCGCCCTTATCCCCACATATCTGCTGAGCCTCTGCACACTGTTTTTCGGCGGCACCGGCAACTACACCCCATACGACGCTTATTTCAATTCCGATACCACAACCGAATTTTCATTGAATACGTTAGGCGCGTTTTCGACAATGGTGCTCGAACTTATCGGTTCGGGGGAGCCCGGCAACCTGGACGAACAGTTGGCCCCGTCGTCGTCGAATCCGGCCGTGAGCTATGTCGAACCTCCCGTCGACTCGTCGGTTTACACCCCCGATAAATACAATATGCTGAACATAGATTTCGACACTTTGAGCGCCGGCACCGATGATAAAGACATCCGCGTTCTCAACGATTATTTCAAAACCGTCGAACCGTCGGCGAAAAACGGATACACCGGCAAATTCAAGGGCTACAACCTCATTTCGATCTGCGCCGAGTCGTTCTCGCCGTACCTTATCGACCCCGTTATAACACCGACCCTGTACAAACTCGCGAACGGCGGTTTCGTGTTCGAGAATTACTACAACAGCTACCAGTCGGTTACGACAAACGGCGAGTACACTTTCTGTATGGGGCTGTTCCCCGATCTCTCGCGCAACAAGAGCGACGGCAGCTTCAAAGCCTCGAGCGGAAATTATCTTCCCTACTGCATGGGCAACGAGTTCGCGACCGAAGGGGTTGCGGCACACGGCTACCATAATTACAGGGGAACCTACTATTCGCGCCGTACAAGCCACCCGAACATGGGCTATCAGATGAAGTTTATGGACGACGGCATGGAGTTTTCCACCACCTGGCCCACGTCCGACCTCGAAATGATGCAGCAGTCGGTCGACGATTATATCAAAGAGAAACGTTTCCACGCCTACTATATGACATTCAGCGGCCATTACCGTTACAGCTTTATATCCAATCCCATGTGCAAACTTAACAAAGATCTGGCATACAGCCTGGCCGGCGACCGCGGCTATTCCGAACCGGTTATGGCGTACATAGCCTGCAATCTGGAACTTGAAAAAGCGCTTACCTACCTCCTCGACCGCCTTGAAACCGCCGGAGTGCTCGATAAAACGGTAATCGTGCTCGCGGGCGACCATTACCCCTACGGGCTTAATTACAATCAGTACAACGAGCTGGCGGGTTACACCGTCGACACCAAATTCGGCAAGTTCAAAAGCACATTCATCTGCTACAACAGCGCGATGGAGCCGGTGAAAGTAAGTACACCGTGCGCCACGCCGGATATTCTTCCCACGCTGCTCAATCTGTTCGGCTTTTCATACGATTCGAGACTGCTGGCGGGCACCGATGTGTTCGCGCCGAACAAAGATCATCTCGCTGTTTTAAGCTCACAAAGCTTTATCTCCGACAAGGTAATGTTCGACTCCGGCTCTAACGATGCGATTTATCTCGTCGACCGCGCGACTCTCCCCGAAAATTATGTAAAGAATACGATAAACCTTATCAAACGGAAAATGACCCTTTCCTCCGGAATACTCGACAACGATTATTACCGTTTTGTCTACACTCAACTTAACGGCGGCGTCGATCCCGACCCGCGAACCGATTCCGGCGCCACGTCGTCCTCATAACGAGGCTGCGGAAATAAAACAGCGCCCCGCGCTCGGGTCTTGCGGCAGGTAAAATAAGCTTGACAATTTACGCGGCGCGGGGTATAATCACACTTGTAACCGCTGCTATGGCTCAGGTGGCAGAGCACATCCTTGGTAAGGATGAGGTCACCGGTTCGAATCCGGTTAGCAGCTCCGCGTTTACCCGCGCCGGGCGTTTCCGTCCGCCGCGGCTTTTGTGTTTTGGGCGGCGCGGCTTATTGAGCCGTCGCCCGTTTCACCTTTTTTACACCCGCGCCGCAGCTTTAATATCCGGCGGCGTCCCGCGGCACGAAAGGGTTCGATTCAACCGTTAAACGGAAGGTGTTGATATTGGCAAGCCTGAATATCGTTCTGGTAGAACCGGAAATTCCCCAGAACACCGGCAATATAGCGAGAACCTGCGCCGCCACGGGCGCCGCACTTCACATCGTAAAGCCCATGGGATTTACCGTAGATGATAAAAAGCTGAAACGCAGCGGCCTCGATTATTGGCATTATCTCGACATCACCTATTACGAAAATCTGAATGATTTTTTCGCTAAGGTAAAAGGCGAATTTTTCTTCTTTACAACCAAGGCAAGGCGGGTTTACAGCGAAATTTCATACCCCGACGGATGTTACCTTTTCTTCGGGAAAGAAACACGCGGGCTGCCGGAGGAACTGCTCGCCGCCAACCCCTCGCGATGCGTAAGACTTCCGATGATGGCGGGATTGCGCAGCCTTAATCTGTCGAATACCGTAGCCGTGGGAGTATACGAGGCGTTGCGGCAATGGGGGTTCCCCGATTTGCAAAACAAAGGGCAGCTTCACACATATAAATGGGAAGATGCCGGAGACGCACAACTTTAAGGCAAATATTCACAAAATGTTCAAATATTCCGCGGATATTTATGGTATAATTATATTTCATTCACCGAAAGAAG
>CAZRRV010000009.1:6650-43579 GCA_964602735.1 uncultured Eubacteriales bacterium
TATTCCGCCGTAACACCGAAAATTGAGGAATATGCCGCTTTAGCCTTAAAGAACGGCACAATCGATTCCGCGCTGTTTACCGAACATCATGTGTACCGCGGTCTGCGCGACCTAAACGGACGCGGGGTTTTAACGGGGCTTACCGAAATTTCGGATGTTATATCGAAAAAAACCGTAAACGGGGAGGAGGTGCCCTGCGAGGGGCAGCTTTATTACCGCGGATATAACATCTACGATTTAACGGCGGGTTTTTTTAAGGATCGCCGTTTCGGTTTTGAAGAGATAACCTATCTGCTGCTGTTCGGCGAACTTCCCACCGTCGCCGAGCTTGAAGATTTTACGAAGGAACTCGCCGATTTTCGCTCACTGCCCGAATCGTTTGTACGCGATGTTATTATGAAAGCCCCGTCAACCAACCTGATGAACTCGCTGGCGAGGAGCGTCCTCACCCTTTATTCATACGACAGCCGCGCCGACGATGTTTCGATTCCGAATGTGCTGAGGCAGTGTTTGCATCTTATCGCCGTTTTCCCGATGCTCGCGGTATACGGCTACAATTCATACAATTATTACAAGCGCGGCAACCGCAGTTTCTTTATCCATGAGCCGGAGCACGGGCTTTCCACCGCGGAAAACATTCTGCACATGCTGCGAATCGACAGCAGTTACACCGAGCTCGAGGCGAAAATCCTCGATCTGGCGCTGGTGCTTCACGCCGAACACGGCGGAGGCAATAATTCCACATTTACAACAAGAGTCGTCTCCTCATCGGGAACCGACACTTATTCCGCTGTGGCGGCGGCGCTGGGTTCGCTTAAAGGTCCGAAGCACGGGGGCGCCAACCTGAAAGTTCGCGCTATGATCGCCGATATTGAGGAAAATGTCCGCGACTGGAACGACGAGGAAGAAGTGGGAGAGTACCTGCGGAAAATTCTCCGCCGCGAAACCTTCGATCGCGCCGGGCTTATTTACGGTATCGGTCACGCGGTATATTCGGTATCGGATCCCAGGGCCGAAATATTTCGCTCGTTTGTTGAAAAGCTTTCGCGGGAGAAAGGCCTGCAGAAAGAATACAAACTCTATTCGCTGATCGAAACGCTGGCGCCGAAAATCATAGCCGGCGAACGTAAAATGTATAAGGGCGTGAGCTCGAATATCGATTTTTACAGCGGTTTTGTTTACGACATGCTGGGTCTTCCGCCGGAACTTTACACTCCGATTTTCGCTATCGCGCGCATTGCCGGATGGAGCGCTCACCGCATCGAGGAGCTGATTAACGCGGGAAAAATAATCCGCCCGGCGTACCGCAACGTCTGCCCGAAACGCGATTATGTACCGTTAAGCGAGCGTTAATAAAAGAGGGGAAAAGCTTTGCCGCCGATTAAAATACCCAACGATCTCCCCGCCACGGTTACGCTGAGCGAGGAAAACATCTTTTACATGACCGAAGAGCGCGCCCTGCGCCAGGATATTCGGCCGCTGCGCATTGTTATTCTCAACCTGATGCCGACGAAAATCGAAACCGAAACGCAGCTTTTGCGGCTCCTCGGCAACACGCCGCTCCAGGTGGAAATCGAACTGATGCAGATGGCGTCGCACGAATCGAAAAATACTTCAAAAGAACATCTGCTTAAATTCTACAAAGTGTTTGACGAGATCAAAAGCGAACGTTTCGACGGGCTTATCGTCACCGGAGCGCCCGTCGAACTTCTGCCTTACGAAGAGGTAAACTACTGGAACGAACTGCAACGGGTGCTTAAGTGGGCGGAAACAAATGTGTACTCGGTACTGTATATCTGCTGGGCCGCGCTGGCAGGCCTCTATTACCGTTTCGGCATAAACAAATTTTCTCTGCCGCGAAAATTAAGCGGCGTTTACCCCCACAGGGTAACATCTCTTCTGCATCCGGTAACCCGCGGCTTCGACGATATGTTTTACGCTCCGCATTCCCGCTACTCCGGCCTCGACGAAAAGCAGCTTGCGGCTGTTCCGTCGCTGGAAATTCTGGCGTATTCCGATAAAGCCGGGCCGTACATAATAGCCGATAAAAACAGCCGCAATCTGTTCGTTACGGGGCATCCCGAATACAGCCGCGATACGCTGGCCGGCGAATATCGCCGCGACCTCGCGCGCGGGATAAATCCCGAAATACCCGAAAATTACTTTCCCGGCGACAATCCCGCCGAAAAACCCGCGTTCACATGGAAAGCACACTCAAACTTACTGTTTTACAACTGGCTTAACCATATCGTTTACCAGCACACACCGTATGATCTGTCGGAACTTTGAAATTTATCGTTTCGGGTTATACGCCATAAAGCCCGGGTAAGCCGCCTGGCGGCTCACCCGGGCTTTTTTTATTTTCACTCCGCTTTTTCCCGCGCCGCTACATGCCACCGCCGATTTTCCGCAAACGGCTAATACAGCGCATTGTAACACCGCACAGTGCAAAAAACGGGCGGAAATTTATTCCGCCCGTCATGCATTACGAAACCGCCGGCTGAGCCTCCATAATAGATGTAAACTCACTGCCGTCGATTTTTTCTTTTTCAAACAGCGCCTTGGCGACCTCGTGAAGTTTCGGCATATGCGCCTTTAATATTTCAATCGCTTTGTTATACTCGTTGGTAACGATCGATTTTACCTCTTCGTCAATCAGCGCGGCGATTTCCTCGGAATAGTTCGGAGTGGACGAAAAATCCCTGCCGAGGAACACCTCGTTGTTATCGTTGCCGAGAGTGACAAGCCCGATTCGCTCGCTCATACCGTATTTGGTAACCATTTGGTGCGCGATCTCGGTGGCGCGCTGAATATCGTTTGAGGCCCCGGTGCAAATATCGTCCTGCGTAAGCTGTTCGGCCGCCCTGCCGCCCAGGAGCGAACAGATATTTTCAAGCAGTTCGCGCCGGGTAACATGATTTTTTTCATCGGTGGGAAGGTACATGGTATACCCCGCCGCCATGCCGCGCGGTATTATCGAGATCTGATGTACGGGATCCTGAGTGGGGAGAAAATAGGACACAACCGCGTGCCCCGCCTCGTGATAAGAGGTAATCATCTTGTCTTTGTCTTTCATAACATGAGACTTTTTCTCCGTTCCCACTACGACTTTGATGGTAGCCTCCTCGATATTTTCGCGGGTTATGGCTTTTAATTTCGCGCGGGCGGCGAGCAGTGCGGCCTCGTTAAGAAGGTTTTCCAAATCCGCTCCGGTAAATCCCGCCGTCGACTGCGCGATCGTTTTAAGATCGACATCCGGGCCCAACGGCTTACCCCTCGCGTGTACTTTAAGAATTTCCTCTCTCCCCTTGACGTCGGGAACATTTACGGTAATCTGCCGGTCGAACCGGCCGGGGCGGAGCAAAGCTTTATCGAGAATATCGGGGCGGTTGGTGGCGGCGATGATAATAACCCCTTCGTTGCCTCCGAAACCGTCCATTTCCACAAGCAGCTGGTTAAGTGTCTGCTCGCGCTCGTCGTGTCCTCCGCCGAGACCCGCTCCGCGCTGCCTGCCTACGGCGTCGATTTCATCAATGAATATAATCGCTGGCGCGTTCTTTTTTGCCTGTTCAAACAAATCCCTTACACGCGACGCTCCAACGCCCACAAACATTTCGACAAAATCGGAGCCGGAGATCGAAAAGAACGGCACTCCCGCCTCTCCCGCGACGGCGCGGGCAAGCAATGTTTTGCCGGTTCCGGGAGGCCCCACGAGAAGTACGCCCTTCGGTATGCGGGCGCCGAGCTGCTGGAACCGTTTCGGGTCGCGAAGGAACTCGACGATTTCACTCATTTCCTCTTTTTCCTCATCGGCGCCCGCCACATCGGCAAAGGTGGTTTTGCGCTTGTTGTCTTCCGCTTTCTTTACCTTCGCCTTGCCGAAAGTCATGGTCACATCGCCGCCCATACCGCGGGTCATCCGGCGGCTGATGAATATCCATACAAACACAAGAGCCGCCACCATAAGCAGGGTCGGCAGCAGATTGCCTATCCACGCCGTTTCGCCGCCGCGCCTGTAATCGACTTTTATCATGTCTTCCTCGCGGCCTTCCGCAATGCAGGCGCGATTATGTTCCAGCACAAATTCGTTTACATCGTTGTAGAAAATTTCCGGATCGGCAACCTCGTATTCATACTGTTTGCCGTCGCTGCGTTGGGTGTAAATTAAATCCCCGTTATAAAGATTAAGCTGATATTCCGAAACTTCGTTGTTCAGCACCTTGTTGAGTATCTCATAATACTTAACGGAGCGGACATTTGACCTTCCGCTCATAAATACTGCCACGATTGCAAGAATAAGTATCGCCGGTATCCCGATGTAAAGCAATACGTTCCTTAAATTCCTGTTCACGATTTAACTCCTTACTGTTCGATTTCTCCGAATTTTTCCGAAATCACCGTTACATACGCCTTTGTTGTATCGCCGCATGCCACGCGGACATCTACCCCGAACCCCTCGACCCACACGATACCGGCGCCGTCTTCAAGGATCAGCCTGCCGTGTCTCTCTTCGGGGGAAAGCCCCGCGTCGGAGAACAGTTTATTTATCTCGCGCGTTCCGCGCCTGAATACCGGGCGGTATTTATCTCCGGGTTCGCGGTGCCTTGCTCTTAAATTCCCGACTATTTTATCACAGTCAATCGAATTTTTAAATACAAATTTGTTAATTTTCTTTGAATTTGGCATCCCGCGAACAAATTCAAGACCCGGGCAGCGGAACAGTTCGGGATCGCCGCCGAGATCGAGAACGGATCCGCCTCCGCCGGGAGAATAAACGCACAGATACCCGCCCGCGCTCTCGGCGAAAATTCCGCCGGATATCTGGGCTTTGCCCCCGCCGCGAACAACCGTCTCAACGGCTTTAATACGCTCGTACCCGGCGGAAATTCCCGTCTTTTCCGTAATATACATACGAAGCACACGGCTCAACAGCGCCTCCGGCAGATCCCGCAATATTTCAAGCGACACCCCTTTCGCGCACAACGCCTCGGAGTATTTCTGCCGTGCAAGACCGTTTAAGAACTCCGCGTCTTCCCGCAAAATAAACGCGGCGCGGGAGATACTCTCGGCGCAGCCGGGGTTTACGGCTTTGAGCCCGGGCATCACGGTATGGCGAATGCGGTTGCGGGAATAGCGAATGTCGGAATTCGTACTGTCGTTTCGGTAAGTCAGCCCGTTTTCGTCGCAATACCGCTCTACCGCGGCGCGAGTACAATACAAAAGCGGGCGGATAATGTTCCCCCTTACCGGCGGTATTCCGCACAGCCCGTCGAGCCCGGTGCCGCGCGCCAGCCTGAAAAGCAGCGTTTCGGCATTGTCGTCGGCGGTGTGAGCCGTGGCAATCTTTCCCCTTGCCGCCCTTTGCAAAAACGCGTAGCGCTCTTCTCTCGCCGTTTCCTCTGTTCCCCGGCACGTTTTCGCGGCAATTTCGGGAACGTCGATTTTTTCAACCGTAAGTTCAACATTCCAACTTTCACACAGGTCGCGGACGAACCGCTCGTCACCGTCGGATTCCGCGCCGCGCAGACAGTGGTTCAAATGAGCGGCGTATACTTTGAAGCCGCGCTTTTCCGATACGGCGAGCATAGCGTGGAGAAGCGCTACCGAATCCGCGCCGCCGGACACGGCGACCGTCACCGCGCCGCTGTCCCCGATCATGGAATATTCGTCAATAATTTTTTCAATCTCGCGCAACATCACCGTAAATTATCCACCGCGGTAAAGCGGGTGCTGGCGCCATCCCAGTATAAATCGACGGTTCCCGTTTCGCCGTTGCGGTTTTTGGCAATAATGCACTCCGCTTTATGCGGATCGGGAACATTTTCGGGATCGTCGTTTTTATCGGCGTAATAACTTTCACGGTAAAGCAGCATAACAATGTCCGCGTCCTGCTCGATAGAGCCCGATTCGCGCAGGTCGGTAAGACCCGGCTTATGCGATGCCCTGCTTTTGCCTCCGCTCACAGCGTTTCCGCGCGAAAGCTGCGCGCAAACCAAAACAGGAACTTTCAGCTCTTTAGCCATGTTTTTAAGATTTTTGGTTATGTCCTGCACTTCCTGCACACGGTTTTCTTTTTTAGACGAGGGTTTGACGAGCCCGAGATAATCGACGATTACGAGGTCGACTTTAGGCATACGGCGAAGTTTCGCTTTCATTTCGGCAACGGTTATGTCGGATGTTTCGTCGACGTATATCCGCGACTTGGAAAGCTCGGTACCCGCCTGGGCGATTCTTGTCCATTCCTCTTTGGAAATTTCCCCCATTCCGCGGAATTTTTCGCTTTGTATCATCGCCATAGAGGATATCAGACGCTGCGCGATTTGGTCGCGGCTCATTTCAAGCGAGAAAAAGCAGACCGTTTTATCGCGTTTAAGCGCGACATTCGCGGCGATATTAAGCGCGAACGATGTTTTGCCCATTCCCGGTCTCGCGCCCACGATAATAAGATCGGATTTGTTAAGCCCGGTTATTATTCTGTCTAACTGCGCAATCCCGGTCGGAATGCCCATATACTCGTCGCGCGTTTCGGGGTTGGAAATTTTCGTAAGCCTTACATAGGTTTCGTTCTCGATTATATCTTTGATGTGGTGCAGCCCGTCAATATCTCTGTCTTGCCGAATGTTGTATATTTTCTGCTCGGCGGCGTCGAGCAGGGAGGAGGCGTCGCCGTCTCCGCTTTCCGCCGCTTCGATAATCTCGCGGGAGGCAACAATAAGCGCGCGGACATAATAACGTTCGCGCACTATATCGAGATAAACGCCGACGTTTTTCGCCGAAGGGACAAGTTCCAATATATGCTCGATGTAATTTTTGCCGTCCTGTTCGCTCATCAGACCTTCGCTCTTTATCGCTTCGAGCAGTGCGACATAATCGATAGGTTTGCCGAGCACCCGCATTTCGGACAATATTTCAAACACCGCCCGGTTTTGCGGAACATAAAAATAATTCGGCTTTACCGCAAGCACAACCTCGTCCATAACCGCGGGATCGATAAGCACGGCGCCCAGAATCGATTGCTCGGCGTCGTTTGAAAAAGGCAGTCTGTCTCCGTCGGTGAGAAGGCTTTGTTCAAAATCCGCCATCTCGCGATAACCTCCCTCCGGCATTATTCGGCAACCGTCACGCCGATTTTCGCCGAAAGACCGCCGAAAAGTTTAATCTCTGTTTCGTACGTTCCGAAAGCCTTGATGTCATCCATAACTATTTTTCTGCGGTCGACCGCTATGCCGAAACACCGTTCGATTTCCTCGGCAACCTCGCGCGATGTTACCGAGCCGAAAAGCTTGCCGTTCGCTCCCGCCTTAGCCGACAGAACGATTTTTTTGCCGTTCAGCGCATCGCGGATTTCCTCCGCGCGCCGCTTTTCCTCTTCTAAGCGGTAAGCTTTTGACGCCTCGCGGTTTTTAAGCTCGTTCAGAGCGGTATTATCTGCCGCAACCGCCAGTTTCCGCGCCAGAAGATAATTCCTCGCGTAACCGTCGGAAACGTTTATGAGATCCCCCTTTACGCCTTTTCCTTTAACATCCGCGGTAAGTATAACCTTCATATTCCGTATCTCTCCTTACATGTTTTCACGGTATTTATCAATCGCGCCGCGCACACGGCTTACGGCCTCTTCCATATCCGCGGCATCCGTCTGGCACGCCGCCATGGTGCGATGCCCTCCGCCGCCGAGCGACTCCATTATAACCTGCACATTCCATTCGCCGAGGGAACGCGCGGATATATTTATTTTTCCGTCGGCCGGGAAAAGCACAAACGAAGCCGAAACTCCTTCGACATCGAGCAGCTCGTCGGCGGCCTGTGACGTAACGATGCGAACCTGCGGATCGTTTTCGGTGTAACGGGCGATGGCGCAACCTCCGTAAATCTCGGCAGAGGAAACGATTCTCGCTTTTTTCTTATATGTATCCGCGGAATCGGAAAACAGCCGCTTTACCGCAACCGGGTCGGCTCCCGCGGAGCGCAGATACGCCGCCGCCTCAAAAGTGCGCACCCCGGTATGCAGCACGAAATGCCGGGTATCGAGGGTTATGCCCGCAAGCAGCGCCTCGGCGAGAGGTTTGTCGAATACCGACGAATCGGCGTACTGCAACAGTTCGGTCACCATTTCACAGGTCGACGAAACGGCGGTTTCGTGATAAAAAATCAACGAGTTTTGAATATAATCCACCGCTTTGCGATGATGATCGATTACCACAACATCATGCGCCGAAGCATAAACGGGCGTGCTTTCGAGGAAAAACGGGCGGTGCACATCCACTATTACGAGTAGCGTTTTCTTTTCCATAAGCGACAGCGCCGTGCGCTCATTTATCAAACAGTCGGGATACTTTCGCAAAATCGAAGGGATAAGCGGCTTCGCCAGCGAATTTTCGCGGTCGAGGACAATATACGCGTCTTTGCCGGAACGGCGGGCGAGCGAGCAAATGCCGAACGCGGCGCCCAAACAGTCGAGATCCGAGAACCTGTGCCCCATAACCATAACATTATCGCTTCCGGCGATAAGTTTTTTCAGCGCCGTGGCCATTATCCTCGTGCGAACCTTCGTACGCTTTTCAAGCGCGCCCGCGACCCCGCCGAAAAACCGGAATTCGTTGCCGGGCGACTGCACCACAACCTGATCTCCCCCGCGGCCGAGCGCCATATCGAGCGCCTGAGCCGCGAGCGCGGCGTTTTCGGCGAGCGTTTTTCCCCCTCTGCCTATGCCTATGGATACGCTTGCGTTGGCGATGGCGCCGGCCTTAAGTTCGCGCACACGCTTTAATATCGAAAAATGCTCCTCGGCATAATACAGATAATTCTGCTCTTCAATCACAAAAAGGAAGCGATCGGACGAAAGGCGCCGCAGTAATCCGTTCGATTCGCCAACCCATGTTTCTATGGCCTGCTGAACCATACTGCGAAAAGCCGAAGCCTCGCTGTCTTTTACGTTTTTAAGCAGTTCGTCAAATCCGTCGAGCATGATAAACCCGATAACGGGCCGCGAACTGCGGTATTCGTCCGCCGTGCGCTTCAAATCGGTCTGGTCGATAAAAAAACAGTAGGAAGTCTGCTCTTTGTCTTCTTCAACCGAGGTATAATAAACCGAAAAACGTCTCCCCCCGATTACTATTTCCGCCGTACCCGATGTAAGCAGTTCCTCTTTGCGCTCTTCCGGAATAAACTCGCTCATGTTTTTGCCGAGAAACCCGTATCCGCGGTCGACACCGGAGACAAAGGCTCGGTTCACCCACACTACATTCCCGTTTTTATCGGCGGCGATAACGGGAATTTTCAGTTCCGACAAAGCTTCGGATTTCGGCGTGGCAAGATCTTTCCCCATGGTCCGCAATACGGTTTTTACTTTTTTCGTCCTGCGGAAATAATCGCCGAATCCCACCGCCAGCACAACTGCCAGGCACACCGAAAGCATCACGAACATGGGGCGGTTTAAGAACCATGCCGCCGCGTCGCACGCCGCGAGAAGTACCGCCTCGATGATAAAAGTCCGGTGAAGACGCCAAATGTTTCGCATGCCGCTCTCCTAAACGCTGATTATTATCGGAACTATCATGGGACTGCGCCGCGTTTTTTCAAAAAGATATTTCGATATTCCGTCTCTCACGCGTGTTTTTACGGTGTTCCAGTCGCGAATATGCGAAAGATAGCACTGTTCGAGCATATCGCAGGCAACCTCTCTGGCTCCGGCGAGCAGTTCTTCGGCCTCACGCACATACACAAACCCCCGCGAAATCAGCTCGGGCCCAGCAACGACCTCTCCGGTAACCGCGTCCATACCTATAACCACAACAAATATCCCGTCTTCCGCGAGGCGTTTGCGCTCGCGCAGGACAACGCTTCCCACATCGCCGACTCCCAGCCCGTCGACCAGCACCCGCCCCGCGGGTACGGAATCGACGACCCTGCAAGAGCGCTTATTCATGGTAATTACATCGCCGATATTGCAAACGAAAATATTTCCCTTCGGCATACCGAGAGATCTCGCGAGTTCAGCGTGTTTTACCAAATGTTTCTGCTCGCCGTGTACGGGTATAAAATATTTCGGCTTTACCAGGCTTAGCATAATTTTAAGTTCTTCGCAACAGGCGTGCCCCGAAACATGCACATCGTACATCTTTTCGTATATTACCTCAGCGCCCAGTTTCATCAGTTCGTTTACCACCCGGGAAACAAGCTTTTCATTGCCGGGAATCGGAGTGGCCGAAATAATAATCATATCGCCCGGCATAACTTCGATTTTCTTATGGTCGCCGAAAGCTATCCGATGCAGCGCCGACATCGGCTCGCCCTGGCTGCCGGTTGTTATAATAACAAGCTGTTCGGGCAGATAGCGCTTTATCTGATCAATATCAATCATTACGCCGTCGGGTACTTTCAAATATCCCAGTTCACCCGCCACCGAAATCACATTTTCCATGCTGCGGCCGCTTACGGCCACCTTGCGGTTGCACTTTACCGCCTCATCGATAATCTGCTGTATGCGGTGTATGTTCGAGGAAAAAGTCGCCACAAGTATGCGCCGTCCCTCGGCTTTTTTGAAAAGCTGCGAAAAAGAGTATCCGACTATGCGCTCCGACTGCGCGTAGCCGGGTCTTTCGGCGTTTGTCGAATCGGAGAGCAGAGCGATAACCCCCTGTTTCCCCAGTTCGGCAAAACGCCCGAGGTTAATCATCTCGCCGTCGATCGGCGTTGTGTCGATCTTAAAATCCCCGGTATGCACCACTGTGCCCGCCGGGCATTTTATCGCCAGCGCTACGGCGTCGGGTATCGAGTGGTTCACATGAATAAGCTCGATTTGGAAACAGCCGAGCGAGATAATGTCGCGCGGTCGGACCTCAATCAGTTTCGCGCTTTCATACAGCCCGTGTTCGCGAAGTTTATTCCCGATAAGCCCGATCGTAAGCGGCGTCGCGTATACCGGCACATTGAAATTTTTGAGAAGATACGGGATACCGCCGATATGATCCTCGTGCCCGTGGGTAACGACAAGACCCCTTATTTTATCCCGGTTGCGAAGCACATAGGTAAAATCGGGAATAACGACATCGATACCCGGCATTTCATCGTCGGGGAACGCCATTCCGCAATCGACCAGGAACATATCGTTGCCGCATTCGTAAAGGGTTATATTCTTGCCGATCTCCTGCAATCCGCCAAGAGGGGTGATTTTAAGCTCGGGCGCGGGTGCCGCGGTATGCGAACGCTGTTTACCGGCGCGCGCAGACTCGGCGCCGGGATAACGCCCTGTTCCCCCGCTGTGATTTATATTCAATTTGCGAATTTCCGTCCTTTCCCGGGTACCGCGGAACCCGCCGCCACCTCCGGCGCGGATTCACGGATATTCCCGCTGTATGTTTTTATTTTTTTCTATTCACATGCCGCCGGACGCGGCCAAATCCCGTAAACAAAGCCGAAAAGCGTGCCCCGTAAACACCGCCGGTTTCCCGTGCGGCAGCGTAAAATCTTACGAAATATTTTATCGGACACGCGGGCGTATGCGGTGCCTGCCGTAATACGTAATTCGGAATCGGCCTTGATATTACCGCAAAAGCCCGTTGCCTTACGTTTTAATTGTATCATTTTTCGCCGTGCTTGTCTACCGCTTTTTGCGCGTTATGCGGAAACGGGCGTCCGCGGCGCGGTACAACCGCGCCGCGGGCTTCGCCCGCGCGCCGCTTTCGGCGGCGCGCGGACGCCCTCAGTTTCCGCATTCTATACTTATTTTATTAAACAGACCCAGCAGACTGTCGACAGTGGTGGCGGCTTTATCTTCACCGGATTTATCGAGTACCGCTTTCCCCCTGTCCATCATTATAAGTCGGTTGCCGTATTCCACGGCGTAGCGCAGATTGTGAGTTACCATTATCGCCGTAAGGTGTTTTTCCTTTATTATATCGTCGGTCAGCCGCATGGTTATTTCGGCGGTTTTCGGATCCAACGCGGCGGTGTGTTCGTCGAGCAGCAGCAAATCAACCGGGGTGGCGGTACTCATAAGCAACGAAAGCGCCTGCCTCTGCCCGCCCGACAGAGTCCCTACCGGGACATCCATTTTATCTTCAAGCCCCAGCGACAACCCGCTTACCAGCTCACGGAACCGCTCGCTTTGCCGGCGGTTTACGGCGAAGGAAAACCGGTACGGCATACCTTTATTCGCGGCAAGTGACAGGTTTTCGAGTATCGTCATGTCCGGCACGGTTCCCGTCGCGGGATTCTGGAACACTCTGCCTATCCTCCGCGCCCGCTTATGCTCGGAGAGAGCGGTAATGTCGGCGCCGTCGAGCAGGACGCGGCCGGAATCGGGGAAAAGGGTGCCGCTTATCAGGTTAAGCATAGTGGTTTTTCCGGAACCGTTCGAACCGACGACCGATACGAACTCCCCTTTTTTCACCGTGAGTGAAAAATCATCGAACACCGGGGTTTCGTTCACCGTGCCCGGGTTGAATGTTTTATCGATATTTTTAAGTTCGATCATTTCGGCGCCGCCTTCCCCCCGGTTTTCGCCCGATTTTTGAAAAGGCGTGACGTTTTTTCGTTGAAAATCAATATAAGCGTAAACATAACCGCGTTGAGCAGTTTCAGATAAATGCCGTTTGTATCGACCAGCACAAGATAATTAAGGCAAAGCGAATAAACAACCGATCCTAATATCACGGCCGCGGTATCTTTGATTTTCAGCAGCCCCGAAAACACAGCGATCCCGATAATGACCGACGCGAGCGCCTGCACTACTTTACCGCTGCCGCAGGTATTGTCGTACTGCATAAAAAGGTGAGAATACAGTGCGCCCGATACCGAAACAAATCCGTTCGCGAGCGCGATGCCGAGTATTTTATAAGCTCCGGGATCTTTGCCGAGTGAAACAACCAGCTGCTCGTTGCTGCCGGTCGCCCGCATCATATAGCCGAGTTTGGTTTTTAGGAACAGGTCGATTATAACCTTAACCGCCGCGACGAACAGCAGCAAAATCAGCAGTATGGCGGCGTCGCGCCCTTTCGGCCCGAATATGTTCGAAAGTCCGCCGTCGAAAATTCCTTTCAGGTTCTCGCTGCGGTAGGAAAAGATGGTAACGGTCATGCCGGTTCTGCTTATGAGCTTTGTAAGCGCGAGCGTTACCGAAAGCAGCGCCGTCATTACTATTATACCGGAAAGCAGCTTGGATATTCTGCATTTGACATGCAGTATCCCGGTAACGGCGCCCGCCGCGAAGCCCGCGAAAAAAGTAAGGAGTATGGAAAGCAGCGGAGGCACTTTCAGCCTTAGCATCAGGATCGTACAGATTATCCCGCCGAGCGGAAATGTTCCGTCAACCGAAAGATCGGGAAAATCGAGTATCGAGTACGAAATGTAAACGCCGAGTGCAAGAACCGCGAAACACAGCCCCATCTGCAGGCCGTCGACCGTGGTAGCCAGAAAAAGCATCTGTTTCTTCCCTTAACGGTTCCGCGCCGCTACGCGACATCCGAAGCCGCGATATTTCCCGGTACTTTCAGCCCCATAGCCTCGCAGGCCTTGCTGTTATAATAGTTCGCGGGTTCGGTAATAACCGACGGAGAAATATCATCGGCCTTTTTGCCTTTCAGAATATCCGCCGCGGCTTTGCCGGACAGTTTCCCGACCTCGATATAATCGATCGACGCACTCGCGACGCAGCCTTTTTTTACCTGTTCGATTTCCGATCCGAACACCGGGATTTTCTTTTCGTTCGTAATAGGCAGAATATTCGTATCGAGTTTGCCTACGATTGTGTTGTCGAGAAGATTTACGAAGCAGTCCGCCCCGCGGTCGATAAGCTCGTTCGTCTTCGCGTCGATAGTCGTAATATCCGCGACGGCGCTTTCGAGTATCTGCATCCCCTCGTATTTCTCGGCCGCTTTTTTAAGGCTTGCAATCATCGCGGGATCGCTCGATTCGTCGGTAGAATACAGCACCCCTATTTTGAGCGCCGTTTTCCCCATAAACCCGGTTACGACCTCAAGCTGTTTATCAAACTGCGGAATATCGGAAGACCCCGTTATGTTTTTGTAGTTCTGCATTACCGAAGCGTCGGTAACCGCGCAGTATACCACGGGAACGTCGGAATCCGCCGCCGCGTTCGCCGCGGCCACCGCTGAGGGCGTGGCGATTGCGATTATCACTTTCGCGCCTTTATTCACAAGATTTTTCGCCTGCGTTTGCGATTGATTCGCGTCGAAATTGCTGTTCACATATTCAAATTCGTAATCCTCTGCGGCGATGCCGTTTTCTTCGAGCCCCTTCATTATGCCGTCGTAGCAGTTGTTAAGCGACTCATGCGAACCGAACTGAATAATTCCGATAACGGGTTTCGCCTTTTCGCCGCACCCCGCGAACATAAAAGCCGCGAGGCAAAGGCAGAGCAACATCGATAAAATTTTTTTCATACCAAACAACCTTTCATTATATAATCGCGCGGCGGGTCGGCGCCGCTTAAATCACACTTTAATGCGCGCCGGAGGATTCGTTAACTCCCGGCACAACGCCGCCTTCGGGCGACGGCACAAACCCGGCGGTATTCACGCATATTCTCCGCGGCTTCATATGACCCGGCGAATTATGGCAGTGATAAACGCATACGAGAGTGCCGTCTTTGGCGGTGAAAAAGCCCTGACCGCCTGTGCCGCGCAGTTCTCCGGCGCCGTGCAATATCGGCTTACCGTACTTGCGGAACGGGCCGAGCGGGCTTTCCGATACCGCGCAGCCCACACAGTAATCGGCGCTGCGCGTATGATTGGCGGAATAGGTGAGATAATACAGACCGTTATGCTTAATCATCCACGGCGACTCGACAATATTGCCGTCTGCCGTTTCCCAGTCGAGTTCGGCTTTTATAACACAGATATCGTAATCCGTATCAATCGAAAGCAGATCATCGGCCATTTTTGCGACATATATTAAATTCCCGCCGTGCAGCCGTACATAATAAAGATATACCGTGCCGTCGTCATCCTCGAACAGATGACCGTCGATAGAAGGCTCTTCCCGCAGCCATTGCTTTCCCGGCTGAACGAAAGGACCCTCCGGGCTTTCCGACACCGCCGCGGCTATATGCTCATCCGCAGTGTATATCATATAATATTTGCCGCCGTGATACGAAACATCGGGCGACCAGAACCAGCGCTCTCCCGTAACATCCCGTGAATTGAGACAAAGTCCGAGCTTTTTCCAGTGTTTCAGATCGTTTGACGAATATGCGAATATCCCGTCGCTGCCGTCTTCCTGCCGGGTGTAAAAAGATCGGGAACCGGCAAACTCGTCGGAATTTTCGGATGTGCAATATAAATAATATGTATCTCCGGCGAGAATAACACAGGGATCGGCACCCGCAAACATCGGATTCTCAAAATCGTTTTCGATTTTCCGCGCCTTCTTTCGGCAAAAGATACGGCAACCTTCGCGGTCACGGCTTAATTATATACCCGCGCGCCTCGATTGTCAATTCCCGCGCTTAACGCGACACGGTGCCGCTTTCCCCGCCGTTCAGCAATTCGGGCCGCATACGGCGGGTTATTTCGATCGACTGACGCTCTCTCCACTCGCGAACCTTTTCGTGGTCGCCGCAGAGCAGCACTTCCGGAACCTGCCTGCCGCGCCATACCTCGGGCCTTGTATACTGCGGATATTCCAAAAGCCCGTTATACAGACTTTCGTTTTCAAAGCACTCCGGATCGGAAAGGACGCCTTCAACCATCCGGCAAACCGCATCGATAAGTATCAGCGCCGGCAGTTCGCCGCCGGTGACGACATAGTCGCCCACCGAAATCTCCTCGTCGACTATCTCGTCGATAAGGCGGCGGTCAACCCCCTCGTAATGCCCGCAGATAACCGTAATTCTCGGCAGTTCCGCAAGTTCCCTCGCTTTTTGCTGGGTAAGGATTCTCCCCTGCGGAGACATATAAACGGTACGGGTCTGCCCGTCTCCGACAACCGCCCGGTAACAATCGTATATCGGCTGGGCGGAAAGCACCATTCCCCTGCCCCCGCCGTACGGATAATCATCGACCCTGCCGTGTCTGTTCTCGGTGTAATCGCGGAAATTTACGCAGTTTATCCCGATTATTCCTTTTTTTCTCGCCCTGCCGATAATGCTTTCGGAAAGCACGGCCTCGCACATTTCGGGAAAAAGCGTAAGCAAATCAATCTTCATCGTCGAAAATTCCTTTCGGCGGGTCGATTACCACCCGTCCGCTCTCGGGCGCGACCGATATTACAACGCCTTCCGCGGCGGGAACGAGGTATTCGGCGCCGCCTCTCCGTATATGCCACACATCGTTTGCGCCGGTGGGCGAAACGGCGCATATTCTGCCCAGATACTCTCCGCCGGGCGTATACGCGCCGCAATCCAGCAAATCTTCGATAAAATACCTGCCGTCCGGCAGTTTCGCGTCGAGCCGGTTTATGTAGATCGACTTTCCGGCAAGCGCTTTCGCCTCGTCCGCCGTAGTAACGGCCGGCGAAAGAACCAGAACGATGTTTTTATGCACCCGCGCCCTGCCGACCGGAAGCGGGGTGCCGCCGGAACCGTCGAGATAAAACATCTTAAAGCCGGTTAAAAAGCCGGGGCTGTCGCAGTACGGCAGAACGCGCATTTCACCGCGAACCCCGTGAATGCCGACAATCTTCCCCGCCTCGATAAAAGGTTTCTGCAACTGTATCACCTTAAAACGAATAAAAGCCCCTCCGTACCGGCGGAGGGGCTAATTTACGGTCAATCGATTTCAACCATAACCCTCTGGTTTTTACGATTTGCCGCGGTACGCATTACCACACGGATAGCCTTGGCAATCCTGCCCTGTTTGCCGATAACACGACCCATGTCGTCTTCCGCTACATGCAGATGGTATACGATTGTGCCTTCCTCGTTCGGCTCGTCTACCGTAATGGCAATCTGCTCCGGGTCGTCAACCAAACTGGCAACGATGGTTCTTAATAGTTCGGTCATTATGATTTCCTCCTTTTTACACATCACGACCTGAAACCGTCACCGCGGGAAAGCGAAGCCGGGCTTCGCGTAATCGGCGCCCGCGACGCCGGCCTAAAGTACCCCGCGCTTTTTAAGCAATGCCCGTACGGTGTCGGTAGGCTGAGCGCCGTCGGCAATCCACTTCCGCGCTTTATCGTCTTCCAGTTTCAGCTCGGCCGGATCTTTCATCGGATTATAGGAACCGATTTCTTCGATGAAACGACCGTCGCGCGGGTAGCGGGCGTCGGCTACCACGATACGGTAAAAGGGCGATTTCTTCGCGCCCATTCTGCGCAGGCGAATCTTTACTGCCATATTAACACCTCCGTTTCGCCGATTTGCGTTCACGCCGGTACGCGTGAACTCTATATCGAAAGGCGCCGCGATCGCAACGCCGTTTCGCGCGTTTTAATTTCCGAATCCCGGCGGAACGCTCATTCCGCGGAACCGCTTCCTCATGGATTTCCCGTTCAGCTGCTTAAACATTTTCTTCATCTGGTTGTATTGATTCATCAGCCGGTTCACCTGTTCGACCGTTGTGCCGGATCCCGCCGCTATGCGCTTTCTGCGCGACGCGTTAAGCAAATCGGGCTTCTCTCTCTCCCGTGCGGTCATCGACCTTATGATTGCCTCCGTGCGCGTGAACTCCCGCTCGTCGATATCCGTGTCTTTTAGCCGGGCGCCCATACCCGGGAGCATCGACAGCAGCTGTTTTACCGACCCCATCTTTTTAATCTGCGAGAACTGCGCCAGAAGATCGTTAAGGTCGAACTTGTTCTCCATCAGGCGTTCGGCGGTTTTCTGCGCCTCTTTTTCATCGAGTTCGTTTTCCGCCTTTTCGATAAGCGAAAGAATATCGCCCATATCGAGAATACGGGAAGCCATACGGTCGGGATGAAATTCGTCTAAATCGTCTAATTTTTCGCCGACGCCCACAAATTTTATCGGTTTGCCCGTAACCGCCTTGACCGAAAGCGCGGCGCCGCCCCTCGTATCGCCGTCGAGTTTTGTGAGAATAATACCGTCAATCGACAGCCGGTTGTTAAAACTCTCGGCTATGTTAACCGCGTCCTGCCCCGTCATCGAATCGATGACAAGCAGTTTCTCGGTAACATTCACGGTATCGCAGATACGCTGCAACTCGCCCATCAGTTCGTCGTCGATATGAAGACGACCGGCGGTATCGAGAATTACGAAATCGTTACCGTGATCTTTCGCGAAAGCCACCGCTTCTTTCGCCGTGCGCTCGGGCTTCTGAGTGCCTTTCTCAAACACCGGGACGGCTATTTTCCCGCCGAGAATTTTAAGCTGTTCGATGGCGGCGGGGCGGTAGACATCACAGCCCACCAGCAACGGACGGTGATTTTGCGATTTCAGCCGTTTTGCGAGTTTCGCCGCGTGGGTGGTTTTCCCGGAACCCTGCAGCCCGCAGAGCATAATCACCGTGGGGATCTGCGGCGCGGTGCGAATCCTGGCGGTCTCGCCCCCCATAAGATCGGTAAGTTCGTCGCGGACGATTTTTATCACCGTCTGAGTCGGCGTAAGGCTTTCCATCACCTTTTCGCCGATGCTTTTTTCGATTACGCGATTCGTAAAATCTTTCGCCACTTTGTAGTTCACGTCGGCGTCGAGCAGCGCCAGACGGACATCGCGCATCGCGTCTTTTAGATCGCCTTCGCTCAGTTTGCCGTGATTGCGCATTTTGCGGAAAGCGCGGGAAAGCTTTTCGGTAAGTCCCTCAAACGGCAAATCTAATCATCCCACTCGCAGAAAAAATTATCAAGGCACCGGCGCACGTCGGCGTATTTTTTTTCATTCATCAGATAGCGGAGTATTTCGATTTTGCGGCGCAACCGCATTTTATTCTCGCAATCGTACAGTTTGCCGACCGCCTGCTTTTTGGCGTCTTGCACGCCCTGGCGGGTGATGTTTTCGATCTTCGCTATCTCGGCAAGGGAAAGATCGGCGTTGTAATACATATCGACTATACGGCGCTGTTTGTCGGTAAGAAGTCCGCCGTAACATTCGAGAAGATAAGAAATTGCGAGATCTTTGCCCAACGGGCGTGCCCTCCCCTGCCTGTAAAGCATATTTACATTACACTGTTATAATACCACGGCTCTGCCGAATGTCAAGAGGAAATTATCTCGGATTATGTGAATTTATTGTGAACATTCCGCCGGAGGCCGATGTTCCGCGGGATTGCTTATTGCTTTTGCCGCCGCTTTGCGGTAAAATATATGCGGGAATTTTTACGGCAACTCCCGGCACAACAGCTCCGCCGCATCGCATAAACGGGCGGTTCCCGCCGCGCACAGGAAACCGGCGGGCGTTTGTTCGCCCTGCGGCGCGAGAGCAAATTCATACAGGAACGGAAGCACGCGGAGTGACAGAACGGCAGAAAATGTTTATAAAGACGCGGCGCGAAATAATACGCCGCGAATTTTCGGATATGAACGAGCGGCAGTTCGAAGCGATAACGACCACGGAGGGCCCGCTCCTGGTGCTGGCGGGGGCGGGAAGCGGCAAAACCACCGTGCTTATAAACCGGATAGCGAATTTAATACGCTACGGGCAGGCGTACAATTCCGACGAGGTCCCCGGCGACGACGAAATCGGCGAACTGCTTGAAAGGGGTGCGGATTCGTCGGAGGATATGGATTTATCGGTAAACGCTCCCCGGCCGTGGCAGATTTTGGCGATAACCTTTACCAACAAGGCGGCCGGTGAGCTTAAAGACCGCATCGCCGCGAAACTCGGAGACAGTGCCGCGGGGGTGACGGCGGGTACATTCCACTCGCTGTGCGCGAGGATCCTTCGCGTAAACGCCGACAGAGCGGGTTATTCCGGCAATTTTACGATTTACGATACCGACGATCAAAAAAGACTTATAAAGTCGGTGTACGCGCAAACAGGCGCCGATGAAAAGTTTATCTCCCCGAAATATGCGCTGAACGCTTTTTCCCGCGCGAAAGAGCGCCTGCTCGGCCCCGGCGAATGCGACGAATTGTTCGGCGACGATTACCGCGGCCGCAAAACCGCGGAGCTTTACGCCGCTTATCAGAGCGCGCTGCGCGAAGCGAACGCAATGGATTTCAACGATTTGATTATGCAAACCGTACTGCTTTTGCGCGGCAACGAAGAGGTTAGGGAAAAATACCGGCGCCGTTTCAGGTATGTTATGGTCGACGAATATCAGGATACCGATCGCGCACAGTTCGCGCTTGTGTCTCTGCTAGCCGGAGGAACCAACAACCTCTGCGTCGTCGGCGACGACGACCAGAGCATTTACAAATTCCGGGGCGCCACCATCGAGAATATTCTCAACTTTGAGAAAACTTTCGCCAACGCCCGGGTTATAAGGCTGGAACAGAATTACAGATCTACACAGAACATTCTCGACGCGGCGAACGGGGTGATCCGTCACAACGAATCGAGAAAGGGAAAAGTGCTGTGGACCGAAAACGGCAGAGGATCCAAAGTACTGCTGCACACCGCAAGCGACGAACAGGACGAGGCGCGTTTTGTGGCGGAAACGATCCTGCGCGATGTAAAACAGGGCGGAAAATTCCGCGACCACGCGGTTCTGTATCGCATGAACGCGCAATCGCAAACGCCGGAAAACGTTTTCGCGAGGAGCGGCATCCCGTACCGGGTAATCGGAGGGCAGAAGTTCTTCGAGCGCAAGGAGATTAAAGATATTTTAGCTTATCTGTGCGTTATCGAGAACCCGGGCGACAGTTTGCGCCTGCGACGAATAATAAACGAGCCGAAGCGCGGCATAGGCGATACCACGGTAAAAAGCGCCGCGGAAATTGCCGACCTGCTCGGCGACACCCTTTATTCGGTAATCGAAGGTGCGGAAAATTTCCCCGTTATCCGGAAAAGCGCCGCGAAACTTGAAAAATTCCTTTCGCTTATACGTTACCTGCGCGGGAAAAGCGCCGAGGTATCGCTCACGGAGCTTATCGACGAAATTCTGAGCGCCTCCGGCTACCGCGATATGCTGTTGCAGCAGGGCGAGGAAGGTCTCGACAGGCTCCGTAACGTCGAAGAGCTCAAAACCAATGTAAGCCTGTACGAAAGCCAGAACGAAGACGCATCGCTGGCGGGTTTCCTGGAGGAAATCGCGCTTATAACCGATATCGATTCGTACGACGCTTCCGACGACGCCGTAACGCTGATGACCGTACACTCCGCCAAAGGTCTCGAGTTCGATACCGTATTCCTTACGGGTATGGAGGAAGGGATTTTCCCCGGCAACAGCGCGATTTACGGAGACGGCGAAGAAATCGAGGAAGAGCGGCGACTCGCCTATGTGGGAATCACGCGCGCGAAAAGGCGGCTGATTTTAACAAACGCGAGGCAGCGGATGCTGTTCGGAAAAACGGGAGCCAACAGCCCTTCGCGTTTTATGCTTGAAATCCCGGCGGAATTGTGCGAAACCGACGCCCCGCCGCGCAACCCGGTGTTTATTCCCGCGGCAAGGCCGCGCCGCACCGCCGGATTCGCCGGCCCCGTACCGGCGGCGGAATTCAGAGTTTACGGCGCGGGCGAACGGGTTCATCACCGTACTTTCGGCAGCGGGACCGTAATATCCGCCAACCCCGTCGGCAACGATTACCTGCTTGAAATATCCTTCGATAATACCGGCACAAAAAAAATAATGGCAAAATACGCGAAACTCGAACCCGAATCGAAATAGGGAGGGAACGATATGTATCCATCGGTAACGGCGGCGAAAAAAAACGCGAAATCATTTTTGAAAGGAAAAACGGTGCCTGCGGTTTTCGTAACGATGACGGCGGCGGCTGCAATATGCCTGCTGGCTTTTTCGGGCGAACTTATCTCGCTGTTGCCGGGAGTGTCGGCTATGCCCTACACCGCGCGGATTCTGTTCTTCGCCGCATATTTTTTCGCCGCCGTATGCCTGGTCGCCGGCCCGCTCGTCCTGGGCGTGTGCCGCTGGTTCTGGTATCTTACGGGCGGGAGTGAGCTCGGCACGGGCGATGTCTTTTACTATT
The DNA here is from genome assembly GCA_964602735.1 of uncultured Eubacteriales bacterium. Classification (GTDB taxonomy): domain Bacteria; phylum Bacillota; class Clostridia; order Oscillospirales; family Acutalibacteraceae; genus CAZRRV01. The sequence goes on from CAZRRV010000009.1 coordinate 28,656, forward strand.
TCGGCGCCGGGCAGTATAAAAGAACCGTCGGTTTCGTTTGCTCGTTCGTATTGAGGCTGGCGCTGTACGCGGCGCTGTTCTTTATGCCGTACTGGCTTGTCGCTCTTTTAACTTCACCGGCGTTTTACCGCCTTTTCGGTTCGACCGTACCTATCGCGATGGCGTCGCTCGCCCCGCTTAAGGTTCTGCTTTTGATTATCGGCGCACTGTTTACGGTGTTCTGCGCGCTGAGGATTTATCTCTGCCTGCCTCTTTATTGCAACGACGACAGTATCCCGGCAAACGAAGTATTCCTGCTCGCCCGCCATTTTTCGTATTATTCCTTAACGGGATACACGGTATTCCTTCTTTCGTTTTTCGGTTGGTTCCTGCTTTGCTTTCTCGGCGTGCCGATAATATGGGCGGCGCCCTATTTCTTCTGCGCCAACGCCGTTTACTGCCGCTATTCGCTGTATTACGGTATGTCGATCAACCGTTTCGGAAGGGCGTAGCGGCCGCAACGATATACCGGCGTATTTTTACCCTCCGCGGCGCCCGTGACGCGAACGGGCACTTCCCGGCAACCGCTTTCGAGAACCGCATGGCGCGCCGCCCGCAATGAGCCGCCCCGTAGCGCTTGCTCCGCGGAATCCGGGTTTTCATAAAAACCCGCGCGGACCGCAACGGCGGATCGTCCGCCCGTCGCAGGGCGCGTTAAAATCGTGAAATTTACAACTCTTCGCGGGAAAACAGGGAAACGATTGCAGGGAGTGAAATGGCGACGGTCAAAAGCGCGGATCCGGGATTTGTACAATGAGCCGGGCAACAGCCGCCGCGACGATCCGACTTTCCCGCAACTCTACGGCGGCGAATTTAACGGTTGCGAAAAGCGGGGAAAAAGAGTATAATGTAAAGGCGGCAGGTCTTTCGGCGTGCGGGCAGCCGGGTTCTGTGCGATTGCCGACCGTGAACCATGTCAGGCGGGGAACCGAGCAGCATTAAGCGGCGCGGGCGATGCGACACAGCCGATCCGACTGTCCGAAAGCCGAAAGACCTTTTGCCGTAAAATCATTATCGTTACGGCCGGCGGTTATACGAGAATCGGCCGGATATGGCTCCGCGCAGGCACACTGTTATTGCGCAGCGGCGTGTCCGTCCGCCTGACGGCGCCGTTCCGCGAAATCTCCGTTGCGGCGAAAACGGTCTGCCCGTTTAACGGCGCTTTGCCGTAACATGCCGAACCTCACGCAAGGCGGGATCGCACAGCCGCGAAAAAAGTTATTTTTATCGGCAACACTGCCGGGTGACCGCCTGACGGTTCCCGACGTCATATGCCCGGCATTTTTCCGTTATATTTTACCAAAATGCCGGAAATACGGGGAAGTATTCCCTGCGCTTCCCGCTTTCTCTTAGCGAAAAAATCCGACGGCGCATCCGATGCCGGGCCTTTATGCGGTATTGCCAATCGAATTGCGGAACCTGCTTTCGCATAACGCGAAATTCAGGCCTTAGCCGGTTTTCGCGGGGAACCGCAGCGTCCGCCGAGAACACCGTAACAACATTTCCGGCGCGAACCGAACGACCGCGTTACGGAAAAAGGAGGAAAAAATGTACCGCGCACTGTACCGCAAATACCGCCCCGCGTCGTTCCGCGATGTGGCGGGGCAGGAGCATATTGTCGAAACGCTGAAAGGCGAAATCAAAAGCGGCCGGATTTCACACGCCTATCTTTTTACCGGTCCGCGCGGAACCGGGAAAACCAGCTGCGCAAAAATTCTCGCGAGGGCGGTTAACTGCCTGAACCCCGTCGACGGAGACGCCTGTCTCGAATGCGACGCCTGCCGCGCGTCGCTGGCGGAAGACGGTTTCGATATTTCCGAAATCGACGCCGCCTCGAACAACGGGGTTGACAGTATACGCGGCATAACCGAGCAGGCGGCATACGCGCCGGCGCGTTTCCGCTACCGTGTTTTTATTATCGACGAGGTGCATATGCTCACCGCCGGAGCCTACAACGCCTTGCTCAAAACCCTTGAAGAGCCCCCCGCATCGGCGATTTTCATACTCGCGACGACCGAAGTGCACAAAGTACCCGCCACGGTGCTTTCCCGCTGCCAGCGTTTCGATTTCCGCAGGATCGAACCGGGCGTAATCGCGGAAAGACTGCGAACCGTAGCGGAAAAAGAAAATATGGATTTAACGCCCGACGCCGCCGATCTTATAGCCGGCATGGCCGACGGCGGTATGCGTGACGCCCTTTCGATTTTGGATTTATGCGCCGCTTCGGGCGGGCGGATTACGGAGGAAACGGTCGAAAACGCCACCGGTACCGCGAAGAACGACGAACTCATATCCCTCGCTGAGGCGGTACTCGGCGGGGATCTTCCGCTTTCGCTGCAAACGGTAGATTCAATTTACAAAAACTCCGTCGATATGCTGCATCTGTGCGAACAGCTTATAGGGATTTACCGCGATTTGATGATAATAAAATCGGTAAAAGACGCCGGGGAACTTGTCCGCTGCACAAAAGCGCGGTACTCGGAGCTTTGCGGTATTGCCGGAAATCACGGCCTGTCGCGAATTATGCTTTGCCTGCGCCGTCTGGCCGACGCGTTAAACCGTATGAACAACGTAAACCGGCGCGGTGAGCTTGAAATGGCCATAGTATCGCTTTGCGAAGAAAACGGGGAACCCGAACCGCCGCGCATTGCCGCCGGGAAAAAAGCCGGGGCACCGGCGTCGGGGGATCGACCCGCCCCCGCGGCCGATATTTCCTCCGCCGACGACGGAATATCCCCGGTGACGGAATGGAAGGATATCGTAGAACGGGTAAGAGAAAGGAGCCCGCTTATCGCGGCCTATCTCGACGATTCAAAGGCGTATTTCAAAGACGATTTTATTTTAATCGACTGCCCCAACCCGCAGTTCCCGGATTTACTGCGGCTTTCCGAACACCGTGATATTATCCGCGCCGCGGCGGCAGATGTGCTCGGCAAAAGGTACAGGCTCGGGCCTTACAAAAAAACGGTTCCGCCCGAAACGGAACGCGATCCGCTCGACGGCGTTATCGATCGGTGGAACAAATTTTCAAACAAGTGAGGAGATACGGCGATGAAAGCGAGATTACCGCAGAACATGCAACCGCAGAACATGACACAGATGTTAAAGCAGGCTCAAAAGGCGCAGGAAGATATGGCGGCGTTACAGGAGGACTTGGAAACCCGAACTTATACGGCTCAGGCGGGCGGCGGAGCGGTGGAAGTAACCGTAAACGGCAAGCATAAAATCGAAAAGCTCACGGTAAAGCCCGAAATTTTCGAGGAAGGCGACGCCGAAATGCTCGAAGATTTTATTACTCTCGCAGTAAACGGAGCCGTGGAGCAGGCCGAGCGTGCCGCAGAGGAAGAAATGTCCGCCATTACGGGCAAGTTCGATTTGCCGGGGGCGGTTTAATTATATGCCGAACGGAACGGCGCCGCTGCAGCGGCTGATTGAACAGTTCGAACGTTTGCCCGGAATAGGGAGAAAAACCGCGCAACGCCTTGCATATTATATACTTTCCGCTCCGAAAGAGGTCGCCGCCGACTTTGCCGGAGCCGTGCTCGACGCGAAAGAAAAAATACACTACTGCAAAGTGTGCTGCAATTTAACCGACGGCGAGCTGTGCCCGGTATGCGCCGACGAAGGGCGCGATCACGGAACCGTATGCGTGGTGGAACAGCCGCAGGATGTCGCGGCGTTTGAACGGGCGCGGGAATACCGGGGAGTTTACCATGTTTTGCACGGCACCATTTCCCCGCTGAACGGTGTGGGACCCGACAAGCTTAAGATCCGCGAACTTATGCGCCGGGTAACCGATCCGTCGGTAAAAGAAATCATCATAGCCACCAACCCGACGGTGGAGGGCGAAGCCACCGCGGGCTATCTGTCGAGAATGCTGAAACCCACCGGGGTGGTTGTGTCGCGGCTGGCGTACGGAATACCGGTCGGCGGCGATTTGGAATACGCCGACGAGGTTACCCTGATGCGCGCCCTCGAAGGCAGAAATATACTGTAACCCGAATATCGAACGCCATCTTTTACGGGTAGTACCGCATCATATTTTCCAATGGTACAAACCCGGTTTTTTCATAAAGGAAACGGCCCGCGTCGGATGTCTCCAAAAATATTTTCGTAATGCCCAGGTCTTGCGCCCGGTTTATGAGCCACCGCACCGCCGTTTCTCCTATTTTGCGGTTCCTGTACGGCGGATCGGTGTAAACGTTCATTAAAAAGCCGCATTTGCCGGAGGGATTGTCGGGCGAGGGCATTTCACGCTGCACGCACAACCCGCCGCACCCCGCTACGGTTCCGTCTGCCAGCGCGAAACAGGCAATGTGCTCCCCGGCGGCAAGGGAGGTTTCGTAATATTCCCTGCTTGCGCGCTCGAGACCGCCCGTCGGATATTCCGGCGGCAGTTCAAACACCTCCCGCAAAACTTTTATACGCCATTTTACAAGGAGTTTCAGATCGGTAAGCTCCGCTTTTTTTATCTCGATTTTCACCGTGTATCGCCCGCTTTCATAACGACGGGAAGTTTGCCGGCGTCGGGTTTGCCGTTGGAATTCAGGGGTATTTGTTCCGTTTTAACGAAAAATTCGGGGATCATGAACGGGGGAAGAGTTTCCGCAAGTTCGCGGCGTATGTCGGATACCCTTACATCCGGGCGGGCGGGCACTATGTAAGCGGTCATATACGGCAGACCGTTATCGTCGGTAAACGCGCGCACAACCGCCTGCTCCACCCCGCCGCACCGGCAAAGCCGCGATTCCACCTCCGAAATTTCCACACGCTTGCCGTAAATCATTATCTGCGTGTCTTTACGGTGCAAAAAGGCGATGTTTCCGTCCGGCAGAACGCGGCCCATATCGCCGCTGCGGTACATTCTGCCGCCGGCCGCGGTTTCAAAAGCGCGGTTCTCGGCGTCGTGGCTCCCGATATAGCCGAGCGATACGCCGCCGCCGTAAATGCAGATTTCTCCGACCTCGCCCGGAGCCGCCTCCCTGCCGTCGGAATCCAGAATCCGAATTTCCGCCCCCGTTATCGGTTTCCCGATCGGATATGTGCCGTCGGGCAGAACGGCGCCGCCGTTGCAACGGTAGTATGCGGCGCACACGGTGGTTTCCGACGGCCCGTAGGTATTGTACACCGTCGCTTGCGGCAGCAGACGGTCAACATAAGACCCCCGCAGAACATCTCCGCCGCTTATTAAAAGCCTCAACGACCCGGGAATTTCCGGCAGGCGATTCATCTCCGCCAGAAGGTACGGGAACCCGCTGATTATCGTTACGTTCCGGCGTTTTACAAATTCCATAAGCGATCGTATATCGGCTTTATCCCCCGCGCCGGGGACGGCTACGGCCGCGCCGTTCAGCAGGCTCGCGAATACCTCCTCCACAAAAATATCGAATGTGCAAACCGAATACTGCAGCGTCACGTCTCCCCGCTTTGGCGCGAACTCAGCGGCGAACGCCCTCGCGTACCGGCAGACATTAGCGTTCGTTACGCATACCCCTTTGGGTCTGCCCGTCGTTCCCGATGTGTAAAGGATGTAAGCCGGCGAATCCGAAGAGGCGGCGCACCCCCGCGCGTTTCCGCCGGGTCGGATTGCGTCGTCGGCAAAGCGGAGAGCGAAACCGGCAAGTTTATCCGCGTATGCCTTTTCGGTAATAATGAAATCGACATCCGCCTCGCTCATCATCTCGCGAATCCTTCCCGCGGGGAAATCCGGTTCCGCCGGCACATACGCGGCGCCGCGTTTAAGAACGGCCAGCATCGCGGCAATCATTTCCGCACGGTGATCCATGATAATTCCGACCCGTTTAATTCCCTCCGGGAATCCGTCGGCTATTCTCCCCGCCGTCCCGCAAAGCTCACCGTACGTGAGAGTCCTTCCGTCTTCTATAACCGCCGGAGCGTCTTTCTGCTTTTCGGCCATCTGTTCGAAAAGCGAATAAACCGTTTCCGTCATAAATTTTCACCCGCATGATTATAATGTGATACCGGCGCCGTCCCGGCTTGATTTTCGCCGCCGTTTCCCAAAATCCACAGAATACCCGCCGCCGTGCGCCGTTCGGCATCGCGGTAATGATTGCCGGGGTTCAGTTCAAACACCGTCTCGGCGCCCCTCTCCTTAAAAAGGCGGCAGATACGGTCGGTATTTTCGCGCACGGGTTTCAAATACGGATTGCGGGTTTCGCTTTCTTTGTCGCCGAGAGAAAAATACACACGGTCGGGTTTGACCCGCGTCTCGCGCGTTTCGGCGTATTCGACAAAGCCCGGGAACCACAGAGATCCCGACATACTCGCCGCCCGCGAAAACAGATTACAGTTGTAAAGAGAATATACGGCGAACAGCCCCGCGAGCGAATATCCCGCAATCCCGCGCCAGGAAACGGGCGGCATAAGGCTCTCGCAACGCGGAACGATTTCGCTCTCCGTAATCCGCAAATATTCGTCCGCTCCGCCGGTACACGGAATGTCGTCTTCGGAAATGGGAGGAATGCTCCACGGCGACATATCGCGGTTCCAGTCGAGATTGCTTACCGCCGCAAGGTTGAAAGCGCCCGCGCTCCGCGCAAGTTCCAGCACCCGTCCGCCCTCTCCGCCGAAAGTGTTGAGGTATATAACCGGCCTGCCGGGCTCGCCGCACGGATAAACCTCCACGGTGCGCCCCTCAACCTCGAATTTTCGCGGTTCCAGCCGTTTGCCGCCCGATTCGGTCATTTGCATCACCCCGTTACATTTTTATTTTACCGCGTTTCGCCGTTTTTTTCAAGCTTTCGGGATATTTACCTCGCCCGCCGTGCGCGGGGATTGTCGTCCGGCAGGCAAAAATGCCCGTAAAGTGGTGAATACAACTCGAAAACACCCCCGATTTGCGTTTCCACTGGCAAAAACCAGGTAAATGCGGCGGTTTTGTGACTGTAAATCACATTTTTAGAAAAAATTATACAAAGTTTTCCGCGGGAAAATCCGTTTTCACCCCCGATTCCCGAATTATTACAAGCGTGTAACCATTCTGTAACACCGTTTTTACCGAAATTTTTGTTAAAACTCTACATTTTATTTTTTCGCTTTCCCCTTGACCGCGTTTACGGGAAGGGATAAAATGGCATCAGTATCCGGAAACGGATTAAACCCGAAAAAGGAGTTTTTTGATGTTTGGAAGGCTGAAATCATTTTTCGCCGCGCCGCAGCACCGTTCGGCGTTCCGAAAATTTTTCATAGCCCCGCTTGTTCTGATTTTACTGTCGGGTTCGTGTTTTATTGCCCTCGGAGCGGCCGTTAAAACGGTTGAAATTAACGACGGCGGAACACGGATTACCGTTACGACCGCGCAGAACAATCCCCGCGAAATACTGAAAGCGGCGGGCATCCCCGCCGGCGATGACGACATTGTTACTTTAACCGGCAACGGCTCCGGGATTACCGTGAACAGAGCGTTTACGGTGGCAATAAACTGCGACGGCGTCGAAACCGATGTAAAGGCTTTCCGCGGCCAGACGGTGGGCGATGTTCTCCGCGCGGCGGGAATCTCCGTAACTTTCGATAAAATCGTTACACCTATCCCCGTAACCGAAGTAACCCCTACAACATTTATATGCGTCGAAACGGCGCCGGTTATCGAAACTGTTCGGGAAGAGCCGGAGGAAAAACCCGTTGAAACAGAAGAGAGCCGGGAAAAGGCGACCTCCGTCGCCGAAAACGGCGCCGCGGCAACGCAGCCCGCGCAGGAAAAACCGCAACAGGCGAAAGCGGAAAGTCCGGCCGTACAGCCCGCACCGGCGGGAAGTTCGGTTGCCGGCAGGGCTGTTATCTCAACTCTGGTTCCCGACACCGCGATAGAACTCGACGCCGGCGGCAGACCGCTCCATTACAAGCGCGTTATAAGCGGACCGGCCACGGCGTACTGCAGCGGCACCACCTGCGCGACCGGCGTTAAAGCTCAGCCCGGTTACATCGGTGTCGACCCGAAAAAAATTCCCTACGGCACCAAAATGTATATAGTGTCGCGCGACGGACAATTCAATTACGGTTACGCAATCGCCGCCGATACGGGCGCCGGAGCAAAACGCGGCAGTATTATAGCCGATCTCCGCATGAACACCCGCGAAGAGTGCATCAATTTCGGCCGCAGAACCATTGATATTTACATTTTGGCATAACGGCACGGCGCGCCCCGTTGCCCGAAAGCCGGAATAAAATCCCCCGTCGCAATTTTGTGCGCAAAATTCAAAAAGGTTACAACGCCCGCTTATTACGCGGGCGTTTTTCTACCCCCTGTTTTTACCGGCAGTCGGGCGGATTGCGGTTACGGGCGGAAGCCGAAAGGAATTGCCGCGTTTTCCGGCGGCTTCCGCGAAAATATTTCTGTTGACAAATCATCGTTCCGGTGTTATCGTTAAAAAGTAAAAACGGGGTGCTGAATGTATTCGGCTGAGACGGCGTCAGACACGCCGAACCCTGCAGGCGACGGTATTACCGTCTCCTCGTACCTGATACGGGCAATGCCGGCGTAGGGAAATAAAAACTTTTATCCTCCCGGCATTGCCATGCCGGGAGGTTTTTTTCGCCGCTCACCCGCGTAAGCGGCGGCCGCGTATTTTCGCGGCGCCGGAATACACTTTCACTTACGGCAACACCGCCGGGTGACCGCCTGCCGGTTTTGCGCGTCATCTGACGCCGGGTCATTATGCGGGACTGCCTTATATAAAACTCGGAAAGGTTGGCTTTTATGGGGAAAACGGACGGAATTGAAAACGGCGCGAAACCGAAGAGAATGAGCGGGAAATCGATACATTCACTGGTGGAAGCCGCTATAATGGTGGCGCTTTCGGCGGTGCTGTGTTACATTCGAATTATCCGATTCCCGTGGGGGGGAAGCGTAACCCTGCTTTCGATGCTTCCGATTATCGTTTTCTCGATAAGGCGGGGGATTAAGTGGGGATTCGCGGCGTCTTTCGTTTTTTCGCTTATTCAGTTTATGCAGGGCGTGTTCGACGGGGTCTTCGGCTGGGGACTTACCCCGGCTATGCTTACAGCCTGTATTCTGCTCGATTATATTCTGGCGTTTACCGCGCTCGGAATTGCCGGAATCTTCGGCAACGGGAGCATCGGCAGAGCGGCAGGCGGAACGGTTCTCGCGATCGGGTTGCGCTTCGTCTGCCATGTAATCAGCGGAGCCGTTGTATTCGCCTCGGCGGGGAAAATATGGGGATTCAATATCCGGAACAAATGGCTTTACAGCGCCGTTTATAACGGCATCCTGATGGGGATCGAACTGGCGGCGACGCTGGCCGCCGTGCTGATACTTTACAGGCTTCCGCAAACACGGAAACTTTTTAAGCCGGAAGACGGTATGTAAAACGGCAACCCTCCGAAAAGCAGAGACAGGGCGCCCGTAAATCTTTCGGTTTTACGGTAATATGCTTTATTATGTAAAACGGCGCCGCGCAAAAAAATCCGGCGGCACGGCCGCCGTTACGCGGCGCGGCCTTAAAAAAGTGTTGATTTTCGCGGCGAAAAATTGTAAAATAAATAAGCGGCACACGGAAGCGCGAAATTGCCGGCCGCGCTGTTACGCCGGCCGTTTCCGCAGTCGCTTTACTTTACGGAGCGGTATCGAAGTGGTCATAACGGGCCTGACTCGAAATCAGGTAGTCCTCACGGGCTCGTGGGTTCGAATCCCACCCGCTCCGCCGATCCGGGTTCGGGCGCGGCGCGCTCCGGGCCCTTTTTTTATCCGTTCGGCGCGGTTAATCCGCCGCCCTGCGCCATTCCGGCGTTTGCGGTTTACACGGAAATTACCGTATGGTTGCCGGGTGTATTAACGGCGGCGCCGGTTCCGCCGCGCAAACACACCGTTTTACCGCTTCCCCCCTTCCGCCGGATTTCGCAATACGGCATACCGGCGTTTTCTCCGTATTCGGAATATGCGCGGTTGCGCCGGACTCGATTTTACCGTTCACGGATCCCGGTATTCTCTTTGCGTACCCCGTCACGGGCTCAATCCGTGAATAAAGCCGAATGCCGGCCGAGTATTCCGCTGAATCCTTTTCGCCGCGCCGAAACAAAGTTCCCGGGCGTCGGTATTATCCCGTCGCCGCATTTTTTTGGGCAGAATTCACCGCCGTGTTATGGCAATACCGCATAATGAATGTGCGTCAGATGCGCCGTCGGATTTTCGTTAAAAGAAAGCAAAACGCGCGGGAAATACTTCCATGTATTTCCGAGCTTTTTTGTAAAATATAACGGAAAAATGCCGGGCAGATGACGTGCACAGCCGACAGGCGGGCACCCGGCGGTATCGCCTTATATTTCAAGAGGGCGGATGCTCCGTGAACGGGAGCGTCCGCCCTTTCGATATTCGTTGTTTTTATTCGGCAGTCCCGCCGCCCGGATCCGGCCGCCCGTCGGCGTCACCCGCATTCGCGGCGTCGCCTTCTTCCGCCAGCGGAACCTCCTCCATAAACCCGAACTCCCCGTCGATTTCCGCTATATCGCTCAAATTATCGAGCGCCGGATTGTTTACGGCGGTATGTACGGCGTTAAGTTTCTGCTTTTGAATATACGCCACGCGGAACAGCACCGCTACCGCCGCCGCCAGCAGCAGAATCACCATACCGCCGCCGACCAGCAGCAGCTTTCCGCCGGGAATACCTGCTCCCGAGTTTTCGCCCTTATCCGCCTCCGACTCGATATAGCGCTGTAATGTTTTTTCGGCATCATCGTAGCGGTAAAGGCCGCGGTTGCCGTCGGAGGAGACGACATAAACGAGGCAGAACGTATCGTCGCCCGGCAAAGCCCACGCGTCGACCTCCTGTTCGCCTATAACACGGCGCACTTTTTTATACCCCGCCGGAGCGGAAAAGGATTTCGGGGGGTCGAGAAACACATAGGTAAGTTTCGCGGAAACCACATATAAAAATTCGGCGAAAGTCGAAAGTTCGGCGTCGTAAATAAAGAAATTGCCGGCGTCGCGGGTATCGTTTAACAGGTACAGCAGAGTAACGCTGCCGTCGGCGGACACGGCGGCCGGAACATCGATGCCGTTATACGACGCCATACCTACGGTGAACCCTGCCGGCATTTCCACATTGTCGAGTTTGTCGGCGACAAAATAATCGGCGCCGTGCCATGTTGCCCAAAGCGGATCGTCTTTAGGAGTTTCGCCGTTCGGGTTCTCGCCGTCTTCCGGCATAACCTCGCCCTCCGCAAGCCTGGTAATATGAATGGTGTATGTTTTTCTTACGCCGCTCGGAGCTTTGACCGTAACGGTGCGCACATTTTCGCCCACTTTAAGATCTTCGCCCCCGGAAAGCGACACCGCGGCGCCCTTATCGTCCGGCACTGCGCTTACGGTGAATGTGGTAACATTAAAGGGAACCGTTACCCGGTAAATGGTGGTATTCGGCGAAAAACCCGGCGTGAGCGTACCGGACGATACCGACAGCGCCTTAAGGTTGGCGTTGTTCGACAGCGCCGGATCGATAATGCTTACGGTAGTGGAGGTTCTCGGCTGCGCCTGGCTCTCGTCGGAGCCCACAACCCCCGAACGCTCTCCGTCGTAATCAACGGCAATCGTAGAATCGCCCACCGCTTTCGTCTTAAACCTTACGGTAAATGTTTTCGAGCTCACTTCGTTGTTGGAAAAATAGACGAGATACGCGAGACCGGGCCCCGGAGCGGTGACCTCGTTATTGTCGGGCACCAATGTGAGAACATCGGGGTTGTAGGTAAGACGGCAGCCGATTCCCATCATTCCCTTTGCCGCGAATGTTACCGAAACGGTAAACTGCTTGCCGTTTTCGGGGGTGGCGGTCGACGGCTTTATCGTTACGGAAGCGTTAATCGCCGACGCCGGCATAACCGCCGCCGAAACGATCAGTGCCGCCGCGAGGCAAACCGCAAGCAATTTCGCAAAACGTTTCATAAAAATCCCCTTTTTTACTGTTCTATCGACCCCGTGCCGAGAAAATATTTCTGCATGCGCACACGGTCAACTACCGAAACATTGCCGCTGCGGTCGGTGTCGCAGGCGCTTTTATAAACGCCGGATCTGGTCCGTATGCCGAGAAAATGCTGCGTCAACGCGACGCCGTCAGGTACCGATATAATGCCGTCGCCGTTCAAATCGCCGTAGATCAAAACCTCACGGGTAAGCATAAGTTTCGAGCCGGCATAAACGCGCACCGCGTCGCCTGTCGCCACGGTTCCTCCGCTTTTTTCTTTGCCCGCGGAATTATAAAGTCTGGCGGTGCCGTTTTTTACTCCCAGCTCCGCGAGGAACGCCCCCACTCCGGTGCCGGGCTTAACGCCGGTTATATAATCGCCGACCCTGTATCCCCCGCTGAATGACGGCGGGGTCTCGCCGGGCACAACCGCTTTGCGGACTATTTTTATGGTGTACAACCTCTTTACCCCCGACGAGGCGGTAACGGTTACGTTTACGGTATTGTTGCCGACTTTAAGGAGGCAGACGCCCGTGCCGTCGACAACCGCGTCCGCGTCGCTGCGCTCGGCGGTAACGGTTACCGCGTCGGTTCCGCCGTCGACAACCAGTTCGTAATTCAGGATGTATCTGCCGAAAGTGGGAGTTAAGGTGTAGCCGCTTACGGCGAGAGAATTCAGGGTATTGTCGTTATTCCCGGTATCGGAAGGCTTCGGGCTTGCCGCCGCCGGCATATTGCCGTATACGGGAATTTTGAATACAAACGGTATGGTGCCGAGCATCGTGCCGTACCCTTTGTAATTCGAGACGGCCTCCGACGCGGGAGCGTGCACCGCCTGCATATACTGGTGCCCGTAGAACCCGTTTCCGCCGTCAACGACATCCCATTTTTCGAGATACGGGGTATCCTGCCCCACGGCAATATACTTTTCGGCTATAAACGCAGCGCCGCCCATAATCGACTTATACTGATTTGTCCACGGGCGGTAGCTGCTCTCGTCTTTTTCCGCGGCATACGCGGCTCCGTTTTTCAAAACTTCCCCGCCGGTTCCCCCGTTCGCTCCTATGTTGAAAAAATTGAAAATGTTCGCGTACCCCGGAACCGTACCGAGGCTCAGCGGGGAACCGTTCGTTCCCTGTTCGAGTCTGGCACGCGAAGCGAGATGGTAGGCGCTTACGCCGCTTTTTTTCGCCGCCTCTAAAAATGTGTCGGCATAGCCGCGGGTTTCTCCCGTGTCGGGGCAGGTGTAATCGCCCGCCATAAACGTGCCCGACAGCAGGGCGGCCACTCCCTCTTTCGTGTGATTCGCCGAGTACGACTGGCACTCGAACTGGAACACATGCTGTTCGTCGAGAAAATTCCTCGGGTCGAGATAATAGGCGATAATCTCCCGCGAAGCTTTTATCCACCCGCCGCTGTAGGTATTGTATTGGCGGGTCGCCCAATCGTACGAACCCTGTTCCATCGATTTCCACGAATCTTTGGCGTCCGACTGCACAAGACTGCGGGTATCTTTCGATTCCTCGTCTACCGCGGTATTGAAATCAATGTTTATCTTTTGCGAATTAAAGGTCCAGTTCGGGTACTTCGTATGAAGAGAACGCAAAAAAACCCTGTAGCTTTCGGGAAACCCCTGCAGGTTCAAAGCCTGCTCGAATGCGCTGTCGCCGTTCGCCGCGGTTCGCAGATCGATATACGCAGAACGGACATAACCTCCGCCGGCTCCCGCGCCGGTTACCCTGTACCAGGTCTCGCCGTTCGCGTCGATCCCCGTTCCGACGATATTCACACTGTCGCCGCTTTCGAGTCTGCCCGTTTTCGTATACTCCGCTCCCGGTCCGCTGTATGCGTAAACGGCGGAATTTACGGTGACGACACCCTTACCCTCGTATTCAGACGCGAGCGCAAAACCCGTGCCGTATGCCGCCGACGCCGTAACAACCGACACCAAAAAAAGACAGAGCAACCGTTTTTTCAATCTTCACACCCGCCTTTCGCACGAGCCGCGCGATGCGCCGTCATATATTTTAACAGGTGTATCGAAACATCAAAACAAAAAATTCGTAAATGCAATCCGTTTACCGGGAGACCGCGCAACGGACATATTTCTGCCTGCCGGCAAAATTTCCGCCAAATCAGGGCAAAAACTCCGCCGGGCACACGGAAAACGCCATGCGATATTTCCGCACGATACCTCGGGATATTATATCCGAATTACGGCGATTTGTCAACCGTTATCGCCGCCGATCCGGGGGGAAAAAATTTGTGTAAGTCTACACCAGACATGTTACGGCGAGGGAAAACCCGGGCGGACACTCAACCGACGCCGGCCGGCAGTGACGGGCAGTGCCCGCACCCATGACGCGATGTTTAGCTTTACAATAAGCCAAAGAAAACCGCCCGCGAGTTTCACATTGCTTTACTCGTGGGCATTTTTATTTTCGTTTTTGCCGATAACTCTATTGCGCGACTTGGATGCCGGCACTGCCCGTGCGGGCTTTTTTATTTAAGCTTGTCTTTTCCTGTCTTTCACTGCTTGCGCAACCGCTGTTTTTGCTTTTCTTTTCTTCTCTTTTTCCATTTTGCGCAACTTTTGCACCAAAAGAGAAGAAAAGAAACACGCCCGCGCAGTGCGCGGCCCCTCGGTCGCGGCCGGCGGTGCCGGCGGACTCGGTCGCGATGCTTAGTTTTGCGGTAAACCTTAATAATTTGCCCGCGAGTTTCACATTGCTTTACTCGTGGGCATTTTTATTTTCGTTTTTGCCGATAACTCTATTGCGCGACTTGGATGCCGGCACTGCCCGTGCGGGCTTTTTTATTTAAGCTTGTCTTTTCCTGTCTTTCACTGCTTGCGCAACCGCTGTTTTTGCTTTTCTTTTCTTCTCTTTTTCCATTTTGCGCAACTTTTGCACCAAAAGAGAAGAAAAGAAACACGCCCGCGCAGTGCGCGGC
>CAZRRV010000010.1:0-43056 GCA_964602735.1 uncultured Eubacteriales bacterium
CCCTGCGCTTTTTGCTTTCTCTTAACGAAAAATCTGACGGCGCATCTGACGCCGGGTCTTTACGCGGTGTTGCCTGAAATTTACGCCGTTTTCCCGCGGTGCCCGAACACCGGCAGGGTTATCAGCGCGCCCGCCGCCATAAGCGCGGCCCACACAAGGATAAGCCCGCTCCATCCGATGCCGCCGACCGCCCCGGCAAACGCCGACGACGCCGCCGACGCCACCATATAACTTACAAAATCCAAAAAGCCGGTAACGCTGGAAACCAGCCCCGTATCGTAAAGCGACGGGCAGTAGCAGGACCAGATCACGCTCGATGTGCCGCTGCCGGCGAAAATTCCGATCGTAATCCCCGTTATGTTTACCGCGGGCTGCCGCACCGCAAAGGCAAGCATAAAGCCCGCCGCGGAAACGATGAACATCGCGAAAGCCGTGGGCATCATCCTGCGGCGGAACACCCGCTCAAACAAAAACACGGCGGTTAAAGACGCGAACGAACCCACCAGCGTAATCGCCGAGAACAGCAACCCCGAACTCCCGCCGGAAAATCCGAGATACTGCGAGAGATAGGTCGGCAGCCAGAAGACGACGCTCGTGCGTATAACGCCGGTTAAAGCCACTATGGCGGTGACCTTTACGATATGGCGGCGGAACAGTACCTTTACGGGCTGGCGCTGCCGCTTTTCCGCGGCTTTGGAACGGTAGCTTATTATCCCCCGCCTTTCCATCCACGTGAAAGCGAAAAACGAGACGACGCCCATAATCACAAGCAGCATCGCGCTCAGGTTGAAACTTGTTCTCCACGCCGTAAAAGACGCGAGCAGGCCCGCCGCCGGCGAACCCAGAAAACTCGCGAAAGTATATCCCAGCGAACAGCGCGGGGTAAGGTCGGGGCGGGTGTTTTCGGCGATAAGACGGGTCATCGGCGCGTAAATCATCGAAAGGAAAAAGCCCGTCGCGGCATAGGTAAAATAAACCACGGTGTAGTTGCGGATAAACAGCGGGAACATCAGCGAAGCCGCGCCGGCGCTGATAAGCCCGATGAAAATCATTATTTTACCCTTTACCCTGTCTCCGACGATTCCGTTTATAAGCTGCCCCACGGCATAAGTTATCGAAAAGACGGAAGAGAGCGCCCCGATGCGCTCGGTGGTAAAAATATTCTCTTCCAGCAGCTGTGGCGATACGGCGCCCAAAATATTCCTTTGCACATAGCAGGCAAGATATGCCACAAAGCACATTCCGCCGAGAAAAACCGCGTTGCGAACCGCCGCGCCGCCCGCTCTTTCAGATTCCATAACCGATACCTTTCCGTCAGCCGCCGTATTTCCTCCGACGTTTTAGATAATACAACGCTTTTACGCAAAATGCAACGAATTTTTTATTCCGCTGCCGCGGATCCGGCGGCGGGAAATTTCCCGTTTCTCAGATAGCGCCCGGTCGCGCTGTCTCCGCAACAGGCGATGTCCTCCGGCGTTCCGGCGGCGACGATCCGCCCACCTCGCTCGCCGCCGCCCGGCCCCATATCGATAACATAATCGGCGTTTGAAATAACATCGAGATCGTGTTCGATAACCACAACGGTGGCGCCGCTGCCGGTAAGACGGTCGAACACACAAAGCAGCGTCCGCACATCCGAGGGGTGCAGCCCTATCGTCGGCTCGTCGAAAACGAAGAGCGAATCGGCCTGACCCTTACCCATCTCCCCGGCGAGCTTAAGGCGCTGCGCCTCGCCGCCGGAAAGGCTCGGCGTCTGCTCGCCGAGGGTAAGATAGCCGAGTCCCAGTTCATTCAGCACATCCAGCCGTTTTTTTATAACGGGTATGTCATCCGTCGCCTCCGCCGCCTTCTCCACGCTCATATCCATAAGTTCCGGCAGCGAAATCCGAAGCCGTCCGTTTTTCGATACCCGTTTTATTTTATACGCCGCTTTGGAATAACGCGACCCGCGGCATTCCGGGCAGGGAATATCCACATCCGGCAGGAACTGAACATCGAGGCTTACCGAGCCGGTCCCGTCGCATACGGGGCAGCGCAGTCTGCCGGTATTGTACGAGAAATCCCCCGCCCTGTACCCCGATTTTTTCGCGTCGGGGGTTCGGGCGTAAATCTTGCGCAGTTCGTCGTGAATATCCGCGTATGTTGCGACGGTGGAACGGATATTTATCCCGATCGGCGAGGCGTCGATAAGCTTTACCCTGCGTATTCCGGCGGCGTCGATTTTCCCGATATGCGGAGGGAGCGCCCCCCGCTCGATATATTTTGTCAGCCCCGGTATAAGGCTTTCGAGCACCATCGTCGTTTTGCCGGAGCCGGACACGCCCGTTACCGCGGTAAGCCGGCCTTTCGGAATATCGACCGTGAGCGGCTTTACGGTATGTATGCGGGATGTTTCCATGTGTATCGTCCCCGCGTCGAACATATTCCCTTTTTCCGCCCTTTGCCGCACCTTTGTCGAAACCGCACCGGATAAGAATCCGCCTATCAGCGACCCGGGGTTGTTTTCGATCTCCGGCACGGTGCCCTCGGCGATTATCCGCCCGCCGTTCTCGCCCGCCCCGGGACCCATCTCGATTATCCAGTCGGCTTTTGAAAGTATCGAAGTGTCGTGGTCAACCAGAACAACGGTGTTGCCGTCGGCAATCAAATCATCCATAACCCCCGCAACGCCCTCGATATTCGCGGGGTGAAGCCCTATCGTCGGCTCGTCGAGAACATACATAACGCCGGTGGTGCGGTTCCTTACGGCGCGCGCGAGCTGCATACGCTGCCGCTCCCCGGTGGAGAGAGTTGACGATTCGCGGTCTAACGTAAGATAGGAAAGCCCGAGATCGGCGAGGCGCTTCGCGTTATGCAGGAACGAATCGCAAATGCTTTTCGCCATCGGGCGCATTTCCACGGGCAGCGACATCGGCACTCCTTTTACCCATTCGGTAAGATCGGCGAGCGTCATTTTGCAGGCGTCGGCGAGCGAAATTCCTCTCAGCCTCGGCTCTCTCGCCCGCTCCGAAAGTCTGGTGCCTCCGCAATCGGGGCACACGCTCTGCCGCAGAAACTTTTCGACGCGCTTCATCCCCTTCTCGTCCTTTACTTTGGAAAGCGCGTTCTCAACCGTATATGTCGCGTTGAAATAGGTAAAATCCATATCCCCCGCCGCGCCGCTTGTCTTGTTCTGGTAGATTATATTCTTTTTTACTGCGGGGCCGTGAAAAACAATGTCTTTCTCCCTGTCGGTCAGATCCCGGAACGGCACATCGGTTCTGACCCCGAGCTCCCGCGCTATGTCTTTCATAAGCGACCACATAAGCGTCTGCCACGGCGCAACGGCTCCCCCGTCGATGGTAAGCGAATCGTCGGGGACCAGAGTGCTTTCGTCAACAACGCGTATAACGCCGGTGCCGTCGCAACGCCTGCAGGCTCCGGTGCTGTTGAAAGAAAGATCCTCGGCGGCCGGGGGCATTACGGCGGCGCCGCATACGGGGCATATGATTTCTTTTTCCGCCGCGACATTCAAGGTCGGGGGGACATAATGACCGTTAGGGCATTTATGCTCCGCGAGCCGCGAAAACATAAGGCGCAGGCTGTTTAAGAGTTCGGTTCCGGTGCCGAATGTGGAGCGTATTCCCGGTACGGCGGGGCGCTGGTGCAGGGCGAGAGACGCCGGAACATAAAGCACCTCGTCCACATCGGCGGCGGCCGCGCCGGTCATGCGGCGCCGGGTATAAGTCGACAGCGACTCCAGGTATCTCCTCGATCCCTCGGCGTACAGGATCCCCAAAGCGAGCGAAGATTTGCCGGATCCCGAAACGCCGGCTATGCCGACGATCCGATTCAGGGGTATATCCGCGTTAATGTTTTTCAGATTATGAACCCGCCCGCCGCGTATCTCGATATGCGACGGGGCTTTCCCGCTGCCCGAACTCATTGCCATCCTCCGCTTTCGATATGTTTCCCCGCACCCCGGGAGCCCGTGTACATTTTATCATACCGCACGGGAATGTAAAGAGCGAATCGCGAATAAATCCGGCGCTCGGGCGGGCAAACTTTACAATGCGATCCGCCGGGCGGGTCTTAACCTCTTTTTACAATTTTGTTACATTCCTGTACTGACGGTTGCATTTGCCGCGGAGTTGTGCTATACTTACAATAGTGATTATATTCTCAGGCCGATTTAGGCACTGATTACGAAAAATCAAAGCCGGAGGTTGATGATACCGTGAAACCGTTGATTATTACCGTAGGCAGGCAGTACGGCAGCGGGGGGAGACTTATAGGAGAGGCCGTGGCCAAAGAACTCGGCTACGAGTTTTACAACCGCAATATGATCGATATGATTGCCGAGCGGAGCGGTCTCGCGAAAGAATACATTACGAAACGCGAGGGCAAAATTTCAAGCCGCTTTATCTGGTCGCCCATGACGTCCGATATAAGCATAGGCGCCCTTATGATGCCGAACTACTACACCAATTCCGATAAAATGTATTTTACGCAAACCGAAATTATCAGGGAGCTCGGCGAAAAGGGCAACTGCGTTATCGTCGGCAGATGCGCCGATTATATTCTGCGCGATCATCCCAACTGCCTGAAGGTGTTCATATACGCCGATAAGAAAGACCGTATCGAACGCACGGTGCGCGAATACGGGGTGGCGCCGAACAAAGCCGCCAAAACCATCGACAATACCGACAGCGGCAGGGCAAAATATTACAGCCACTATACCGAAATGACATGGGGCGACTGCCGCCACTACAATCTGTGTATCGACAGTTCGCGGTTCGAAGTCGAGGGAGCCACGCGGGTAATAGTCGAGGCGGCGCGCGAACTCGCGAAAGAATAACGGAGTCGGCGGGCAAATACCGCCGGTGCCGGATTTCTTCGCGCAACAATACAGACCGCGCGGGAACCGATTTGTACACTTACGAAATTCCCGAAAGCCGCATTCCGGCCATACCCGGCAGACGCACGACGGCGGGGCGCCCGGCGGCACATATTGCGGCGTCTCCGTAAAATGAGAATGAGTTCCCGGAACCGGCCGCCCGAAATGCCGTCGTTTTTCCCCGGAAAACGTTTATATTTCTTGACTTTTCAATCGGAATATGCTACTATCTGCACATAAGCATAAGGAGGAAATTGCGATGAGCAGTAAACCATTGAAAATTATCGCCATTATTCTGGCGGCGCTTATGATTTTGGGGGTTATCCCGATTATGGCGTTCGCGGCGGAGACGAGAACCATTACGCTCGACGGCGAACCGGGCAGCTTCCCGGAAGACTCCGCGTATCCCGACCAGAATTACACAAGAAAGGCGACCCTTACCGCTGACGGGAAACTGCCGTCGAATCTTCCCTCCCCCAAATACGGCAGTTATAAGCTCGCGGGCTGGAGCGACAGGAAAATGACCGAAACCAAGCCCGACGACTCCGGCGAATACTGGGTATGGAAGCTTATACAGAACGGCACCGTTTATCACCCGGGCGATGTTATTCCCGCGGATGTGAAAACGCTCTATCCGGTATTTGAGATGCCGAACAAAGAAGGATATAAAAAGATAATTTTTTACTACGACTGGAACGGCGTAAACGGTATGTCGGGTCACTGCCTGAAGTGCACGCGCGACTTAGGTTACAAATTCACCGACGGTATAGTGTTCAACTTCAATTATTCGGGCAAAGATCCCGCCGGGGTGCTCGATTACCTCGAAGACGAATCGCAATACGACGAAATTCAAAGGAAGCTCGAAGAATACTGGGCAAACACCCCCATTCAGGGCAAAAAAGGATTCGGAATGTTCTATTTCGACGGCTGGTACACCGCGCCCGTCGGCGGAGAGAAAGTAGCGCGGGGCACGGTACTTAAAAACGGGCAGTCGCTTTACGCCCATTGGCACAAAGCCGAAAAGAAAGACAAACCGGCGGAAGAAACGCCCGATGTGCCGCAAGTCGACGCCTCAACCGGCGCCGGAATCGAAACGTCCGATACATTCGGCGCACCGGCGGCGGAATCGAAATTTTCCGATAAAGAAGCCGTTACGGAAACCGGCGTTATAAAAGATGTTGTGACGGCCGCCGAGACGGAAGGGAAATCCGACGGCGCAGCCCCGCCTGCCGAGGAAGAGAAAGAAGACAGCACGAAAGCCCCCGCGACGGTCGAGACCGGGGCCGCAACCACGGGCGCCAGCGGCGCGAACGCCCCCGCCGGAACGGCCGCGCCGGCGCGCGATACCGTTTATAACAACGCCGCCGGAGAAGAAGGAACCGTCGCGAACGGCGGAGAACCCGTCGCGGCCGGAACTGCCGTTGCCGCGAATCCCGCCGGAGCGGGAGAAACCGCGGCGGTTGAAAAAGCGGTCGCCCGTGAAACGAAGAGATCCCACATTCCGCCCGTTGCCGCGGCGGCGGGAGCTGTCGTGCTTTGCGCGGCGGGCGCGGCCGCGTTCGTGTTCCGTAAGAGAACGGCTGCGAAACGCGACGGTAAATAAACGCGTAAAAGGTGATCAAAAACACTGAAAGGATGTTTTTTATGAAAAAATGTATTCGTATTATCGGCGCGGTACTTGCCGCGGTTCTGGTGCTGTCAGTCGCCGCCTGCGGCAAGGGGGACACCGGCAAGGGGGACACCGGCGAAAAAACCTATAAAGTGGGCATCTGCCAGCTCGTCCAGCACCCCGCGCTCGACGAGGCCACCAAAGGTTTCAAAGACGCGCTCGCGGAGCTTTTGGGCGACAAAGTGGAAATTGACGAGCAGAACGCCTCAAACGAGGCGAACAACTGCACCTCCATCGTAAACAAATTCGTTTCCGACAAAGTCGATTTGATTATGGCGAACGCGACTCCCGCCCTTACCGCAGCCTACAACGCCACCGAAACCATACCGATTGTGGGCACGTCCATCACCGATTACGCCACCGCGCTCAACATTTCTCTCGATAAATGGACGGGCAAATCCGGCATAAACGTCACGGGAACCGCGGATCTCGCCCCGCTCGACAGGCAGGCGGCCATGATTAAAGACCTCGTTCCCGACGCGAAAACCGTCGGCATTATCTACTGCACGAACGAAGCGAATTCCAAATTCCAGGTAACCGAGATAACCAAAGAACTCAAAAAACTGGAACTTGAAGTTAAAGAATACGGTTTTGCGAACACCGACGACGCCACCGCGATTGTAAGAAAAGCGGTGTCGGAATGCGATGTGCTTTACGCGCCGACCGACAATACCGTCGCCTCCAACGGTGAGCTGGTGAACAACATTGCGGAGCCCGCCGGGATCCCGCTTATCGCGGGCGAAGAGGGAATATGTAAAACCTGCGGAGTCGCCACCCTGACCATCAGCTATTACGACATCGGCTACGAAGCCGGAAAAATGGCCTACGAAATCCTGGTCAACGGGAAAGATCCGGGGGATATGGACATCAGCTACACCCCGGAGGAAAAACTGGCGAAGAAATTCGTCAAAGACCGCGCCGAAAAATGCGGAGTGAAAATTCCCGAAGGGTACGAAGAGCTTAAATAATCGATTAAAGCCTTATGCAGATTTCATCGCTGTTCAGCCAGTTCCCCGGTGCCCTTTCGCAGGGTCTTGTATGGGGAATTATGGCGATCGGAGTGTATATTACCTATAAAATACTCGATCTCGCCGATCTCACGGTTGACGGAACACTGAGTTTCGGCGGCATCGCCCTCGTGGTTTCGGTGGCGAACGGACTGCCGATGTGGCTTTCAATGCTGATCTCGTTCGCCGCCGGGTGCCTCGCGGGGCTTGTTACCGGGTTGCTGCACACAAAGTTCGGTATTCCCGCCATTCTTTCGGGAATACTCACCCAGCTTGCGCTGTACTCGATTTATCTTCGGGTATCGGTGCTCTGGCCGTTGAGCGGAGGCAGCCCGTCTCCGAACGCCCCAATAAGTTCGCGCAATTATAATGTTCTGATGTCGGTAGGCAAAACCGCTCGCTCGTCGCTGATCGGTCTTGCCTTTTGCGCGGTTATCATAGCGGTTCTCTACTGGTTCTTCGGCACCGAGCTCGGATATTCCATCCGCGCGACGGGGTGCAACCACGCCATGGCGCGCGCGAACGGCATCAATACCAACAGCGCAAAGATTATCGGGCTTGTGCTTTCAAACGGGCTTGTGGGTATTTCGGGCGCGCTGCTGGCGCAGTACAACGGCACCGCGGACATAAATATGGGGCGCGGCGCCATCGTCATAGGGCTTGCGGCGGTAATTATCGGGGAAGTGCTTTTCGGCAAACTGTTCAAGAATTTCGCGCTTAAACTCCTTTCGGCCGTAATCGGTAGCATCATCTACTTTTTCATAATGCAGGTTGTAATGTGGCTGGGACTTAAAACAAACGACCTTAAAATGTTCTCGGCCATTATGGTGGCGATATTCCTCGGCGTGCCGTTCTGGAAATCCAAAATCGCCGAACGGAGAAAAAAGCCGGTTGCCGACGGATCGGCGAAAGAAAGCGGGAACGGCAATGCTTGAACTCTCGCATATATACAAAACATTCAACGCCGGCACCGTAAACGAGAAAAAGGCGATTGAAGATTTAAGCCTTACACTGAACGACGGCGATTTTGTAACGGTGATAGGCGGCAACGGCGCCGGAAAGTCGACCATGCTGAACCTTATCGCGGGCACCTATCCCGCCGACAGCGGCCGGATTGTGATCGACGGCAGCGATATAACGCGCCTGCCCGAGCATAAACGCGCGAAATATCTGGGACGCGTTTTTCAGGATCCGATGACCGGCACCGCCGCGACAATGAATATAGAGGAAAACCTCGCCCTCGCGGCGCGGAGAGGGCGCCGGCGCACCCTGAAATGGGGCATTTCGCGCAAGGAACGCGGTATGTACAAAGAGATGCTGGGCACGCTCGGGCTTGGCCTTGAAGAAAGGCTCACGGCTAAAGTGGGTTTGCTTTCCGGCGGCCAGAGACAGGCGCTTACTTTGATGATGGCAACGTTAAAACATCCGAAACTGCTGCTGCTCGACGAACATACCGCGGCGCTCGATCCGAAAACCGCCGCGAAAGTACTCGCACTTTCGGAACGGATTATAGCCGATAATCATTTAACGGCGCTTATGGTAACCCATAATATGTCCGACGCCATACACTACGGCAACCGCCTTATTATGATGACCGACGGCAGAATTATTTACGAAGCGTCGGGAGAAGAAAAGCGGGATCTTAAAGTTTCGGATCTGATGTTGAAATTCGAGCAGACCACGGGCGAGGAAATGGCAAACGACCGTATGCTTTTGGGCTGAAACGCCGTAAAGATCAACAACGGGAGGTGTGCGCGTATGAAATGCCCGCAGTGCGGCAGAGAGTTACCTTACGGTTCTACCTACTGCCTTTTTTGCGACAGCAAAATAACTTTCAACGAAACCGTTCACCGGGTTGACGATACTACGCGCGCCATACCGAAAGTAACTCGGCAACCCGGCTCCCACGGCGATGAATACGAAGAACGGGACATAAGAAGTTTCCGCCGGCCGTCGGAACTGGAACAGTACGATAATTACTCCGCGGAAAGGCAATCCGCGCAGGCGCGGGGGAACGGCCGCGCGCAAACCCGGCAACAGGGCGGCCAATCCCGCAAAAGTACCGGCGGCGGGAAAAAGCCGGGCGGGAAAAACCAACCCGCGAAGCTCGACAATAAAAAGATTATGCTGACCGCGGGGGTCGCGGTTATCATCGTTATTATGCTGGTATTCATCGTAATGCTCATCCGCTCCTGCGCGACATCGCGAAAAAACAACTCGGGATTCGGATCGGGCTTCAACGACGGGAACGCGGTGGATCTGCCGTCTTACAATCAGGCGACCGGTTCACGCGCACCGGCGGAGCGCCCGAATTCGCAAACCCCAAGTTCGTCCAAAGCCTCATCCGCCGCTTCCCAGAACAGTTCATCCGCTTCAACTTCAAGCGATCCGTCGAGTGCCGCCGCGCCCGCGGTAAAACCCGCCGCCGAATATATCTCCTCGAATTACGGCGCGCTTGTCTCGGCTTTCGGGGAACCCACGGTCGACGAATCCAGCGGCGCTTTTCGGTTCACCGGGTGCGCGTACCTCTTCTCTTTCGACAGCGACGGCGAAACACCCGCCGCGTCCGATCCGGTGCTGTCCGTTATCGTCCAGAGCGGGGGCGAGGTTATACCAGGCGTGCGCGTGGGGCAGACTTACAACCAGATTACCGATAAAATCGACGGTGTAAACATCGATCGCAACAACGATGACGTATGGGTAGCCACTCTGCATTACAATAACTGCGTTATCACATTTTATATCGACGCCGGGGATAATACCGACGACGAGCCGCCGAAAACCGCGAAAACCACCGCCGCGCTTATACAGGTGGGATAGGCGCCCAAAACACGGCGCCGGTCGGCGGAGATTTTCGGACGAAGGCAACCAATTTCGGGAACCGCTTAAAGCGCCGGCAACCCCGAATTTACGTCTGCGAAATGAGCAAAATATTCCCGGTTGCCGTTCCCGCCCCGGAAAAATCCCGCCGCTCTCGTAGGAACGGGGCGACGATACGGATATACGGCAATATCAATATCCCGCCGGCCGGACAGCCGCGATAACCGTCGAAAGCGGTGCAAAACCGCTCGACGGAAGAAATCGCAGGTAGCCTTTCGCAGACGGTCGGGCAGCCGCGCCGCCTCCAACCCGGAAGGGCGCCGGGGTTGGAATTCTCCGAAGACATACGCGGCGTACCGTTTATCGCTGCGGGAAGATTCTGTGCCGCGTAACCGGGCAAATAGAACCCGGCGGCAGGACGGTTCCGCAACCGGCAAATCCGCCGGCACACGCACGGGCGGTTCCAACCGGGCAAATAAATTCTTGACAATCACGGTTTATGATAATATAATAGTATTTGTTGCAAAGGAGGTGCCGATATGGCTGTACCGAAAAGGAAAACCTCGAAAGCCAGAAAGAACAAAAGGCGGTCGAATGTGTGGAAACTGGATGCGCCCGAACTGGTAAGATGCGATCACTGCGGGGCATACAAAAGGCCGCACAGGATATGCCCCTCCTGCGGATTTTATAACGGGCGTGAAGCGGTGAAAGTCGAGGGTTAACGCGTCGATTACAGCGAGGGATGCCCCTCGCTGCTTTTTTCGGTTAAACTTTTTTGGAAAAGTCGGTGAGAGAATGTCAGTTACCGTTTCCGGCGTAATCGGAAATTCGCCCGCCGCCAAAGCCGGTATACAGCCGGGCGACATTCTGATTTCGATAAACGGAAACGAAATATGCGATGTACTCGATTATCGGTTTTACGAAAGCGAACGGAACCCGGTACTGCGGTTGTCGCGGGACGGCGGCGATTACGGCGTTGTTGTCGAAAAACCGGAAACCGCCGAGTTCGGGCTGACTTTCGACACATATTTAATCGATAAACAGCACACCTGCCGTAACGGATGCATTTTCTGTTTTATCGACCAGATGCCGAAAGGTCTGCGGGAAAGCCTGTATTTTAAGGACGACGATTCCAGGCTTTCGTTTCTCTTCGGGAATTACATTACCCTTACAAACCTCTCCGAACACGAAATTTCCCGCATACTTCAAATGCACCTCAGCCCGGTAAATATTTCGGTTCACACTACCGATCCGCAGCTTCGGGTAAAGATGATGCGCAACCCCGAAGCGGGCAGATCTCTCGAAATTATTCCGCGGCTCGCAAAAGGCGGAATAAAACTGAACTGCCAGCTTGTTTTATGCCCCGGCATAAACGACGGCGACGCGCTTCGCCGCACTCTCGAAGATTTGCTGTCACTCGACGCGGTACAGTGCGTCGCGGCTGTCCCGGCGGGGCTTACCGATTACCGCGACGGGCTTCCGCGCATCGAACCTTACACGGAGCAGGGCGCCGGAGAGGTAATCGACATAATCAACGGCTACGGAGACGTTTCGGTTAAAAAATGCGGCTCGCGCCGAGTTTACGCTTCCGACGAATTTTACCTTAAAGCCGGCAGGGAAATACCGGATGCCGGATTTTACGGCGATTTCGACCAGCTTGAAAACGGTGTGGGAATGTGGGCGCTTATGCTTAAAGAATGCCGCGAAGCGTTGCAATCCGCCGGGAGCCGGCCTTTCGCGAGGCGGAGACGGATAAGTCTCGCCACCGGGGTCGCCGCCGCGCCGCTGATGCGGCACATCGTATCGATGTGTGAAAAGCAGTTCCGCCGGTTCTCGTGCGAGGTTTACCCCGTCACAAACAACTTTTTCGGTTCCAACATCACCGTAGCGGGGCTCGTTACGGGCAGGGATTTGATAAAAACGCTTAAAGGCAGAGATCTCGGCGACGAACTGCTGTTCCCCGCCGTTATGTTGCGCCGGGAACGCGATTTGTTTTTAGACGGTGTGTCGCTCGACGATTTGAGAACAGAACTCGGGGTGCCGTGTACCCCGGTTGAAAACAGCGGCGAGGTTTTAATCAATGCTTTGAAAGGATGAAACAATGACGCTGCCGGTCGTGGCGGTCGTAGGTCGGCCGAATGTGGGGAAATCAACCCTGTTCAACAAGTTAATCGGCAAACGCCTTTCGATTGTGGGAGATACGCCCGGCATTACCCGCGACAGGGTTTACGGCAGAACCGAATGGCGCGGGCGTACCGCGCTGCTGGTAGATACTGGAGGGCTTGAACCCGACAGCGGCGATTTCATGCTGAAACAAATGCGGGCGCAGGCTGAAATCGCCATCGGGTCGGCCGAAGTCGCCGTAATGGTAACCGATATAACCACCGGCGTCACCGCCGCCGACCGCGAAGTTGCCGGGTTGCTGCGCCGCAGCGGGAAACCCGTTGTACTTTGCGTAAACAAATGCGATTCAATCGGCGATCCGCCGGCCGGAATTTACGAATTTTATTCTCTGGGTCTGGGCGAACCGCTGCCCGTTTCATCGGTGCACGGGCACGGCACCGGGGATTTACTTGACAGAATTTTCGAAAATCTGCCGCGGGAAGCCGACGGCGGCGATGACGGCGACGCCGTAAACGTAGCGATAATCGGGAAGCCCAACGCCGGGAAATCTTCGCTCATAAATAAAATCTCGGGCGAAGAGCGGGTTATAGTTTCGGAAACGGCGGGCACCACACGCGACAGTGTGGATACGACGGTTGAAGTAAACGGCACGGTTTACAATCTGATCGACACCGCGGGTATACGCCGCCGATCGAAGATCGACGATAAAATCGAAAAATACAGCGTGCTGCGCGCGGAACTGGCCGTTGAACGCTCGGATGTGTGCGTGCTGCTGATTGACGGGACGGAGGGCTGCACCGAACAGGACGCGAAAATCGCCGGCCTTGCCGAGGAAAGCGGGAAAGCCGTGGTAATCGCCGTAAACAAGTGGGACGCGGTGGAAAAAACCGGCAGAACCATGGATGCATACCGCAGGGAAATTATGAAAAATCTCGCGTTCCTGTCCTACGCGCCGGTTGTTTTCATTTCCGCCAAAACAGGGCAGAGAATCGACCGTCTGCTGGCGCTTGTGTCGTTCGTTTACGGGCAAAGCGTGACCCGCATCCCCACCGGAAGGCTGAACGACCTTTTGTCCGACGCGGTAACGCGTGTGCCGCCCCCGTCCGATAGAGGCAGACGGCTTAAAATTTACTATATCACGCAGGTCTCGGTCAAACCGCCGACATTTGTCTGCTTTTGCAACAGCCGGTCTCTGTTCCATTTTTCTTACAAACGATATATCGAAAATCAAATCCGCTCGGTGTTCGGCTTGGAAGGATCGCCGATACGCATCATTATACGTGAACGGGAGGAAGGGAAAAACTGATTTATGAAGGCCTTTGCCTTAATCGCGCTTGCCTCCGCGGTGGGTTACCTGATTTGCAGTATAAATTTCGCGGTGATTATAACCAAAATAATTAAAAACCGCGATATACGCGAAATAGGCAGCGGCAACGCGGGCGCGACCAATGTTATCCGCGCCGCGGGGTTCGGCCCCGGTCTGCTGACTTTTATCCTCGACTTTGCCAAAGCGGCGATTTCGTGCCTGATAGCCAAGTACCTTGTCTTCGGGTTGCTCGGCAATGCCGTCGGCGCCGACGTCAATCTTACATACGGGTTGCTTGTATGCGGCGTGTTTTGCCAGATAGGGCATATTTACCCGGTCTTTTTCACCTTTCGCGGCGGCAAGGCGGTTTCGGTCACGGCGGGGATTTTCGCCGTTTGCAACTGGAAAGTGCTCGTTATCTGCGTGGCTGTGTTCGGCATTGTGTTTTTCTGCACAAAGATGGTTTCCGCGGCGTCTATAAGCTCGATGATTGCGCTTCCGTTCGCGGAGTTTTTTACGGTGCCCGCGGATTTGCGCCCGCTTTCCGTAACGCTTTCCGCCGCCATCGCTCTTATCGTAATCGTAAAGCATCGCTCGAATATTATACGGATTTTTAAGAAGCAGGAGCCGAAATTTAACATTCGGGGCAGGAAGAACGACAGGCGGAGTTGAGCTTATGAAACGTTTTTTATCGGCAGTTTTGGCGGTTTTTTTGCTCGCGCTTTGCGGATGCGGGGGAGGCGAACCCGAAAAAAAGGTCGACGAACGGCCTCTTTTACGGGTGGGCATGGAATGCGCCTATGTCCCGTTTAACTGGGAAAGTTACGGCAGTGAATTTTCCGGGGTGCCTATACAGGGATCGGCTAAGTTCGCCAACGGTTTCGACACAAAAGTGGCGAAAAAAATAGCCGACAAACTCGACCGCCGTCTTATCGTCGTAAAATTTTCATGGAATGAATTACTGCCCGCGCTCCGAAACGGAGAAATTGACATGATAGTTGCCGGAATGAACGAAAACCCCGAAAACGAGGATATTGTATATTCAAAGCCTTATTATAAATCGAATATATGCGTGGTAGTGAAAAAAGACGGAGCCTACCGCGACGCGGAAAGCATAAACGATTTTCAGGACGCGGTTATCGCCGCGCAGTCGGGAACTCCGCACGAAACGCTGGCGGGGCAGATGCCCTACATTAAAGACGAATGCCTTTACAACGATTACGATTCTATGATTGCGGGGCTGCAGAACGGCGAAATCGATGGATATATCGCCGAATTTCCCGTTGCCCGCGCCAACTGCACAAAGTATGACAATTTTACTTTTGTTAATCTGGTCAACAACGAAACGGGTTTCGAAGTCGATGGCGGCGTTTCGGAAATATCCGTCGCGATAATGAAAGACAATCCTCTTGCCGGCAAAATATGCGACGCCGTCGCCGGATTTTCGGAATCGGAGCTTGAAAAGCTGATGGAAAAGTGCATCGATAAACAGCCGTAATATTTGCGCATTACCCGCCAATATTAAAGCGGCGCCATATACAACGGTTGCCGTCGCGCGTTCGCGCGGCAATCATTGCACGGCGCCGTTTTATCGGTTTGCTTTTTTGCAACACCGCATAATGCCCGCCCGACGGCTCCCGACATCATCTGCCGGCATATTTTCCGTTATATTTTACAAAAATGCTCGGAAATTCAGGAAAGTATTTCTTGCGCTTTTTTTGCTTTCTCTTAACGAAAAATCCGCCGTTACATCTGATGCCGGGTCTTTACGCGGTGCTACCTTTATATTTTTTTATGCTTTCGGTCGCAAGCCTGTCGCAGCGTTCGTTTTCCCGGTTGCCGGCGTGACCTTTAACCCACCGGAAACTGACATCGTGAACGGCGCATAAATCAAGAAGTTGCTCCCATAAGTCGGCATTCAACGCCGGCTTTTTATCGGATTTTATCCAGTTGTTCTTTCGCCATTTCGCCGCCCATCCGAGATTTACGGCATCTACAATATATTTCGAATCGGCGGTAAGCGTCACTTCGCACGGCTCGCGCAGGGCTTTAAGGGCATTTATACAGGCGGTAAGTTCCATCCGGTTGTTTGTGGTTGACGGATCGCCCCCGCTAAGTTCCCTGCGGGCGTTCCCGTACAGCAACACGGCACCCCACCCTCCCGGGCCCGGGTTGCCGGAACACGCGCCGTCGGTAAATATTTCCACACGTTTTTTCCCGTTCACCGCCGCGCTCCGCTATTTTACCGCTGCCGAAACAATGGAATAAATAAGCACAATTACACCGAGTACAATGCGGTAATAACCGAATACCTTGAAATCGTGCCGCCGCACATAGGAAAGCAGAAATTTTATCGCGAAAAGCGATACCACGAACGAGACGGCGGTACCCGTAAGCAGAATAAGGAACTGACCGCCGCTTATCGAAAAGCCGTCGGCAAAATATTTTACAAGCTTTATCGCGCTGCCGCCGAACATCGCGGGGATCGACATATAAAACGAAAATTCCGCGGCCGCGGGTCGCGCGACTCCGAGTATAATCCCGCCCAAAATGGTTGAGCCGCTCCGCGATGTGCCGGGCACCAGCGCCAACATCTGGAACACTCCCATAAGCAGCGCGGTTTTATATGACAGATCGCGCACACGGGCGACTTTAATCTGACGCTCTCGGTTTTCCAGGACTATAAACAGCACACCGTAAAGGATAAGCGCCGCCGCGACGATTACCACCCTCGCGTTCCCGGTAAGCATTGCGTCAATCTGATCGTCGAACAGGATACCGGCAACCCCCGCGGGAACGCTCGCGACCAGTATTTTTCCCCACAAATTCCATGTACGGCGCTTCTGCTCGGCGCTTTTCCGCCGGGAAAAAGGATTCAGTTTGTGGAAAAACAGCAACACAACGGCAAGTATGGCACCGAGCTGTATTACCACAAGGAAAAGACTTTTGAATGCCTCCGGCTGTCTTATCTTCAGCATCGCGTCAAAGAGGATCATATGCCCCGTGCTGCTTATCGGCAGCCATTCGGTTATCCCCTCGACTATACCCATAACTATGGATTTAAGAACTTCCAAAAACAGCATATTCTCACCGGACTTTACCGGCACATAAAGCCGGAAAATATACACTTCCGCGCACGGAAGACTCAGGTAGCGTATTCAACAGCCCTGTTCTCGCGTATAACATTCACCTTTATCTGCCCCGGGTACTGCAGTTCGCCTTCAATCCGCTTGGCTATATCGCGCGCCATAAGCACCATTTGATCGTCGCCTATCATCTCGGGTTTTACCATAATGCGAAGTTCACGCCCCGCCTGTATCGCGTAAGATGTTTCAACTCCGTTGTAGGAATTGGCGATCTCCTCCAGCTTTTCAAGCCGCTTGATGTAATTCTCGATATTTTCTCTCCGTGCGCCGGGTCTCGCCGCCGAAATCGCGTCGGCTGCCTGCACCAGAAAATCGATAACGGTTTTCGCCGGCACTTCGCCGTGGTGCGCCTGTATGGCGTGTATTACCGTTTCACTTTCGTGATATTTCTTCGCCACCTCGACGCCGAGCTGAATATGAGAACCCTCCTGCTCGTGATCCAGGGCCTTGCCTATATCGTGGAGCAGACCCGCGCGGCGCGCCAGTTCGACATTTTCACCGAGTTCCGCCGCCATAATCCCGGTAAGATAACACACCTCAAGCGAATGGTTCAACACATTCTGCCCGAAACTGGTGCGGTAATGCAGTCTGCCGAGCAGTTTTACAAGTTCGGGATGAATATTGCGGACACCGGAGGCAATAACGGCTTTATCGCCTTCCTGCTTAATCGTGCGCTCAACCTCTGCGCGCGCGCGTTCAACCGTTTCTTCGATTCTTCCCGGGTGAATCCTGCCGTCGAGCATAAGCTTTTCGAGGGCGATTCTCGCCACCTCGCGGCGTACCGGGTCAAAACTCGAAAGGGTTATCGCCTCGGGAGTATCGTCGATAACGAGATCTACGCCGGTAGCCGCCTCCAACGCATGAATATTGCGCCCCTCTCTCCCGATAATGCGACCTTTCATTTCATCATTGGGGAGCGGCACGACCGTGATTGTCGCCTCCGATGAATGATCCGCGGCGCAACGCTGTATGGCCTGCGCCACAAGGTTGTTTGCCCGTTGCTCGATCTCGTCTTTCGACCGCTGTTCGAAATCCATAATCTTTACGGCTTTTTCATGGGTAAGTTCGCCGTCTAATATGCTGAGAAGATGCTGTTTCGCCTGTTCGACCGTGTAACCCGAAATTTTCTCGAGCATATCCATCTGGCTGCGCTTTAACTTTTCCGCATCCGCAACCTTTTCCTCGATTTCTTTCGAGCGGGCGGCAAGTTTTTCTTCTTTTGTTTCGATATTTTCGAGTTTTCTGTCTATCGTCTCCTCTTTCTGCTGCAACCGTCTTTCCTGCCGCTGAACCTCGCTTCTGCGGTCGCGTATTTCCCTGTCGGCCTCGGCGCGCTGTTTCTGCGCCTCCTCCATTCCCTCCAACACTACTTCTTTTTTACGCGCTTCCGCCGTCGTCATCGCATCGTTCAAAATGCGTTTCGCCTCGGCCTCCGCCGAACCTATCTCGGCCTCGGCAACCTTCTTTCGGTGCGACGAACCGATAAAAAATCCTGCCGCGATCCCCGCTCCTATGCCGACAACGGCACAAATAACGGCAATCACAATACTTATGCCGTCCACAACCAAACACTCCTTTTCCGGGGCATCGCCGCGTGACACAAATACAGTCTTGCCGTAAAAATTTACGCATATTCAATTTATTTCGGTTCAAGCCGCCCTTATTCTGCTTTTATATCACCGCTCGTGTGCTGCCGAAACCGCGACACCGGCTTATATAATAACGCGCGATCAATCATCCGCGCGGCGGCAAAATACGGACTGCCGTTTGCTTTTACGAAAAACTTTTGTACGGGTACAAGACTTTTTGCGGCGGTAACGCCTCTATTTTTTCCGCACTTTCGCAAATCCGGCCGGCACTGTGCCGCAAAGTAGACAGGCGGACTGCCGGATTTTATATTTTTCGGGCGGCGGTTTTACCCGAATCTTCCGCTATGTTCCGCGGAATACAACCTGACATTTTTATTTTATTGCAAAACCGCCGGAAAGTCAAGCGAAATTTTAAGACGGAACGGCGCTTACCGTCGGGCGGGCGAGCCGGTAATTTTTTCGCGATACGGCGAAAAGCGCGGCGACCCTTTGCCGCATTTAAGCCGCGCCGCACAATAACTGTCTGAAGCCCTCACGCGCCGTCTGTTCCCCGATTCCCCGTGTTACACCTAACAAACCGCCCGGAAACACATAGGTTTTCCGCGCGTTCCCCTGCTTCATCTGACGACGAAAATCACTGACGCATCCGCCGCGCGGTAGCGCATAATGAAAATTTCGGTGAAATACGGCGGGAATTATGCGGCCATTCGCGCCCGAATCCGTAATACGGTATTTTGCGGTACCGCCGATTTCCGTTTAACCGTTCGGAATTTTACGCGCTTCGGTTGAAAACGGCATATTTATGTGTTATCATAGCGGTAAAGTCTGCCGCATTCGTTTATGCTCGGAGGGGAGAACCGTATGAAAATTCTCGCGCTGTCGGATTCGCACGGTCGCCGATCGGTGCTGGAGGAAATCGTTGGCCGCCACCGCGACGTCAGGCACATCTTCTTTCTGGGAGACGGTTTGCGCGATACCGATACCCTGCCGTTGCTATGCCCCGAAGCGCATATTTACCGCGTCGCGGGAAACTGCGACTTTTTTGCCGATGCTCCCGATGAAATGACGGTAACGCTTGACGGCGTAAAAATTTTCTGCTGCCACGGGCATACCGCGGGAGTAAAGCGCGGGCTCGACGGGCTTTACCTCAAAGCGCGGCAGCAGAACGCCGCGCTTGCGCTTTACGGTCACACCCACATTCCGAATATCGATTATCACGGAGGCAGAATATTCGTAAATCCCGGTTCGGCGGGCAGTCCGACCGGCGGACGGGGGAGTTACGCGGTAATCGAAATTGCGAACGCCTCCGTCCGCCCCGAGATACTTTACTGCGATTGGTGAAAGCCGGGCGGATTTTTGCCTGTTTACACGTCGCGATCAACCGTTTCGCGGTTCCACCGGCGCACAGTCGGGGTTTTTGCACGGTAAAAATCATTCGCCCGCAAATACGGTTTACCGAAACCCGCATTATTTTAGGCAATACCGCATAAAGACCCGGCAGCGAACGCAACTGCAGATTTTCCGTTAGATGCAACTAAAATCGCGGGAAATACCTTGTGTATTTTCGAGCATTTTTGTAAAATATAACGGAAAAATGCCGGAGGATGACTTGCAAAACCGTCAGACAGGCTTTTTGCCTTAGATCGGCGTTTTTTAACCGTCACGGCAGCGGGCGCGAATGCCGCCGCTGTCCGGCGGTTTACCCGGAACGCGTATTTCGCTATTTGAGCAACAAACGGTTGCGCGACGGGCCGATTTGTGGTAGCATAAAAGAAAGGCGGGTTCCGCGCGAACTCATCCGCCCGGTTTTTTACCGATTGCCTAACCGGCGCGGGAATACCGTTGTGTTTCGGGAAAATCGCGGCGGATAACCGCTGTACGGCGGCGGAAATGTCGCCGAAAATACAATACGGGGTGATAAATATGAAATGCCCTTACTGCGGGTATCAGGAAGACAAAGTAATAGATTCCCGTCCCGCCGATGACGGCGAAAAAATCCGCCGCAGGCGCGAGTGCTTAAAATGCCAGAAACGCTTTACGACTTATGAAATCGTCGAAAGTCTGCCGATTATAGTTATAAAAAAAGACGGATCGCGAGAAGTTTTCGATCGTGCCAAACTCCTCAACGGTCTTCTTCGCGCGTGCGAAAAAAGACCCGTATCGCTCGACCGGCTTGATTCCGTCGTCGATGAAATCGAAAGCGTTATCCAGAACTCGCTCGATCGCGAGGTAACATCGGTTAAAATCGGGGAACTGGTTATGGAAAAACTGAAAAAAATCGACGAGGTCGCATACGTGCGTTTCGCGAGCGTTTACCGCCAGTTCAAAGATGTTGAAACCTTTATGGCGGAACTGCAAAATCTGCTCGGCAACGAAAAAAAAGAACAATAACCGGGAGGCGCGTTTATGCCGCGATATGATTATCTGCTTGTCGGAGCCGGACTGTTTTCCGGCGTATTCGCCCGCCGCGCCGCGCAACACGGAAAGCGATGCCTGGTGTTGGAGAAAAGAGCGCAACCGGGAGGAAATCTTTACTGCGAGAATATCGCCGGCATACCCGTTCATAAGTACGGAGCGCACATTTTCCATACATCGAACGATCGCGTGTGGCGGTTTGTAAACGATCTTGCGGAATTCAACCGTTTTACCAACTGCCCGATCGCAAATTACAACGGCAAACTTTATCATCTGCCGTTCAACATGAACACATTTTACGAACTGTGGGGAGTTCGCACCCCCGCCGAGGCGAAAGCGAAAATCGCGAGCCAGCGGCTTGATACGGCCGAACCCGCGAACCTTGAGGAGCAGGCGCTGAAACTCGTAGGCAAAGATATTTACGAAAGACTGGTTAAAGGCTATACGGAAAAGCAGTGGGGAAGAGACTGCAGGGATCTGCCCGCGTTTATAATCCGCCGTCTCCCGGTACGCTACACTTTCGACAACAATTATTTTAACGACAAATATCAGGGCATACCCGAGGGGGGCTATAACGCGCTTATAAACGCGCTGTTTGAAGGCTGCGACATCGTGCTTAACACCGATTACAACCTTAACCGCGGCGATTGGGACCGGGCGGCGGATAAAATCGTTTACACGGGGCCGCTCGACGCGCTGTTCGACAGGTGTTTCGGTTCGCTTGAATACCGCAGCTTAAGGTTCGAAACCGAGATTCTCGATATCGACAATTACCAGGGCGTGGCGGTTATGAATTTCACCGAGCGGGAAATACCTTATACCCGGATTATCGAACACAAACATTTCGGCTCCGCGGGCGGCAATAAAACCGTTATCACCCGCGAGTATCCCGAAAGTCCCGGCCCGGACGCGGAGCCGTACTACCCGATAAACGATAAAAAAAATCAGGAGCTTTACGAAAAATACCAAACCCTCGCAAATAAAAATCCCCGCCTGATTACAGGCGGGAGACTTGCGGAATACCGCTATTACGATATGGATAAAACCGTGGAATCGGCTCTCGTGCTGGCCGACCGCGAATTCGGCACGGATTAAACCCGGAGCAGTTCGCCGCCCGTTGACCGCCGCCTGATAATGCCGCTTTTCTACTCGGTCGATTTGAGTGATTCCGCCATCGGGATATTATACACGCCGCGAAGCATCAGAAGTTCGGTAAGAAATGCAAACGCCGCCACAATAAGAAAAGTAAACACATAGCTCCGCGGAAGTACCGTAACACGGAAACTTACCATATCGATCCGTATCTGCGACATCACAAAGCGGTGCAGCAGAACCCCGAACGGCAGCCCCGCCAGTGTTCCCATAACCGTAAGCACCCTGTTTTCACGGAAAACATACGACGCCGTTTCCCCGGCGTGGAACCCCAGTACCTTTACCGTGGCGATTTCCCTTACCCTTTCGGTTATGTTTATATTTCCGAGATTAAACAGCACAATGAGCGCGAGCGCCCCCGCGCTTAAAATCACCACCCATACCACGGCGTTCAGGCTTTTCATACTGTCGTTCACGCGGGAACGAATATCCGCCGTAACCGCGACTCCCGCCACCGACGGATTCGATTGCAGCGCGGCGGCGGTTCTATGCGGGTCGGCACCGCTTTTAAGCGTCGCGAACACCGTGTTGGGTTTGTACTCCCCGAAAATTTTTCCGTATGTATCGGCGGAGATGTAAATATAATTATACACATAGTTTTCACAGAGAGCGGATATTTTAACCTCGGTGACCGTGTTGCCGCCGTTTTTTAATGTTACGGTATCACCCGCTCCCGCTCCGCACAGTTTGGCGAGGTTTGTGTTTATCACGGCCTCGCCGGTTTTCGGATATGCGATTGCAGTGCCGTCGACGTCATGCAAATCCACCAGCCCGCCCAAATCCTTTTCGGCGATAAGAAGGTTGGCGGTTTGCGTACTTTTCCCCTTTATATCGGCGGTTTCCTGCCGCAGAACGGTATAATCTTTCACCCCGTTTTCCGCCAGTTCCCCCCGTTCGGGCAGGTTTGTGCCGTCGGAGCAGTTTATCGCGATGTCGTATTTCATAATATCGGAGAACTGATAATCCACGATATTGGAAACCGAATCTTTTATGCCGAATCCGGTAAGAACGAGTGCCGTACATCCGCCTATACCTACAAGCATCATAATCATACGCTTTTTATATCGGAAAACATTGCGCGCAGTTACTTTGTGCAGAAACGAAAGCCGGTTCCAGAAGAATCGGATATGTTCCGCGAAAATTCGTTTGCCGGCCGCCGGTGCGCGCGGCCGGATAAGCTGCGCGGGCATTTCAGCCAGCCTTTTCCGGCACACCGCCCATGTAACCCCGGCCGACGCAAGCATGGCGCCGCAAAGCGAAATAACGCCGATCGGCGCGCTTAGAGTATATTTAATCGAGGTAAATCCGTAAATCAGCCCGTACGCCTTCCATATAACCGCCGGGAAGAGCCGCGACCCGCCGAAGAATCCCGCCGCGCAACCAAGCAAAGCCGCGCTGCCCGCGTAAAAAACATATTTGAAAAGAACGGCGCCGTTGCCGAATCCCAACGCCCGCAGTGTTCCTATTTCGGTACGCTGCTCATCGATCATACGGGTCATGGTCGTCGAACAGACAAGCGCCGCCACCGCCATGAAGAACAGCGGGAAAACTTTCGCGACACTCTCTACAATCTCCGCGTTGCTTTCAAACGAACTGTAGGAGGCATCGTCGTCGCGGGTAAAAACATAGGTTCGCGCTTCAAGACCGCCCGCGCCCGCCGGAGTGTTCCCCGCGGCCTGTACCGCCAGTCGGTTCGCCCTTTTTTCTGTTTCCGTACGCACCGCGGCTTCGATCGCCGGCAGAAGTTCCTCCTCCGATTTCTCGTATTGATCACTGTATATGAAATCGTCAATTCCCGCGTCAATATACAACTCAGTAAAAATATCCGACGCGAAACCGCCCTCACGCATAAGCAGGAAACCGTCGGTTTTGCCGTCGGAATAGGTTGTTGTGCCGCGATCCAAACCTATATACAGCGGAGAATTCGCAATGCCGGTGATTTTATATTCGCCGTATGCGAAACCGGCGGCGGTCTGCTCCCCGACTTTTACCGTTTTTCCTATATCGTCTTTATCGAACATCCGCCGGTCGGCAAGAACTTCGTTGTCTTTTTCCGGCATTCTGCCGCCGGTCAGCGTAGGCTCGTTTATTCCGTCGGTAAGCGACAGACAGTGCAGAACGCTTTCCTGCCCTCCGTATACGGTCAGCATATCAGCCGAAATTCCGCCGTACACCTCCGTCCCCGTCGCGTCGGCGACCCCTGCCGCCGATTCCCCGTCGAACCCGATGTCGCTTACGGCACGGAAATGGTATAACGACTGCCCGGCAAAATAATCGTTCCCCGTTTCAAGCATCGCTTTTTTTGTGGTGCAAAGCCCCGAAAAAAATCCCGCGCCCAGCGCCACGATAGCGAATATCGCCAGATATCTGCCTATACTGCCGGTTATCGTGCGAAGTATATGTTTACCGTAAACTTTACCCATATTTACCACTCAATCCGTTCGACGGGGACGGCGTGTTCGTTTTCGGTTACCGAAACCACACTGCCGTTTTTTATCCGCACAATCTTGTCGGCCATGGGGGCAATCGCGGAATTGTGGGTTATTATAAGCACCGTCATCCCGTCTTCGCGGCAACACTGCTGCAAAAGCGAAAGAATACTTCGCCCCGTCTCGGAATCGAGGGCGCCGGTAGGTTCGTCGCACAAAAGGAGCTGCGGATTTTTCGCTATGGCGCGCGCTATCGCCACTCGCTGCTGTTCTCCGCCGGACAGTTGCGCGGGAAAATTGCCCATTCTGTCTTTCAGTCCCACGCGCTGCAGCACGTCGGCGGGATTTTTACAGTCTTTTTTCAGCTGGGTGGCGATTTCGACATTTTCAAGCGCGGTAAGATTCGGGATCAGATTGTAAAACTGGAAAACAAATCCTATCTTCTGCCGGCGGAACTCGGCAAGCTGCCTTTTGCCGTAGCCGGAAATCTCTTCCCCGTCAAGTTTGACACTGCCGGCGGTCAATGTGTCCATACCGCCCAGAATATTAAGCAGCGTGGTTTTCCCCGCGCCCGACTGCCCTAAAATAACGCAAATTTCACCCTTATTCACACTGAAGGTAATGTCGTTCAGCGCGACTACCGGCGCGGTATCGGCGTTGTAAACTTTCCGCACCCCCGAAAACTCGATAAACGGCCGCATTTCAACTCTTCCCTCCGAACGGTTCGCCGGATAACCGGCTCCCCCGATATTCACATAATTATATAACCGCGCCGCCGTGTTCGCAACCCGGCGGCGCGCTTGTTTATAATTTTTTTACATTTCCCGCGCGGCCGCGCCGCGTACATCCGCGAACCTTTTATTCAACATCGGTGCGCGACAGTATGGCGGCCGGCGTTTTGCGCATGGTCACGAAAACCGGTATAAGCCCGACCAGGGCATTAAACACATAAAGCAACGCCACCGCCGCCAGAACAACCGCCGGGTTCATCACGAAAAGCGCCGAGGCGTCGGATATCCGGCATATATGGTACATCGCGTAAGCCATTATCGCTACGCCCGGCAGGCAACCGACCGTGGTAACGGCGAAAATTTCTCCCGAAAAAATGCGGTAAATATCACTTTTTTTCACACCAATGGCGCGCAAAGTGCCGACTTCTTTTATTCTCGACATAAACGACGCGCGCACCATAAGCAAAATTTCGATAAGCGACACCAGCAGCACCAGAATCTCCATGGCGAACGCCGCCGTTAACATTCCCTTCTGCTGTAAAATATAATTCTCCCTGTCCTGTTCGTAAGCATCGACGGCGCGCAACCCCATCGCCCGAAGTGACTCCGCGACGATTTTGCTGTCGCTCGTTAGAACAGTAAGTCCGTCGCCTCTTTGAAGCGATAATTCAAGCAAAGCGCGCTGCGTTACCAAATAGCCCGACACTTTCTCCGTCGGCTCGTAATAACCTACAACCGTCATGTCTTTCCCGCAGAGTTTTACTTCTTTTACCTGCCTGTTAAGCGGCATTTCTTCGCGCATGGCATACGGCACCGCCGCCTCTCCGTCGGCCGCCGGCATTCTTCCGGCTTTTACGGCGACGGAGTCTTTCACCGCCGACGCGTCTTCAAGCGGCGAACCGTTTACCGTCATGTCGTTACCGGTACGGTAATTGTAATAAACGATCTCGTTAAACAATTCGGGCGCCATATACGCGGTAGGCTGCGAACAGTCGGCAATACCGACGATACGCAGATCGAACGGTAACTCGTTTGCGAAGGTAAGCAGCTTTCCCACAACCTGCGACGCCGTGTAATATCCGGCGCATTCAGCCCTCATATCGGTTCGCAGCGCGGAATCGACAAGCATTTTATCCAGAACAACCTCGCGGCTGTTTTGCGGCAGTCTCCCCGCGACGATATCTCCCTCTGAAAGTTTGCCGACATCACCGAGGCAGGCGGCGAAATCCACCGATTCCCCGGATGTCTGATAATAATCGTTGAACGGCATACAAAACACCACGGAACTTTGCGTGGGGAGAATATACTCGACTCCGTCAGCCGCGGAGTATTTATCGTAAGCTTCAAGCGAAATTCCCGTTCTGTTTGACAGCAGACTGTTTTTATTGTGCAGAACAAACTCGCTGTCTTCCAGGGAAAACACCCCGGCGACACCCGAAAACGCAAATGTCGCGAATATTCCCGCCATCAGGAACCCGATCATAAGCATTTTTTTCGGAACCGAATATGCGGCAACCGTCTTAAACCCCTGCCCCACCGATTTGAAAAAGCCCGTTACCGAACTGTATTTTTCTTTGTGGGTCGACGGCGGCAACGTAAAATCGTAATCATCGGCATCGGGCTTTTCAACCCGGCTGTAATGCCCGTCGACGAATTTAACGGCGGCGCCGTCCCCCGCCGGTTCCACACGGTAGCCTTCGGCGCACACATAAAGATTGCCGTTGCGCACCGCGAGAGTTACATGCGGACTGTCGCCGGCTTCGCCGTAAAAATCCACATTTACACCGTCATCCCGCATTTGCGCGTGCTTTTCAAAATCCCGCAAATACAGGGTGCTGTCGATACGGTAATCAAGCCCTTCGTCGTGCGTATTGTCGTAATCGGCGACTACCGCGCCGTCTTTAAGCTCGATTATTCGCGAGGCGAAAAACCTGGCAAGTTCCACTTCATGGGTGACGAGCACAACAAGCCGGTCGCGTGATATGGCTTTTATTATACGCATAATTTCAACGCTGTTGGCGCTGTCTAAATTACCGGTGGGTTCGTCGGCGATAATTATGCGGGAGTTCTTTACAAGAGCGCGGGCGATACCGACCCTCTGCCTTTCTCCGCCGGAAAGCATATCCGCCTTGCGGTTGCGGTAGCGGTACATATTAACCGCGTTTAAGACATAATCCACCTTTTCGCGGATTTCCTTCTCGTTTTTCATCCCCGTAAGGCGCAACGCCACCGCTACATTTTCGTAAACCGTCGC
This sequence comes from uncultured Eubacteriales bacterium, assembly GCA_964602735.1. Lineage (GTDB taxonomy): Bacteria > Bacillota > Clostridia > Oscillospirales > Acutalibacteraceae > CAZRRV01. The sequence continues at coordinate 27,519 of CAZRRV010000010.1, forward strand.
GGAATCGATCAGCTTGTAATCCTGAAAAATATAACCGATATTCAACCCGCGTATGCGATCTACCGTTCCGGCGCGGCGGCGGGTTATCCGCTCCCCGTTAATATAAATATCCCCGCTTTGCACTTTGTCAAGCCCGCCCATGGCGTTAAGTAGGGTCGTTTTGCCGCAGCCGGAAGGTCCCAGCAGCGCGACAAGCCCTTTTTCGCCCAAGTCGAGGGTAGTTTCGTTTATGGCGTGGATTTCGTTTTTTCTGCCCTTATTGAAGAACCTGTTTACCTTTTCGAGTTTTATCACGGCGCTACGCCCCCTCTCTGTATCTGCGCATTACGGAATCCTTAAACAGCTTGCGGCAGTAGCGGAAAGCGATAAACACCGCCATGGCAATCAGAACGGCAAATATAACCGCAAAATGGACGGGATGCAGGTAACGGATCGCGTCGCTAATATACCCGAAAGAAACAGCGCCGGTTTTAATCGGCCCGACAAGTATTAAGAGTATAAGGAATGAAATTGCCGATACGGCGGCGAGTTCGGTGATAAGCAGATTGCGCGCAACCCGCCTGGAGGCGCCCAGAGTGCGCAGCGTAGTGTAACATCCGTTGCGTGAACGGAGCACAATGCGTATGATAAAATAAGCCACAAAGAACAGCGCCGCGACCAGCAGTATCAGTACAAATCCCTCGACAAGCGTAAGCAGTTCGCCGGCGCCCGCGCCGTCGGTCGCACGCGCGTCGCGAAGCGCCAGCGGCGTATAACCCGCGGCTTTAAGTTCGTTTACCGTTTCATCAATCAGCTGTGTGTCTTCAACATATACCGAACTCTGGAAAATTCCCTTTTCGGTAAACCGTTTCCAATCGCCGGAATTTACGTATATAACGTCTTCGAGTTCGGCGCTGTACGGAATGCCGGTAAGTTTTTCAAAATCGGTTCTCGTATAACCGGCTGTGATTTTAAGCGAAAGTTTATCGGTAAAATACGGGTTTTCAATCGCCAGCCGCAATTCTTTGCCGACGCATTTGCCGTCTTCAAATCTGTCGCTCATGTTGCCGCTTACATAAGCGCCTCCGGCGGGTACGGTATCGAGCGGAACTATCGGTGCTCCGGAGACGGTCGGGTCGTCAAAGTCGTCGGTAAGAATTCCCGGTATCGGCGCCCCCGTCATATTTCCGTCACCGAATGAAACGGTCACGGTATTATACCTTTCTATGGCGTCGCGCCTCGTCTCTTCCAGCAATTTTTCTCCGCCGAAAATCATATCGGTTCTGCCGTCAAGTTCGCCGTCGATCGCAACCCCGACAATCCGTATTTTATCGCCGCGCTTCCCCCTCGCGACTTCGCGCATCATCTCCCTGCCTATAACACTGTCGATTTCATCGGCAACATAGGAGCCCGGATCCGTAACAAGAATAACCTCATCGGGAGATTCCGGCATTCTGCCGGCGGAAAGTTTCCCTTCAAACGAATCAATCGGATTTACGGTGCAGTTAAACCAGAAACCGTAATCCTCCGAGTAAAAATCGGCAATATAATCGACCAGCAAATCGTCCGTGTCGATCTTTTTTACATTGTTCATAGCGTTCAGCGCCGCAAAATCGCCGTCGGATATCGGGGTGCCGTCGGTTTTCTTTATAACTATACGGTCGTCGGATCGGTTCGGGAACATCCAGTTCCAGCCGCTTACCGACGCCTCGTAAGCCTCTTTTTGAAACGCGGCGTATGTGCCTCCCAACGTGGCGCCGATTAACAAAAAGACGGCGAAAATCAGCACAAACTTTGCGGGAATATTAAACGCGTTGCGCAATCCGAGCCGCAAAACCCCTCCGGCGGAAAGATTTTTCGCAGCGGATCCGGCGGATACCGGTTTTTCGGCCTCTTCCCGGGCGGGGGTAAGCCGTCGGTCTTCCAGCACCCGTCCGTCATGCATCTTTATTATACGGGTGGCGTAAGGCTCAACCTGCTCGGGGCTGTGCGTAACTATAATTACAAGCTTGTCTTTCGCCACCTCGCTTAAAAGGCCGATAACATCGGCGGCTGAGGCGCTGTCAAGGTTGCCGGTGGGTTCGTCGGCGACTATAATCGGGGTGTCTTTCGCGAGGGCGCGGGCTATCGCGACACGCTGCTTCTGCCCGCCGGAAAGTTTGGAACATTTTGTGTGAGCGAACGCCTTCATCCCGACCCGATCTAATATTTCGAGTGTTTTCCGTTTCGCTTCTTTCTGAGCCGCTCCGTTCAGCCGCATGGCAAGCTCGACATTCTGCGCCGCCGTATAACTGCCGATAAGATTGAAATTCTGGAAAATATTCCCGATATAACGGCGGCGGTACGACTCGAAATCCGCTTCGGTATAATGCCCGGTTTCTTCGCCGTTTACATACATTTCCCCCTCTTCGTAACTGTCGAGCCCGGAAATTACATTAAGCAGCGTCGATTTCCCGCTGCCGGATTCGCCCGTAATCACCACAAACTCGCCCATGTCGAGTTGCAGGTTCACCTTGGTTATACCGCTGGTGATTACTCCTTTGCTGTAATAGAATTTTGAAACGTTTTCTAATTTTAGCAACCGTACCCCTCCCCTGTATTGTGTCCCCGGTTTTTAAGTCTTAAAAAGATTACCGCAGGTACGGCGCCGGTAAATTCTCCGTACCGCGGCAAAGAATTTTCCGCAATTCCGTACACAGCCCCTTCCCGCTATTCTTTTCGCTGTCGCCATTCACCGATCGGGACAAATCGGGGCAAGGATCCGAGCGTCCGCACACAGCCGTGAACGCCGCGTATATTTACCGCGCCGCAAATCTCCGTGTTTCCGTTTCAGCATTCAGAGCATCACACGCCAACCGTTTCCGCGTGATATTTTATGTGCCGGCATACACGGTTCCGCGGCGTTCGGCAGTTAAAAATGCGCACCGTTGTTCCTGCTTTCATCCCGCGTCAGCGAAGAACCGCTTGTCGTCGGTCCCTCGTTCTTTTGGATATTTCTCCATTTCCCGCAAAAAGCCTTTCTGCGCTCGGAAGGTGTGATAACCGGCGCCAGGCCGTAGAACCGTCCGTAAAATTTATCGCCCTCGCCGGCAAGCAGGTTCAGCGGTTCTTCCCCGATCTCCTCGCGTATATATCGCCGCATAAGGCTCCCCTCGCCCGCGAACAGGCGACGGGTAGCCTCGAAATAATGCGCGTAAAGGAAGTGCGCAAACTGCACAAGCCGGTAATCGCCGTAGAAGCGCACCGCGCCGCCGTCGAGTTCTCCGGCAACGCTCATCCCCCGGCGCACGGCATCAACAATACTCTCCTCCGCGTTCTTTTCCGCAAACACCACGGTGAATTTAGTCGCGAAAGCGGTAAAATTATCGTTGTGGCAATCGCTGGAACCGACGACGCTTATATTATTGCCTTTTAATTTCTGCTCCTGCCACTGGGCAAGCTGCATATTTATACCCTGCGGATCGACTCCGCCCACAAGTTCAAACGCGTCGAATATTCTTTGATCAAACAGCAGGTTGCAGAAATCCTCCGACAGATTACGAATATTGCTTTTCCAATACGGATGCGCCAATATCGCGATACCGCCGAATTCATGAATTTTCCCGCACGCCCAAACCGCCTCGGCTATTCTCGAACGGTACTGTTCGGGTACACGGGTCAGAGATTTTTCAATCCGCGCGGTTTCCTCCTCGAAATTCGCCCGATCGTTGATGTACAGGGCATCGACGCTCGCATTCCCGCCTATGTGGACAATATGCAGTTTACTGCCCGGGGTATGCACCTCCTCGCCGTGCATAAAGCACAGTCCGAGATCGACCCCGTCGTATGCCTCTTCCGCCATTTTTGACGTATAATACCGGTTATGATCGGTAAGGGTGTAAAAATCGTAGCCCGTTTCGCGGTACCTCGCCGCCGTCATAGCCACATCGTCGATACCGTCGGAATAATACGAATGTGTATGTAAATCCCCCTTCAGGGGCCGCAGTCCGAACAAATCACCGCGAACCGCGTACATGCTCATCTCAATGTACTCCCCGCCCTTTTCACGGAAGCGCACCGAATACTCCATCTCGCGTTCAAAGGTAAAATCGAACCACAAATAGCCGTCTTTCGCGCGACAGACCGTGTTGGGCTCAACGGGTTTGTGGTAATCGGGCATATCATCGCGCATACCGCCCACCCACATTTCGTAATATTTGTCATCGCGGAAAAACCGGCAGCCGCCTTCCGGCACGATCGCGACGCGGGTGCGAACCCCGACTTTCGCAACCGCCGGGAAACATTCGTAAAGCGGGTAGCGGCAGGTATATTCGTTCATCGAACCCGACAAAGCCATAGCTTTATGCCTCCGTATTTTTGTTCGCGCCCCGGGCGCAGCGGCCAAGGATACACACTATGTAGAATTATAGCAGAATTTTTCGGGAATTTCCATAAAAAACTGGCCACCGGCAAAAATATGACGGAAAGTATTTTCAAACCGGGCGGCAATATGGTAAAATAATCTGTACGGCAAACGTTGGTCGCCGCGATAAATCGAAAGAAGGAGATGCGTGTTATGCCTCGCTATATTATGGCACTGGATCAGGGAACTACAAGTTCAAGATGCGTACTGTTCAACGGGAAAGGAGAAATATGCGGTATGGCGCAAAAAGAATTTCACCAGATTTTTCCGCAACCCGGTCTGGTTGAACACGATCCCGAAGAAATTCTTGCCTCACAGCTCTGGGCGGCTAAAACGGCGATGGAACGGGCGGGCGCTACGGCGGGCGACATCGCGGCTATCGGGATTACAAACCAGCGCGAAACAACGATTGTGTGGGACAAACACACTGGTCGCCCCGTATATAACGCCATTGTATGGCAATGCCGCCGCACGGCGCCGCGAATCGAGCGGCTGAAAGCCGACGGTATGGCAACCGCCGTCTACGAAAAAACGGGGCTTATCCCCGACGCGTATTTTTCCGCCACAAAAGCGGAATGGATACTGGATAATGTCCCCGGCGCGAGAGAACGCGCGATAAACGGCGATCTGCTGTTCGGAACGGTTGACAGCTGGCTTATATGGAATTTAACCGGCGGTCGGGTTCATACAACCGACTATACCAACGCCTCGCGAACAATGCTTTACAATATCTACCGGCATTGTTGGGACGGTGAACTGTTGCGGTATTTTAACATTCCGGAAAGCATGCTGCCGGAAGTCCGCCCGTGCAGCTGTGTTTACGGCGAAACGGCCGCCGGCATATTCGGCGGCGAGATACCGATTGCGGGTTCGGCGGGCGACCAGCAGGCGGCGCTTTTCGGGCAATGCTGTTTCGACCCCGGGGAAATGAAAAACACTTACGGCACCGGGTGCTTTATGCTGATGAACACCGGCGAAAAACCGGTTCGTTCCGATTGCGGGCTGATTACAACGGCGGCGGCGGACGACGGCGCGGGATTTTCGTACGCGCTCGAGGGGAGCGTATTCGTGGCAGGGGCCGCCGTACAATGGCTGCGAGATGAAATGCACATGATAGAAACCGCTCCGCAAAGCGAAAAATGCTGCGAAGCGGCCGGAAATACGGGCGGCGTTTATGTAGTGCCGGCGTTTGCCGGCATGGGCGCTCCGTACTGGAACCCGTACGCGAGGGGAACGGTTGTGGGGCTTACACGCGGAACTTCGCGCGACCAGTTCGTGCGCGCGACCGTGGAATCGATGGCATATCAGGTTTGCGATTTGGCGGAGGCGATGGAGAAAGACACGGGTTTAACCATACGTGAACTTAAAGTAGACGGCGGAGCCTCCTCCAACGATTTTCTGATGGGCTTTCAGGCGGAACTGCTGAACGCCGATATAGTCCGCCCCGCTTGCGTTGAAACCACGGCACTCGGCGCGGCTTATCTCGCCGGGCTCGCGACAGGCTACTGGAGCGGCAAGGATGAACTTCGCCTGAACCAAAAGATCTCGCGCCGCTTTACGAACCGTATCGACGAAAACGAACGGGAAACAAGGCTACGCGGATGGCGCCGCGCCGTAAACTGCGCCCTTGAATGGGCAAAATAAATTCCGCCGATACCGTTTATCCGGCTCCGGCAGACACAACACAATTATTTATGCTCGGCACGCGTTAAGATAATGCCGCAGCACGCGGTTTCGGCTTTTTTCGCGAATTTGCCGCACGCAACCGCGGGACGGTATTAACGGCGGCTGTCGTCGTTTCGGCACAAAAAAATCCGGCGGCCAACCCGCGCTCAGCGCACACGGCGCGGTGCCGCCTGACCTTAAAAGAACAGACCGGGAATAATATAGCTTACCACACTCATAATAATGCCGGCGGCAATTACGCCGAGGGTTATCGCCACGAGCGACTGCTTTATGCGGATGCCCATGGCGTCGGCGACAAGCGCCCCCGTCCAGGCGCCGGTACCGGGCAACGGTATCGCAACCAGGCAGAAAAGCCCGACCAGCCGGTATTTTTTCACGGCGCCGCTTTTGCGTTGCGCACGCCCCTCAAGCCAGCTTACAAACCTCTCCATGGTCTTGCTCTTGCGCCGCAGAAAGCTGAATATCCGCTTTAAGAAAACCAGCAGAAAAGGTATCGGCAGCATATTGCCGACAACGCATATCGGAAACGCAAGCGCCAACGGGATTTTGAGTATGCTTGCCGCGATAAGTCCGCCGCGCAGTTCCGCCACAGGCAAAAGAGAGATCAAAAATACCACCAGTTCCGGAGGAAATACATCTTTCAGAGTATTTATAATGTTTTGTATCATCGGGTTAATCTCCATCGTTCTGGTATCGGGGTGCGCGGCGGCCGCGCGCCGCTTTTGCGGCGTGCGGGCGGCCGCCCGCGGCGCGATTTTCGCGCCCGCGGCCGCCGCGCACATTCAGCCGTTTCGCCGGTTTACGGCTTCGTTTTCCGCGTTTGGCCGACTATATACCGGCGATCCGTTATTTGCCGTTTTCTCCGCCGCCGTTGATTACGGGCGAAGAAAAACTCCGCAAATCCTCGCCGCCATTGTACTCCGGGCTTCCTCCGCCTGTGTCCCCGACTTGCGGATTTGCCCCGTTCGCGGCAAAACGGCTTTCATAAAGTTTCTGCCTCATATTACGTATCTCATCGCATCGTCCCCGCAAATAGGGCACGACCAGCGACTCCAGCACCTTATCGCGGCGTGCTTTATCGTCGCTCAGCACCAGCAGACTTTGATAATTGCTCTCAGCCACCATACCGCACAGAACGCCGTCGGCAATAAGCGGAATCGACTCCGATATGATGTCTCCCTTAACATTGCCGCTTCCCGGCCCGGTTAAAGACACCGGCACGGCAAATCTTCCTACGGATTTTGCCAGCGCCTCCGTCATACCGCCCCGTTCGAGATTGCCGACGACCACCATAATTTCACTGCGGCAGGAGGCTTTCTTCAGCGCGGCAATCAACTCCGCAAGAGTCCGGGCTTCGGCGGTTCTGAACCGCATCGCCATATCTCCGTGCAAGCCGAATTCGAGCGTTACATCATGTTCGGCGCGATAGTAGATAATTTCTATTTTTACGGCCTCCGTCATCAGACCATATCCTCCCGCCTGTTATTCAACGGTGCCGAACCATACCGCGCGGCGCACCATATCAAGCCCGTGCCTGGCGGTAAGTTCGCGTATTTTGTCACGGGTATAACTTTTCGAAAAAAGCTTCAGCTCTTTGTGATAAATTTTATCCGCGGAGGCCAGGGCAAGATACACTAGACCCACCGGCTTGTTTTCGCTTGAGGCGGGGCCGGCAACTCCCGTAACCGAAAGCCCCAGATCGGCTCCGGCGTATTTTCTCACCCCTACGGCCATCTGCTCCGCCACTTCGGCGCTTACGGCTCCGCGCTCCTCCAAAACATCGCGCCCTACTCCCAGCAGTTTTTCTTTCATCGGGTTCGCGTAGACGCACGCCCCGAAATCGAAAACCGCAGACGCGCCGGGCACTGATGTAATCTTTTGCGCGATAAGCCCGCCGGTACAGCTTTCGGCGGTTGCAAGCCGGAGATTCCTTTTGCCGAGTTCTCCGACAACGACGGTTTGCAGATCCGCCCGGTCAACCCCCACAACCGCTCTGCCGAACCTTGCCCTGATTTCGTTTATCACCGTCTCACACTTTTGCTCGGCGCCGTCGCCGCGCGAGGCCACCCTCAATCTTACCTCGCCGGTACCGCAGTACGGCGCGACAGTAGGATCGGCTCCCGCCGTTAAATCGACGATACGGGAATCAACTTCCGCTTCTCCCACCCCGAAAATCAATATATCGTGCGAAACAAGCGCCATCTCCGAAAACCCTTCGAGTACCGGCATAACCGCATTTTCGAACATTTCGCACATTTCCGATGGCACGCCCGGCATAATAAACACATGTTTTTCGCCGGTTTTAATATAAACGCCCGGCGCCGTTCCCCGCGAATTTTCCAAAATTTCGGCTCCGCACGGAATATCGGCCTGTTTTTCGTTGTTCACGGTCATATTTCTGCCCAGTGAGGCAAAATAACCGCGGATTTTTTCCATTACATCCGCGTTCCGCCGCATCGGCAAGCCCAGACTTTCGGCAACCGTTTCTTTGGTTATATCGTCTTCGGTAGGCCCCAGACCTCCGGTTATCAGCACAATATCGCTGCGCTTTAACGCCGTTAAAAAGCATCCGGCGAGGCGTTCGCGATTATCTCCCACGGTAACCTGATAATAAACCGATATTCCGCATTCACGCAGCCGGCGCGAAAGATATTCCGCGTTGGTATTCAGGATTTCACCCATCAGCAGTTCGGTGCCGACGGATATTATCTCGGCAGTCATTATCCTTCCCCCACATATACGGTTCTGACGGAATCGACCGCGCGGCCGCACAGCGCTTCGATATCCAGCGCGCTTTCCGCCGCCTCGACATTTTTTACTTCGGGATGTGTTTTCGGGTGTTTCGGCGTAAAAACGGTACAGCAGTCTTCGTACGGCAAAATCGATGTTTCAAATGTCCCGATTCTGCGGGCCGCCGAGATGATTTCGCTTTTGTCCATCCCGATAAGCGGGCGCAAAACGGGCATTGAAGTTACGGCGTCGGTCGACACCAGCGCCGGCAGGGTCTGGCTGGCCACCTGCCCCAGACTTTCGCCGGTAATAAGCGCCGAACAGTTTCTGCGCTTTGCGAGTCTCTCGGCGATACGCATCATAAAACGCCGCATAATCAGCGTAGAATACTCCTCCGGGCAGTTTTTGGCAATCTGCTCCTGAATTTCCGTAAACGTCACAATTTCGAGGCGTATTACACCGGCGTACCCCGAAACGGTTTCGAGCAGTGAAATTACCTTGGATTCCGCGCGCGAGCCGGTATACGGCGGGCTGGCAAAATGTACGGCGTTAAGCTCAACGCCCCGCCTCGCCGTCATCCACGCGGCAACGGGACTGTCGATTCCTCCGGAGATCAGCACCTCGGCTCTCCCGCCCGTGCCCGCCGGCATTCCGCCCGCGCCCGCGAATTGCCCCGAATGAATATACGCCTCTTTTTCGCGGATTTCCACGGTTATCACACACTGCGGATTGTGTACATCTACCCGCAAATGCGGAAAAGCCGCCAATATCTTTTCGCCCACGGCGGAACAAATCTCCGGCGAACGCAACGGGAACTTCTTGTCCGCCCGCTTTGCCTCAACCTTAAAAGACTCCGCTCCCGAAAGTTCGCCGGCGAAATATCCTGTAACGGCGGAAAAAATCGACTCCATATTCTTCTCCGCGACCGCCGCGCGCGAATACCCCGCTATGCCGAATACCCTGCCTACCCGTTCCATTGCCTCGCCGACGGGATAATTATCCGACACCGGGATCACTTCCACCGTCGACTGCGAACGGACAATCTCCGCCTCTCCCAACGGCGAAAGTCTGCGGCGCAAATCTTTAACCAGTGCCGTCTCAAAACTTCCCCTGTTTAGGCCCTTAAGCGCAAGCTCGCCGTTTTTTATTAAAATAATTTCTTTCACGGCAAACAACCTCAATAAAATAATACCTTCAATATTTTACCGCCGTTCTATTCCGCGCCGCAATTATAACTGTGCACGCACCCGGATAAGCGTATTTTCAAGCCGCCGCAGCACCTCGAACAGCCTGTCGACTTCGTCCGGCGTGTTTTCGGGCGAAAAACTCACCCGCAAAGCGCTGTCGATTTCATTTTGCGGCAGACCCATCGCCATAAGAACATGGCTTTTGCGGTTTTTCGCGCAAGCCGAACCCGCCGAAACGCAAATGCCCTCCCCCTCCAACGCGTGGAGCAGCGTTTCGGATTTGAATCCCGGCACCGAAAAATTTATTACATAGGGCGACCCGCCGGCCGGCGAATGTAAAATATATCCCGCGCCGGCGATATGTTCTTTCGCGCGATCGTACAAAGCGCGCACCGCGGTTCCCGCACCCGCGATATCGAGAGCCTTTACAGCCGCGCCGAACCCCGCGATCGCGGGGACTGCTTCGGTTCCCGGACGCAGACGGATTTCCTGTTCCCCGCCGTGCCATAACGGCATAATGCGGACTTTCTCCGATTTGTACAGTATTCCGCAACCCTTCGGCCCGTGAATTTTGTGCGAACTTGCCGTAAGCAGATCAACGCCGAGCTCCCGTACCGAAAAAGGAATTTTCCCGAACGCCTGCACGGCGTCGCAGTGAACCGCCGCCGGCGCGCCGACTGTCTTTACGGCGCCGACCGCCGCTTTTACCGGAAATATCGCTCCCGTTTCGTTATTTACGAGCATTACGCTTACAAGCACGGTATCGCGGTTAATCGCCGCGGCAAGATCGTCCGGCGAAACATCGCCGTTTCTGCCCGGCTTTACGAGGACAACCTCGAATCCCCGCTTCTCGAGTTCTTTCACATTTTCAAGCACCGATGAATGTTCCGCCGCCGTCGTTACTATCCGGTTGCCGCGGCGTTTCCCGGCCTCGGCCGCGCCGAAAACAGCCAACGCGTTCGCTTCGGTGCCTCCCGATGTAAAAAAAATTTCTTTCTTATCGCAGGAAAGCAGGCTCGCAACCGCCTGCCTTGTTCCGTTTATAATATTTTCGGCCTGCGCCCCGAACCCGTACACCGACGACGGATTGCCCCAGTCTTCCGCGAGGGCACGGTTCACCGCCTCTACCGCCTCCCGGCAGGGCCTTGTAGTGGCGGCGTTATCAAAATATATCATTCCGATACCTCCGGGAAATATGTGGCTTTCCCCGTTGAAAAACGCCGGGCATTTCGGCGCAAGAACGCGCCGCCGTGCGCCGAAAACCCGCTTTTGTTATTTTCAAAGCGTATTTTCATAAAATCGCGCCCGCCGGCCCCGCGACAGTGCGGCGCGAACTCCGCTTTTAATCAACCTTTAACCTCCGCCTCCGCTACGGGCGGTAAAGGACGGGAACCAGAACCATTACAAGCGTTGAAACAAGCTGGTACAAGAACACCACTCCCGCCGTAACAAAAGCGGTAGCATGAGTGAAGATCATAACGCAAAAGGCAATCAGCCCGATAAGAATATCCGCCGTGTTCAGCACCGTCATCAGAGTAGTGAGCGACGGCACGCGGACGGAAGCGGTGGCCAGAGCGAACAGCCCGCATACCGAACGGTCGTATGAGGCTGCGCCTTCCGCGCTCGCGGCGTATTTTTTATTCGCTCTGTAGGCGGCCGCGCCGTTGGAATTCATTATTTTTACCGATCCGTCGGGTAAACCGAAATAATCGATAAGCATTTCCGAGGTGATGTTGGGGTCGCTGTTGTTTACGATGATCGAATAGCCGGCGTTGCAGGCTCTGCGCATTTCGTATGTCACCGATTCGTCGGGGTTATACCCCACCACAAGCAAAACGCAGGGTTGGGAATCGGCGGCGATATACACGGGGAAAAATCCCCTCGCGAGTATTTTCTTATCCACTTCGTAAGAGGGGATTTTTACATTATGGTTAGCCATAAGGGTGCGATTACCTATCAAAACGCGGCGATCTTCAACCCAACCGGAAAGTCCCAGCCTCTCCTCGTATAAAATCGAATCGACTTTCGGCAGTTTTTCTTTTACCGAACCCGTGATCTGGGTAAAAATCTCGCGCAGCGGGCTTTTCACCGCCATAACAACCGCCGCGGCCTCGCACAGCGATCTGTCGACCGGGTTCTTGCTTAACGTATACATATTGTAAAGCTTTACGCTCCCTACGGGGAAGAGATCCCCCGCGTCGACCGCGATAACATTCGACTCGCGTATTTTTTCGGCTGACGCGATACCGGGCATCATGGCGTCGTATTCGTCGAGCACCTTTGAGGCGGCTTTAAGCGGCATAACGCTCACAAGCACGGTGGCGGGAGCGGCGAAAAGCGAAAGCGTAAGCACGGCGGCGGTGAACGGAAACGCCCCGCCTATCTGCCACAGCCCCGCGAATACAACCAGAGCGGTCGCGGCGACGGCGCCCACAAGCAGGGGAATCGCCATGGTAGCCTGCCTGTCGCGGCTGTAGGTGTATTTGAAAAATCCGAGCAGGTTCGTTGTGCGGCGCCCCGTGCAAATATTCGCGGGTTCCCCGCCGTTATCGCCCGCGATTGACTGCGCCGCGGTACCCGTAATAAAGCAAACTGCGTTTTTCCTGTCTGTCGTGGCGATTTTACAAAAGTTCTTGTATACACGGCGGGCGTTCAGCCACTTGCCGAACTCGAACACCGTCATCGAGAAAGCGATGGCGGCCTCGGGATAAAAGGCGGGCGCCTGTCTTCGCACCAGGCCGAAATACAGCGTATGCGCTACGGTGACAACATACGCGAGAGCCGCCACAAAATCGACATCGGGCGCCCCCCGGAACACCGAAGCGATTCCCTTTAATATATTTGAACAGGCAACGCCGAGAAAAGCGAGGCACCCGAGAAGCAGCAATGTTCTCGTGGGTACCGCCAGCGGAAGTTGCACAAACAGCCCGTTTGTGAACAAAAGCAGCAGCAATGTGCATATCGCCGAAATTCCCGTCCTTACGCCGAGCCGTTTCACACTGTGCAGAAGACCGAGTTTATGCTGCGGCGCCTCGTCGATCCCCGTATAATCCCCGGGGTATTCCGGCTCTTCCCCTTCGCCGGTTCCGTCTTCCGTCGTGCGGAACCTGCGTTCCATGCTTTCGGTATACAAAGCCGGCTCCCCGGTTCCCGGAAATTTATCCGTCTCGGGTTTGGCTATCTCGGAAGTATCGTACACGCGCGTACCCTGGCTGTCGACGCTTACCTGCAACGGCACCGGCTCGCCGCTTTCGACCGCCGGCGCGCCCGCCCCGGATTCCGCGCTTTCGCCCGTTTCGGTTACGAAAGCCTCTTCCTCACCGGCTTGTCCCGCTACGCCGGATTCGCTTTTTATTTCGCCGCCGTCGGCTTCTTTTTCCGCGCCCTCGGCGGACTCGTCGGCGGCAACCCGGCGTTTTTGTTCTTCTCCCCGGCTTTCTTTCCTTAAATACTTCGATAAATCCTCCAAGTCATCTGTGGAGCGCACCGGTTCCGCGTTCGCCCGTTCGGATTTCGCTTCGCGTCTTTCGGCTGCATTATACTGCTTTTCCGCCGCGGAATGTGAACTTATATCCACATCGGAGCTTTCGTCTTTCCCGTTTGAATACCAATCGGTGTACATACGGGGAGTTTCGGCGGTATCGGGCCGCTGCCCCTGCACCGATTCCGACGCCGGGGCTTCCGGGGCGGTTTCCCTCGGAACATACACCGGCGAACGGTCGGCCGATGCCGACTCGGCAACGTCGGGCGACGGGTTTTCCGCCGGCTTTTCGGCGGGCGACTGTTGCGCATAACGGCTTTTATATATGGCGTCGGCGCGTTCTTTCGCGCGGCGCTCTGCCTCCGAAATCACATCTTCCGACGCCGGAGCTTCCGGGGCGGTTTCCCTCGAAACATACACCGGCGAACGGTCGGCCGATGCCGACTCGGCAACGTCGGGCGACGGGTTTTCCGCCGGCTTTTCGGCGGGCGACTGTTGCGCATAACGGCTTTTATATATGGCGTCGGCGCGTTCTTTCGCGCGGCGCTCTGCCTCCGAAATCACATCTTTCGCGGCCGGGGTTTCCGGCTCGGAGGGGCTTTCGGCCGTTTCCCGCTTTCCCGCGTCGTCTACCAGCGCACGCAGCCTCGCCAGCAGTTGATCGAAAGTCTCTTCCGTGTGCGCGGTGTTTTGCGGCGTGGGGGGTGTCTGTTCATCCCGCCGCGGTTCGGGTTCGGGTTCCGGCTCAATCGACCGGGACACACGGTTCCTCAGAGCCTCGGCGGCGGTGCCGCTGTCGGCTCCCTTACGGCCGCCGTTCCCCTCGTTCTGCAACAGTTCCTCCGGCGTAATGGCGTGAGAAAACCTCGCCCCGTGTTCGCCCGATGACGAATTCAAATCTCCGCCGTCGACCCGCAGCCCGTAATCGTCGCCGTCGTCGAGGACATCGCTTAAATCGTACTTATCGTTTTTTCGCCTGAAAAAAGACATCGCATTCTCACCTTTCACAAGCATCGGAGAAATAACGCATATATTTACGGCCGGGCGGCATTACGGTTTCGCAGTTTTACCTGCCGGCATCCCGCCGCTGGCGCACCGCCTCGTACATCAGTATACCCGCCGCGACCGAAACATTAAGAGAATTTATTCTGCCCCTCATCGGCAGAGCCAGGACGCGGTCGCACCGGCTTTTTACCAGCCTGCCGACCCCCCGGCCTTCCGAACCCAGCACCAGTGCGAGAGGGACGGTCAGATCGGCTCCGCACCACGGTTCGCCGTCCATATCCGCGGCGAAAACCCACACGCCCTTTTCTTTCAGTCGCAGGATCGCGTCGCTTATATTGGCAACTCTCGACACGGGGACATACTCGGCCGCGCCGCTCGCCGCTTTTACAACCGCGGGGGTTACCGATACTCCCCCTCGCTTCGGGATTATTACGCCGTGTGCTCCGGCGGCCTCCGCCGTGCGGATAACCGCCCCGAGATTGCCGGGGTCTTCAATCGAATCGCATATGACAAGCAACGGCTTTTCGCCGCGGCTTTCGGCGAGGGCAAGCATTTCGTCAATCGACGCATAATCGATTTGCGCCGCCAGCGCGGCTATTCCACCGTGCGCCGCTCCGCCGCTTATTTCGTCGAGCCGGCGCGGCGACGCCTCTTTTACCGGGACGCCTCTCTCGCGGCACACCTCCGCTATGCCCGCCGCCTTGCCGAACGCCCCGTGCGCCACGAGCACACAGTCGATCCGCCGACCCGCCCGCAACGCTTCCGCCACTGCGTTCTTGCCCGCTATTACATCGGGATTGCCGGATTTTTCCGCCATGTTCACCCGTCTCCGCCGTCCGTGCCCGACCCGGGC
Source organism: uncultured Eubacteriales bacterium (assembly GCA_964602735.1). GTDB lineage: Bacteria > Bacillota > Clostridia > Oscillospirales > Acutalibacteraceae > CAZRRV01. The sequence continues at coordinate 42,842 of CAZRRV010000010.1, forward strand.
AGAAATTTTCTGCTCAACCGCATTCCGGCCCCGCGAACACTGCGAATAGGCCGGCCGCAACGCGTAAACACCGCTTTCTCCCGGGTTTCCGCCGCGAAAAGAGCGCACTGAACCATTGTCGTATGATATAATACCGCATTTTTACGAAAAAGTCAATTATTTTCGGCGCGAACCGGGAATAAGACCGCGGCCGGCAACTTCCGCGCGGATATTAC
>CAZRRV010000011.1:0-25798 GCA_964602735.1 uncultured Eubacteriales bacterium
CCCTTTTTAATAGTTTTGCAGCCTTCAAAATAATACTATTTGTGAAAGTTGGTATAAGAAAAACCGGCGGCAAACACTTCCGGATTCGTTTTCCCGGGGTGATTTGCCGCTTTTAATATTATTCGGGCCGCGCCGCATAAGGCCACGCCCCGGATACACCGGCGATTTCTTCGCCGGGGGAACCGAACGCGCGAACGCGTAGGCAATACTTTCGTATTTCGACCGTTTTTGTAAACGCAATACCGCATAATGACCCCGCGTCAGATGCGCCGTCGGATTTTTCGTTAAAAGAAGGTAAAACGCGCAGCAATACTTTTGTATTTCCGAACTTTCCAGGTGAAATAACGGAAAATCCGCAAGCAGATGACATGTAAAGCCGTTATGCGGTCACCCAGCGGTGTTGCCTAAAATACACGAAAATTATGCGGCCAGCTGATATGCAAAACCGTCGGGCGGGCATTACGCGGTGCTGCCGAAAATATAACGGAAAGCGCGTGCACACGATCCGAAAACTTTCGGGCACGCGGCGCCGCCCCGGTGGTTACGCCCCGTTTATTTTCTTGCAACCGCCCGCCGGGCGGCGTCGGCGATATTTTCCGCGCGCAAGCCGAACATATCGAGCAGGTCAGCCGCGGGGCCGGAAAATCCGAATGTATCTTTAACGCCGACTTTTTCGACCGGGACGGGGTATTCCCCGCACACCGCATCGCAGACGGCGCTGCCCAGTCCCCCGATAACCGAATGTTCCTCCGCCGTTACGATCGCGCCGGTTTCCTTCGCCGAGGCGATGACTAAATCGCAATCAAGCGGCTTTACGTAGGCCATATCGATAACACGCGCCGCGATGCCCTCTTTTTCCAGAATATCCGCCGCCAGCAGCGCCTCGTGAACCATCAGCCCAACGGCCATTATCGTTACGTCGCGGCCGTCTTTGAGAATTTGCCCTTTACCGGGCTCGAACGTACAGCCGTCGGCAAAAACCGCGGGAGTAGCGAATCTGCTTAAACGGATATAAACCGGGCCGTCGATTTGAGCGGCCGCGAAAACCGCCGCCCTCGTTTCCGCAGCGTCGGCGGGATTTATCACCGTCATTCCGGGCAGCGATCTCATAAGCGCCATATCCTCGTTGCACTGGTGAGTGGCGCCGTCTTCACCCACGGAAATGCCGGCGTGTGTCGCGCAGATCTTTACATTCAGACGCGGATAACATATCGAATTGCGAATCTGTTCGTAGGCGCGCCCCGCAGCGAACATGGCGAACGAACTGGCGAATACCGTTTTGCCGGTCGCCGCGATTCCTGCCGCGACCCCCATCATATTCTGTTCGGCTATTCCGCAATCGTAAAATCTTTCGGGATACGCTTTTTTGAATATACCCGTTTTTGTCGCCGCGGCGAGATCGGCGTCGAGCACCACAAAATCGGGATTCGTTTTCGCAAGCTCAACCAGCGCCTTGCCGTAGGATTCGCGGGTCGCCTCTTTCAAAACTTCGCTCACGGCGTTATTCCTCCCTCTCCAGCTTTGTCATTTCGTCGTTCAGCTCGTCCATCGCCAGCCTGTACTGTTCGTCGTCCGGCGCGTTGCCGTGCCACGAAACAGAGTTTTCCATATAGGAAACTCCTTTGCCCTTTACCGTTTTGGCTATAATAGCCGTCGGCGCGCCCGTGTGTTCCTCCGCGGATTTAAGCGCGGCGGCAATGGCGGAGTAATCATGCCCGTCGATTACCGCAACGTTCCAGCCGAAAGCCGCGAATTTTTCGTCGAGCGGGAGCGGGGAGTTTACCTCCTCGACCGATCCGTCGATTTGCAGATTGTTCCAGTCGACGAAAACGGTTAGATTGTCGAGTTTCTTCGCCGCGGCGAACATCGCCGCCTCCCATACCTCGCCCTCCTCGCACTCGCCGTCGCCGACTATCGCGTACACCCGGTAGCCGCCGCCGAAATGTTTCGACGAAAGCGCCATTCCCGCGGCGGCGGAAATGCCCTGGCCGAGCGAACCCGTGGTCATATCGACGCCGGGGATCTTCTTTTTGTCGGGGTGGCCCTGAAGCATCGAACCGATATGGCGCAGACCGGCAAGCTCCTCTTTCGGGAAATACCCGCGCTCGGCGAGTGTCGCGTAAAGGGCGGGCGCCGCGTGCCCTTTCGACAGCACGAAACGGTCGCGGTCGGGTTTTTCGGGATCCGAAGGGTCGATATTCATATGCGCAAAATAAAGATATGTTAATATTTCCACGCACGACAGCGAACCGCCCGGGTGCCCCGACTGCGCGCTGTGTACCCCCTCGATTATCCCCATTCTGACGGAAAGCGCTTTTTTCTTCAGTTCTTTGTAATCAGACTGCTCCATTTTCTGTCCCTTTCAAGAATATTTATAAATTCGGCCACGGCGCCGTCTTCCGCGCCGCAACAGACATAATCTGTTTCCCGTTTTATCCTGTCGTCGGCGCCTTCGACCGTCGCGGAAACGTCGGCCGCTTTTAACATTTTCAGGTCGTTTTCAAAATCGCCGATCGCGAAAAGAACTTCGGCGTTAAGAAGAGATTTGAGCTTTAACGCGCCGACCGCCTTATCGGCCTCCGCCGGGATAAGCTCTACGTAGTTCACATCGCTTTTCACGATTTTAACGCCGTTTAACCGAACGGACCTGAAATATTCCGTAAGCCTGTCCGAATCCGCGATGCCCTCGGTTACGAAGACGGCTTTGCTCCACTCGATATTCATCAGCTCCCCGCGTCCCGCCGGATTTAGCCCGTATTTCAGCCGTTTCGCCAGCTTCCGCGTTTCCCCGGTTTCCCTGAAGACATACGACGATCTCTCGCCGTCGACTATCATACCGTACGGGAACCTTTCCGCCGCCGAAAGAATCGAATCTTTACACTCCCCGGCAATATGGATACTGTATATGACCCTGTCTTCGACGCAATCGTAAAGCACGGTGCCGTTCGCGCACACAAGGCAGGTATTCGAGCCGGATTCTTTCCATACCGGCCGGCACGCCGTGAGGGTTCTGCCGCTCGCAACCGCGAATTTGCCGCCCTCCTCCTCGAAACGCTTTATGGCGTCGATGTTGCGCCGGGGTATGGGGCGGCCGTGCGACAAAAGCGTTTCGTCGATATCCGACAGCATAAGGCAACCGCTAAACAATCCCATCAGAACGGTCTCCGATTTCTCTTAAAAATTTCGTAAAATAATCCGGCAGCGGGCTGTCGAATTCCATATAGCGCCCCGTCTGCGGGTGAACAAAGCCTATCGTTTTGGCGTGCAGGCACTGGCCGCGCAACCCGGCAATACATTTTTTCGGCCCGTAAACCGGGTCCCCCGCCACGGGGTGACCGATGTACGCCATATGCACCCTGATTTGATGGGTGCGCCCCGTTTCGAGTTTCAGGGCGACATGGGTGAATTTCGCGTATCTTTTTATGACGGTGTAGCGCGTCACGGCGGGTTTTGAGTTCTTTTCCGTTACCGCCATCTGTTTCCTCTTTACCGGGTGCCTGCCTATCGGAGCGTTTATCTCGCCGGAATCGTTTGCGACAATTCCGTAAACCACAGCCTCGTAAACTCTCGTAAAGCTGTGCGCCGCAATCTGTTTCGCGAGTTCGCGGTGCGCGAAGTCGTTTTTCGCCACAAGCAGAAGACCGCTTGTGTCTTTATCTATGCGGTGAAGGATACCCGGTCTCGCGACGCCGTTGATGCCGGAAAGCCCGTCGCCGCAACGGTAGAGTAAAGCGTTTACGAGCGTTCCACCGTAATTGCCGGGCGCGGGGTGAACCACCATTCCTTTCGGCTTGTTCACAACGAGAAGACAATCGTCTTCGTAGACTATGTCGAGAGGGATGTTTTCGGGCAGGATTTCGGGATTTTCGGGGTCGTTTAACGTTACCTTTACGCGCATACCGGGAAGCAGAATGTCTTTTTTGTTTAAGATCTTCTCCCCGCGGACGGCGCACCCGTCTTCGCAGAGCCTCGCGGCCGACGACCGGGAAACGCCGAGAAAAGACGCCAGCAGAACATCGGCGCGACCGCCGCCGCCGTCGGGAACGGCAAATTCTCTAATCACCAACCTGCCGCTCCGTTTTCTTCGGCCTGAATATGTCTTTAAGAAGATAAACTATCAGCAGCGCCGCGCCCACCGTCACCGCGCAGTCGGCGATATTGAAAACGGGGAAATCGATAAACGCCGTTTCGATAAAATCGATCACATTTCCCCCGCGGAAAATTCTGTCGATTAAATTGCCGGTACCGCCGGAAATGATCAGCATCACCGCCCAGTATATAAGCGGGTGCTTGCAGTAGCCTTTTGCTATAACGAACACCCCCGCGGCGATAAGCAGCGCGGTCAGCACTATAAACACCGCCGTATGATTCTGGAACATTCCGAACGCGACGCCGCGGTTGTGTATATATGTTAAATTGAACACGCGGGGTATTAAAACCACCGATTCGCCGAGGGTCATATTGCCGGCGACGAGCATTTTCGTGATCTGATCGATAACCAGCACCGCCGCCGCCGTTACTACGGATATAATTTTCGCCTTTCTGCTCATGATTTGAGTATCGCGGCGCACCGTGAGCAGACATCGGGATAGTCGGGGTCTTTGCCAACCGTATCGGAATAATTCCAGCACCTCGCGCATTTTCCCCCGTGTGAACGCAGTACCTTCACGGAAACGCCGTTTTCCCCGGTGTCTTCTCCCTCTTCGGCGCTCTCGATCTTTACAGCGGACACTATCATGACCGCCGGGAGCATCGGCTCGATCGATTCAAGGAAAACGCGGGTTTCGTCGTTCGCGCGAAGCACTACCTCCGCTTCAAGGGAGGAGCCGATTGTTTTCCCCGCTCTCGCGGTTTCAAGGGCCGCGGTAACATCGCCGCGTATAGCCGTGATACGGTTCCACCTGCCTAGAAACGCCTCGTCGGCGACGGTTTCCGGTTCGGGCATATCGTTAAGCACGGCGAAACGGCCGTCGTCGCCGTCCAGTCGGGGCATATAACCCCAGATCTCCTCCGCCGTAAAGGAAAGCACCGGCGCCATCAGCAGGGTGAGCGAACGCAGAATGCGGTAAACCGCCGTTTGAGCCGCCCGTCTTGTGCGGCTGTCCGCCTTTTCGACATACAAACGGTCTTTTATCACATCCAGATAAAAATTCGACAGATCCACAATGCAGAAATTCCGCAGAATATGGAAAACCATGTGATATTCGAAATGCTCGTAAGCGTCGCGGCAGCCGCGGATAACCTCGTTCATGCGGCAGAGCGCGTAACGGTCGATCTCCTCAAGTTCGCCGTCGGGTACGGAATCGGTATTCGGGTTGAAATCGGAAATATTGCCCAGCATAAACCGCGCGGTGTTGCGGATTTTCCTGTACACCTCGGAAAGCTGTTTCAATATACCGTCTGACACGCGTATATCGGCGTGATAATCGGAAGACGCGACCCACAGCCGCAGAATGTCGGCGCCGTATTTTTCGACTATATCCTCGGGGAGAATCGTATTGCCGAGCGACTTCGACATTTTTTTGCCCTCTCCGTCGACCACCCAGCCGTGAGTGACAACGGTTTTATACGGCGCGCCCCTGCCTATCGCGACCGATGTAAGCAGCGAGGACTGGAACCAGCCCCGGTACTGATCGGCGCCTTCGAGATATAAATCGGCCGGGGAACGTAGCCCCTCACGGCTGTCGAGCACCGCGGTGTGGGAAACCCCGGAATCGAACCAGACGTCCATAATGTCGTTTTCCTTTGTAAAATCGGTTCCTCCGCAGTCGGGGCACACAAACCCTTCGGGGAGGAGTTCCGCGGCGGTTTTCGAATACCACACATCGGCTCCGTATTCGCGGAACAGCCCGGCTATACGCGCGACGGTCTGTTCGGTAAGGATCGCTTTGCCGCATTTCCGGCAGTAGAATATCGGAATCGGGACGCCCCATACGCGCTGGCGTGAAATGCACCAGTCGCTGCGGTCGGTTACCATCCCCGTAATACGGCCGGCGCCCCAGCCCGGTACCCACTCGACCCCGCGGATTTCATCGGCGGCTTTGCCGGCGAACGATTTAACCGAGCAGAACCACTGTTTAGTTGCCCGGAAGATTACCTGCGATTTGCATCTCCAGCAGTGCGGGTACTGATGGCGTATGATCTTCAAAGCGAAAAGATGCCCTGTTTTTTCAAGATGGAGAGCTATCTGTTTATTTGCCTCCTCGGTGGAAAGCCCGGCGAATATACCGGCCTCCTCCGTCATATTACCCTCCGCGTCGACGGGGACAACCATGCCGATTTGCGGGTATTTGCGGCATACCTCGAAGTCTTCAATTCCGTGGCCGGGCGCGGTGTGAACGCATCCCGTTCCGCTTTCGAGAGTGACATGATCGCCGACGATAACAAGCGATTCCCTGTCGATAAACGGGTGCTTTACGGTTAAATATTCAAGCTCGGACCCTTTGAATGTGCCAAGCAGCCTGTAATCCGCGATTTCGGCGGCGGCGAAAGACTGTTGCGCGAGAGCGACTGCCATAACATAGTATTCGCCGTCGGCGGCGTACAGACCGTACTCGTATTCGGGGCCCAGACAGATTGCGAGGTTGGCGGGGAGAGTCCAGGTCGTGGTCGTCCATATCACAAACCAGGTTTTGGATAAATCGGCGCCGAGCGCGGTGAATTTGCCTTTATCGTCCGCAACCTCGAATTTAACGTAAATCGAATGGCAACGGTCTTCTCCGTATTCTATTTCGGCCTCGGCGAGCGCGGTACGGCACTCGGGGCACCAGTAAACCGGCTTCAGGCCCTGATATATATAGCCTTTCCGCGCCATTTCCCCGAAAACCTCTATCTGGCGCGCCACATAATCGTTGCTTAAGGTGCGGTAGGGATGCTCCCAGTCGCCGAGTACGCCGAGCCGTTCGAACTGGCGGCGCTGATCCTCGCAGAAACGGAGGGCGAAATCGCGGCAGATCCCGCGCAGTTCCAGCGGGGATTTTTCGGCGCCCGACGCGGCCATTCCCGCGGCTTTGCGGGCTTTGAGCTCGGTAGGCAGTCCGTGAGTATCGTAGCCCGGAACATACGGGGCTTTGTACCCCGTCATATTTTTATATTTTATCACAAAGTCTTTCAGCGTTTTGTTGAGAGCGGTGCCGAGATGTATCTTCCCGTTGGCGTAGGGCGGCCCGTCGTGAAGTATATAAAGCGGCCTGCCCTCGTTCTTTTTCATAAGCAGGCCGTACAGGTCGCTGTCTTGCCAGGTTTTAAGCATGGCGGGTTCGCGCTCCGGCAGCCCCGCCCGCATCGGGAACCCGGTTCCGGGCAAATTCAAAGTTTCGTCGTAACTCATATAGGAAAGACTCCTTAAGGTCTTATATTACTTTTCGCCGAACTTCCGTTCGGCGAAAAGACTACTGAATGTTCTGTTCGGTGCCGGATTCCGCCGCCATCCGCTGCCAGTCGGGAACCTGCGTTTCGTTGAACGCCATCGCCTCGGCCGCGTGTTCGGCATCGAACGGAACCTCCACCGGCATCGCCTCGATTGCCTCGAGCTGCTTTTTGTAGAACGAAACAATCTCGTTCTTGAACGCCGCCACCTCCGACCGCAGTTTATCGAAAAGGAGCTGCTGGCGGGCGACGCTGTCGTGCGCTCCGGTAAGCATATTCTCCGACTGCGTTTCGGCCTTGCTGATCCGCAACCGCGATTCGGCTTCCGAATTTTTCTTCGTCTCGTCCGCCCGGCGCTTCAGTTCGGTGACATACGCCTCGGCCTCGGCGGTGATTTTTTCAACCGAGGAATGAGCGTCGGCCACTATGCGTTCCGACTCCGCCCTGGCGTCGGCGACGGTTTCGTCGGCAAGGCGCTGCGCCTTTACCAGAAGGTTCTGCACGCTGTACTGGTCGGCTTTAAGCGTTTCGATATCTTTGGCAAGTTTCGCGCGTTCGCTTTCAAGCTCGGCTATCCTGCGCTGCAGCGCGGCGTAATCCTCGGCGACCTCGGTTAAATAGCTTTTCACATCGGAAGGCTTGTAACCGTTGACCGATTTCTGGAACTCGATATTCACAATATCTTTTGAACTGCGCAAAAGAACTCCCCCTTTTTTTAATTTCGGGCGCGGCGAAAGGAACCGCGCGAAAGGTTATGAAACGCTAAAAATACAGCCCGCTCGTATCAACATCGTCGGACAGAAGCTCGCCCGTAACATCGACGTTGCACGGGGTGATAATGTAGGTGTTGCTGGCGACCCGCTTTATATCTCCGTTCTTGATATATGCGGCTCCGCTTAAAAAGTCGAGCAGGCGGCGGCTGGTTTCTTTGCTCGCGACTTCCAGGTTCACCACAACCGTGCGCTTGAAGTTCAGATGATCGGCAATTCCGGGCGCCTCTTCAAAACGCTCGGGCTTCACGAGCACCACCTGCATCTGTGACGCGTTTTTGGATCCCGCGTCGGCGGACTGCTGATTCTTCGAGGAGTTTCTCCTCCCCCCGCGCTCCGTCTGCTGGCGCACCGGCGGCTCTTCGCCGTCGTCGTACCCGTCGGAGCGGGACGAAATTTCGTCTTCCTCGTCGTAATCGTCGTCGCTCACACTGACATAATCTTTTATTCTGTCTAAAAATCCCATACCAGATTATCCTCCTTAAACAACTGTGTTTCTTTTTCCGAATAAAGCGGTACCCACGCGTACGATATTGGCCCCGCATTCAACCGCCGCAGCAAAATCGGCGGACATACCCATTGAAAGATAAACTACATCTCTATTATAGCGGCTTTGTTCGCGAATTTCAACAAACAGTTGATTCATTTCGCAAAAAAATTTTTTCGTAGCTTCGATTTCTCCCGCGGGGGGGATTGCCATAAGCCCGCGAACCCGAATATTTTCCATTCCGCTCACCGTTTCGAGCGCGCGCGGCAGTTCTTCTTTATAGAATCCGCTCTTGCTTTCCTCGCGCCCGATATTCACTTCAAGCAGAACATCCATGGTTTTACCAGCTTTTTTGCATTCGCGGGAAATTTCGTTCGCCAGCCGAACGGAATCTACCGATTCTATCATATCGACTTTACCTACAATGTCTTTTACCTTATTAGTCTGCAAATGCCCGATAAAATGCCGGGTACACGGCAGCAGTTCCCCGTATTTTGAAAGATATTCCTGAACCCGGTTCTCCCCGATAACGGTTATCCCCGATTCCACCGCGTGGTTCACAACCTCGACGGGTACGGTTTTCGTCGCCGCGAGCAGGGTTATTTTGCCGGCGTCGGTTCCGGCTTTTTCCGCCGCCGCCCCGATTTCGCTTACAACCGCCGGATAATTTTCGTCGAAAACCGCTATTTTCTCCTCAATCAATGATTTTTCCGTCATACAGACCCTTACCTTTCACTACAACTTCGTCGTAAAGGCGCAAAACACCGTCGCCGTTTTCTTTTTTGCAGATTACAAACGATTCTCCCGTATAAATAATATCTACCGGCACGAACCGCGCCTCCGACCCCCTGTAAACATAAACTCCGCGCTTTCCGTCGACCATTCGCACCGCTTTCTTGTTCACTTTGAGCCCCTCGTAGCTTTCGGTGACGAGAGTCATTTTCATCCGGCGGGCGGAGGCGAGCTCCCTGTTCATAGCGGTGCACGAAAACGCCACCATGGCGTAATCGGAATTGCCCTCGCGGTTTATCGAGTACACGGTTGTCTGCAGTTCTTCGGCGGAATCGAGCCCCGTATGGAACCTGGCGCTTTCCCCCTCGGCGAGGCGGAAAGACTCGCCTATCGGTACTTTCGCGAGAATGTACCATTCGTAATCGCTCACGATTTTGCCGATAACGTTTTCGCCGACGGGAGCGGCGGTCAGCCCGTCGAAATCCGCCGCCGAAAGCGACGGCAGATCTTCGGCCGAAACGGCGGATTCGTACCCGTCGACCTTCGACACGAAATAGCCGGCGTTTTCCGCGAGCAGCGATTTCTTCTCCCCGGAAAAGCCGGAACCGAGCTCGTCAACGCGCGACCGCAGGGCGGCGATTCTCTCGCCGTAGCCGGTTTCGCCGCCGGTTACTATGTTTTTTCTGTTCAGACAGCGCAAAAGGGTTTCGCCGGATTCCGACGACTGCGCGAGACTGCCGGATTTTGAACTGTCGAGCAGTTCGGTCAGCGATTCGCTTATTTTCCTGTTCAGAAGCGACAGATCGGCGCTGTCGCCGTCGGAATAATTCTGCGCGGTTTCGAGCATTTCGATCTGTTTTTGCAGGGAGATTATTTCGGCTCCGGCGGCCGCCTCGGCGGCCGTGGGGTAAACCTCAACTATCGTTCCGTTCTTCGCCACCCTGTCGCCGTCGGATACCGCGTAACTCCGGTACCCGCCGTCGTTCAGAGACACAAGGGTTTCGGTTCTCACAAAATATGTGTCAAGTTCCACGCCGACATCGGAGGAGTCTCCGACTGCCATATCGGTAACAAGCGGATTGTAAACGGAGGCGTAAAACTGATGCCCGAGATAAACGGCTATGAAAATAACCGCAAGCCATCTCAGCAGTTTCAGTTCTTTCGTAAGCACCGCCGCTCTCCTTCCGTCTTATCTTTCCGCCGCGCTTACCGCCGACACGAAAACATCGTCTCCGCCGTCGACGGAAATCCAGTTTACATAATCTTTCGCCGAAAACCATGTTATCTGCCGTTTCGCATAGCGGCGCGTGGCGCGTTTAAGGTTTTCAACCGCCTCGCCGTATGTGATTTCCCCGGCGAAATACGGGAAAAATTCTTTATGCCCTATGGCGGCGCCGGCGCCGCCGCAGCCGTTCGCGCGACGGTACCAGCGCTCCGCTTCGCCGATCAGCCCTCGCGACAGCATACCGTCGACCCGCGAATTTATCCGATCGTACAGTTTTTCCCGATCGTTAAACCGCAGACCTATCGTCACACAGTCGTAAGGCGATTCGGTCAAACGGGAGTTTACGTCGCTCTCCGTTTTAGTTACGCCGGTGAGCCTGTAAATCTCCAGGGCGCGGATAACGCGCTTCTTATCGTTGGGGTGCACCCACTCCGCGGTTTCGGGATCCGCCGAAAGCAGTTCGGCGTACATCGCCGCCGCGCCCCTTCGATCGTATTCGGCCTCAAGCGCCGCCCTGACCGCAAAGTTCCCGGGCTCTTCGGGAAAACGGTAATTCTTAAGCACCGCGTCGATATACAGCCCGGTTCCCCCCACAAGGACGGGGATTTTCCCGCGGCCCGCGATGTCGTCTATCGCCGCCGCCGCCATACGGCTGTATCCCGCGACGGTACATTTCTCGCCGGGATCCAGTATTTCGATCAGATGGTGCGGGATCCCGCCTCTCTCCTCCGGCGGCGGCACCGCGGCGGCAATCGGCATATCGCGGTAAATTTGCATGGAATCCGCCGACACAATTTCCCCGCCGAAATATTCCGCCAGCCGCACGCCGAGAGCGCTTTTCCCGGTGGCGGTGGCGCCGACCACCGCTATCATTTTTATTTTTTCCATCAGCCCGTTCTGCCGAACTGCCTTTCGATGAACCCGCGCGTCAGCCGGATTGCGACGGGCCTGCCGTGAGGACAGTAGAAAAGCTCGCGGTCGCGCAGTACGGTTTCGGCGAGATTTTTAAGCTCGGCGGGATCGGATCTGTCTCCCGCTTTTATCGCCGCCTTGCAGGCTACGGAGTGATAAAGATTGTCGAGCCGGTCGAGCTCGGCGGTGTATTTTTCGCGCAGACTGTCGGCAAGTTCGGAGAGCAGAGTGGCACCGTCAACCTTTGTGAGGCACGCCGGAACCCCCCGCAGTATGATGTTCCCGTTGCCGAAATTTTCGGCGTCGAACCCCGCTTTTTCGAGCAGCGAAATATTGTCGCATAAAATCCCGTAATCGGCGGCGGGGAGCGACACAACCTCGGGAACGATCAGCATCTGCTGTTCAACCGTCGCCGTTTCGCGGAGTTTGTTGTATAAAATCCGCTCGTGGGCGGCGTGCTTGTCGATCAGATACACCGCGTCGCCGCTTTCCGCAAGAACATACGTGGCGAAGAGCTCTCCTATGAACCGTACATCTCCTGCAGGGGCGGGCTCTTTTTCCGCCGTCTCCCCGGGATTGCCGTGCGGGTCTGCCGCGGGTTCGGGTTCGGACGCCGCGCTTTCGCGGGGAGGCGCCGCGTCATTCGCCGTGAACAACCGCTCCTCCGGCGATGAGGGCTTCTTCGGGTATTCGGTTTCGATATGCCGCAGAAAAGAGGCTATCTGTTTCGGCTCGGGCGACCTGTCCGCGCCGGGAAAATGTTCACGCTCAAAAGGCTCCGGCTTCGCGGCGCGCGGCCGTTCGGCAAGTTCGGGGCGGGTGTCGCCCGCCGCGAGCGCGCTTTTCACAACCGTATACACCGCGTCGAAAATCAGCTTTTCATCGGAAAAGCGCACTTCGAGTTTCGCGGGATGGGCGTTTACGTCTACCAGCTCCGGCGGGAACGAAAGGGAAAGCACCGCCGCCGGGAATTTCCCCGTCATAATCGAGTGCCGGTACGCCTGATCGAGCGCCGCGCACACGGTGGCGGATTTCACCAGCCTTCCGTTCAGATAAAAATACTGGCTCCCCCTGTTGGTTTTGCAGTATACGGGGCGGCTTACGTACCCCGAAACGCGTATGCACCCGTGCCGACCGTCAACCTCAATCAGGCCGGAGGCGAACCGCCTCCCCAAAACGGCGCATACGGCGGAAAGCAGCTTCCCGTCTCCCGGCGTCGACCATACGGTTTTGCCGTCGCGGATGAATTTGAACGCGATGTCCGGGCGGGAAAGGGCGATCCGCTCGGCGATGTCGGCGCAGGCGTTTCCCTCGGTAACATCCTTTTTCAGAAATTTCATTCGTGCGGGAGTATTGAAAAACAGATCCCGTACCGTGATGACGGTACCGTCGGGGCATCCGGCGTCCCTCGGGACTCCGCCCACTCCTCCGCTTACGGTATAAACCGTTCCCGCGCCGGAATCGCGGGTCTTCGTCAAAATCTCGACATTCGATACCGAACAGATCGACGCGAGTGCCTCACCCCGGAACCCCAGCGTGATTATATGTTCAAGATCGTCCTCACTCTCGATTTTACTGGTGGCGTGGCGGTAAAAAGCGGTCTCGACATCGTCGCGGTCTATGCCGCAGCCGTCGTCGGTTACGCGCATCAGCTTAATCCCGCCGCCTTCGATTTCGGCGGTGATTCTTGAACTCCCGGCGTCAACCGCGTTTTCAAGCAGTTCTTTCAGAACCGAGGAGGGGCGTTCAACCACCTCTCCGGCGGCTATCTGCTCGGCGACCGCCCTGCTTAAAACTCTGATTTTCGGCATTACATCACCTCGGGAAAAATATCATACGGCGGAGTTGTTCCGCCCGCTTTCCGGGCGGCGCCGGGCTAAATTTGCAGTTCCTTCGCCTCTTCCACAAGACCCGAAAGAACCGACAGCGCCTCGAGCGGGGTTACGGTGTTTATATCGATCTTGCGGATCTCGCGCGCAAAATCCTCGGCAGGGGATGGCGCGATTTCGCCGTAATCGTTCCCACCGGCGGGCGCCGCGGCGTTTTCACCGCTTTCGAGTTCGGCGAGTATGGCGCGGGCGCGCCTGATTATCGCCGCCGGTATGCCGGAAAGCGCCGCAACCTCTACCCCGTAGCTCTCGTCGGCTCCGCCGCGCACTATCCGCCGCAGGAAAACTATGTCGTCGCCGTTTTTCTCGGCGGCTATGTTGTAGTTCTTAACCCCGTCTATGCTGCCCTCGAGCCGGGTCAGTTCATGATAATGGGTCGCGAAAAGGGTTTTGGCGCCGAGCGTTTTCGTACTCGCGGCGTATTCCACAACCGCCCGCGCGATTGCCATGCCGTCGTAAGTCGATGTCCCGCGCCCTATCTCGTCGAAAATTAGCAGGCTGTTTTTTGTGGCGTTTTTTACGATCTGCGCCACTTCGCTCATTTCCACCATAAACGTGGATTTGCCGGAGGCAAGATCGTCGGACGCGCCGACCCTTGTATACACCGCGTCGCCGATGGAAATATCCGCCGACTTCGCCGGCACGAAACACCCGATTTGGGCCATAATGCAGATAATCGCCACCTGCCGCATATAGGTGGATTTGCCCGCCATATTCGGCCCGGTGATTATGGCGCAGCGGTTCTCGCCCATATCGAGCAGAGTATCGTTCGGGACAAACGGGGTCTTCGACATAAGTTCCACCACCGGGTGCCTGCCCGCCGTAATCTCGATTCGCCCCTCGGTGTTGCACGCGGGTCGGACATAACCGTTTACCGCCGATGTTTCGGCGAAAGACGCCAGCACGTCCAGCGCGGCAACCGCCTCCGCCGTTTTCTGGATTTCGCGGTAGCGGTCGGCGACTTCCCTGCACAGGGAAACGAAAATCTCGTATTCGAGGCGCTCGCCGCGCTCTTTCGCGCCGAGGATCCTCGCCTCGAGGTCTTTAAGCTCGTCGGTTATAAACCGCTCGCCGCCGGTAAGCGTCTGCTTCCTTACGTAATTTTCCGGAACCTGGTTCAAAAAGGAATTGGAAACCTCGATATAATAGCCGAAAACCCTGTTATACCGCACCTTCAGATTTTTGATGCCGGTTCTTTCCTTTTCCCGCTTTTCAAGCTCGACAAGATAGCCTTTCCCGCCGTTCAGATCGCCGCGCAGAGCGTCGAGCTCCTCGCTGTAGCCCGGCCTTATCATATCGCCCTCGCGCACCGAAAGCGGCGGATCGTCGACTATCGTCGCCCCGATTTTCCCGGCGAGGCCGTCGAGAGGGTCGATATCCCCGTCGATTCCGCGCAGCAGTGAGGATTTGCACGGCCGAAGTACCGACTTTATGTAGGGCAGACGGGTCAGCGCGTCTTTAAGCGCGACAAGCTCCCTCGCGGTCGCAGTGCCGCCGGATATGCGCGCGGTCAGCCGTTCCATATCGCGGACGCCGGTTAAATACTCCCGCGCCTCGCTCCGCAGCACCGTATCGCCGGTGAATTCCTCAACCGCGTCGAGGCGGGCGTTTATCTCTTCGGGGTCGGTCAGCGGGCGTTCGAGCCACGAGCGTATCAGCCTTCTGCCCATCGGCGTTCTGGTTTTATCGATCGCCCATAAAAGCGATCCCCGCTTTTCCCCGCGCAGAGTTTCGCACAGTTCCAGATTGCGGAGAGCCGTCAAATCGAGGCGCATGTACCGGCCGCTCTCGTACACCTCGATGTCGGAAATTCCGGCCTGCGAATACCGCCTCGTGTTCTTCAGGTAGCATACCGCCGCGCCGAGAGCCGAACGGCAGTAAGGATCCATCGCGTTGAACCGTTTCCGCGGCAGATCGCCGTCGGAAAAATAATCCCGCACCGCGGCGGCGGTTGCGGTTTCGTCGAAAAAGCCGCATTCGACCGTTTCGGTATGCACGCCGAGAGTCTCGCGCGCGAAAACGGCGACCGGGTGGTTTTCGTCGCCCTCCGCGATTATGACCTCCCTCGGGCTGTAGCGGGAAAGCTCGGCGGTGAGATCGCCGTCGTAGCGCCGGCCGTGGAAACACGTTACTTTGGCAGTGCCGGTTGAAATATCGGCGAAACATACCCCCGCGCCGTTTTCGCGCAGTGAAACGGCGGCGAGGTAATTGTTTTTGCCCTCGTCGAGCATGGTGTCTTCCACCACGGTTCCCGGGGTTATCACCCGCACTATTTCGCGCTTTACAAGTCCCTTGGCGGTTGCGGGATCCTCCATCTGCTCGCAGATGGCGACTTTATATCCCCGCTCCACAAGCCTCGCGATATACCCCTCGCAGCTGTGGTACGGCACCCCGCACATCGGAGCGCGCTCGTCCGCTCCGCAGTCTTTCCCGGTGAGCGCAAGATTCAGCTCCTCCGAACTGATTTTGGCGTCGTCGTAAAACATCTCGTAAAAATCGCCCAAACGGAAAAACAGTATTTTATCGGGATTCTGCTCTTTTATGCGCATGTACTGGCGCATCATCGGGGACAGACCCGTTTCGCTCATTCGGGTTCACCCCCGCGCCGTTCCGATCCGGCCGAATACCCGTTCACTGTTCGCACCCCGCGCATGTTTCGCAGCTCCCGGTGCAGCGGGACGGTTCGCATGTTACGGGGTCGGCTCCGCCGGCGCAAAGTGTGATAATAGAGGTAACGTCGTTTACAAGCGCGTCTAACTTTACCTTCGCCGAACTGTAGGCAGCCATCGCGGGCATCGCCATGATTTCGGAATACTCCTCCTGCATCCGCCGGTTGAGATCCCTCACTTTTTCGTTATCGCGGACATCGTCGGCAAGCACTTTGTCGAGCGAAAGGCGGGTGAGGTTGAACTCCCCTATCCTTTGCTGCAAAAGCTCGTCGCCGTCGTTCACGGCTTTCGCGGCGGCGTATTCGGCGTATACCCCGCTAGACTGTATTTCGGCGCCGAGTTTCCTCGCCAGCGCCAGAACATCGCTTTCGGTGGTTCCCATAACACATTAACTCCTATTCGGCGGGTACGCCCGCCATATTCTTGCCCGCGTCGGTTATTTTCACGTTTACGAACCGCCCGGTTAAATCGCGGTCGGAAACGAAACGCACCGGCGCGGAATTATCGGCGTGCCCGTATGCCGTGCGGCTCGCCGGGTCGTATTTTTCGCACAGAACCCGCAGCGTGCTTCCCTCGAAACGGCGGTTGCGTCCGGCGGCGATCTCCTCCTGCGCGGCGAGCAGCATATTGAACCATTTTCCCTTTTCTTCGCGGGTCACGGGATCGGGATAGCCCGCCGCCGGGGTATTCTCGCGCGGGGAATAGATAAACGTAAACAGCGAATAAAACCCGACTTCGCGTATAAGCGACAGGGTTTCGAGAAAATTTCCGTAGTTTTCGCCGGGAAAGCCGACTATTATATCGGTGGTTAAAACTATGCCCGGCACCGTCGCGCGCGCCTTTTCCACAAGGCGGAGATAACCCGCCCTGTCGTACCGGCGGTTCATTCTGCGGAGAATCGCGTCGCTCCCGCTTTGAACCGGCAGGTGCAGATGCTTCCCTACCTTATCGCAGTCGCGGATCGTTTCAAGCAGTTTGTCGGTACAGTCGCGGGGATTCGAGGTCATAAATTCTATTCGGAAATCGCCCGGAAGAGCGTTCAGCATAGCGAGCAGATCGGCGAAATCGGCGCCGAAACCGTCTTTCTTCCCGTATGAGTTTACATTCTGGCCGAGCAGGGTTATCTCTTTCACCCCGGCGGCGAGGAGCGTTTCGGCTTCTTTTAATATATCCTCCGGGCGACGGGAAACCTCGCGCCCGCGTACATACGGAACGACGCAGTAGGTGCAGAAGTTATCGCACCCCGACATTATCGGCAGCGACGCCGCGTACTCCGACCGCCGCACGGCCGGGGTGCCCTCGGCTACGTTGCAGCCGTCGGTATCGGTGCCGGCAACCGCCCCGCCGCCCGTAATATACCCGTACAGCAGTTCCGGGAATCGGTTTATAGACGGCGGGCCGAACACAATGGACACGAACGGGAAGGAGCGGGCGATTCGCCGCCTTACCCCCTCCTGCTGCGCCATGCACCCGCACAGCACGATTATCAGCCCGGGGTTCCCGGCTTTTATCTCTTTAAGGGTGCCGAGCAGGGCGAACACCCTGTCTTCGGCGTGCTCGCGGACGGCGCAGGTGTTTATAAGTATCAGATCGGCGAGGCGGAAATCATCGGTGAACACAAAACCCATGGTTTCAAGCCAGCCGGCAAGGTGCTCGCCGTCGCTTTCGTTCTGGCGGCAACCGAATGTACGCACCGCGGCAAGCGGAGTACGGCCGCATTTAAGAGCCATCGCACTCGCCGCCGCCTGCGCGTATTCGCGCTGCGTTCGCGGCGGGTTCCCGGCGGCTTTTTTTGTACCGGGCATGCTATTTCATCCCCGCCGCGGCAAGCTCGACAAACTGCCTCGCCGTACGCGGGCTCCGTCCCCCGGCGCGGGCGGCGAAAGCCTCGGCGTCGCGGAAAAGCGCGTCGGGGTCGCGGGTGACGCCCTCCTCTGCCGCTATCGAAAGCACAAGCTCGCGGTACAGATCCCTTCCGGGTTTCAGAAAAGATACGGTTATCCCGAAGCGCGAGGCGAGAGCAATGGTCTCCTGCACGCGGTCGTTTTCGTGAAGCGCGGCGGCGCGTTCGTCGCGCGTTTCGTTTATCAGGTGGCGGTGATTGCTCGTAACATACAGAACCGTGTTAGACGGCAGGCCCGCGCTGCCGCCGTCGATTATCGTTTTAAGGCGGCGAAAATCGGGATCGTCGGGCTGAAAAGTTATATCGTCGATAAAAAGAATGAATTTAAGCGGGTTGCCCGCCAGATTTTCGCAAAGCCTCGGGATCCCGCCGATCGCCGACTTCCCGATTTCGACAAGCCTTACCCCCCGCCCCGCGAAACGGTTCGCCGCCGACTTGACGGTGCAGCTTTTCCCGGTGCCGGCGTCGCCGTAGAGAATAATATTCGAGGCGCGCTTCCCCTCCGCCAGCAGTTCGGTGTTGCGCACGACCGTCCGGCGCTCGCTTTCGTATCCGTGCATTTTTTCGAGCGGCAGAACATTCCCCGGTGAAATGCCGCGCAGCCCGCCGTTTTTGAGGAGAGTGAACGCGGAATACTCCCGGAATATCCCGAACCCGCGGGAATTCATATCGCGGAGCGCCGCATTGTATTCGGAATAAAAATCGATGTTTTCGTCGCTCCAGTACACGGGGCAGAAAGGTTTGATGTCGGCGGGGACGTCTTCCCCCCGATAGCGGGAGATTTCGCTTAATATGTTAAGCTCGCGAACAAGGAACGGTTCGAGCCGTTCGCGCTCCGCCGTGTCGTTTTCCAGAACCGCGCGGGTGTACGGATTGGGGTCGCGCAGGGCGAGTTTAAGAAAAACGCGGGCGAGACTGCCGCCCCGCCGCAAAACTTCCGCGCCGAGCCGTGCCCACGCCTCGATTTTACGCTCCGGGTTTTCGCTCTCTATAAAAGAACACAGCGCCCCCGTTACGGGGTCGCTATTGATTTCGCGGAAAATCACGAGACTTTTAAGTTTGCGGACAAAATCGTTTGCCATAAAATCAGCTCACCGTTCATACTGAAAAAATTATACAGTATATTTCAACGATTTGCAAGTAATTTTTCGGGCGGCGCGGCAAAAACCGGGAAAAATCCCCGCGGACTTTCCCCGGAAACCCCCGCTCCCGGGCGGGGAGGCGCGGGACTGCCGGTTTTCGCGGAGCCGGCGCGTAAAACCCGGATTTAAGGCAACGCCGCATAAACCCCGGCATCGGACGCGGCGACGGATTTGCCGTCTGGAAAAAGCAAAAAGCGCGGGGAACACCTTACGGCAACACCGCCGGGTGACCGCCTGACGGCTTTGCGGGTCATCTGCCTGCGGATTTTCCGTTATATTTCACAAAAATGCTCGGGAATACAGGAAAGTATTCCCTGCGCTTTTTGCTTTCTCTTAACGAAAAATCTGACGGCGCATCTGACGCCGGGTCTTTACGCGGTGTTGGCTTACGTCTTTCCGGGCGCTTTTGTAAAATGCAACGGAAAAAATGCCGGCGGGTGATGTCGGGAACCTCCGGGCGGGCAGCCGGCGGTATTCCCTTAATTATCGGCCGGCGAGGTCAGCCCTATTTCAACCCGCTGTACCGTATCGCCGCCGTCGGTTTTGAAAAAGCCGTGGTAATAACGGTTTTCGTCGAGACCGTACTCTATGCCCTCGCCCATTTCGACGGGGGCGTCGGCGGTTGTATAGAGCGCCCTTACCTCGTCGAACTTCATACCGACTTTGGCGCCGGTGGAAAGCGGGATCCCGGCGGAGGTGATTTCCGCTTCGTAAAGAATGCTGTCTTTCCCCTTCATAAAGGTGTAAAGAGTAAAACCGTCGTAATAATAAATAGTGTCTTTCCCCTCGCCTATGCAGCTTTCGGCCTCCTCTTTGCTTTTCGGCTTGCCGAGCGGGGAAAGCACACTGTCGGTTATCTTCATGCTGAGCGTAAGAACGGTGCCTTTAACCGAAAACTGATCGCCGGCGAGTTTCGTCTCCGCGGGAGCGGAGGACACAGCCTGCGGCGCCGACGACGACGGCACTTCGGACTGCGCGGAGCTTTCCTCCGAAACAACCGACGATACGCTCCCGGTTACGGTTTCGCTCGGGGCGCTCCCGGATTCCGTTTTTTTGCCTTTGCTCTCCTTCGAGCCGCCGCACGCCGCGAGCAGCAGCGCGGCAGCGAGCGCGAAAGCGGTTAAACCCGCAAATTTCCGTTTCATTCCGAATACGATCCCTTCCCTGAATTTTACCTTTCGGCGTAATAAACCTTAATATTCCCCGCTTCGGCGCCGGACGGGAGATACGCCGAAAATCCCGTTTCGTTTTTTCCGCGCGGCGCGCCGAGCCGCTCCTCCTCGTAAACCGGGAAAGCCTCGAAAACGCTTTCTCCGTCGGTCAAATACACTCGTGCCGCCTCTTTTACCGGCAGCACGCCGTAAATATGAAGCATTTCGTGCTCCTCCTCCGCTTTAAGCGTTACGGGAGCCGTCTCCTCCGCACCGTCAACACTCTCTCGCCGAGGGGCGGGCATCACCGGCGCCGAAGAGGTAATATTATCGAGGTTGCGCTCAACCATCTCGATAACCGCCGCGCCGTACTCCCCGCTCTCAAGAACCGTTAAATCGTAAGGCATCGCGCGGGTAAACTCGCACTTTTTGAAGCTTTCGGCGAAAAACGGTATCAGCGCGTTCGAGAAGGAATCGCGGAACATAAGCAGGGAACCGGCGGCGCCGTCGTTGCCGGAGGTGATGTGCATATCCAGCATCGATCGAACCCGGGAAACGAATTTGTAGCCGTAGTCGTAATTATAGCCTATATGTTCGTCGAAATGCTCGCTGTTCGGGAAAAGCATACCGTCGAGGTCGCCGTGAGCCGTGTTCGAAACGGTTTCTCCCCCCGCGGCAAAATCGACGGCGGGCAGCCCCAGCCTCTCCATAACGGCGTTGTAGACGATGAGCGCGCCCCGGTCGTTCCAGTGGGTGTCGCGTTTGTAGTAGAGCTGTTTTTCGTTATTTTCAAGCAGCGGAACCAGCGGCAGGTACCACGGTTCTTCGCCGAGCCGGCGGGTCAGCCTGTAAAGGTTGGTGTTTTTATCCCCGCGCGGATAGCGGCGCGGCATATGCTCCGGGTAGACGGTGTTTTTGTTCGGCGCGGAGAAAAACAGGAATTTCGCGCCCCGGCCGGTAACATATTCGTTGATGAGTTCGAGAGTCCGCGCGAGTTCGTTTATCTCGCGTTTGGAAAAACGGTTCTCGCCGGTGTAATCGCCGAGGGTTTCGGAAAAATACAGCCAGCCGTCTTTCCCCACTATAACCTGCTCCTCCGGCGAGGCGGAGAACACAGAAGCTTCTATCCCCGCGAGGGCGTCGATTAAGGCGCCGCGGAATGTGAAATTATCGGCCAGGTAAGCGTCGGTCTCGGAGGGAAAATTCCCGTTGACGCCGTTTTCGTCGGTAAGGGCCGGCGGTTCGGTTTCGTCTCCCGTAACTTTCGCTTTCAGCGGCATCGAATAAACCGGCAGGAACAGCAGCGCGATAAACAGTACGCAGTAGGCGATTTTGAGGAACCGTTTCATTTTCATTCCGCGCCCCCTAAAATCTGAAATATATGAACGGACTGTAGGAGTTCGCGGCCAGCAGCATAACGCACAGGGCGAAGAGCAGCAGCACCGCCGGATAGGAGACCGCCCGCATAACCGCCCCCGCGCGCGTTCCGGAAATCCTGTTCCGTATTGCCGGCAGAACGGGGAAGGATATTACCGCCGCCACCGCCGCAACGGTGATTACGAGCGGGGTGAGAAAGCGGGTTATATCCCCCGCGCCTACGGAGGTAAAGCCGAACATCGCCGCAATATATCTTCCGGCGGCGGGCAGACTGTCGGCACGGAAAAGCACGAACCCGAACATCACGGCAAGGAGGGTGTAAATTCTGCCGAATACCCTGTTTTTGCACCTGATTACATTCAGCCGTTCGAGAACCGTAAGCACCCCGTGGTACAGCCCCCATACGAGAAACGTGAGATTGGCGCCGTGCCATATGCCCGTAGCGAGAAAGACGATCATAAGGTTAAGGCAGGTGCGGGCTTTCCCTTTGCGGCTGCCGCCGAGAGGAATGTAGAGATATTCGCGGAACCATGTGGAAAGCGATATGTGCCATCTTCTCCAGAACTCGCGTATTCCGAGCGAGAAATAGGGATAATTGAAGTTTTCGAGGAAATCGAAGCCGAACATTTTGCCGAGGCCTATCGCCATGTCGCTGTAGCCCGAAAAATCGAAATAAATCTGGAAACAGTAGAACACCGCGCAGATCCACGCCCCGGCTGTCGAAACACCGCCGGCGGAGAAAACGGCGTCGACCGGAGCCGCTAATATGTCGGCTATCAGCATTTTCTTCGACAGCCCGATTATGAACCGCCTGATTCCCGCCGCCATTCCCGCCGATGTTACGCGGCGGCTGTTTATCTGCGCGGAAACGTCGTGGTACTTCACAATCGGCCCCGCGATAAGCTGGGGGAACAGGGTTATATAAAGCAGAACCGAAAGAAAATTCTTCTGCATCGCGGATGGCTCGCGCCGCACATCGATGACGTACGAAAGCGCCTGGAAAGTGTAGAACGATATGCCGATCGGCAGATGCACCGACGGAACGGGGATGTTCACGAACGGAATGTAATTAACGAGGGAAACGATAAACCCGGCGTATTTGAACGCCAGCAGCATTCCGATGTTGAAAACAACCGCGACCGCCACGGCAACATCGGCCGCGCGGCGGCTTTTCGCCCTCCCGATCGCGAGACCGAACATCCAGTTCACCAGAACCGACAGGATCATCAAAAGAACATACAGCCCCTCGCCCCAGGCGTAAAACACCAGCGACGCGGCGATTAGCAGAAGGTTCTTCGCCGTTTTCGACGGAATTACGAGGTGCAGCAGCACCACAACCGGCAGAAAGAGGAAGAGGAATGTTACCGAACTGAAAACCAAAAACGATCACCCGAAAAAGCAGATTTGATCGACCGCCGGGAAAAGGTTAAAACGGACCGTCGGAGAGGATACGCGAATGGATTCTGTTAAGCTTTTCATCGGTTTCCTTAAAGCCGTCGGCATATACGGAGTCGATATAATACCAGTTGCCGTCGGAAAACTTCACGTGCACCCAGTGATGCTCGTTGCGCGTTCGGCCGTTTATGCCTTTTACGTATTTAACCTCGTAGCCGGCGCGGCGAAGCAGACAGTAGGTGAGCGACGCGAAGTGCCAGCACGCGCCCTGCCCGCGGTTTATGGCGTCGCACGCCGTCTGTTCGACGGTGGCGCCGCGGGCGGAGTATTTATAGCGGACGCTCGCGCGAACCGCGTTGTATATCGACTTTTCGCTCCGCCCGTAACGGTTGAGCAGATCGTCTAAATAGGCGTTCAGGTTGCCCGGTTTGCACGGAGCCTTCTGCGCGACCCCGTCGGCGCCGCAGTGGTAAAGCCCGATGTCGGTATTTACGGCCATCTTGCCGTCTTCGCCGAAATAGTAGCGCTTGTTCGAAACGGTTTTCCAGCCGGTTTCGTACTGCCCGCCGTTAAAATAATATTTTGCCCCGTCGATATTGACGATGCCGTTGGCAAGCGCGCCGTCGCCGAGGAAATAAAGCTTCTTCCCGTCGACCGTCTGCCAGCCGGTTTTGACAACTCCGTCGCTCCCGCAGTAGAACTTCTTTCCGTTTACCGTCTGCATCCCGGTTTGAACCGCGCCGGCGCGGAACACATACCTGCCCCTGTCGGTGGAGATTACGCCGTCGGCGGCGGCGCCGTCTTTACCGAAATAAAGAGTCTGCCCGAATACCGTCTGCCAGCCGGTTTTGACAACTCCGTCGCTCCCGCACCAGTACTTCTTTCCGTTTACCGTCTGCAGACCCGTCTGAGCCACGCCGTCGACGAAAACGAAAATTCCCTCGGGGGTGCTTACGGCGCCGGCGGCGGTTTTGCCGCTGTCGAGAAAATAATAGCGCCCGCCGTCGATTAGAGTGAAGCCCTTGGCGGCCACGCCTCCGCTTCCGAAATAATACCGCGCGCCTTCGACCGTCTGCCAGCCGAGCGAGGCGGCGCCGTCTTTCCCGAAAAGATATGTTCCGTTATCCACAGTTTTCAGCCCGGTGTACAGAATCCCGTCTTCCCCCGCGTAAAGGCGGCTGTCGCCGTCGGTTATCCAGCCGCGCCGGAGTTTGCCGTCGCCGCCGAAATAATACAGTCTGCCGTCGATTTCCTCCACGCCGTCGGCGCACAGTTCCGCTTTCGGCGCGTAGTATTTGTCGCTCCCGAAATTGATCCAGCCGGTTTGCAGAATAAACTCCCCGGAAAAAGAGTAGAGTTTGCCGCCGACCTCCGTTATCCCGGTTTGCAGCCGCCCTCTCTTATCGGCGTACATTCTGCCGCCGCCGGTTTTAATCCACCCGGTTTGAAGCACGCCCTTGTCGTTGAAATAATAGGTATCGCCGCTTATTTCCGTAAGACCGGTCGCGTATTTGCCGGTATCGGGATCGCGGTACCGGCGGCCGTTCCTCCCGGAGGTCCACCCCTCGGTAAAATGAATATAAACGGCGACCGAGCCGACGGCAATCGCCGCGGCGGCGATAACCGACGAGCCGCTTATGATAAAGGCTTTCTTATGTTTTACGATAAAGCCGCGTATCCGCGATAATAGGTTCTTGATTTTCAAGGCGGTATCGCTCACCTTCCCGATTTTTTACGAAAGATATTATAACGCTTTTGTAACGATTTGTAAAGAATAAATTTGCCGCCCGGCGGATATAAGGCGGGGCGCCCGGCAACGCCGCCGAACGCCCCTCACTCGCCGTTTCGCGGAAAGTCGCGAAATCACTGCCCGTTTTGTGTTACTGCCCAGCCCTCATTCGACACATCGGCGTCAACCGTATAGCCGCCGCGCTTAAACCCGATCGGATAATTATTATTGTTTTGGCCGCTTCCGTCGGTAAATTTATAATTTCTGACGGTAAGCTTACCCTTACTGCCTGTATCCGGGCCGCCGACCCAAATCGCGCCGCCCTGATTCCCGGCGTAGTTGCCCTTAAATTCAGACTTCGGATTGCTTTTCCCGGTAAGGTTTATTTTGCCGTCCCATGAGCTGATTGCGCCGCCGTTATAGCTTGCGTGGTTGCCCTCGAAGTTATATCCGTTTGCGGTAAAAGTCCCGTCGCTGAGAACGGTTGCCGCGCCGCCGTTATAGGCGCTGTTGCCTTTGAAGACCGCTTTCGCCGGGTCGGTGCCGGTAAGGGTGACGGTGCCGGCCGTCACGTATACGGCTCCGCCCTCGCCGCTCCCTCCGGTGACTTTGTTCGTATCGAACAGGCAGTCGGTAAACTGCCGCGTGCCTGCGCCTTTAGAGTATACCGCGCCGCCGGATTTCGCCGCGCTGTTGCCGGAAAGGGTGCAGCCGGTCAAAGTGATGTTTCCGTTCGCCTTGTCAACCGCAAGGGCTCCGCCGGATTCCGCGTCGGCACGATTCTTTTTGAATTCGGTATTCGTAAACGATGATTCGCCGTCGGAGTTTATGAACACCGCTCCGCCGAGACCGTTCGTGTAATTCCCGTCGCCTTCGTTCTCCCCGCCGAACACGCAGTATTGCCCGGTGACAACGGCGTTATCCCTTACGAACAGCGCTCCGCCGCCGATGATTGTGCTGTTGCCGTCGGAATGGTTGCCCGTAAATACCACTTTGCCGCTTTCGGTGCCGGTGAGGGTTATTTTGCCTGTTCCGCCTATCCACACGGC
>CAZRRV010000011.1:25898-40853 GCA_964602735.1 uncultured Eubacteriales bacterium
GCAGGTGTCTACGCGCAGGGCTCCGCCCTCGCCGCTCTCTCCGGTGACCTTGTTCGTATCGAACAGGCAGTCGGTAAACTGCGCGGGAACTTTCGTGAATACCGCGCCGCCGTATTTCACGGCGGTATTATTCTTAAACGCGCAGTTTACAAATGTTGCGCCGGCGGCGCTGTCTACCAGAACCGCGCCGCCCTGGGCGATTTCGTTAGCGGAGTCGTTAATTACGGCTTTATTGCCGTATTCTTCGCTGTCTCCCCCGAATGTGTAGCCGGTAACACTTAATGTGGCGTATGACGCCTGTATGTTCACCGCGCCGCCCCACTGCGCGCTGTTGCGGGTGAAT
Organism: uncultured Eubacteriales bacterium; assembly: GCA_964602735.1. Lineage (GTDB taxonomy): Bacteria > Bacillota > Clostridia > Oscillospirales > Acutalibacteraceae > CAZRRV01. The sequence continues at coordinate 26,242 of CAZRRV010000011.1, forward strand.
ACCGACTGCGCCGGGTCGTCGGACGTCAGGGTTACGGTCGCGGTGCCGCTGGCGTCGCCGCCGCCGCCTACCGAAAGCGCGCCGCCCGTAGAGTAGGCGGTATTGCCGTCGAATTTGCAGTTTTTCGCGTTAAGCACGGAGCGGTTGATTCTCACGGCGCCGCCGTTGTTCCCCCCGCTGTAGTTCCCGGTAAAGGTTGTACCGGTTAAATTCAGGGTTGTGCCGTTGTTCGCCTTGATCGCGCCGCCGCTTTGTTTCGTGTGGTTGGCGGAGAATGTCGAGCCCCGGTCGGAATATGTGCCGCTTGAAAGCAGAACCGCGCCGCCCTCGGCTCCGGCTCCTTCCGTATCGTTGAAATTGCCGTCGAAAGTGCAGTTTTCGGTTGTAACCGTCGATCCCGCGTCGATCAGCATCGCGGCGCCGGCGCCGTCGCTTTCGGCGGTAGCCGTGTTGCCGGAGAAGGTATAGCCCGTTATTTTAACCGCGCCGTCGCCCGTATTTATGCCGGAGTGCGCGTATACCGCCCCGCCCTGAACGGCGGTGTTTTTCTCGAATTTCGACTTCGCGCCGTCGGTTGATGTGAACTCGACGGAGGTGTTTTTCGCGGTATTGTCGACAAATAACGCGCCGCCGCTCGTCTTCGCCTTATTGCCGGTAAACGAGCAGTTTTCCCCGGTGAATTTCACGGGAGCCAGTTCCGCCGCCTGGACGCCTTTGTAATCGAAGATATAGACCGCTCCGCCTCTGCCGGTGGGGTTTTCCCCGTCTTTGTCGCCTTTCGCTTCGTTGCCGGTGAAAGAGGAGTTGTTAAAGCTTAAATCCGCGCCCGCGGTGGCGTTGTGGTTCACAAGAATCGCGCCGCCGCTGCACTCCGCGGTGTTCCCGTCGCCTTCGCCCGCTCCGCCGAACTCGCAGTATTCGCCGGTAACGGCGGCGGTATCTCGGATATACAGTGCCCCGCCGTATGCGCCGGCGGTGTTGCCGGTGAACGTTACCTTCGAGCTTTCGGTGCCGGTGAGTTTCATGGTGCCGGGCCCGCCGAGCCAGACTGCTCCGCCGCTCCCGGCGCCGTTGTTCTTAAACGAGCCGGAGTTTATGCTGAAGGTTCCGCCGTAGGAGACCAGCGCGCCGCCGTTGGTTTTGGCGCTGTTGCCGTCGAAAGAATATTCCGTCGCGGTAAGGGTCGCGCCCTGCGCCAGGCTGACCGCGCCGCCGTTATTGGCGTTATTGCCTTTGAAGACCGCTTTTGCCGGGTCGGCGCCGGTAAGGGTGACGGCGCCCGATTCTATGCGAACGGCTCCGCCCTCGCCGTTCTCTCCGGTGACTTTGTTCGTATCGAACAGGCAGTCGGTAAACTGCCGCGCGCCGTCGCCTTTAGAGAATACCGCGCCGCCGGATTTCGCGCCGTTGTGAGAGAATGTGCTGTCGCTTAACTTAAGCGATACGGTCGCCTCGGCGTATATCGCGCCGCCGTCGCCGGCCGCCGTGTTGCCGAGAGCGTCGCTGTCTCCGCCGAAGTCGCAGAGCCCGCCGGTTACGGTTGCCGTTTCTCTCACAAACAGCGCTCCGCCGCTGCCGCCCGCGGTGTTGCCGGTGAATGTTATCCTGCCGCCGGCGTTTTCGCCGAAGCTTAAACTTCCGCTTCCGCCGACCCAAATCGCGCCGCCGTTGGTTTTGGCGCTGTTATTGCCGAACGAGCAGGCGGAAACCTCGAATCTTCCGCCCCAGGTAGCGAGGGCGCCGCCCACTCCGTCGGAGCCGTCGGAGTGGTTGCCGTCGAATGTGTAGCCGGTTACTTTAACCGTCGCGGCGCTTCCCGCGCTGACGGCGGCGTCGGTTCTGCCGTAGTTCCCGGTGAATTTCGATTTATCGGCGAGCGTGGAGGTGAGATTAAGGGTGCCCCTGTCGATCAACACAGCGCCGCCTTTGCCGACCCCCGCGCCGCCGTCGGCGTGGTTTTTCTCGAATACGCAGTTTTGCCAGGTGAGTTCGTTGCCGTCGAGCGGGGTCGATACGGCTATCGCGCCGCCGTTTTTGGGGGAGCTGTTGTACGAGAATGTGCAGCCGTCGAGATCGAGATCGCCCAGTGCCACATATATCGCGCCGCCGCTGTCGGCCGTTGTGTAATTCTTCTTATCCTCGCTGCCGCCGAATGTGTAGCCGGAAATATTCGCCGTCGCCGATCCCGTCAGCATTACGGCGCCGCCCGTCGCGGCACGGTTGCTCTCGAACACGCATTTCGAGCGGTCGCCGCCCGAAAGGACTGCCGAGGCGCCGCCTTCGGCGTATATCGCGCCGCCGTTGCCGTCGGCCGGGTCGTCTTTAATGTAATTGCCGGTGAAAGGGGTGTTTTCGGCCTCGAATTTCGACACCGCGCCCGCGTCGCCGCCCAAAAGCAGTACCGCTCCGCCGTATCTCGTCGAGAGGCTGTTCTTTACCTCGCAGTCGGTGAGTTTCAGATTGCCGCCGCGCAGCACAACCGCGCCGCCGCCGTACTTGATATTGCCGGAGGATACGCCGTCGGAGTGGTTGCCGTCGAATGTATAGCCGGTGATTTCGGACACATCGCAGACCGTCTGAACATCGACGGCGCCGCCCGCCATTGCCGTGTAATTGTCTTTGAACAGGCAGGCTTTCGGATCGGCGGTATACTGCAGGCGCAGGGTGCCGCCGCTGCTGTTGCCGCCGCCCTTCGACAGCGCGCCGCCGTACCGGGCCGCGTGGTTGCCGGTGAACAGGCAGTCGAACCCGATCAGGGTAGAATTATTCATTCTTACGGCGCCGCCGCAGTCTTCGCTGTGATTATTCAAAAACTTCGTGCCGTAGAGGGTCGCCGCCGCGCCGATGTTAAGTTTGAGCGCGCCGCCGCCGAATTTCGCGCCGTTATTATCGAATACGGAGCCGTAATCGGTGTATTCGCAGCCCTTCTCCACATAAACCGCGCCGCCCTCGCCGTTTTCGTTTTCGTTTTCCGTAAACGTGCAGCCGCTTTCGGCGGTTAAACTCGCGCCGGTCACCAGAGTTATCGCGCCGCCGCTATTCGAAACGCGGTTGCCGGTGAAATCGCACGCCGATACGGTGTAGGTGTAACCGGCGACGCCTTTTTCGATGTCGATCGCGCCGCCTCTCTTGCCGGCGGTTTTGTTCGCTTTGTTTTCGATGAACCCGTAGTTTTCAACTTTAAGCTTTGCGCTGTCGACGTATATCGCGCCGCCGCTGCCGGAGGTTTCGTTACCCTCGAAGGCGGGTTTCTCTTTCGCCGTGCTGAGGAAATTACCGGTAGCATCGGAGCCGAGCCAGACGGCTCCGCCGTTGCCCGCCGAGTTATTCTCTTTGAAGCCGCAGGAGGTGAAATTCCCGGTCGACCCGCCGCCGAGCCAGACGGCTCCGCCGTTGCCCGTAGAGTCGTTCCCTTCGAAGCCGCAGGAATCGATGTTGAAGGTTCCGCCCCAGGTCGAAATGGCGCCGCCCACTCCGTTTAAGGCGTGGTTATCCTCGAACGAGTAGCCTTTAACGGTGAGCGTGCCGCTCTGCGCGGAGGCCGCGCCGCCGCTCGTCGCCGCGTGATTGCTCCGGAACACCGATTTCTCCGGGTCGGTTGAAGTGAGGGTCATGCTGCCGCCGTTTTGAACGCTTATCGCGCCAGACTCGCCCTGTTCGGTATAATTGTTTATGAATGTACAGTTGTCGCCGGTCGCCGTGATCCCGTTCACCCGCAGCGCGCCGCCGAATTTAACGCAGTGGTTGCCGTCGAAAGTCGTGCCGTGGAATTCGGCCGTCGCGCCGGAGTACCCCGTAACGGCGCCGCCGTTGCCGGTTCCGTAGTTGTTTTTGAAAGAGGAACCGTAATCGCGGTACTTCGTGCCGGCGTTCAACAGGACCGCGCCGCCCTCGCCCGGGTCGCCGCCGAGTGCGCGGTTGTTCTCGAACACGCAGTCTTCGGTGGTTATATCCGAATTGGCGGTAGCGCTGATCGCCCCGCCGGCGCCGTTGTTCACCGTGTTGCCGATAACTTCGGTTCTCACGAGTTTGACCTTGCCCGCCGCCACGCGCATGCCAATCGCACCGCCGTAAAGCTCGCAGGTGTTGTTATTGATTTCGCAGTCGGTAAGATCGATTTCGCCGCCGGTGTCGATCAGTATCGCGCCGCCGCCCCACTGCGATTTGTTGCCGTTGAATTGTACCGACTCGGCCTTAAGCACGCTGCCGGTGAGAACGTCGGCGGCGTACTGGCGGTTGTTGTTCACCGTTCCGTTTTTAAGCGTGACCTTCGTGCCGCCGTGCGCCTGAAGGCCGGCGGTGCCGCCGTCGAGTTTGAAATCGGTCAGTTCGACAACGCTTTTTTCGAGATCCGCGTCGTCGTTGCTTATCGCCATCAGCCCCGCGCGCTGCGCGTTTTCGATGGTGACGTTCTTTCCCCTAAGCGTTATACCCGATCTGTGGACGTCGAGACCGTTGAAACGAAGATCCTTCATCGTTACGTTTTCAACGGTAACGTCGGTGTCGTACTGCAGCAGCAGCAAACCGAAATTCATATGCTCGAACCGGCAGTCGGAAACTTTGATTTTGCAGCCGATTGCGGTGCCGCCCGAATCGAGGCCGAAGTTCACATCGTGCATATAAACCCGTTCGAGGCTTATATCGGCTCCGAGCCCCCATCTTACGCCGTCGGCGCCTATGTTGTATATCTCGATATAGCCGTTTTTGTCGGGCCCCTCGTATGAAACGTCGAGTTTCCCGCAGGTGTAAAATACCACCCGCTTGTTCATTTTCGAGAAGTTGCTGTCGTAATCCGAAGCCTTGCCTCCGATATAGGTTCCGCCGTGGATTTCCATGACGGTGTCGCTCGAACCCGTATCGGCGCAGATCATGGCATCGTTTATCATTCCCTTATCGTTATCCTCGAACAGCGGGTTGCCGGTAACGCTCAAATACCCGCCGGCTCCGATATATACGTATTTCGAGTAGAAATCGCTGAAATGCCCGCCCTCGATATAAATTTTCGAGCCGAGAGAGGTGAGAATGCCGCAGAAGCCGTCGTAAAATCTGCCGTCTTTAACCGTTGCGACAGCCTCTTCCGCCTTGATAATCGCGCTGGAGGTGTTCGCTATCGTTCCGGAATTGTAGAGCAGTTCCGCCCCCCTGCCGAGGCTTATGCCGTTGCCGCGGTCGCGCCCGTCGAGGGTTACGCCCTCGGTGATAAGCGACGCGCCCTCGGAAACGGAGAGGATATAGCCGTCGGCGATACCGTCGCGGAGATAGGAGATCGTCTTGTTTCCCCGCAGCATTTTTGTGCCGTTTACTATCAGCGGCGCGCCGATCGTAACATCGCCTTTAAGGTTGATCGTCAGATCGCCGTTGTAAAGGAGAAGTTCGCGGAGGGTCGCCTCGTCGTAGGCGTCGGAAACCGCGGCGGGAACCTTCGGCTCCTCCGGCTTTTCCTGTTGTTCCGGCTCCGGCTCCGGCGCGGCGGGCTCCGAAACCGCCGGCCCGCCCGAAGATACCGGCCCCGTGTCGTCTTCTCCGCACGAGCGCAGCAGCAGTATTATCACAACCGCCACAACCGCGCACAGTACGAGAGCGCATATTACAGCGACGGCAATTTTCCTGCCCTTGCCGCTCTTTCCGTCGCTGCCGTTTTTCTCAATATCCGCCATTCTTTCTCACTCCCCCTATTTGCCTTTTACCCGGATATGCCCGTTTTGTATATCCGCGAATATGCCGTAATAGGCGTTTGTTCTGTCGTGCTCCGTGTAAACATCGTAAACATCGTCGCCCGATGTGGTGACAAGCACCGTGCCGTCGAGATTCGTATGCAGGGTGAGGGCGCCGGAATTTACGTATCTCATAAACACGCCGTCGTCGTTCACCGCGTTCGTTTCGCCGACCGCTATCGTGGGGCTGATCGCGTTCACCCAGTTGGCGCTGTTCTGCTGGTTCACTCCGTGGTGGTTCATTTTCGCGACATCGAAATGTATGTTCGGCCCGTAGGTTTCGATCATATCAAGCTCCTGCGGGGTTTCAAGGTCGCCGCCGAACCACACGGTGGCTTTCTTATAGGTTATGGCGAATCCGAGCGAGCCCGCGTTCTGGGTGTTCTCGTTGTATTCTTTCTGCCAGTCTCTGTCGGCGCGGGGGTTCCAGATCTCGATTTTCACATCGCCGAGGTGCAGATCGGGATCGCCGCGCTGCAAGACGGTAACGGGTATGCCCTTTTCAACCGCCGTCTGGTACAGCGCGTTGCCCACAACCCCGGGCGACTGGTAGCGCAACGACGGATTTACATACAGCCGCCCTACCTGTATATTGTCGAGAAACGCCTTGTAGCCGTGAACGTGATCGCCGTCGGGGTGGGAGGCGACGAGATAGTCGATCTTTTTTATGCCGAGCCGCTCGAGACAGTCGAGGGCGAAAGCGTTGGATCCGAAGATGTTCATATCGATCAGCATCGTTTCGCCGGTGGGGGCGACGAGCAGACTGCAGTCGCCCGAAAGAGTTGTGCCGGCGCCGGTGTCGGGATAGGCGTCGCTGCGGAAGAAATAGATGGCGAATTTGCCGGCGATCGTTTTCCTGTCCATCTGTATGTCGCGGTATTTGTACTGCTGTTTCACATAATCGGCGTAGCCGCCGGTGGCGTCGAACGCCTCTCCGGCCTCGTCGCCGCCGGTTTCTTCCTGCCCGCCGGCGGACTGTTCGCCGTCTCCGCTCTGAACTCCGTACTGCCCGCCGGAAGCGGTGCCGCCGCTCTGCGACGGGGCCGCGCCCCCGTCCCCGCCGGAAGAGGTGACGACGTCGCCGCCTTTCCCGCATCCGACAAGAGACAGCAGCAGCGCGGCGAGAACGGCCGCCGTAATGCCTTTCAGTTTATACCTCACTTTTATCCTCCCTTTCGCCCGGTCGGGATTTATTTTTTCTGCAGCGCCTCGCGCCGCGCCTGATTGTCGAGCGCCTGCTGCACACGGTTGTTAAGGTTCGCTATGTCGTCTTTATAATCTTTCGTCGGTTCGGTTGAAATGATCTGCATCATGTCGATAAGGCCGTACTGCAGTTCGCTGCCGACGGCGGCGTATGTTCCGCGCAGATCCTTCGACGAGTTGAGGAGCCGGTCGGTTACCGATTTCGCCTGCGGGAATTTGTTCGTGTGGAAGTCGGTGATGGCTTTCGACGCGGCCGCCGATTTGGTGTACGGAACGTATGTCGTCATGGTGCACATAATATCCTGGGCCTCGGTGGAGGTGCAGTATTTGAGGAATTCGTAGGCGCCCTGCTCCTCCTCCTTGTCGCCGGTGTTGCAGATAAACAGCCCGGTGCCCTCGCTTAAAATCGAGCCTTTGTATTTGGCGTTGGAATCGAGGCCGGGATGGGGCAGGAAATCCCAGTTGAAGTTGGTTTTGCCGGTGACGACGATCGGGCTGAAGTAGGAGTTGGTGCAGCCGTAGAAAAGGATGTTGCCCGCGCTGAACTCGCCGACGCCCACTCCGAAGTTGGAGTACTCTCTCGCGGCTTTTTCGGTGTAAAGTTTGGTGATGAGCCCGCAGTATTTCTCGATAATCGCCTTGTTGTTGCCCGACTGCAGCAGCGCCTTTCTCGCGGAGGAGTTCCAGCCGTTGCCGTTATCGATGAAGTCCATTCCCTGTACCCTTAAAGTATCGTGGGTGTCGTTCCCCACGCCGAAGGATATGCCGTACCTGATATGGCCGCCTTTTACCGCCTTAATGGCGATCTCGACCATCTTCTCGAAACTGTCGACGTCTTTAAGCTCGTAGCCCGTCTTTTTGAGGGCGTCGAGGTTCACTCCGTACCCGGTTACGCTGACCCCGATGGGAACGCCTACAAGACGGCCTTTCCTGTCGGTATACGAGGCGCGTACCGACGGGAACATATCGTCGGCCCACTTGTCGTTCCCCATAAACTCCTGAATCGGAACCGTAAAGTCGTTTTCCGCGTACTGCGCGATGGTGACCGGGGTTCCGCTTATAACGGAGGGGTACTCCTTCTGTTCCAAACTCAGCAGTTTGGTGCGGAGCTGGTCGGAACCGCCGTTGTTGGTCTGCGAAACGACGTATTTGCTCTGGGCGGCGTTGAATTTCTTTATGATTTCGCCGACGGCGTTGAAGTTGTAGCTGCCGTAGCCTATCCAGCAGGTGATCTTTTTAACTCCGCCGCCGCCTCCGCCGCCGGCCGTGCTCTGGGTTCCGCCCGCCGACGCCGCGCCCGATGACGCTCCCTCCGAGGCGGCGCTTTCGGCCGAGGACGCCCCGGACTCCGCGGAGCCGGTGCCGCCGTCTTTCTTCTTGCCGCCGCATCCGCCGAACGCCGCGCACGCCATCATAACCGCGAGCGCGAGCGCCAGTATTTTAGCCAGTCTTTTCATTTCCGTATCCTCCGTATATTTTTATTTTCGGCGGCCTCGCCGCCGCGATTTACCGTTGCCGCGAGGGCCCTAACTTTTCACCGCGCCGGCGGTCATACCCTCCACTATATGGTCGATGCCGAAAATATAGATAAGCACCGGGACCAGCATACACAGGGTAGTCCCCGCGTATACGAAGCCGGGATAAAGCTCTCCCTCGCCCATAAAAGCCGCGAGGCCTACCGAAATGGTCTGCATCGACTCGGTGAGGGTTACCATGCTCGGCCAGAAATAATCGTTGTAAACCCCCATAAAGCTCGTAAGCACTATGGCGATGATTATCGATTTGCTGAGAGGCAGAACGATGCTGAAGAAATATTTCATATTGTTGCAGCCGTCGACCTTCGCGGCGTCCCACAGCGCAGAGGGCAGCGACATCATGTGCTGGCGCAGCATGAACACCCCGCCGACATTCACGAGGCTCACTATGCAGATGCCCATGTAGGTGTTGAGCAGTCCCATCTTCTGCACGAGTTTGAGGGTCGTAACGAGGGTTGAAGTTCCGGGGATCATCATCGCCGCCATAAATACGGCAAACAGAACATTCTTGAACCTGAAATCGAAATGCGCGAAGGCGAACGCGCTCGTCGCCGACATGATTACCTGTACCGGCACTACGATAAGCAGACATATCGCCGTGTTCCTGAACATACGCAGCATATTGTAGTTTTCAAACGCGTAGGCGTAGTTCTCCACAGTCGGGTTTTTCGTGAAAAGGTTGAACGGCAGCGCCAGAAGTTCGCCGTTCGACTGGAAACTCAAAAGAACGCAGAACGCAAGCGGCATTATTATAACCAGCCCGATTAAAATCTTTACCGCGAGCCATATGTTCTGTTTCGCTTTCCTGCTCATGTCTCTCACACCTCCAGCGCCGCGCTATTTGTAGAATACGATTTTCTTCTCGAAGAAGAACTGTATCCTGGTTACGATGAAAACGATAAGGAACAGTATCACCGAATACACGCAGGCGGTCTCGATCAGCGAGGAGCTCCTCAGGAAAATCTCGTATGTTATGTTGACGGTCGTATACGCGGGGGAGCCGCCGGTTAAAAGTTTTATCTGGGTAAATGTGGTAAAAGAGGAAATGATCGTTACGAACAGAACATAGAATATCTGCGGGGAGGCAATCGGGATCATGATTCTCGTGGCCTTCACGAACCCGTTCGCGCCGTCGAGCGTCGCGGCCTCGATCAAATCGTCGGAAACATTGCGGAACCCCGCGAGCAGCAGAATGTAGCAGGAGGCTATATGCGTCCATGTGGTGGCGATCGAAACGCACAGCAGCGCAAGGCCTTTGGTGTTGAGAAAAGATATATCGGTTCCGAGAACCGTGTTTATAATCCCGCCGGCGGATTCCGACGCGTACCAGATTTTCCATATCGCAGCCGCCGCGGCGTGGGAGATCGAAAGCGGCAGAGCGTAAAGCACTGTGACGAGCTTCTGCCCCCTCCCCTTCTTCGCTCCTATCAGCGCCAGGAACATGGAGCAGATCATCGTGAACACGAGGTTCATTCCCGCGAATTTGAAGGTTGTGCCCATAACGCCTTTGAAACGGTAGTCGGTAAGCACCGCCTTCCACTGCACCAGCCCCGCCCAGCCGAGCCAGTTGCCGATTTCGTCGGTAACCGAGAAGGAGTTTATAACCGTCCGCGCGAACGGGTAGAACGAAAACGCGCACAGCAGAATAAACGGCGGCAAAAGAAGAAGATACGGCGTCATCAGGAATTTTCTCTTCTTTTTAGCCGGGGAAGCGGAAGACATCTCTCATTACCTCCGTTTTACTTTTCCGCCCCGCCCCGCGTTTGTTCACATTTCGCGCCGTTTCGCGGCGGCGACGTATAACTGTTACAACACGGAGGGCGAAAACGCGGGCGGAAACATCATTTTTAACAATTATAGCCCCCCCCCCCCCCCCCTGAATGTCAACACTTTATACAAAAATTTTTCAAAAATCCCCGAAAAAAATTTTTCCGGCCTTTCCCCGCGCCCGCAACAGCGGGGTTCGCGGCGGCGGATTTTCACGCGGGAACGCGCAAAAGCGGAAAATACCGTTTACACGCGCGTTTTCCGCGAAACGGCAGAAGTCGCGCAAAGAGCACCGCTTTCGCGTACTTCGGGTTTTTCGTATTTATAACGGCTTAAACGGAACCGGCATAATATCCGGCGCCCCGTCAACGCCGCGGGAAACCCCGGATTCTCGCGCGGCCGCGGTAAAACGGAATGCGAGGGGAATACTTCCCGTATTTCCGGGCGCTTTTGTAAAATACAACGGAACAATGCCGGCGGGCGCCGCGCACAGCCGTCCGGCGGTGTTGCCCTGTGTTTTTTCCCGGGCGTCGGCTTTCCCCCGTTCGCGGGCGACGGCCGCAAGAAAATCTTGCAATCCGCCGCGCGGGGTTGTAAAATAATATCCGGGCAATACGCATAAAACCCGGCGGCGGGCGCGGCGACGGATTTGCCGTTAAGAGAAAGAAAAACGCGGGGAATACTTTCCCGTATCTCCGGGCGCTTTTGTAAAATACAACGTGAAATATGCCGGCGTATGACGCGAAAAGCCGGCAGTCGGGCAGTTGCAATTACGGAAAGGGGGCGGCGGCTTGAACGGTGAAGGCGGCGGGCGCACCCGTCTGCTTCTGGGAGACGGCGCCGTGGACCGGCTCGCCCGCGCGAGGGTCGCGGTGTTCGGTCTCGGGGGCGTGGGCGGCGCGGCGGCGGAGGCGCTCGTGCGCACCGGGGTCGGCGCTCTCGACATAATCGACCCGGACAGGATTGAGCCGTCGAACCTCAACCGGCAGCTGCTCGCGACGGGGACAACGGAAGGCATGTATAAAACCGACGCGGCGGCGGCACGCTACCGCGAAATAGCGCCGGATGTGAAAATAACGGCGCACAGGGTGTTTTTCGCGCCCGGGGTGTCGGAGGAGTTCGACTTCGCGCGGTACGATTACATTTTAGACGCCGTCGACACCGTGGCCGCGAAAACGGAGCTCGCGGTGAGGGCGGAAAGGGCGGGCGTCCCGCTGATAAGCTGCATGGGCACCGGGAGGAGAATCGATCCGTCGGCGCTCGCGGTCGGCGATATTTACGAAACATCCGGCTGCCCGCTCGCCCGGGTTATGCGCCGCGAGCTGAGGCGGCGGGGAATTACCCGGCTGAAAACGGTGTACTCGAAAGAGCCGCCGGGAAAAGCGACCGGCCCCGGCGGGAGAACGGTTCCGAGCTGTATTTTCGTGCCCGCCGCCGCGGGTATGCTTATGGCGGCGGAGGTTGTGAAAGACCTTTGCGGGTTGTGATTTTCGCGAAAGGAGGGGCGGAGATTTGCCCACGGATAAGAAAAACATACGCAATTTCTGCATAATAGCGCATATCGATCACGGCAAGTCGACCCTCGCCGACCGGCTGCTGGAACATACGAAAGCGGTTGAAAAGCGCGATATGGAGGAACAGCTTCTCGACAGCATGGATCTCGAACGCGAGAGGGGAATAACCATCAAGGCCCACGCCGTTACCCTGAACTACGAGGCGGGGGACGGCGAAACATACGAACTGAACCTTATCGATACTCCCGGCCACGTCGATTTCAACTACGAGGTTTCGCGGTCGCTCGCGGCGTGCGAGGGAGCGGTGCTGGTGGTCGACGCGTCGCAGGGGATCGAGGCGCAGACACTGGCGAACACCTATCTCGCCGCCGATCACAACCTCGAAATACTGCCGGTGATAAACAAAATCGATCTGCCGGGCGCCGAGCCGGAGCGGGTGCGGCGGGAGATCGAGGATATAATAGGAATCGACGCCTCTTACGCGCCGCTGATTTCCGCGAAAAACGACGTGAATATCGACGAGGTTCTCGAAAAAATCGTAAAATACATTCCCTCCCCGAAAGGCGACGACTCCGCGCCGCTACAGGCGCTGATATTCGATTCGTACTACGACGCGTACAAGGGGGTTATAGTGTATTTCAGGGTGGTGAACGGCAGCGTCAAGCCGGGGCAGACGGTAAAGATGATGTCGACGGGGGCGGAGTTCACCGTTACGGAGGTCGGCCGCAGGGGAGCCGTTTCGGCGGTGCCGTGCGACGAACTGCGCGCGGGCGAGGTGGGTTATCTCGCCGCCTCGATAAAAACGGTATCCGATGCCCGCGTGGGCGACACGGTAACACTCGCGGACCGCCCGGCAGTATCCCCGCTCGAAGGATACCGAAAGGTAAACCCGGTGGTATTCTGCGGCGTTTACCCCGCCGACGGCGCGCGCTACGCCGATCTGCGCGACGCTCTCGAAAAACTGCGGCTCAACGACGCGTCGCTGGTGTTCGAACCCGAAACATCCGGCGCGCTGGGATTCGGGTTCCGCTGCGGGTTCCTCGGCCTGCTGCACATGGAAATAATAGAGGAGCGGCTCGAAAGAGAGTATAATCTCGACATTGTGACGACGGCTCCGGGCGTTATTTACGAGTTCCGCCTTACCGACGGCTCGACCGTCGCGGTCGACAACCCCGCGAACTACCCCGATCCGTCAACAATCGCAGAGGCGTTTGAACCAGTGGCGGATGTGCATATTTACGCCCCCGATTCCTATGTTGGCGCGGTTATGGAGCTGTGCCAGGAGCGGCGGGGGGAGTATATCGATATGCGCTATCCGGGCGACAGGGTGGATATTCACTACGTTATGCCGCTCGCCGAAATAGTGTACGACTTTTTCGATGCGCTTAAATCGCGCACCCGCGGATACGCCAGTTTCGATTACGAACCCCGCGGCCGCAAGCCGTCGCGGCTCGTGAAGCTCGACGTTCTGCTCGCGGGCGAACCCGTCGACGCGCTTTCGTTCATAGTGTATGCCGACGACGCGTACGCCAGGGCGAGGCGGATAGCGGAAAAGCTCAAGCGGTACATACCGAGGCAGCTGTTCGAGGTGCCGATCCAGGTGGCGGCGGGCGGCAAGATCATCGCCCGCGAAACGGTGAAGGCGCTGAGGAAAGACGTTCTCGCAAAATGCTACGGCGGAGACATAACGCGTAAGAAAAAGCTGCTCGAAAAGCAGAAGGAGGGCAAAAAGCGCATGCGCAAACTCGGCTCGGTGGAAGTGCCGCAGGAGGCGTTCACGGCGCTGATGAAGCTTGATGAATAGCGAAGCGGAGAAAACGGTCGTCTCGAACTCGCCCGACGAAACCGAAAAAATCGCGTCAAATTTCGCGCGGGTGCTGCAAGCAGGCGACACGGTGGCGTTCTTCGGGGATATGGGCGCGGGAAAGACGCGGTTCGCCGCCGGGATATGCCGCGGGCTGGGGTACAGAGGAGTCGTAAACAGCCCCACATACGCCGTAATGAATGTTTACGAAGGCGGCAGGCTCACGGTCTACCATTTCGATATGTACCGCGTAACCGGGTGGGACGATCTCGAAAACGCCGGATTTTTCGACTGCCTCTCCGCCGGCGGAGTAACCCTTACGGAGTGGAGCGAGAATATCGAAAACGTTCTTCCGGCCGGCGCTTTCCGCATAACCGTAACGCGAACGGGGGATTCCTCGCGGGAAATAACATTCGGGCGGGTGAGCGGAGAATGAAAATACTCGGAATAGAATGCTCGGCGGGGGCGGCGTCCTGCGCCGTGTGCGACGGGGACCGTCTGCTCGGCCAGTTCTTCATAGACGTAAGGCGGACCCACTCCGAAACGCTGATGCCGATGACGGAGGCGCTGCTCGATTCGGTAAATGTACCGCTCGGCGAAATCGGGGGATTCGCCGTGTCGGCCGGCCCCGGTTCGTTTACGGGTGTGAGGATAGGCGTAGCCGCGGTAAAGGGAATGGCGCAGCCGTCGAAAACGGGGTGCGCCGGCGTTTCGTCTCTCGAGGCGGCGGCCAGAATCCACCGCGAAAAAGCCGTGATCTGCGCGGTATCCGACGCGAGATGCGGGCAGGTTTACAACGCGCTGTTTGAAACCGGGGGGCCGGTTTTCCGCCGTCTCTGCCCCGATCGCGCGCTTTCCCTCGACGAACTGGGCGCCGATCTGGAGCGGCTGCACGCCGAAAACCCGGCCGCCGAAATCATACTTACGGGCGACGGGCTGGAAATCGCGGCGGCGGCGCTGGCGCTGCCGTGGCTCACCCCCGCGAAGCCGCCGCTGGATCGCCAGACGGCCTACGGGGTCATCCTCGCGGCGCGCGAAACGCTCGAATCGGGGGGAGTGCCGCCGGGGGAACTGG
>CAZRRV010000012.1:0-8752 GCA_964602735.1 uncultured Eubacteriales bacterium
CGACCGGTGAAGACAGGTGGACTTGAACCACCGACCCCCTGCATGTCAAGCAGGTACTCTAACCGACTGAGCTATGCCTTCGTTTTGCGACCGGGAGCATATGGCGCGCCCGGGCGGCAAACGCTGTATGGCTGCGGAACTAGGATTCGAACCCAGACAAACAGAGTCAGAGTCTGTCGTGCTACCCTTACACAATTCCGCAACGATTTTCAACGATAGTATTCTACTATATTTTTCCGCGGCTGTCAAGAAAAAATAAATAAGAACCGCAATCCGCAAAAAACGCGGTTCGCATAGCCGGGCGCCGTCCGTATTCCCTTTCCGCCCGGTGAAATTCCGCCCGGAAAATTCCGGGGCGCTGCCTCATCGCCGTCGCGGAAAAAAAGAATATCTTGCAAAACGGGATGAGATGGGTTATTATATAATAAAATGATGAGAAACGCGGAGCGGGGTTTTGTTTGACGGAAATATAAAGCGCCGCGGAAATTTTGGAGGGGAACGATAATGATAAGTGCCGGAGAATTTCGCAACGGCGTTACATTCGAGATGGACGGGGCGGTTTATCAGGTTATCGAATTTCAGCATGTAAAACCCGGAAAAGGCGCAGCGTTTGTCCGCACGAAAATCCGCAATGTCATAGCGGGAAGCGTGGTTGAGCGCACATTCTCGCCGACCGAAAAATTCGAACCTGCCTACATCGAACGCAAAGAGATGGAATTTTCTTATTCCGACGGGGATCTGTACTATTTTATGGATTCGGAAACCTACGAGCTGGTACCCGTAAACCGCGCCGATTTAAGCGATAATTTCAAATTCGTAAAAGAAAATATGATTTGCAAGATTTTGTCGTACAAGGGCAAGATTTTCGGTGTTGAACCTCCTACATTCGTCGAACTTAAAGTTACCCGGACAGATCCCGGCTTCAAAGGCGATACGGCAACGAACGCCACAAAGCCGGCGACTCTCGAAACCGGAGCGGAGATCAAAGTCCCGCTGTTTATTAACGAAGGCGATATGATCCGAATTGATACCCGCACCGGCGAATATATGGAACGCGCGTAAAAGAAAGCGGGGATGAGTGAAATGCAGACACTGACCGAAAAAGTAGCGTACTTAAAAGGACTTGCCGCCGGCGCAAAGCTCAACGAACGGGGCGATACCGAGAGGATACTGTCGGAAGTTATTTCGGCGCTTGACGAATTTGCCCGTGCTGCGGAAAAAGCCGACGCGGAAATCAAAGACGCCGGCGAGCGCATCGACGAAATCGACGAAGACCTGGGCGCTCTGGAAAGCGATTTTTACGACGGCGATTCCGACGGCGGCGAATGCGACGACAGCGAGGGCGAATACGAAGTGGAATGTCCCCGGTGCCGCGACCGCATAATACTGTCGGAGGAGACGGCGGAGAAGGGCGAAATCGAATGTCCCAACTGCGGCGCGGAACTGCGGTTCGACCTTAATGACGCGGAGGAAGCCGCCGAGGATAACCGGTAACCGAACGCGGAGTACGGTTACGCTCCGTCTGCCGACACCGAAAGGAGACAAAAGCGTTGCAGACCGAAACGCTGTTTAAGCTTGAATATACGGTAAGCCGGGACGAACGGGATACCGCAACGGCGATAATCACCGCGGCGGGCAGTTCGACAAGGTTGGGCGGAACCGATAAAATCCTCGCCGATCTCTGCGGCAGACCTGTTCTCGAATACAGTCTTCGCGCTTTTTGCGATCACAAAAGCATAGATTCGGTTACGGTAGTCGCGTCGGCAGAAAATATACTCGACATACAGAAAATCTGCGCGAAGTACCCGAAAGTTACCGATGTTGTAGTGGGCGGGAAATGCCGTGAGGAATCGGTCGCCGCGGGATTCGCGAGAGTACGCTCCAAATTCGTGCTGATACACGACGGCGCAAGGCCTCTCGTATCCGCAGCCGTTATCGACAGAGTTCTGGCGGGCTTAAAAAATTTCGCCGCGGTGGCTCCTGCGGTGCAGGTAAGCGATACCGTTAAAACGGTCGACCCAAACGGCGCCGTAATACAGACGCTTTCGCGCGCAGACCTTCGCGCCGTACAAACCCCGCAGGGATTCGACGCGGAAGTATTCGGGAACGCGCTGGAAAAAGCCGGTTCTCTTTCCCGGTATACCGACGACTGCTCGATTGTCGAAAACGCCGGCGTTCAGGTAATGTGTGTCGAAGGCGATACGAAGAACATTAAAATCACCGAGGATACCGATTTGAAAATCGCGGCGGTTTTGCTCGGAGGTCGGCAACCGTGATACGCGTCGGGCACGGTTACGACGCTCACCGTTTCTGTGACGGCAACGCCGTTGTTCTCGGCGGCGTTTACATTCCTTACGTGAAAGGGCTGCTCGGCCATTCCGATGCCGATGTGCTGACCCACGCGGTGTGCGACGCGCTGCTCGGGGCGGCCGCGCTCGGAGATATAGGCACCCACTTCCCCGACAGCGATTCGCGATATAGAGGAATAAGCAGTCTTGTTTTGCTGAAGGAAATCGCTTCCCTGCTTGCGGACGCGGGATACCGCGCGGGCAATATCGACGCCACGGTGCTTGCCGAAGAACCCAGACTTTCACCCTACACCGAGAAAATGCGGGAAAATATCGCGGCGGTACTGCAAATATCCCCGCAATATGTAAGCATAAAAGCGACCACGGAAGAGGGCATGGGATTTACGGGGCGCAAAGAAGGCATCGCCGCCCACGCCGTATGCGTTATTCTGTCACAAGAAAAATGAAATGCCGCCGATTTCAGTTCCGCAGCGCGGTGTTTCTTGTTACATTTACATAAAATAAAGGCTTTAAGTTTGGAAATTAAAACGATAGACAATTTCAAAATAATGTGATAAAATCACAAGGTAATAAAAAGGGAGGAAATTTTATGGCAAGTTTATCGCTGAGGCATATCGGCAAGCAGTACCCCGGCGGGGTAAAAGCGGTTTCCGATTTTAATCTGGAAATCGAAGACAAAGAGTTTATTATTCTGGTAGGACCTTCCGGCTGCGGAAAATCCACCACTCTTCGTATGATAGCGGGTTTGGAAGAGATTACAGAGGGCGAGCTTTACATCGGCGACAAGCTCGTCAACGACGTCGCGCCGAAAGATCGCGACATAGCGATGGTTTTCCAGAACTACGCGCTGTATCCGCATATGACGGTTTACGACAACATGGCGTTCGGGCTTAAACTCCGCAAAACTCCGAAAGCGGAAATCAAACGCCGCGTAACCGAAGCCGCGCGTATTCTCGACATCGAACATTTACTTCAGCGCAAGCCGGCGGCTCTTTCGGGTGGTCAGCGCCAGCGTGTTGCGCTCGGCCGCGCGATCGTTCGCGAACCTAAAGTATTCCTGCTCGACGAACCGCTGTCGAACCTCGACGCAAAACTTCGCGCGCAGATGCGCACCGAAATTTCAAAGCTGCATTTGAAACTCGGAACTACATTTATCTATGTTACCCACGATCAGACCGAAGCCATGACGATGGGCACCCGCATTGTGGTTATGAAAGACGGAATCATCCAGCAGGTCGATACACCGCAAAATCTGTACGATACTCCGGTCAATATGTTCGTCGCCGGATTTATCGGTTCGCCTCAAATGAATTTCATCGACAGTAAAATTGTCAAAGACGGTAACGATTTCTTTGTGGAATTCGGCTCGGAAGATACCGAAGCGCAGGCGGGTCGCAAGTTCCGTATTAAACTGCCCGAATCGAAATCCGAGGGCGGAAAACTCGATGAATACAACGGTAAAGATGTAGTTATCGGCGTTCGCCCCGAGCATGTTCACGATGAAGAAGAGTTGCTCGAGAAATTTAAGGAAGGCGTCATCGAAACCGATGTTGAGGTCACCGAACTTATGGGCGCCGAGAAATACCTCTACACGACATGCGGTGATATAGCGATTAACGGTCGTGTCGCCCCCACCTCTCTCGCAAAACCCGGAGATACGATTAAAATCGCTCTCGAACCGCAGAAAATCCATATTTTCGACAAAGAAACCGAAAACACAATTACCAACTGAAAACGCCGGATTACACTGCCGGACTCGGATTCTCCGGGTTCCGGCAGTTTTATATAAACGGCAGCGTATAACGATTATCGCAGAGCCGTTGAAATTCGGTACGATTACGCGCAAATTTGCGCGAAAATTTTATCCGGAGGAACTTGGGCGGATTTGAGCAACAGTTCCGATAAACGCCGGATAATGCGGAAACCAGGTTATAAAGAATAAAGGCGCGAACCGCGCGGCAGTCGGCACCGCCTTTTTACGGGAGCGGATCAAAGGTGGATTCTGTCGGCGCCGGCAAAAACGGCGGTTCTCTAAAGGCGCGAACCGCGCGGCAGTCGGCACCGCCTTTTTACGGGAGCGGATCAAAGGTGGATTCTGTCGGCGCCGGCAAAAACGGCGGTTCTCCGCGAAACGGATTTACAAAATTTTTCACCCCGGTGCGTATCATCGCACTTTCTTTTCTCGGGATCATAGCAACGGGCACGCTGTTGCTTATGCTGCCGGCGGCGACAAGGCAGGGTTCGACGGGGTTTACAAACGCGCTGTTTACAGCCACATCGGCAACCTGCGTTACCGGGCTTACCGTATATGATACCTACACTCACTGGTCGTATTTCGGTCAGGCGGTTATACTGGCGCTCATTCAGGTGGGCGGACTCGGTTTTATGACCTTTTTCTCGGCGCTGGCTTTAGCGCTTAAACGCAATATACAAATACGGGAACAGAAAATTCTTGCGGAAACATCGGCGGCCGGGGCGATAGGCGGGATTACATCTCTGCTGAAACGCATCGTTCTCGGAACCGCCGGATTTGAAATTGCCGGCACACTGCTGCTGGCGATCCGCTTCTGCAGGGATTTCGGTTTTTTTAAGGGGCTGTATATCAGCCTTTTCCATGCGGTTTCGGCTTTCTGCAACGCGGGGTTCGATATTATCGGAATTGCGACACCCGGGCAGTCGCTTACCGCCTATCGCGGCGATCCGCTGGTTATTCTCACCGTTTCGGCGCTGATTTTAATCGGAGGGCTCGGATTTATCGTCTGGAGCGACCTTGTAAAATGCCGATTTTCGTTTAGAAAATTCTCACTGCACACCAAAATTTCCGTAACCGTTACATGCGTGCTTATCGTTATACCGACGGCACTTTTCCTCATTTTCGAAAACAACACCGCCTTTGAGAATTTTTCGGCCGGTGAAAAATTGCTTAACGCGTTTTTTATGGCGGTAACACCGCGCACGGCGGGATTTTTTACGGTTGATTACGGCAGTATCAGCGAAAGCGGATCGCTTCTTACCATGCTACTTATGTTTACCGGCGGATGCCCCGGCTCCACTGCGGGAGGAGTTAAAACAACCACAATCGCGGTTCTTGCGGCGACGCTTGCCGCCACCGTTCGCGGAAGAGATTCCGCGGTCGCTTTCAAACGGCGGATTTCACCCGAAACGGTACGCTCGGCCATTGCCGTCGGAGGGATTTACATTACCGTCGATATAGCGGCGGCTTGCCTTGTTTGTGCCGTCGGGGGCTTCACCATACGCGAAGGACTGTTCGAAGTAATTTCCGCCACCGGAACGGTTGGACTTACCTGCGGCATTACGCCCCGCCTTGATACTTTCTTAAAGTATGTTATAGTGTTCTTAATGTATGCGGGCCGGGTGGGATTGCTATCTCTCGCCATAGCGCTCGGCAGACCGCGCCGGCGGCAGCAGTCCGAAAGGCCGACCGAATTCGTGGCGATAGGATAAGAAAAACGACGGACAGACATAACCCGGGAGGTTGCGAATGAAATCTTTTTTGGTTATAGGCATGGGGCGCTTCGGAAGCTACCTTGCCTACAAACTGGCGGAACTTAAAAACGAGGTGGTAATAGCGGACCGCAACGCCGCTACCGTTGAGCGAATGGCGCCCGATTTTACCGATGCCCATATCGCCGACTGTACCGACCCCGTCATACTTAAAAGCATGGGCGTGGATCGGTACGACGCGTGCGTTGTATGCGTAGGCGAAAATTTCCAGTCGTCGCTCGAAATAACATACAACCTGAAAGAACTCGGGGCAAAATATATCGTTTCAAAATCGAACAAAGACAATCAGGCAAAATTTTTGCGTAAAATCGGAGCCGACGAAGTTGTTTATCCTGAGAAAGAAATGGCGGAAAAAGTAGCGGTGCGATTTTCCTCCGGGCGGAATATTCTCGATTTTATTCCGCTTACATCCGATTATGCGGTGTTTGAAATTCCGGTGCCCCCCGTCTGGGTCGGCTGCACCGTTGCGGAGGTGAATGTCAGGCGCAAATACAACCTGAATGTACTGGCGGTAAAAAATTCCGGAAAAATAAATCCCTCGCCGTGCGCCGAAACCGTATTTGACGACGGGGATGTGCTGATAATATTCGGCGCCGAAAACGATGTTATGAAGCTGCCGCGCAAACCGCAGCCGAAAGAATGAACCGCAAATAACCATGCAATGAAAAAATTGTAAATTTTTGTAACTTTTTCAAATTTGCTCTTGCAATATCGAAGATTATTGTGTAGAATAAAATGTGTATATAGCGGGCATACCGCCGATTTGATTTGTTTCTGCGTTTTCGTGCAAAAACCTTACTTATTATAATTCTTGTGAAGGAGTGGCGAGTTATGTCAAACAGGATATTCCAGAGCGTGCTGCATCAAATGAAAGATGTGGTTGAACGAACCGTCGGGGTAATCGACGAGGGAGGCGTGGTAGTCGCCTGCAGCGATTTAGGCAGAATTGGCGAAAACTATCCGATCCCGATTACTAATTTTGCGGGCATTAACGGCCCTTTTTCCAGGAACCGAACCACATACCGCGCGTTCGGATCGAGCCAGAAGCCCGAATATCTGCTTTTTATCGACGGCGACGATCAGGGCGCCGAAAAATTTGCCGAAATACTGGCGATTGCTCTCAGTAACATTGAGGCCTGCTATGAGGAAAAATACGATAAAACCAATTTTATTAAGAATGTAATACTCGACAATATCCTCTCGGGTGATGTGTACCTGAAATCGCGCGAACTGCATTTCAACACCGATGTTTCGCGCACGGTGCTTGTCGTCCGCACAACCGCCCGCACCGATGTTGCGGTATACGATGTACTCTCGCAGCTTTTCCCCGACAAAGACAAGGATTATATCATAAATCTGAACGATACCGATATTGCGCTGGTTAAAGAAACGTACAGCGATACCGACTCCGCCGATTTGGAAAATCTCGGCCGGTCGATCGTAGATACCCTTTCGGGCGAATTTTACACCCACGCCGTTGTGGGCATCGGAACTACCGTAGACACGATAAAAGATCTGTCGCGCTCGTTCAAAGAGGCGCAGGTGGCGCTTGAGGTAGGCAAGGTATTCGATATCGAGAAGTCGATTGTAAGCTACAACAATCTCGGCATCGCGAGGCTTATTTACCAGCTCCCCGCCACACTCTGCGAAAGTTTCCTGAAAGAAGTGTTCAAGAGCGGAACAATCGAGAGTCTCGATCAGGAAACGCTGTTCACTATACAGAAATTCTTTGAGAACAATCTTAATGTGTCGGAAACGTCCCGCAAACTTTTCGTACACCGCAACACCCTGGTCTACAGGCTCGAAAAAATCAAAAGGATAACCGGATTGGATTTGCGCGAATTCGATCACGCGATTGTGTTCAAAATCGCCTTAATGGTTAATAAATACTTAAAATCCAGCGGAAATAAATAAACGGCGGTTGCCGCGTTTTGCGGAATTGTACCGGAGGTTGATAAAAATCACGGAAATAAACAGTAATACGGTATCGCCGGTTTCCGGCGCGCCTGTAATTGAATTCAAATCGGTATCGAAAACATATGCGAACGGCGCTCATGCCCTGCGTGATGTGAATATAACTATAAACAAAGGCGAGTTCGTATTTGTCGTCGGACATTCCGGTGCAGGTAAGAGCACATTCATGAAGATTATAATGCGCGAGGAAAAAATGGATTCCGGCGAGGTTTATGTAAACGGGTTCCGTCTTTCCACCTTAAAGCACAAGGAAATTCCCATGCTCAGGCGAACGATGGGCATAGTGTTCCAGGATTTCCGGCTTATACCCAATTTGAATGTGTTTGAAAATGTGGCGTTCGCCATGCATGTTGTGGGCGCGGGCCACCGGGAAATACGCCGCAGTGTGGCAAAAGCGCTGAATATGGTGGGATTGAGCCAGAAAGCGCATGTTATGCCGAATGAACTTTCGGGCGGCGAACAGCAGCGCGTAGGTCTCGCGAGAGCGCTTGTAAACCGCCCCGAGCTCATAATCGCCGACGAACCTACCGGAAATGTCGATCCGGATCTTTCGTATGCCATCGTTGAAATGCTGGTCGAGATAAACAGGCGCGGAACTACCGTTCTGATGGTTACACACGAACATCAGATGGTGCGCGATTTCGGTATGCGCGTTGTTATGCTTGAAGACGGAAGCGTGATAGCCGATAACGTAGCGGGAGAGATGCCGGTATGAAAATGCGCAGTGTACGCTATCTGGCGGGCAACGGATTAAAGAATATATGGTTAAACCGGCTTATGTCGATAGCTTCGATAGGCGTTCTGGTAGCGTGCATGTCGATGATAGGCGTAGCGGTTATGATTTCGAAAAATGTCAATAAAGCGCTGAGTGAAATCGAAAAAGAAAATGTCGTTATGGTGTACTTCAACGACAAAAATTCCGTACTGTACGGCGACGCTTCCAC
>CAZRRV010000012.1:8852-38032 GCA_964602735.1 uncultured Eubacteriales bacterium
TCGGCAGCATCGTCGGCAGCATCATCCGCCGCAACATCTTCTGCGGCCGCATCGTCGAAAAGCGACGGGAAAGATGAGATACCCGAAAGCGCGTATCTGATCCACAACGCCGATGAAGCCAAAGCCCTCTGCAAAAAGATCGAAAAAATCGCCAACGTGCAGTCGGTGGAATATATCCCGAAAGAACAGGCGCTCGAAACATTAAAATCCAATCTGCTCGATAATCAGGAAAAATATTTTGAGTTTATCGACGATGAAAATCCGCTTTCGGACGGCGCAAAGGTTGTTATAAGCGATCTGAAACTGTTCGACGAAACGATTAAAAAAATAGAAACCACTGCGGGGGTCGACAGCGTTCAGTCGCAGGAAAATGTCGCCGATACCGTATACGCGTTAAAACGCGCCCTGCACATAGCCGGATTTTGGATTATCGGCATTCTTATGATTATTTCTCTTGTTATCGTTTCAAATACAATACGTGTTACCATGTATAACCGCAAACTTGAAATCAGCATTATGAAAGCGGTCGGCGCCACAGATTCCTTTATACGACTCCCGTTTCTCGTCGAAGGCGTGGCAATAGGCGTTATTTCGGCGGTTCTTTCGATGGGGCTCGTGTTCTTCCTTTACAGGGCGGTCGTGCAAACGCTTAAAAGCGTTTTAAGCATATCCGCCGCGGTTCCGTTCCGCGAGTTTGCGTGGATACTCCTGCTTTTATTCCTCGGTGTCGGGATTTTCGCCGGAATATTCGGCAGCGTGTTTGTAATGGCCAAATATTTGAAGAAAGAGGGAAGCGAGTTCAGTGCGATCTAAAACAACCAAATTCGTTTTGCGCGCGGCGGCCGTTGTTTTAGCGGCGGCATGTATTGTGGCGGTACCGTCGGTAAGCGTTCCGGCTCATGCGGAGACACTGCAGCAGAAACTTGATAAAAACCGCAGCGAGCAGCAGAAAATAAAGAACAAAATAGCCGAACTGAAAAAGCAGAAAGCCGATAAACAGACTATAGCCAACCAGTACAAGGCACAGGCGGAAAGTTTGCAGCAGCGTTCCGATTTGTGCAACAATCTGATTCAGCAGTACAGCCGCGAGGTTGAAAAACTCGACAGGGAAATCGACGCCAAAAACAAGGAAATCGAAGAGAACAAGGAAACATTCAAGAAAAGACTTCGCGCCATTCAAATGTCGGGCGACACGGCGAATATAACCCTCCTGCTCGGCGCGGATAATCTGGCGGATTTTCTATCAAAAGCGCAAATAGCGAAAAGCGTTTCGGCATACGATAAAAAAATAATTAACGAACTTATCGAAGCGCGGAAAAAAATCGAAGCCGACGAGAAAGTAATTAAAGACAAGCAGGAAGAACAGAAAAAGCTGTTTTCGGAACTTGAAACCGCGTTAAACGAAGCGGAAAAACTGCTGGCTCAGGCCGAACAGGCGGTAAACGCCGTAAGCGGCGATATTTCGGAGCAGGACAAACTGCTGAAACGGCAGCAACAGGCCGAAAGCCAGCTGGAATCCGAAATAGCCAGAGCATCCGGCTCCGGCTCGTATGATCACCTTATTTTCACTTCAATCAATTTTGCCTGGCCGCTTAACAAAAAATTCCACATGATTACTTCCCCGTTCGGTATGCGAAGCGACCCCTTTACCGGGCGAGGCACGATGCATAAAGGCACCGATATTTCAGGCCCCGGCATAAACCGGCAACCGATTTACGCCTCGGCGGACGGTGTGGTTTCGCTGGCCAAATATAACCCGGGCGGATACGGAAATTATGTTATGATCAGCCACGGCAGAGCGTCCGACGGGAAAACCTACACTACGCTGTACGGCCATATGACAAGTTATTCGGTTTATGTCGGTCAATCGGTGAAACAGGGACAGCAGATAGGGCTTGTCGGTTCCACGGGCAGTTCTACCGGGCCGCATTTGCATTTTGAAATCCGTATAAACAATACACCTACAAACGCGATGAATTATGTTACCTGGAGGTAACGGACCACACCCGCATAAATAAAAATCGACGCGATACCCGGCAAAACCTGTCGGGTATCTGTTTTATAGATTTACGGCGTCACCGCATAATGCTTATGCGTCAGCCGCGCAGACGGTTTTCGTTTTGTGAACCAAAAAGCGCGGGAAATAAACGGAAAGAAGCGGGCGTGCGGTGCACAGAGCCGCCGGGGGCGCGATCGTTCCCGTCTCGAATAAATTTAGAAATGAAATCACATTTTGTTTGCAATTTGTTTACAAATATGGTAAAATCACAAGAGAAAATTGTGGGAAAGCAGTGATGCGCCATGGAAAATTATCCTCACTTTCTGTACGGCGGAGATTACAATCCCGAACAATGGCTCGATTACGACGGAATAATCGACGAAGATTTCAAAATTTTCAAAAAAGCCGGCATCAACGCGCTGACGGTAGGTATGTTTGCGTGGGCAAAACTGGAACCCGAAGAAGGCGTTTACGATTTTTCGTGGCTCGACGATATTTTCGAACGCGCCAACGCGAACGGCATGAAAATCGTACTCGGCACCCCGTCGGGAGCGCGCCCGATATGGCTGGCGCGTAAATATCCCGAAGTACTGCGCGTAAACGCAAACAGAACCCGCAACCTGATCGGCGGACGGCACAATCACTGCTATACATCCCCCGTATACCGCGAAAAAGTCGTGCAAATAGATCGTATGCTCGCCCGGCGCTATGCCGGCAATTCCGCGCTTATTTTATGGCATATTTCCAACGAGTACGGCGGCGAGTGCCACTGCCCCCTTTGCCAGGAGGCATTTCGGAACTGGCTTAAACAAAAATACCATAACAACCTCGACGAACTTAACGAACAGTACTGGTCGGCATTCTGGAGCCATACATACACCGACTGGGATCAAATCGAAGGTCCGGCGGCACCGGGGCTCGGCAGTTCTATGAGCAACGGACTGAATCTTGACTGGAAACGATTCGTAACTTACCAGACAACCGAATTTTTCAAGGCGGAGCGTGACGCCGTAAAAGAATTTACACCGGATGTTCCGGTAACGACCAACCTTATGGGCGTTTATACCGGGCTTGATTACCGCACGCTCGCGCGGGAATCGGATATTGTGTCGTGGGATTCTTACCCGAGAATGGCCGGGCCCAATGAGGATGCGGTTCCGGCCGCACAGGCTTTCCGCCACGATTTAATGCGCGGCGTCGGCAACGGAAAGCCGTATCTGATGATGGAATCGACCCCGAGCCTTGTAAATTGGGCGGATGTAAACAAAATGAGCCGCCCCGGTCAGCTTAAAATGATGTCGATGCAGGCGTTGGCGCACGGCAGCGATTCGGTTCAGTTCTTTCAAATGAGAAAATCGCGCGGATCTTTTGAAAAATTACACGGTGCGGTAATCGACCATTCCGGGCACGACGATACGAGAGTTATACGGGAAGTTTCCGATTTGGGCGCGGATCTGAAAAAACTTGATGATATTGTCGGCACCGGGGTAAAATCCGAAGTCGCGATTATTTACGACTGGGAGAACCGCTGGGCTCTCGATGACGCGCAGGGTTTTAAGAATTTTGCGGATTCCGACAAAAAAGGTTATCTGTCTGAGGTTCTGCAACATTACCGCTGTTTCTGGAGCAAAGGTATTTCCACCGATATTATCGGGATGAAAGACGATTTTTCCGGTTACCGTATGATAATAGCGCCGATGCTTTATTTGTGCCCCGAAGATACGGGCAGGCGATTGTCGGAATTTGTTGCAGCCGGCGGCGTACTTGTAACCGGGTACTGCAGCGGTATGGTAAACGAAAATGATCTTGTCCACATGGGCGAATTCCCCGGTGCCGGTCTTAACAAAGTATGCGGTGTTTGGAACGAGGAAACCGACGCGCTTTACGACGGCCAGACAAACGGAATTTCGGCGTTCGGAAAAACTTATCAGGCCACGGATTATTGCGCGATAATTCATTCCGAAGGCGCCGAAGTGCTCGGCAGATACGAGACCGATTTTTACGCCGGAATGCCCGCCGTAACCGCGAACCGTTTCGGCGAGGGAGAAGCTTACTATATAGCTTTCAGGGGCGACGACGGCTTTCTGAACGATTTCTATGAAAATGTACTTGCCTGCCATCCCGTAACCCGCAATTTAGACACGTATCTTCCGCAGAATGTGACGGTGTCGCGCCGCGTCGTGAACGACAGAGAATTTCTGTTTATCGAAAATTACAACGCCGAGCCGCGTACCGTGGCGCTCGACAACCGTAAGTATATTGATATGCTTGCGGGCGAACGGGTATCGGATCGCGTAAACCTTAACGCATATGAGGTTAAGGTACTGCGTACCGTCTCCCCCGCCCCCGGCGCCGACTGATAATTTCGGCGTTTGCGCGGAGAAGATTTTACCGTTATTAACCGATAAGGAACGTATGTAAAACCGCCGTGGCCGACGCAAACCGCGAATTATTAAAAACCCGGAACTTATCCGGGTTCAATCAGACAGGTTACCGCGCAAAAAATATACTCTTAGTTGCGAGCGCATCGCCACAATATAAAAAACCCCGATACGCGAACTGCGTATCGAGGTTCACGATCGGCAGGGGCAGAAGGATTCGAACCCTCACGAACGGTTTTGGAGACCGTCATGCTACCGTTAACATCATGCCCCTTCAAAAATACGGCGCCGACCGGAACCCGCTAAAGGGATAGCCGACAGGCGCCGTGAACAACCGAACGGTGGGCCATCAGGGACTCGAACCCCGGACCGACCGGTTATGAGCCGGCTGCTCTGACCAACTGAGCTAATGGCCCTTTCCGCGAGACGGACATTCCGCCGCGGCAAAAGTTATTATAACATATCAACGCTTTTTGTCAATACATAATTTGCTAAAAATTCTGGTGCCGAAACGACCCGAATAATTTGAACCGGAGTGTTGCCGATGGATCCCGTGACCGAAACAATCTCGATTTTAGTTACTCTCGACGAAAATTATATTCCGTATCTGAATATTATGCTTTCATCGCTGCTGAGATTTAATGAAGGGTGCAGATTCGATGTTTATCTGCTGCATACGGGTATTGACAGGAACGCATTTGCGAAGGTTGACGCCGTTCTCGGCGAACGCGGGAAACTGATACCCGTTTTCGCGTCGGATCTCGATCTCGATAACGCACCCACAACTTCGAGATACCCCAAAGAAATTTATTATCGCATTTTCGCGGCGCGCTATCTTCCTCATACGCTCGACAGAGTGCTGTATCTCGACCCCGATTTAGTAGTGAACGGTTCTCTGCTGTCTCTGTGGCGGCTGCCTATGGACGATTACTATTTCGCGGCGGCGTCTCACACCGGGGCTTTCCTTTCAATGATAAGCAGTTTGCGGCTTAATATGAAAGATAATTCGCTTTATATAAATTCCGGGGTAATGCTTATGAATCTCGCCCTGCTGAGAAGCGAGCAGAACTACGAAGAAGTTTTCGCTTTTATAAAAAAACGGAAAGCAATGCTTTTCTGGCCGGATCAGGATATTATCAGCGCGCTTTACGGAAGCAAAATATACGCTCTCGATTCGTTTCGGTACAACATGACCGAAATGCTGTACCGCCTTCACGCCCCTTTTGAAAAAACTCTGAACCTTGACTGGGTTCGCCAAAACTCCCGTATAATACATTACTGCGGCCGTAACAAACCGTGGAAAAGCACCTATCACGGCAAGCTTGACGTGTTTTACAGGGAAGCGGCGGATTATCTCAACGGCGGCGCCGAACGCGGTATGCCGCCCGTAGCGGAGGGCACAACCGAATGAAAACGAAAAAAGCCGGAAAAAATCCCCCGGTTAAAATTATAACGGCGGTGTTCCTGATTGTACTTCAGGTAGCGATAACCGTATTTATTGCGTTCCGGCTTACGGCGCTGAGCGTATGGCTTTATGCCGCTTTTCAGATAATAAATATCATTGTGGTGTTCAAAATCGTAAACAAACGCTCAAATCCGAGTTATAAAATACTCTGGATTGTGCTTATTATGCTTATTCCGCCCATAGGCGGCGTCGTTTATCTGCTTTGGGGAGGCGGGCGCGTAACCCCGAAATTCCGCCGCAAAATGGCGGAAGTTAAAAAAACATCGGCACCGTACCTCCGGCAGGAGGAGGCAACCGCTGAAAACGCACACCGCGATGACCCGCAGCATGCCCGCCTTTCAAAATATCTTTACAGCCAGTCGGGATACCCGATTTGGGACAGTACGGAAACCGAATATGTATCGCCCGGGGAGAAGGTTATGCCCCGTCTGCTCGAAGAACTTTCCGCCGCGAAGAAATTCATTTTTATCGAATTTTTTATTATGGCCGAAGGCCGGATGTGGGACGCGGTATTCGATGTGTTAAAGCGCAAGGTCGCGGAAGGCGTGGAAGTTCGGCTGATGTATGACGATTTCGGCTCAATTTTGCGACAAACCCGCGGATTTAAGCAGCGACTGACCGACTGCGGGATTAAAGTCCGCATATTCAATCCTCTGCGCCCGGCGGCGGATATATTCCAGAACAACCGCAATCACCGAAAAATCGTAGTCGTTGACGGGATAACTTCGTTCACCGGCGGTATGAACATAGCCGACGAATATATCAATCTCACTCACCCCCACGGTTATTGGATGGACTGCGGAATTTTCCTGAAAGGCCCCGCTACCCGCAACTTTACGGTTATGTTCTGCGAGATGTGGAACGCAATCGACCCGAACGATCCCATGCGGTTCGAGAACTATCTTCCCGAAAATTACGATACACATGGCGACGGATTTGTACAGCCGTACTGCGACAGTCCCGTCGATCAAAAGAACCCCGCCGAGGGAATATATATGCAGATTTTATTTACGGCAAGAAAATATGTGTATATAATTACTCCCTATCTTATTCTCGATAATACCATGACCCAGGTTATTAAAAACACCGCGCTTTCGGGAGTTGACGTTCGGATTATAACGCCGAAAATACACGATAAATGGTATGTGCACCCCGTAACGCAGTCGAGTTACGAAGAACTGATGGAGGCCGGCGTAAAAATATACGAGTTTACTCCCGGCTTTATTCACTCGAAAATTTTTGTATCGGACGACAGCGTGGCTACTGTCGGAACCGTAAACATGGACTATCGCAGTTTTTATCTCCATTTTGAATGCGGCACGCTTATAACGGGTTCCGAAACGGTTCTTGATATTAAACGGCATATTATGAGCATATTCGAGGATTGCGAGGAAATCAGACCGGACGAATGGCGCAAACGCCCGAGGCGGAGAAAAATAAAAGAGTCGCTTTTGCGGATTCTGGCGCCGCTTATGTAAAAGATTGAGGATTTTTCGATTATTTTTGTTTTTACCGATTGACGAAACGGAAAAAAGCGATATAATATTATCGGAATAATTTTACGGAGGGAGCAGGAATGAAGAAATTTTTCAACGATTTCAAGCAGTTCATTTCAAAAGGCAATGTGCTTGACATGGCAGTCGGCGTTATAATGGGCGGCGCTTTAAGCAAAATCGTCACCAGTCTTGTAAACGATATTATAATGCCTCTGATCAGCGTGATTATCGGAGGGCTTAATGTAACCGACTGGAAATGGGTGATCAAACCCGCCGAAAACGGTCAGGCGGAAACGGCCCTTACCTACGGAGTGTTCCTGCAGAATGTAATCGACTTCTTTATTATCGCTTTCTGTATTTTCCTTATGCTCAAACTTATCATGGGTTTGCAGAATAAAATCCACAAACCCGCGGAAACATCCGAAGCGGAACAGCCGGCGGAAACAGAACTCGATGTTTTGAAAGATATACGCGCAAAACTGGAAGAAAAATCGGGATCCGACGTCGTGGAAAACACCGACGTGCAAAATCCCGGCGGGGAGGCAGAATAGCCGATGTTAAAACCTGTTCCGGTAGAGGTTTCGGCAAGGCATATACATGTTACCGCCGAGGCGCTTGAGATCCTGTTCGGGGAAGGATATTCTCTTACGCTTAAAAAAGAGCTTTCCCAGCCCGGGCAGTTCGCGGCCGAAGAGCGCGTAAATATTATAGGGCCGAAACGCGAACTGAAAAATGTTTCGATTCTGGGGCCGGTGCGGAAAGCGGTTCAGGTTGAAATATCCGCAACCGACGCGAGGAGCATCGGAATAGCCGCCCCCGTGCGCGAATCTGGGGATATTGCCGGATCGCCCGGCTGCAAAATCGTAGGGCCGCGCGGAGAAATAGATATAAACGAGGGTGTAATCGTAGCAAAACGGCACATCCACATGACCCCTGCCGACGCCGGAAAATACGGCGTTGAAAACGGTCAAACCGTTAAGGTTGAACTACTGTCGGACGGGCGTTCGCTCGTCTTCAGTGATACGGTTGTCCGCGTTGCCGAAAATTTCAGGCTTGCGATGCATATCGACACGGACGAGGGCAACGCCGCCGGCTGGATTCCGGGTCTGACGGGAAATATTCTTGAATAACGGAACTCTCCCCGCCGGGAACGATTCCCCGGCGGGAATTTATTTACATTTTCCTTTCTGCCTTTCCAAATGCAATTACTGCGATTTTTACTCGGCGAATTTTTCCCCGCCACAACAACGGGAATATGTGAGGAAATTACTGTATCTTATTCCGCTGTGCGGCGAAAATATAAAAATTCCGTTTGACACGCTTTATCTTGGCGGCGGTACACCTACAATGCTGCCGTATTCCGAACTGATCGATATTGTAAGAGCCGCCGAAACCGTATTCGGCGGTTTTTCGGAAATTACAGTTGAAGCCAATCCCGGCGACGATTTATCCGACTGTTTCTTCGCTTTGCGGGCCGCGGGTGTGAACCGCGTTTCGCTCGGAGTGCAGTCGGCGAACGATAACGAACTGCGGGTACTCGGAAGGCGGCATACCGCCGCGCAGACGGAATTGTGCGTCTGCGACCTTAAAGTCGCCGGATTCGACAACATATCTCTCGATCTTATGCTGGGAATACCCGGGCAAACGGTTGCGAGTCTGTCGCGTTCGATCGATTTCTGCCTGAAACTGGAACCCTCGCATATCTCGGCCTATATGCTTAAAATCGAACCGAACACCCCGTTCGGGCGCAACCCTCCCCCGGGCTTACCCGACGACGATACGGTAAGCGATATGTACCTTTATATTTGCAGGCGGTTAAAAAGCGAAGGCTTTTCTCATTACGAAATATCAAATTTCTGCCTCCCGGGGTACGAAAGCCGCCACAATATGAAATACTGGATCGGTGCGCCCTATCTCGGCCTCGGCCCCGGTGCGCACGGCTTTATTAACGGAAAACGGTATTTTTTTCCGAGGGATATTGCGGCATTTACCGAAAATCCCGTTTGTACAATCGAGGGGACGGGCGGCGGCGAAAGCGAGTATGTCATGTTAAGACTGAGGCTTTCTTCCGGCATCGACTATGACGAATATTCGCGGCTGTTTAATAAAAATTTCAGCAAAGAACACGAAGGCGTAATCAGAAAATTACGGGAAAACGGTCTGGCTGTGTCGGGAGACAAAAATTTCGCGCTGACTGCGCGTGGATTTCTGGTGCAGAATTCGATTCTGTGCGAACTTATTTAACCGATAAATCCGAGCCGGCACAAAAAGGTTGCCAATAAATTTTAATATGGTATAATTTTAAGGGTGATATTACGCCAAAATGCCGCGGCGGCTCTGCCGTGAGTTTTCCGGCGTTTTTCTACCCATTCTCAGAATATATTTGAAAGGGTGTGACGCGACCGATGACCGGCGCGGAACAACAATCCGTAAATTTGACAAAATCAAACGATAATACCGCGTTTTTACGCGGGAGAGAATAATGCGGCGGTTGCTTTCGGCGGCTTTATGCTGTTTAACGGTACTCGTTATGCTTTCCGGCTGCGGAGCGGACGATTTTAAGCTGTATTACGACATAGCCGCTCCGGTCGCCACATTCGACCCGCAACTCGCATCATCGGAAAGCGAATTACTGATATCGGGCAATCTGTTCGAGGGTCTTTACAGGCTTAACGCAGACGGCGACCCCGTACTGGCGGCAGCAAAATCCTGTGATATTTCGGCGGATAAAACACGCTACCGTTTTACCCTGCGAGACGGCGCGTGCTGGGAGGATGGCTCTCCCCTCACCGCCGATGATTTTCTTTTCGCGTTCGAAAGAGCGCTGAATCCAAACACCGAATCGCCGTCGGCGTCTTCGCTTTTCTGTATTAAAAACGCCGAAAAATTTTATTCCGGCGGGATTTCGTTCGATGAAGTGGGAATTGCCGCCGAAAATGCGGTAACGCTCTCGATTACATTGAACGCTCCGAACGAAAATTTCCCCGTTTTGCTGACAAAATCTTGCTGTATGCCCTGCAATCGGAGCTTTTTCGGCAGCACGAAAGGCCGCTACGGGCTGAATAAATTATCGGTGCTGTCCAACGGAAGTTTTTCGCTACAGTATTTCGACGAGGAAACGGGAGGCGTCACCCTTACGAGGAACGGAGAATACAACGGCAAATTCGTTCCGTCGGCGTATTCCGTGGCAATTTCCGTGGCCGGCGACGGAACGGCTGCCAGGCTTACAGAGCGCAGGGTTGACGGCGGCCGCGTGCGTTACGATGAACAATCCCGTTTAGACGGCGAACTGTTTAACATTACCGCATTCGACTCCGGCGTCTGTTCGCTTGCGTTCAACGCAAATCTCGACAGAGAGCTGCGCTCGATTCTTATCGGCGCGGTTGATTTCGCGACGTTAAAACAGACATTGCCGAACACCCTGCCCCCTGCCGACGGAATATTGCCGCCGAGTTTGAAGGCGGGCGATTCTTCCGATTTGCCCGTTTACGACAGCGCTGGGTCACGGGCAAAATTTTCCGATTATTCCGCTTCCAATGCTGTCCCGGCTCTCCGCGTTCTGTGCTTAAACGATCCCCCGCTCGGCGAAATTACACGCAAAATCATCGCGTACTGGCAAAACGGGCTGGGGCTTTACAACATAAAGTTGGAAACCGTCGATACCGATTCCGAACTGATGCGGCGGCTCTCGTCGCATGATTACGATATAGCGTTTGCCGTATTTAACGATTCCGACGGAAACATTACCGATTACCTCGCCTGTTTCACCTCGGATTCTCCTCAAAACTATCTGAACAGGGACGCGGGAAAATTCGATTCGTATGCCGCGGCGTATAAAGCCGGCGGTAAACCCGAGGATCTCCAAAACGCGCTTTCCGCTCTCTCCGACGAAAAGTTAATTATACCTGTATGCGAAGTGCGGAAAGTATACGCCATGTCGGCAGAATTCGACGGCGCGATTTTCCGCAATTACGGCACCGAGCTCGATTTCGCGCTGATTACCGATTAACCCGCCGAAACATACGGCAATACCGCTTTGTGAAAGATAACGGAAAATATGCAAGCAGATGACGTCGGGAGCTGTTAGGCGGTCACCCGGCAGTGTTGCAATATATATGATTTCGGCGAGGGGCGGATTGGCCGTTATAAACTTTTTAACGGCTGTGTACCGTGCGGCGCTTTTGATTTTCCAGGGTTTTCCGTTTTCATCGAATATTCCGTCCGCCAGCCGTATGTTCCGAAAAATTTTGTATTTACAAAACCGGGAAAATATGTTAAATTGAATTTGTAAAATCCGCTGCGTTTCCGCCGGCAAAAGCAAAACCGGCAGACGGCATAAAACAAAAAAGGAGCTGTGTAAAAATGAAAACCGTAAAAGACAAATTTCTCGTTGTGGGAGCCGACTTCGCGGGATACCCGCTGAAAGAGGCCGTGGTAGACCACCTGAAAGAAAAAGGATGGAAGATTACCGACCTCGGCGTTACCGCCGACAGCGACCCCGACGATACCGAAAATATGTTCCACCGTGTTGGCCTGCGGGTTGGCAGCCGCATCTCGGAGGGGGAATTCGAACGCGCACTCGTTTTTTGCGGAACCGGTATGGGTATACATATAGCCGCGAGCAAATGCCCGCATGTTCACGCCGGGGTCGTTGAAAGCGTACCCGCCGCGTTACGCGCCATTACCGGCAACGGCGTAAATGTACTCGCCATGGGTGCTTTTTATGTGGCTCCGGCTATGGGATGCGATATTGCAGACGCTTACCTCAACGCCGAACTCGGCACGGGTTATGAATGGTGGCATAATTTTTACGAATTTCATAAACTCGCAATCGATGAACTGGAGGCATTCGATTACGAAACATATAAGAAAAACGGTTTCCGCGTTAAACATCTGGGCGACTATACCCTGAAATTAGAAACAAAACCCGACTGATAATAACCCCGAATTTTATTTCGGCGACACCCGCCCGGTTCTTCGGGCGGGTATTATTATATTCCGCGCATCACGACAGCCGCTACAAAACGGTCTCTGTCCTCCCCCCGTTTCGCGCACGGCAATTATACGATAAAATATTGAAATTTTTTATTTTTTTTCACTTGACAAAATACCTTGCCGGGGGTATAGTATATTTAGACTGAATAAGGAGATATTGCAATGACAGAAAACACAAACTGCAAATGCGAGACAAGAAAAACCGAACGCCCGGAAGATACCGTTAAATCGCTGAGAAACAGGCTGAAAAGGATAAACGGGCAGATTAACGGCATGATAAAGATGATTGACAACGGCGCTTATTGCGCCGACATACTGATTCAGTCGGCGGCGGTTTCGGCGGCGATAAACGGATTTAACAAAGCCCTCTTCGCCGATCATATGCGTAACTGTGTAACGAAAGATATACGCGAAGGAAAATACGAATCAACCGAAGAAATGATAAAAATCGTGCATAAACTTATGAAATAAGGATCCGGCGAAGATGAAAAGATTTGCGGTTGAAGGAATGCACTGCGCCGCCTGTGTGTCGAATATCGAAAAGGCGGTTTTGAAAGTTCCGGGGGTAACGGATTGCGCGGTTAATCTGCTGACCCGGTCGATGACGGTAGAAGGCGATGTTCCCGCCAGAAAAATTGCAGCGGCCGTTAAAAAAGCCGGGTATTCGGCAACGCCCCTGGAGTCGGACGGAAGCGGCGAAAGCGCGGGTCTGCCCGCCGACGAAACAGCGTCTTATCTTAAAAGGTTTATATTTTCCGCCGTATTCACACTCCCCCTCTTATATGTTTCGATGGGGCCGATGTGGGGTTGGCCGCTCCCGCCGTTCCTCAACGGAAATCCCGCCGCACAGGGGCTGGTTC
Source organism: uncultured Eubacteriales bacterium (assembly GCA_964602735.1). Classification (GTDB taxonomy): domain Bacteria; phylum Bacillota; class Clostridia; order Oscillospirales; family Acutalibacteraceae; genus CAZRRV01. Next base: position 22,049 of record CAZRRV010000012.1, read on the forward strand.
AGCTGCTGCTGTCCGGAGCGGTAATGATAATCAACCGTCAGTTCTTTACGGGCGGTTTCAAAAGCCTTTTTCACGCCTCGCCGAACATGGACAGTTTAATCGCGCTCGGCTCCTCCGCCGCGTTCGCTTACAGCACGTTCGCCCTGTTTTCGGTTACCGCGGCCGAATCGCGCGGGGATCATACGGCTGCGGCGGAACTGATCCATTCGTTTTACTTTGAATCCGCGGCGATGATTTTGACCCTTATCTCGCTCGGCAAAACACTGGAGGCGAGATCGAAAGGCAAAGCGACGGATGCCGTGCGTTCGCTTATAAATCTCGCCCCGAAAACAGCCACGCTGGTTAAAGACGGGAAAGAATCGGTAATACCCGCCGACCGGCTGACCGCCGGAGATATTTTTATAGTTCGCGCAGGCTGGCGCATACCGGCGGACGGCAAAATCATAAGCGGAACCGGCACGGCGGACGAATCCGCGCTTACGGGTGAAAGTATGCCGGTTGATAAAGAAGCGGGAAGTTCCGTTTCCGCGGGCACACTGCTGTCGTCGGGGGCGGTTACCTGCCGGGCTGAGCGTGTGGGGAGCGATACGGGATTATCCAAGATCGTCGAACTTGTCAACGACGCGTCCGCTACGAAAGCGCCGGTCGCCAAAATCGCCGACCGGGTAGCCGGAATATTTGTTCCGGCGGTAATTGTTATTGCCGCGATTACCGCGATTGTATGGCTTATTGCCGGAAGAGGGGCGGAGTTCGCCATTCTGCGCGGAGTTTCGGTTCTGGTTATAAGCTGCCCGTGCGCGCTCGGGCTTGCTACGCCGGTAGCGGTTATGGCGGCAAACGGCGTCGGCGCGAAAAACGGCATTCTTTTCAAAACGGCGGCGGCGATCGAGAACACGGGCAAAACCGATATAGTCGTGCTCGACAAAACCGGCACTGTTACCGAAGGGCGCCCCCGCGTTACCGATATTATTCCGTTTTCCGGCGGAACCGAAAAAGGACTTCTTACGCTTGCCGCGGCGCTCGAATGGGGAAGCTCCCACCCACTGGCCGCGGCAATTAAAGATAAAGCCGCGGAGGAAGGCATAGAACCGCCGGAAGTTACGGAATTTACACAGCTTGCGGGCGGCGGCGTCCAGGCGAAAGCGGGCGACACGGTTCTGACGGGCGGGAACTTAAAACTTATAGGCTCGAAATCAACGCTTCCGGAAGAAGCGTGTTCCGCCGCCGATCGTCTCGCCGAAGAAGGTAAAACCGTGCTGTTTTTCACGGAGGGAGAAAAGTTTTCGGGGCTGATAGCCGTAGAAGACGCCGTTAAACCTGACTGCGAAACCTCCGTAATGCAGCTTAAAAATCTCGGTTTGCGGGTAATTATGCTGACGGGAGATAACGAGGCGACCGCGCGCGCCGTAGGCAAAAAAGCCGGCATAGCCGACATCGTTTCGGGGGTAATGCCCGACGGAAAAGCCGAAACCGTCCGTTCGCTTCAAAACGGCAACAGGGTAATGATGGTAGGCGACGGCATAAACGACGCGCCGGCTTTAACCTGCGCCGACACCGGCGTCGCTATAGGAGCGGGTACCGATGTGGCGATCGATGCCGCCGATGTGGTTTTGATGAAAAGCCGCCTCTCGGATCTGCCGGCCGCAATCCGCTTAAGCCGCGCGGCTTTGAGAAACATAAAGCAAAACCTTTTTTGGGCGTTCTTTTACAACTGCCTCGGTATACCGCTCGCCGCGGGAGTGTTTATACCCGCCTTCGGATGGGAACTGAATCCGATGTTCGCGGCGGCGGCGATGAGCCTTTCGAGCTTTTTTGTCGTAACAAACGCCCTGCGTCTTAACAGGTTTAAGCTTTACCGTGAAAAAAAACACGGCGGAGCGATAAAAAAGCCCCGCCCGAAAATAAAAAAGGAGAGTAATCTTATGGAAAAAACAGTTAAAATCGAAGGCATGATGTGCGAACACTGCGAAACCACCGTCCGCAAAGCTCTGGAATCGGTAAAAGGCGTAGCATCGGTCGAGGTATCACATCAAACCGGCGAGGCAAACATCGCACTTTCGGAAGATGTGCCAGGCAGCGCCATAATCTCCGCGGTAGAGGGAGCCGGATACAAAGTTACCGCCGTTACGCCCCGATAAAACTCCGCCGCTATTTGGCTTTCGCCTCGCAGTAAATGCAGCGGTATATTCTCGCATCGCGATCGGTCAGCCGGAAAATATGGGGAAGTTCCTGCTCGACGGTCGTTATGCATCTGGGATTCCTGCAAAAGATAACATTTGTAAGCTTTTCCGGAAGATCGATTTTCCGCTTTTCCGCGAGTTTCCCGTCTTTTATAATATTTACCGTAACACCGGCGTCGATATACCCTATCAGATCCATATCGGGGGTTATGTCGGCGTCGATTTTGATGATATCTTTTTTCCCGATCTTGCGGCTCGGCACATTTTTAATAATGGCTACCGTGCAATCGAGTTCGTCGAGATGCAGCAGCCGATAAAGTTCCATTCCCCTGCCGGCCGTTATATGGTCGATAACTATACCGTTTTTTATGGAATCGATATTCACACGCTTACCTCCAACATTTTAAGCATTAACGCCATACGCATATACTTCCCGTTTAAGACCTGTTTGAAATACGCGGCGCGCGGGTCGGAGTCGATTGCGACGCTTATTTCGTTCACCCTCGGCAACGGATGCATTACCGTCATATCCGGCTTCGCGAGTTTCATTTTTTCGGGGGTAAGAATGTAACTGTCTTTCAGGCGGAGATAATCCTCCTCGTTAAAGAACCGTTCCCTTTGCACGCGGGTCATATACAGTATATCGAGCCGAGGGAGAACGCTTTCAAGGTCGGAAGTCTGTTCGTATTCGGCGCCGTTTTTAAGCAGGACATCCTTTTTTACATAACTGGGCAGTTTAAGCTCATCGGGCGAAATTAAAATATAATGTATGTTCGGGTAACGGGAGAGCGCGCTAATAAGAGAATGAACCGTTCTGCCGAATTTAAGATCCCCGCAAAAGCCTATCGTAAAATTTCCGAGTCTTCCGGTTTCCCGCCTAACGGTGAGCAAATCCGCCAGAGTTTGCGTGGGGTGGTTATGCCCGCCGTCCCCCGCGTTTATAACGGGCACGGAGGCATTCATTGAGGCGACGAGCGGCGCGCCCTCTTTGGGATGGCGGATGGCTATTATATCGGCGTAACAGCTTACGGTTTTCACCGTATCGGCTACGCTTTCCCCTTTCGCGGCGGAACTCGCGGCGGCATCGGCCATACCGAGCACATTGCCGCCGAGTTCGTACATCGCCGCCTCGAAACTCAGCCGCGTTCTGGTGGAGGGTTCGAAAAACAGGGTGGCAAGCTTTTTGCCCTCGCATGAATGTCGGTATCGGTTCGGGTTTTTTATAATATCCTCGGCTGAAGCGATAAGCCCGTCGATTTCATCGGTCGTAAGATCCCGTATATCTATAAGGCTGCGGTTCATTTTTCGGCTCCCGGATTTTTTTCTTCGGAAAGACCGTCGCGGAACGCCAGCAGTCCCGCCGCGTCGCTTTCCGCGATATATCCCAGCTTTTCGGCTGTTTCGACGGTACAGTCGAAATCGGTAAGGCTCCGGTTTGTTATCTTTGCCTCCGCCAGTTTCCTTATGCCCTCTTTAATGCCGTATGTGAAAATGCTCGCTATCCCGAGAACTTCGGCTCCGGCCTCGCGGAGAGCGTTTACCACTTCGATAACGCTGCCGCCCGTTGAAATAAGGTCTTCAACGACTACGGCTTTCATTCCGGGTTTCAAATCTCCCTCAATGCGGTTTTTTCTTCCGTGATCCTTCGCTCCGCTCCTCACATAACCCATCGGCAGATTAAGTATGTGAGCGGTTATGGCGGCGTGAGCAATACCGGCGGTTGATGTTCCCATTAAGATCTCCGCGCACGGATAATATTCGCGGATAATATCCGCGAGACCGTTTTCGATTTTGTCTCTGACCCCGGGATGCGACAGTGTGAGCCTGTTATCGCAATAAACGGGACTTTTTATCCCGCTCGCCCAGGTGAAAGGTTCCCCGGGGCGGAAAAAAACGGCTCCGATTTTAAGAAGTTCCCCGGCAATTTCCTGTTTCATAATAAACCCCGCCGCCGCGGCAACGGCAATGGGCGGAATTAACGGATGCCGCGAAATTATCCGTCAGCCCCTGTACACGCATTCAGAATCCCGCAAACTCGCGAACGCACCTTTCGTAAGCCGCTAACGGATCCGCGGCGGAGGTAACGGAGCGCCCGACAACTATATAATCGGAACCCGCCGCACCCGCGTCAGCCGGAGTTGCAACGCGCATCTGATCCCCCGTTTCATCTCCCGAAAAACGGATACCCGGCGTAACCGTTAAAAACCCCGCGCCAAGTTCCGCCTTTATTTTTTTTACCTCAAGTACGGAGCATACAACGCCGTCGAGACCCGCCCGCGCGGCGTTACGAGCGTAAGCCGCAACGGTTTCTTCCATATCGGACGAGATCAGCAGTTCATCACGCAACATTTGCCCGGAGGTTGATGTAAGCTGCGTAACCGCGATAAGAAGCGGCCGCCGGCCGCCGCCCTCCGCAAGGCCTTCCAGCGCCTCCCGCATCATACGGATTCCCCCGGCGGCATGAAGGTTCACCATATCGACTCCGAGACGGGAAACAGCCGCCATGGCTTTTCTCACCGTATTCGGAATATCGTGGAGTTTAAGATCGAGAAATATCTTATGGCCTCTTTTTTTTATCTCCCGGACTATCGCCGGCCCCTCGGAATAAAACAGTTCCATTCCTATTTTCACAAACGGCTTTGTGTCTCCGAAACGGCTTAAAAAATCAAGCGTTTCCCGTCCGCTTCCGAAATCGCACGCCACTATAACATTCTTATCCGTTATGCGCACCCCCGATAATATCTTCCAGATTTTTTACGCCGTATCTTTCCATAACGGCGGGCAGATCGTCGATAATTTCGATACACGCGAAAGGGTTTACCAGATTGGCGGCCCCGATTTCCACCGCCGTTGCCCCCGCGAGCATCATTTCAATTACATCCTCGGCGCGGCTGACGCCGCCCATGCCTACAACGGGTATTTTTACCGCCGCGTAAACATCGTACACCATTCTTAAAGCGATCGGCAGAACGGCCGGCCCGGAAAGACCTCCTGTGCCGTTCGCCAGAACCGGCTTTTTCGTATTAAAATTTATCCGCATTCCCAAAACCGTATTGATCAGGCTTATCCCGTCGGCGCCCTCCGCTTCGCACGCTTTCGCTATTTCGGTTATATCGGTTACATTGGGGGAAAGTTTCATAATTACCGGTTTGTCGGCCACCGCTTTCACCGCGCGCGTGACCGATGCCGCAGATGACGCCGATGTCCCGAAGCTCATTCCGCCCCCGTGGACATTGGGGCAGCTTATGTTTATCTCGAACCAGCCGATACAGTCTTCCCCGTTCAGTTTTGCGACCGTTTCGGCGTATTCTTCCGCGCAAAATCCGCTCACATTGGCCATCACAGGTTTGTTGAAAAATCGCCGTATTTCCGGCAGTTCGTTTTCCACGACGGCATCGACCCCCGGATTCTGCAAGCCGACGGCATTCAGCATCCCCGACGGGCTCTCCGCTATGCGCGGCGTCGGATTCCCGAACCGCGGATTTAATGTGGTGCCCTTAAACGAGAACGTTCCGAGACGGTTTATATCGTAAAACTCCGCGAACTCATGACCGTAGCCGAATGTTCCGCTTGCGGCTATAACGGGGTTGCAAAGCGGTATCCCGCAAAGCGTTACACCGGTGCCCGCCATAAAATTTCACCCTTTTCCAAAACAGGCCCCTCTTTGCACAGCCGTTTCGTTCCGTTCACGGTTTTAACCGAACATCCCATACAGGCGCCGAACCCGCATCCCATACGCTCCTCCAAACTGAACTGACCTGCGGTTTTCGCCTCACTGTCAACAGATCGGAGCATCGCTTCCGGCCCGCAGGCATAGAAATATGTGTATTGAAGCGCCGACATTCCGTCGGTAACGCGCCCCTTTTTGCCGAAACTCCCGTCATCGGTGTAAACCGTCACATCCGCGCCGAGAGCGCGAAACTCATCAACATAAAACACGCCGTCCGCCGAGGTAAATCCCAACAGTACGCGAACGGCTGTTCCGAAAGCGACAAGCCGTTTACAGAGAAAATACAGCGGGGGGATGCCCGCGCCGCCGCCTATCACAAGCGGGGCATCGCCGCTTTTTGAAATATCGAACCCGTTGCCGAGGCCGACAAGTATGTCGAGCTTTTCGCCTTTTTTCAGTTCCGCCATTCTCCGCGTCCCGTCTCCGACCGTTTTGTAAATCAGCGTCAGCATGTCTCCGTTTACATCGCAGGCCGAGAACGGGCGGCGCAGGAATCCGCCGATTGCGACATTTACAAACTGCCCCGGAACAGTGACGGCGCCCGTATCGCCCTCAAGAACAATTTTGTAAATATCTTTCGCCAGCCGGGTGTTTGAAACAACCGTAAAATCGCCTTTTGTCATCATATAACACCCGCGCTACGCGTCGATGGTCGATATTCTGAAGGTAGTTTCCTCCAGTACATCGAGCAGAACCCTTACGGTGTCGAGCGAGGTAAACATCGTCACATTATTTTCCACGGCGCACTGGCGTATCAGGAATCCGTCTGAAATCTCGTTTGAAGAATTCATATTTCGGGTGTTGATAACATAACAAATATCGCCGGAACGCAGGGCGTCCAATATCTCCTCGCTGCCCTCGTCGAGTTTTTTCACAACATGGGTTCTTATTCCGTGCCGCTTCAGAAATTCCGCCGTTCCCGCCGTAGCCTGAATGTTGAACCCGAGTTCGTAAAACCGCCTTATAAGCGGCAGGGCTTCCTCTTTGTCGTCGTCGGCTATGGTGACCAGAACCGTCCCGTAATTCGTAACATTCATTCCCGAAGCTTTAAGAGCCTTGTAAAGGGCGCGGTTAAGTTTATCATCGTAGCCTATCGCCTCGCCGGTAGACTTCATTTCGGGCGAAAGGTACGCATCCATTCCGTGCAGTTTTGAAAACGAAAAGGCGGGAACTTTTACATACCACCGTTTCTTTTCCGGGGGGTAGAGAGTATCGAATCCCTGCTCTTTCAGGGATTTGCCGAGCATTACGAGGGTCCCTATGTCTGCGAGGCTGTACCCCGTGGATTTTGACAAAAACGGTACCGTGCGCGATGAACGCGGGTTTACCTCGATTACATAAATTTTATCGTTGCGATCTACGATAAACTGAATGTTAAAAAGGCCTACAATACCTATTCCGAGCCCAAGCCGCTTGGTATAATCGAGGAGGGTGCGCTTCGCCTCGTCAGAAATGCTGAAAGTGGGATAAACGCTTATCGAATCGCCGGAATGAATCCCGGTTCTCTCTACAAGTTCCATTACGCCGGGCACGAAAACATCTTTGCCGTCGCACACCGCGTCGACTTCGACTTCTTTGCCCATTATATATTTGTCGACCAGAACCGGTTTGTCGACATCAATCTCGACGGCGGTTTTAAGGTAGTGGCGCAACTGTGTTTCATCCGCGACTATCTGCATCGCCCTCCCGCCCAGGACAAACGACGGACGGACAAGCACCGGGTACCCGATATGTTCCGCGGCGGCGACGCCGTCTTCGATATTCGTAACGGCCTGACCGGGAGGTTGCGGGATATTCAGGCTTTCGAGAACTTTTTCAAACGAATCGCGGTTCTCGGCGCGCTCTATGGCGTCGCAGTCGGTTCCGATCAGCTTTACGCCGCGTCTGTGCAACCCGTCGGCAAGATTGATTGCCGTCTGCCCGCCGAGCGAAGCTATTACCCCGTCAGGCTTTTCGAGATGTATGATGTTCATCACATCTTCTATACAAAGAGGTTCGAAGTAGAGTTTATCGGAACAGGTATAGTCGGTAGAAACCGTTTCCGGGTTGTTGTTTATGATAATCGCCTCATAGCCGGCGTTTTTGATGGTTTTTACGGCATGAACGGTAGAGTAGTCGAACTCCACCCCCTGCCCTATGCGTATCGGCCCGGATCCGAGAACAATTATTTTCTTTCTGTCGGACACCTCCGACTCGTTCTCTTCCTCATAAGTCGAATAAAAATAGGGAATATAACTGTCGAACTCCGAAGCACAGGTGTCGATCATTTTATAGACCGGGAAAATATCGAATTTTTCCCGCATCGCGTAAACTTCATCCTCGCCGCATTTCCACAAATGGGCTATATAAGCGTCGGTAAAACCCATTTTCTTTGCCGCTTTAAGCATTTCCGGGTCGAACACCGCCGTTTTAAGTTCGTTTTCCATATCGATTATATTGCGCAGTTTTTCAAGGAAGAGCATATCTATCTTTGTGGCGTCGTAAATCATACCTATATCAACACTGCGGCTCATAAGTTCCGTCATGGCGAAAATACGATCGTCGGTACCCTCGGATATATAGGAAAGCAGTTCCTCGTCGCCGAAAGAGTCGAATTTTTTCATATAGAGGTGGTTTGCCCCTATTTCCAGGGATCTCGCCGCTTTGAGCATACTCTCCTCAATAGTTCTGCCGATGCTCATAACCTCGCCGGTAGCTTTCATCTGCGTGGTAAGTTTATTGTTGGCGGAAACAAATTTATCGAAAGGGAACCTCGGCATTTTCGTTACGACATAATCGAGCGTCGGCTCGAAAGACGCCGGCGTGTTTGCAATCATTATCTCATCGAGACGCATACCGACCGCGATTTTTGCCGAAACTCTCGCTATCGGATACCCGCTGGCTTTAGACGCCAGAGCCGATGAACGCGATACTCTCGGGTTGACCTCGATCAGGTAATACTGAAAAGACAGCGGATCGAGCGCGAACTGAACATTGCATCCGCCCTCGATCTTAAGGGCGCGGATTATTTTAAGCGCGCTGTCGCGGAGCATATGGTATTCGCGGTTGGTAAGCGTCTGCGACGGGCACACGACTATCGAATCCCCGGTGTGTATCCCTACGGGATCCACATTTTCCATATTACAGACGGTAATAGCGGTGTCGTTCGCGTCGCGCATTACTTCATATTCGATTTCCTTAAAGCCCTTTATGCTTTTTTCCACCAGAACCTGGCTGACGGGAGAAATTTTAAGCGCGTTTTTCAATATTTCGCGGCACTCCTCCGGCTCGTCGGCGAAACCTCCGCCGGTGCCTCCGAGCGTAAAAGCGGGCCGCAACACCACGGGATAGCCGATTTTATCCGCCGCCGCAAGGCCGTCGTCGATGGAATTGGCTATAATCGAAGGTAGCACCGGCTCCCCGAGGCTCTGACACAGTTCTTTGAAAAGTTCCCTGTCTTCCGCGCGCTCAATGCTTTCGCTCGATGTGCCGAGCAGTTCCACCCCGTAATCCTTAAGTATACCCTTCTTTTCGAGCTGAATGGCGAGGTTCAAACCCGTCTGCCCGCCTATCCCGGGGACAAGCGCGTCGGGCCGTTCGTACCTTATGACCTTCGCCACATACTCGAGAGTGAGCGGTTCCATATACACTTTGTCGGCAACCGAAGTATCGGTCATAATCGTGGCGGGGTTTGAATTGCACAGCACAACTTCATACCCCTCTTCTTTAAGCGCGAGGCATGCCTGCGTGCCGGCGTAATCAAATTCCGCCGCCTGGCCTATAACTATGGGGCCCGACCCTATCACCATAACTTTTTTAATATCGGTTCTTTTAGGCATTTGCGTGTTCCTCTTCCATCATTGCGGTAAAGCGGTCGAAAAGATGCGCGCTGTCTTGCGGGCCGGGAGCGCTCTCGGGGTGATACTGCACGCTGAACACCCGGTCTCGCTCACATGAAATGCCCTCGACAGTTCCGTCGAGCAGATTTTTATGGGTCACGGTAAGCCCGGTGCCCGTTACACTGCTCTCTTTTATCGCGTAACTGTGATTCTGTGAGGTTATCTCGATTTTGCCCGTCCGCAGATCCATTACGGGATGATTCCCTCCCCTGTGCCCGAATTTCAGTTTATAGGTTTCGGCACCGTAGGCGAGCCCGATCAACTGATGACCCAGGCAAATCCCGAAAATCGGATATTTGCCGCGCAACGCCCGGACAAGTTCTATAACCTCCGGCACATTCTCGGGGTCGCCGGGACCGTTGGAAAGGAACACACCGTCGGGCCTCATCTTCTCTATCTCCGCCGCCGGAGTATTGTAGGGAACTACCGTAACATTGCAACCGCGCCTGTTAAGCGACCACACAATATTAAGCTTTATCCCGCAATCGACGGCGACAACATTATACCTCGCGTTCTGGGTGCGTGAATACCAGCTTTTCCTGCAGCTGACCCTCGCTACGGCGTCGGTCGGCACCGGGGTACCGGCTATGATGCGCATCGCCTCGTCGTTCGGCATATCCGGGGATGTTATAATCGCTCTGCGGCTTCCGAGATCACGTATGCTCCGGGTGAGTTTGCGCGTGTCGAGGCCGAAAACCCCGGGTATGCGGCATTCCGCAAGCCAATCGGAAAGTGTTTTCGACGAGCGGAAATTCGAAGGGCTGTTTTCGTTGTATTCGCGGCATATTAAAGCGCCGAGCGACGGATTGCGCGATTCGGAATCCTCGTCGTTCACTCCGTAATTCCCGATAAGCGGGTATGTCATAACCACGGCCTGATATGTGTACGACGGATCGGACACTATCTCCTGATAGCCGACCATGGATGTGTTGAATACTATCTCGCAAACTCTGTCGCATACCGCGCCGAAAGAATAGCCGAGATAGGAGCTGCCGTCTTCCAGCACTATTTTTCTGTCGAATTTTCTCGCCATACAGTTTTTCCTCCGCAAATCAGGGCGACGCACTTTCCGAAAACTCTCATTCCCGCAAACGGGGTACTGCGCCCTTTCGAATAAAATTTTTCCGGGTCGATCGTATACTCCCGCTCCATATCCCACACACAGTAATCGCCGAATGAAGGAAGCGAAAACCGCGCCCGCGGACGGCCGGACATCGCGTCGATAAGCCTTTCGAGGGATACGGATCCGGGTTTTACAAGATATGTATACAAAACGGGGAACGCCGTTTCAAGCCCCGTAACGCCCGGCCTGCTCAAAGCGAATCCTCCCGATTTTTCCCGCGCGGAATGCGGAGCGTGATCGGTCGCAATCATATCGACGGTTCCGTCGGCCAGACCCTCAATCAGCGCTTCTCTGTCGCGCTCGGATCCGAGCGGGGGGTTCATTTTATACCGCCCGTCGTCTGTAACGTCTTTTTCGCTCAAACACAGGTAGTGCGGCGCGGTTTCGCAGGTTACATCCACGCCGGATTTTTTCGCCTCGCGTATAAGCGAAACGCTTTCTTTCGACGAAACATGGCATACATGATATTTACAGCCCGTCTCGTCCGCAAGCCGCAAATCGCGTTCCACCTGCCGCCATTCGCTTTCGGCGCCGGAAAATCGGCGGTCTTCACAGTGGGCGGCTATAACCTTGCCGAGCTTTTTCGCTTTTTCCATAGCGCGACGCATTAACTCCTCCGATGCTACCGGCATACCGTCATCAGAAAAAGCGACGACACGGGGGGAAAGTCCCTCAAAATCAGAGAGGGTCTCCCCTTTCTCGCCCTCCGTTACGGAGCCGTAGGGATGAACGCGTATCACGGCGTCGCGGTGTATCGCCTCAAGCTCGAAGGCTATATGTTCGGGGGAATCGGGCACAGGGTCGAGGTTCGGCATCGCGCAGACATCGGTATATCCTCCGTGTGCGGCGGCCATGGTTCCGGTTTTTATCGACTCTTTATAAAAAAAACCGGGCTCCCGCAGATGAACATGAACATCCGCGAAACCCGGAAAAATTTTATATTTCGGGGGAAAATATTTGTCCGCACCCGGAAAATCGGGAAAGGAAGCCGGACGCCGTCCGGTCGGCGCCGCGAACCCCGCCTGATCCGCGGGGCAACCAGAAACCTGCATATCCGCTCACCCTGCATTATTTTACCATACGTTCCCCCGTTTTGTCAACGTAAATTTTACGGCCGCGCGAACGCGAGTTCTGCAGGCTTACAGTATAAAATATCTCGCTGATGTTGCAATTATATTCTTTTTTATGCTATAATAATCAAGCTTACACGCGGTTTGGAAAAGATTGTTGAACGCGTTGACGGTAAGTTAAAAAAACCGGCATATTCCGATTGACAAAGGCATGAAGAAAAAGGATTCGGTAGCTTTGGCGGGTGTAAGTCATTACACGGTGGAAAAAACGAGCCGCGGCGAAAACGTCACTGCCGACATACCCGGCAAAATATATACCGCGCCGAATGGTAAAGTTGAAGATACGGTTGACTTTCCGCCCGATAAAGACGACGCGGAAATGCAACGGTAATCTGCATTATTACGGCACAACATCAATCATTCGGAAACCGCTGGCATTTTTCATACAAAGGAGAGACAGAAAATGGGAAAACAGAAAACGAACAAAACGGACGGATATGACGGATATATTTATATATTGACGAATCCGTCGTTCCCGCCCTATGTAAAAATCGGATACGCGGATGATGTTGAACGACGCGTAAAAGAGTTAAACAGAACCGAATGCACGCCGTTCGGATTCCGAATTTACGCCAAATATAAAGTGCATTCAAGGCTGAAAGATAAATCTTTGCACGCTTTAATCGATATTTTGAATCCGGCTTTGCGCAGTACCGAAAAAATAGACGGCAACATTCGGACGCGGGAATTTTATTCCATCTCCCCCGAAGAAGCATACTCCGTATTAAAAAATATTGCCGCCATAAACGGCCTTGAGGATAACCTCGAACTTGTGGCGAAGACGGAAGAGGATGCCATAGAAGAGGAAAACGCGAATAAAATAGCAGTAAAGCACGACAAAGCCAAACCTTTTAATTTCGGGAAAGCGAAAATACCCGCTGGAGCGGAAATAACATATATTTTAGATGAAAACATAAAAGCGTACGTTTGCGAGGACTTAAAGCACGTTGAATACGACGGCAAAGTGTATTCGTTAAGCTCACTAGCCGATTTTCTCAGGGGCAAGAGCTCGAGCGCGGGGCCGCAATACTTCACATACAACGGCAAAGAACTCAATCAGATCAGAGAGGAAATCGGGTTTTAATACGGGTTTCGCATTGTTGTGTAACCGTCTGGCCGGAGGAATGATATGAATAAACAGCAGCTGGCGTCGAAGATTTGGGAATCCGCGAACAAAATGCGCTCCAAAATCGAGGCGAACGAATATAAAGATTACATTTTGGGCTTTATCTTCTATAAATTTCTTTCCGAAAAGGAAGTCAAATATCTGAAAGCCAACGACTGGACGGACGAATACCTTTCGGAACTGTCGGAGGAAGACGCCGAGACGGCGGAGAGCGTTCGGAAAAACCTCGGCTATTTCATCTCTTACGATAACCTGTTCTCGACCTGGCTTGAAAAAGGGCAGGATTTCGGAGTACAGGATGTCCGCGACGCGCTGTCCGCCTTCAGCCGCCTGATTAACGCCACGCACAAGAAAGTATTCGAAGGCGTATTCGACACGCTGCAAACCGGGCTTTCCAAATTGGGAGACAGCGCCGCTTCCCAGTCGAAAGCCATTAGCGACCTTATACACCTGATTAAAGATATACCGATGGACGGCAAACAGGATTACGACGTTCTCGGCTTTATTTACGAATATCTGATCGGCAATTTCGCCGCCAACGCCGGGAAAAAGGCCGGTGAATTTTATACGCCGCACGAAGTGTCGCTGTTGATGTCGGAAATTGTCGCGAACCACCTGAAAGACAGAAAGGAAATCAAGATTTACGATCCCACAAGCGGATCGGGATCGCTGCTAATCAACATCGGCAGGAGCATCGCAAAATTTATCGAGAACGGGAACAATATAAAATATTACGCGCAGGAACTCAAACAGAATACCTATAACCTTACGAGGATGAATCTGGTGATGCGCGGCATTCTGCCCGACAACATCGTTACGCGCAACGGAGACACTCTGGAAGACGACTGGCCGTATTTTGAGGAAAACGATCCCGTCGGCACTTACAACCCGCTTTATGTCGACGCGGTTGTTTCAAATCCCCCGTATTCCCAGGCGTGGAACCCGGCCGATAAGGAAGCCGATCCCAGATTCGCCGGGTTCGGGCTCGCGCCGAAAGGGAAAGCCGATTACGCTTTTCTTCTGCACGATCTCTACCACCTGAAGCCGGACGGCATTATGACCATCGTTCTGCCCCACGGCGTTCTTTTCAGAGGCGGCGAGGAGGGGGAAATCCGCAAAAATCTGATTGAGAAAAACCACATCGACGCAATTATCGGCCTGCCGGCGAACATCTTTTTCGGCACGGGTATTCCCACGATTATTATGGTGTTAAGGCAGAAGCGCGAAAATACCGACGTGCTAATCATCGACGCGTCAAAAGGATTCGCGAAAGCGGGGAAAAACAACAAGCTCCGCGCCTGCGATATCAGGAAAATCGCCGATACGGTGGCAAAACGTGAAACCGTGGAGCGGTTTTCCCGCGCCGTAAGCCGGGACGAGATACGGCGCAACGACTACAATCTGAACATCCCGCGATACGTCGATTCCTCGGAAGAGGCCGAAACGTGGGACATTTACGCTTCCATGTTCGGCGGGATCCCGGCAGGCGAAATCGACAAACTCGGCAAATATTGGAGCGCGTTCCCTTACCTTCAAAACGATCTGTTCGAATACACCTCCGCCGGGTACTGCAGGCTGAAAACGGACGATGTAAAAGCCGTTATTGCGGGCCACGGCGACGTCAAAGCGTTTGAAAAGAGGTATTCGGACGCTTTCGACGGGTTTTACGCGTTTCTGTGCGACCGGTTGATCGAAAAAGCGGAGACGCTGAACATTTCGAAAACCGAGGCCGAACTGTCGGCGGAAATCTTCGACCGTTTAAGCGCCGTGCCGCTAATCGACAAATACCGGGCGTACCAGATACTCGACGATAAATGGAACAAAATCGCCGTCGATTTGGAAATTTTGCAGACGGAGGGTTTTGAGGCGACAAAAAAAGTCGATCCCCATATGGTCGTAAAGACGAAAGGCGGCAGAGAGCAGGAGGTTCAGGAGGGCTGGACGGGCCATATCTTCCCGTTCGAGCTTGTACAAAAGAGGATATTAAAAGACGATCTGGCCAACTTAACCGGCTGTGAGACGCGACTTTCCGAAATCGAATCGGAATTGGAGGAAGCGGTCGATTTACTTTCGGAAGACGACAGGCAAAAGCTTTTGAACGACGACAATACCGCGTTTGTTTTCAAAGAGGTAAACAACGCGTATAACGAGATTCTGGATGAACTGACCGTGCCGCAGGAGGAGGTACTGGAGCGGTATCTCGCACTGGGTAAAAGCGGGGAAAAAATATCCTTCGTTGAGGAACACCGGGAGATTGACTGGGATGAAATAACCCCTTCCCGCAACCGGGTCTACGGAAACAGCGCCGTAAAAAAATACATACGGGAACTAAAATCGAAAATAAGCTTTGATAACGACAGCTATGAGGGAATTATAAAAAGAGTTATCACACTGCTGAACAGCGAAAAAGAGATAAAAAGGGAAATTAAAGAGCGGTCGGCGGCGCTTGAGAAAAAAACAAAGGAAACGATCGAGACCCTCACCGACGGGCAGATTACGGAACTGCTTAAAGCCAAATGGATCGAGCCGCTAATCGAAGATTTGATTAGCCTGCCGGGAGAGGCGGTAGACGAACTGATTAAAGAAGTCGGCGCGCCGGCGAAAAAATACGAGACGACATTCGAGCTTGTGGAAAGCAAAATCAGGGAGACCGAGTCCGCCCTCTCCGCGATGATCGACGAACTGGACGGCGGAGAGTTTGATACGGCGGGGCTTGCCGAGTTCAAAAAGCTGATCGGGGGCGCGCAAAATGGCTGAAAAGGCAGCGGAACCGAAAATCAGGTTTAAGGGATTTACCGGCGCGTGGGAAAAGAGGAA
>CAZRRV010000013.1:0-12030 GCA_964602735.1 uncultured Eubacteriales bacterium
CGCGACATGGCAGCCGGCACTGCCCGCCGCGACCGAGAAAAAGCACTGCCGGCCGGGCACTGCCCGCCGGAAAAAAATGTAAAAAATCATCATTCGGGGCTTGACAAGGGGGGGGGGGGGGGGGGTATAATAGCTACTAACCAAAGAATTTACCCGGCAAAAAGGATATAAATTATCGTTTACGGCGCGAAAAGTTGTCACATATTATACGGAACCTGCCCGAAGGGCGGGTACGGAGAACGGAGGGAGTTTTGCATAATGATTTCGCGGAAAAGTTCGGGTACGGGCGGAAAAAACTCGGTTCGCGGTGTCGGATCGCGGCTCTGGCGTCTGCTGGCTTTTGTGTTGGCGGCGGCGTTTCTTCTGGCGGCATGCGGCAAAAAAAGCTCGCCGGGGAAAGGCGACGGGGGCGAGTCGTCCGACGTTAACGGCCCGGGAGCGTCATCTTCCGCGCCCGCGGAGGAACCCGGCGACGGAGCGGACGGCGAAGGAACCGACGAACCGGCCGACAGCGAGCCTGCCGACGACGGGGAAGACGGAGACGACTACGTCGACGACGGCGGAGATAACGGCGGCGAAGATGAAGAAGACGACGGGGCGGATGATATGAGCAACGCGGAAATTACGGGTTATGATCTTCATGAGCTTTTGAAAGCCAACAGGCGGCTCATCGCCACCCTCGAAGCAATCGATACGGTGCCGTTCCCCACGCTGGAGGAGGCCGGGAAGACTCCGCAGGGCGGTTATTTCGACGGAAGATATTATTATCAGGCGTTCATCAATATCGTCAACACCGGCGACGAGGCGGATAACGAAGACGTGGTTGTAAAGTACGACACCGTTACGAAGAAAATCGTCGCCCAGTCACCGATACTGAAAATGAGCCACGCGAACGACATTACGTACAATCCCAAGACGAACCGTTTCATCGTCACCCACTGCATGGGCACGACGAGCAGCAAGATCACGGTTCTGACGCCGGATCTGAAACCCGACGGCGATCCGATCGATGTGGGTTTTGCGATCGCGGCCATCTCGTACAACGCGGCGCGGGATCAGTACGTGGCGTTGACCGGCCAGACTTTCATTATACTCGATAAGGATTTCAAACGTGTGAACGTCTACGATCCCACCACCCGCACGGCGGGATATACCACGCAGGGCATATCGAGCGACGATCAGTACATCTATTTCCTGTTCTATCAGCAGAACGTTATCGCGGTATATGACTGGGACGGCAATTTCGTCAGCATTATCGAACTCGAAACCCTGGGTTGCGAGGGCGAGAACATTTCGATTATCGGCAACGACATCTACGTCGGAGGAAGGGTCAGTTCGCTTGATATATTCAAGATAACATCCATGCGTATCGAGCCGGAGGAAGAGGAAGAGTAGGCACCCGGCGAAACGGGCGGCGGTGCGCGTGCGCGGCGCCGCTTTGAGAACGCAGCGAAACGAGGCATACTGAAATGACGACGAAAAAAAGGAAAATATCGGAGACGGTGGCTCCCTACCTCATACTCCTCCCGCCGTTGCTCCTTTTCATCGCTTTCGTTTATTATCCTTTCGGGAAAACGATAGTCACATCGTTCGCGAATACGGACGAGATCGGAACATTCATGTCGTGGGCCGGCCTTTCGCACTGGAAAAAGGTATTAACGGGCAACGATTTCTGGAGAACCACGGCGAATACTTTCTATCTCGCGGCGGTCTGTCTCGTCATCGAACTTGTGGTGGCGACGCTGCTGGCTCTGATGAGCGTCAAAGAGAAAAAGGGATCGAGAGTATACGAAACGCTGTTCTCTCTGCCTATGGTTATCTCCGCCACGGCTGTGGCCAAAATCTGGAGCTTTATGCTCCGGCAGGACGGCGGCATTATCAATACGCTGTTCCATAAGAACTGGGATCTTCTGCGGCAGGAGAACACCGCCTTAACGGTTATAGCCGTGATTACCTGCTGGGGCAGTATCGCCGGCAAGTACCTGTGGCTGATGGCGGGGTTCCGCAATGTTTCGGTGGATCTCATAGAGGCGGCGACGATAGACGGCGCGGGATGGTTCATGAGAACGGTGAAAATCCTCATTCCCATGGCCTCGCCCCAGATTTTCTACGTGCTGTTCACCAGCATAATCGGGGCGTTCAAGCATTTCACGCAGATCAAACTCCTTACCGCCGGCGGGCCTGTCGGCAGTACCACAACGTACATGTGGCAGATATACAAGAACGCGCAGATACTCACCTACCCGGAGGTCGCCTGCGTATGGTCGCTGCTGCTGTTTGTCGTAATCTTCGTGTTTACGAGGATACAGTTCGCGTTTGAGGACAAGATGGTATTCTACCGGTAAATAACGGTTCGCGCCGTTTCGCTTTCGGCAAAGCGCGGCGCGGAGACATTAAGAAGTCGGGGCGCGTGCCGGCCGCGGTGCGCTCCGGCGGCGGGAAGGAGACCGCGGCGGATGAAGATTACAACCAGACAGAAGGATATAGCCGGAACGGCGACGAAAATCCTGATCGGCCTGTTCTACGCGCTCCCCGTTATAATCTGTATAATATTCAGCATACAGTCGAACAAGGAAATAAACACCGTGCCGAATCACCTGATACCCGAGAATCCGACATGGAACAATTACCGCTATGTGTTCGATAATGTGCCGGTATTCACCTATATGAAGAACACCCTCATCATGATCCTGATAGAGGTGCCGGTGCAGCTTATTATTTCGGCCACAAGCGCGTACGCGTTCGCGTTTTACAAATTCAAGGGGAAGAGCTTTCTTTTCGCGCTGTTTCTCACCACCATGATGATACCGGGGGAGACCACCCTCGTCGCGAATTTCATGACGGTGCGCAGCCTCGGGCTTATGAATACGTATTTAGGGCTCACGATAGTGAGTTTCGCCAACGCGAGCGGAATATTCATTTTAAGGCAGAATATGATGACGCTGCCGGGCGAGCTGTGGGAGGCCGCGCATCTTGACGGGTGCGGCAAGATGCGGTACTTCTCCCGGATAGTTCTGCCGCTTTGCAGATCGCTGCTTTCGTGCCAGGCGGTGGTTTCGTTCATCGGCACATTCAACTCCTATCTCTGGCCCCTTATGATTTCGTCTACCGACGAATTCTATACCATACAGGTCGGAATGTCGGTTTTGCCGTCGGGCGATATGGGGTACGCGCTCGCCGGCGCGGTTATATGCATGATTATACCGCTGCTGATATATGTTTTCCTGCAGCGGCAGGTGGTTTCCGGCATGACGGCCGGCGCCATAAAGAGCTGACGCGAAAAATTACGGAAGGTGCTGATGCGGAAAATTACAGACTGGCGGGCATTGGAAAAGGATTTTTTGAAAGCGAGGAGAAAAATATGAAGACAAGGGATTTGGTAAAGAGAATCGGGCTTACCGCGATGGCCGTGATGTGCTGCATGGCGCTCGTATTATGCGGGTGCGGCAAGAAAGGGAGCAAGACGACATCGAGCGCGGCCGGTTCCGGCGGAGAGAGCGAGGCAGTTTCGAGCGAGGACGAAGTAAGCGGCGGAGGCGGCGCGACCAACGCGACTTCGAGTAAGAAGGGCAACAGCAAAACCTCGTCGAAGTCGAATAACACAAACTCAAAATCCAGCGGCAAGAAAACCGAACTCGTTTTATGGAGCCTTTACGAGGCAAACGGCATCGCCGCTATTCAGACATACGCGAAGAACTTTGTATCGAGCCACCCGGAATACAAGGTAAAGGTCATCAACATGGGCAACGCGGTCGATATCCGCAGAAAGATGGCGACACTGAGCGCGAAAGAGTACCCGGCGCTCTTCTGCGGCACCCCGTCGGCGACCTGCTACTACGAGAATCTCGACTATGTAAAGCCACTGCAGGATTTCCTCGACGCCGACACCGACAATTGGGAAAACTCCCTCTACCCGAACGTAAAGCGGGCGTATTCCAACCTGGACGGCAAAATGATAGGCGCCCCGTTCGGCATGAGCTGCGGCGGATATTATGTGAACACTACGGTTCTCGACAAGCTGGTTCAAAAGAAGGGAGATAAATATGCTCTCAAAAACCTGACCACATACGAGAAAATAATCGACGCCGCGATAGCCGCCCACCAGGAAGTCGGCGTTACATACGGTATTTCCTTCGGCATCAAGAGCGTGGATCTGGCCGACCTGCTCACACTGCAGGGCGTCGAGCTTATCGACCAGAACAACGGCTACGGCAAAGGCACGCCGTCGAAAACGTATCTCTCGGATAAAAACTCGGCGGCTTACAAGGCCACCAAAAAACTCCTCAAAAAAGTGGCGGAGGCATATCAGGCGGGCGCCGCGCAGAATTTCGGCACCGGCGGTATGACGAGTTTCTACAACGGGAACATGGCTTTCCAGGTCGGGACGAACTCGAATATGATCCATGTTCTCAACAATGCCAACGGCCAATTCAAATGGGATTTCATTCCTTTCCCCGGCATAGACGACAGCGCGGCGTATAAGGGAGTCGCGCTCACCGAGGGCACCGGCCTGTACATCACGAATTCCGGGAACAAAACGGCCATGCAGGGCGCCTACGAGTTCGTAAAATTCCTCGCGCAGCCGGAAAACCAGGCCGCCTGGGCGACCGTTATGGGTTACGTTCCGTATACCGACGCCGGGTTCCAGCACAAGGATTTCGTCGCTTTCGCGAACAAGAACTGCCCCTCGCTCCTCCAGCTGCCCGACAAGATGAAGAAAGCGCCGGCAGGTTTGCGTCTGCCTTATACATACGCGTGGGATTATATCTTAGACGCGAACGACAGTCTGTTCGATAAAGTTTCGGCCGACGCGAAAGACGGTAGTATCAAAGACAGCGACATCGACGGGTATATCAAAGACACTGCGGATACTCTGACCGAAGCCATCCAGGTAGCGGCAAGGAGATACAAGAAGTAACGGGCGCGCAGCGCCTGCGGATCGGTAATAAGAGAGGAGGATCGGAAGGATCGATATGGCTAAGAAGAAGCGTTTAAGGATTTTGCTGCTGGCTCTCTGCCTGCTTATCATGCTCCCGGGATGCGGAAGTTGCGGGAAAACCAAAACCTCCGGCGGAACGGGAAGCGGCGGCAAAGGCGGTAATACGGGCACGGTTTCCGAGGCTCCCGGCGGGGGTGGAGAACAGTCCGACGGGGAGAACGGCGAAGGCGGCGACGGCTACGTCGACGATGAAGACGGCGGCGGCGACGGCGACGACTATTACGACGACGGCGGAGATTACTCCGACGACGGAAACGGCGGAGACGGCGAAGAACAGGAAGACGATACGGAAGAGGAGACTGTCCGCCGCGAGTACGAGGCGGCTGTGGAAGACCCCTCGAGGATCAAGGGCAAACTCGCCGCGTATTATGTGGGAGGAAGCTTTAATTACACCGACAATTCACAATCGAGCCCCCAGGATGTGGTGAGCGGTGAGTCGACCCTCCTTGTCGCTCCCGACGGGACGACGATGCTTTTCGACTTTAACAGCGACACCGGCAACGCGGGCTATCTCGTCAAACTGATGAAACGGCTCGGCATCACGAAGATCGATTACGCCGTCGTTACCACCGTGAACGCGGCGCATCTGGGCGGGTTCCTCGCCGTGAATAACAGCGTACCCGTAGGAGAGCTGTACATCAGCCCGCACGACTTTACGGGGAATATGTATTACGACAGGATTGTGGCGGCAAAAGTAAAAATACACCAGGCCAAAGCCGGCGATACCATACCTTTCGGAGGAGGGGTTACCGTAAAGGTGCTTTCCCCCGACAAGGATTATAACAAGTGGAGCGACAGCAACGGAATCGGCGACGGTTCCCTGGTCGTGAAAGTCACCTACAATAAGTCGAGCTTTCTTTTCGGCGGCTATATTTCGAACGATTTCGATAAGACCCTTGTCAATAAGTACAAGAACGGCGAATTGCAGGCCGATATTGTGAGAATGAACCGCCAGGGCGCGGGCAGCTCGGATTCGAAGAAATGGATCGAAGCCGTCAAACCCAAAATAGCGGTGTGCGTCGGCAGCGGCGCGGCAAAAGAAGAGGTTTTCAACAGATATTTGCTTGTGGCGGATACGGTGCTGCAGACGGCGGTTGACGGCGTGTGCCTGATTTACACGTCCGGCGACGGCACGTACGATGTACAGGTTGAGATGAGGCGCACGAATAACGCTTTCGGCACGCTTACGACCGACAACGGGCATTTTACCGTAAAGTGACGGCGGCGCCGGATCGCGGGGGAGAAAGCCTCCCCCGCGGGGGTCTGTATTTGATCCCGGGCACATTCGATTACCGTGCGCGGCGACGGGAGTTCAAGTGATTGGAGGTTTATCATGGGAAACGGTTCGGAAAAGAAAGAGAACGGCGGCAAATCGAAAAAGAAAGTTATCATCATTGTGCTGCTGATACTGCTCCTTCTTATTGCGATCGTGTTCGCGATATTATACGCGAACGGAGTGTTTGATTCCGAGGAAGAAGACGGCGGAGGGGGAACCGTAACCAGTCAGCCGGTAAGTTCAGCCGGCGGCGACGCGGAGCCGGAGCCGGAAGAAGATTCCGAGGAACCGGGCGATACTTCCGAGGAACCGGATGTGTCGTCTGACGACGGGAGCGGCGAAGAGGATGACGATACAGGCAGCGCCCCGTCCGATACCGATAACGACACCGCAGCGCAGGACGATGCTCAGAACCGGGCCGACGCGGCGGCGGTATCCGACGAGGAGACCCTTCGCAGGCTCCTCAAAGCGGAAGGCCGGCTCGACATCAATGTGGTGAAAGACATCGAGATAACCGGCGAGGTTATGACGGTAAACGGCCGGAAAACCGTAAGCGGCGGGCATATTCTCTCGGCGTCATACGATCTTGAAGACGACGATTATATGCTCTCGATTACCGACGGATCCACTCTCGAAATCGACGGCATTGATCTTGAAGGCAATATGATAGCCGGCGGCGTTACCGTTAAAAAGGGCGGTTCCTTCTCCGTGGTCTCCGGCCGGATCGAGAACATGGGATCCAACGCCGTATCGAGCGCGGGCGACGTGAAATTATCGAAAGACACGGTTATAGCGCACGTCGGCGGGAGCGCCCTGCGCGTCAGAGAGTACGGCGAGGCGGAGATAAACGGCGGATCGTATGAAGACAGCGGAAATATCCTCATCAGCGTCGAGGAGGGCGGCAAACTCACGGTAGAGGGAGAGCCGGTTTTCGACGGCGCCAGAACCTGCCTGCTGACGAATTACGGCGACACGAAAATCTACGGCGGCACATTTAAGAACTCCGATTTCCGCGGGGTTGTGAATTGGCGCAAGATGAAGATCGAATACCGCGGGTCCCGCAGCGACGGTATGATCGAGATTTACAACACCAATTATACCGAAGGCTGCCTGGAATCGCGCGGCGCGTCCACCTTCGAATGCAGCGACGTGTATCTCCATAAAACGAACGGCGGCTGGGGAATCGACTGCAGGAACAATTTCCACATTGTGAAGATCACCAACTGCCTTGTCGACAATACCGACGGGGTCGGCACGCCGGCAGGAATAGGCGTTATCGCGCGCGGCGAAGTCACCATTAAAGATGTCACCGTGCGGCACGCGAAATGCGGAATAAAAATCGAGGAAAAAGGCACGGTAGCGACGCTCGAAGATATTAAAATCGAACAGTGCATCGGCGACGAGATGAATTTCCAGGGCGTAACAGTTCACGGGAAAAACATCACGATCGACGCCCTGAAGAACAACACCACCACCAGAGCCGTCATGGTGGGCAACAACGCGGCGTTGGGTCACGAGAGAAAAGCCGATACCTACGTTGAACTTACGAACCTTACAATCACCGACGGCGGCAACCGCGGCATTATTACCGCCGCCAACAAAACAGGTGAAACCGGCGAAAATATTAAATTAAAGCTTATAGACAGCACAATCGGCGCAACCTACAGTTATGGCGCAACCAGCAATTATGCCGTATGTGCCCAGGATCAGTCGACAATAATACTGGAAAACGTAACCGTAAAACCGTCGGAGAATCCGGGTAACAATCAAGCTACGGTTCATACCAACAGCGGAGGGCAAATCTTTATAGAAGGCACCACCACGATCAGCGGCTCCAAGCGCGCGGTCGATATTTACAACGGCGGCACGATTACGATGAACGGCGGGAAAATATACGATAACCACCCCGAACAAATAGAAGGGGAAACCGACAAGAGTGCCGGCGTTGTGCGGATTTCCAGCGGCACATTCGTGATGAACGGCGGCGAGATTTGCGATAATACCGTAATTAACGATCCTGATTATCCTTTCAGATTTATTATAAGGGTCGAGACCGGGAGCGCAGCTGTACCGAACAAATTCGTCATGAACGGCGGCTCGATTCACGACAACAGCGGCTCGAATTACGGCGGCGCTTTCTCGCTCAACCAGCAATACAGCATTCTCGAGATGAACGGCGGCGAAATATACAATAATACCGGCAAAGACGGCGGCGGTGTGAACACCGGCACCAAGGGCGAATTCACCATGACCGGCGGCTCCATACACCACAACACCGCAACAAATCAGGGCGGCGGCGTGCGCGTCGGTTCCGCGGCCGTTTTCACCATGACCGGCGGCTCCATTCACGATAACAGCGCGGCGGCAGATGCCGGCGGCGGCGTGAAACTTGAGGGCACGTTCACGATGGATAGCGGCGAAATATATAATAATAAGTCGGGCAAATCCGGCGGCGGTGTGTTCATCAGTAGCTCCGGCAAAATGACCTATAACGGCGGCGTTATAAAGAACAACACCGCCGGCTACTACGGCGGCGGCATCCATATAGAAGGCGGACAATTATTCATGGAGGGCGGCGAGATCAGCGGCAATATCGCGGAAAAAGTCGGCGGCGGGATAATGGTGGCACGCAAAGACGGCGTTGATGTCGAGTTCAATGCGAGGCTCGCCGGCGGCGAGATCGGCGGCAATATAGCCAGGGATGACGGTAATAACAGCGGCGACGGCAGGTGGAAAGACGGCGTTCTGGTGCAGGGCAGGGTAATAATCAGAGATGATTTCCATATGAAGAGCGATAACCGCATATACCTGCACGGTACATTGAGGAAAAACCCGGGCGTTGAAATCCAAATCACGGGTAAGAAACTGAACAAACACGGCAAAGACGACCCCCTCCTTGTGCAGAGCGACAGGAACATAGGCCCCGATGTGCCGATAGTGGTATGCAATAAAGCCGATAATCCCAAGCCGCTTTTACAAGGCGGTTACGTGAAATACGGCACCGGTGCGTATACGCTGGTGTACGTAGAGGGTGACCCGCATCTGTACACGAAAGAGGTTGCGCCCGACATGGATACCGAAGGCGCGCCGGAGGTGGAAGTGTCTGCGTTCCGGGAGCTGAAACAGGCGGTTGAGGAGAAGTCGATTGATACCCCCGACGGCAAGCTCAATATCGTAGTAAAGCAGGATATCGTCTTTGAGAATGTTATCAATGTTCCCGACGGCGTGACGGTACGCATAAAAGACGACGGGCAGCAGCGCACATTCACCCGCTTGACAGGCATGGCCAAAAACTTCTTCGATGTTCCTTACGGCTCCGGCCTTAACCTCGACGGCAATATCGTATTCGACGGCGGCGGCGTCGCCGACGCGTCTTCGATAATCCAGACAAAGGGTAATCTGCGGGCAGACGGCGTTACGTTCCAGAACAACGCCGCGTCAACCTACGGCGGCGCGATATTGTGCTACGGAGATCTCACGATCGAGAACTGCAAATTCATCAATAACACGGTAAACAACAACGGGAAGAACAATAACGGAGTGGACGAGAACAGGAACGGCGGCGCGATAGCCCTGTGGGAGAAAGACAGAAATGCCGTTATCAAAAACTCGACGTTCACGGGAAATAAGACCTTGGATAACTGCGGAGGAGCTATATTCAACAGAGGCTCTCGTCTTACCGTAACGGCCTGCGTGTTCGAGAATAACACTGCGTCGCATCAGGGCGGAGCCATTTACCAGAACTCCGAAAACAACGGCAGCGGCGTACTTGAGATTGACGACAGTTTCTTTAAGGGCAATCAGGCGAATACAAGCGGAGACGGATTCGGCGGAGGCGCCGTAAACGCGCT
Source organism: uncultured Eubacteriales bacterium (assembly GCA_964602735.1). Lineage (GTDB taxonomy): Bacteria > Bacillota > Clostridia > Oscillospirales > Acutalibacteraceae > CAZRRV01. Next base: position 10,127 of record CAZRRV010000013.1, read on the forward strand.
GGGCGGCACCGTAAAGGTTACGAACACCGGGTTCGAGGCCAACACCTGCCAGCCGCACGACGGTTCCGGCGGCGGAGCGGTGAGCGTTTCGTCAACCGTAAAATCGGCTGTGTTTACGGCCGACAAGGAGACGACTACCGGCGGGCAAGCCGTAAAATTCACCGGCAATCAGGCGAATATATTCCCGGGATCGGAAAACGCTCCGGCCGGCGGCGCCATAGAAGTTAAAAATGATATAACATTGTCCGTAACGGGATATACTTTCGAGGGGAATAAATCGTCCGGCCACGGAGGAGCGGTTAACGTCTTAGGCGGCGCCGGTGCGGTGTTCTCCGGCTGCACTTTCGGCGCAGACGGCGACGTGAGCAAAGCGAATACCGCCGAAAACAGCGGCGGTGCGATACATGCCGCCGGGGTACTGGAAGTGAAAGACGGAAGCGCCTTCTACGGCAACAAGGCAGGCAGATACGGCGGTGCGATCAGAGCCGACGGAGAGCTTACGGCGAACGGCGTTACTTTCTCCGGCAATAAGAGCGGTCAAAACAGCGCTTTTCAAGGCGGCGCGATCGCGCTGTACGGCGAGAAGAAGCAGACCGTAAAGGTGGAAAATTCGACTTTCAAGGGGAATGAGGGTCCCGACGGCGGCGCCATTATCAACAGCAACGCGGATCTTACCGTAACAGGCTGCACATTCGAGGGCAACATAGCGAGCAAGCGAGGCGGGGCCATATATCAATCCTATGAGAAAAATATTGATTTGAGCACCACCGTAACCGACAGTGTGTTTCTGAATAACAAAACTACAGCCGACGATGCCGGCGGCGGGGCTATCGCGATAAGAAGCGGCGACCTTGAAGTTACGGACTCGGCGTTCGAGGGGAATGAAACCCCAAGCACGAAGGGCGGCGGAGCCGTGTCGATATACCATGACAATCAGCCGAAGCCCGGCACCGTTACCTTCAAGGCGATAAAAGATACAACTTCGCAGGGACATGATGTAAGCTTCAAAGGCAATAAAGCCACCGCGAAGGCAGGCGGCGCCCTGTATGTCGGATCTGTGGAAAAAGAATTTACCGTAACCGGGTATACCTTTGAGGGCAATACGGCTAAGGACAACGGCGGCGCGGTTGATTGCTCCGCGGACGTCAAAAAAGCGGTATTCTCCGATTGCACTTTCGGCGAGGACGGTGATGCGAGCAAGGCGAATACCGCCGAAAAGAACGGCGGCGCGATATACGCCGCCGGGGCACTGGAAGTGAAAGGCGGAAGCGCTTTCTACGTCAACAAAGCGGCCACATTCGGCGGCGCGATCAGAGCTGACGGAGCGCTTACGGTGAACGACGTTACTTTCTCCGGCAACAAGAGCGGTTCCGGTCACGGGGGCGCATTAGCACTGTACGGCGGTACGAAGCAGACCGTAAATGTGACAAATTCGACTTTCAAAGAGAATGATAGCGGGCAAAGCGCAGGCGGCGCCATATTCAACGACAGGAAAGAACTCACCGTAAAATCCTGCACATTCGACGGCAACAAATCGAATGCGATGGGCGGAGCCATATATCAGGCCGATGAGTCCAAGCCTGAAAATATTATCGGCGTAAGTACGGTTATCACCGACAGTGTGTTCCTGAACAACAAAACCCAAAGCAACGGAGAAAAGAGTTACGGCGGCGGGGCTATCGCGATAAGAAGCGGCGACCTTGAAGTTACGAACTCGGCGTTCGAGGGGAATGAAACACCAAGCACGAAACATGGCGGCGGAGCCGTTTCGGTATACCTTGACGGGCAACCGAAGCCCGGCACCGTTACCTTCGAGGCGACAAAGGAGCAGGTTACTGATGAATACGCGGTAGGTTTCAAAAACAATAAAGCCACCGCGAATGCGGGCGGCGCCCTGTATGTCG
>CAZRRV010000013.1:12130-24604 GCA_964602735.1 uncultured Eubacteriales bacterium
GTAGGTTTCAAAAACAATAAAGCCACCGCGAATGCGGGCGGCGCCCTGTATGTCGAATCTGTGGCAAATGAATTTACCGTAACCGGGTATACCTTTGAGGAAAACTTGTCGCTCGCCGACGGCGGAGCCATATGGACTGACGGAACGCTAGCGGTTGATGGTGCGACCTTCACGAAGAACTACTGTGCCGATCAGGAAAAAAATAAGCTGTATAACGGCGGAGCGATATACCTTAACGGCATAGACAAGCAAGTCACCATAGTGGAATCGACATTTACGGAGAATGAGACGAAGTATAACTGTGGCGGCGCGATCTGCAACCACGGGTCGGATTTAAGCATTACAACCAGTACTTTTAACGGGAATCATGCGACCCACCAGGGCGGAGCGATTTATGTTAATGATCCTCATGGCGATTTAATTGTGGATGACAGTTTCTTTGCCAACAATAAAGCTGATACTTTAAGTTTCGGCTATGGCGGCGGTGCCATATATATTAATAATGGCGGTTCTGTAAAGGTGGACAATACCGGATTTAGCAATAATACTTGCGCACCAAAAGGGACAACAGATGACGCCGGCGGAGGAGCGGTCTACATTATTACCGATAAAACTGTTACATTCACCGCTACAGAGGAGGAAACTTCGCAAAAACAGGCAATAAGCTTTACCAATAATCAGAGCAATAATGGTTGCGGTGGCGCGATATTCGTCAAAAAAGCGGGCGAAGTTACCGTGACGGGTTATACTTTTAAGGGTAACACAGCGGCTAAAGACGGCGGCGCAATTTACAGCAAAGCGGAAAACGGAGATGACCCCGTTAAGGTGAACGGCTGTACTTTCACCGGCAACAACGCCAAGGGCAACGGCGGCGCGATATTTGCACACAAACTCACGCTCGGCGGCAGCGGCGGCAGCTTCAAGGGCAATACGGCGGTTAATGGTAAAGCCATTGCCATTAACAACAATTCGGCTTCCGGCTGGTACAAAGACCAAGGCTCATACAGCTTTGATAGCGGTCAGGATGTTGCATACCTGAAATCGTAAAGCCGATTTGCGGCCGGTAAGGTTACGGACGGCGGCTGAAATATGCCGCCGTCCGTGTGCGGGTACCCGCCGCCGTGCGGCGGCGAACTTAAAATTGCGTAATTTAACGGAGGCGGAAAAATGGAATACTGGAAACAGGGCCCCGACAACATATACGTCGCGGGGCACAGGGGATGGCTCGGCAGGTACCCGGAGAATACCATGGTATCGTTCATGGCGGCGGCGGAGCTCGGAGTCGATCAGATTGAAACCGATGTGCGGGCTACCGAAGACGGCGAACTTGTGCTTATGCACGATTCCAAAGTCGACCGCACCACCGACGGCACCGGCTATGTCCGCGAGATGTCATGGGCGAAACTTCGCACTCTCGACGCCGGTATGCATAAAGGCGCGGAATTCGCCGGGGCGAGGGTACCGCTCTTTGATGAATTTTTAAGCTGGGTTAAAGAGGACTGCCCCGGTCTGATCCTCAATATCGAACTGAAAGATTACCCGAAAGACGTGGGCGACGCGAAGGCTCACGACGTCTGCGACAGGGCGCTCGCCATGATCGACGGGTACGGCCTTGAGGGCAGGGTTGTTATCACCACTTTCAGCGGCGCGCTACAAGAGTATATATACGGCAAATACGGGAGCAAATACCCCATACAGACATTTTTCCCCGCCTCGCATCTCGGTGCGATGGCCGGCGATCCGTACGCTTTCCCGTACTCGTGCTGTATGTACGCGCGGGAGAAGGGCATGCCGACCGTCTGCCCGGAGGATTACAGGGCAATGGCGGAGAGAGGCGTGCAGCCGTGGGGTCCGCCCGAGATAAAAACCGGGGAGGAAGTCGACGCGGCGATAGCCGGCGGCGTCTGCCTTATCACCAGCAACCACCCGGACGAGATGCTCGATATGCTGCGCAGCCGTGGCCGCCACCGTTAAGCGGTTCCGCCCGGCAGTGATCTTTTCAACAGCCGGCCGCCCCGGGTTTTATGTTTCGGGGCGGCTGTTTTAATGCAATCCCGCATAAAGACCCGGTGTCGTATGCGCCGTCGGATTTTTCGCCGGGAGGAAGCAAAAAGCGCAGAGAATACTTTGCAAATTTCCGATTATTCTTGCAAAACATAACGGAAAATATGCGGGCAAACGACGTACTAGGCTGTCAGGCGTTCACCCGCCGGTGTTGTCTTAACAAGCCCCCGTATATACGCAAACAGCCCCGGGAACAACCGTTCCCGGGGCGCTGTGCCGTGTTCGTCTTGTTCAGCCGTGCCGCGGCGCGGCAGGCGTTCGATTTTCAGTCAGTCGCCCGCCGGTTCAAGGGTTTTCAGGAATTTCTCGGCTTCCGGGATGTCTTCTTCCGCGAAGACCTTAAACCCGGCGTTCCTTAAATATTCCACGGCAAGCCCCTGGCCCTCTTTTTTCGTATCGGTAAAGGTGCCGTCGTAAATAAATTTGCTGCCGCAGGAGGGGCTGTCCTGTTTCATAATCGCGAAGGCGATGTCGTTTTCTTTCGCGAGCCGCAGAACCTCTTCGGCGCCTTTGGTATATTCCGCCGTAACGTCTTTGCCCGCGCCCGTTTTAACTTTGTCTCCCACTCTCTGCGAATCCGGCCGGGGGATCGGCAGTCCGCCGAATACCTCGGGGCAGATCGGCACCAGCCGCCCCTCCTCTTTCCATTTCAGGAACACGGGGCTGTGCTCCGAAACATCGCCGGCGTCATAGCGCACGGTTCTCCCGCCGTAAAGACATTCGCTCACAAGAATTTTCCTCATAAGATAACCTCCCTTTTATTTTGCCGCCTCGTCGCGGTACGACGCGTCGATACTGTCTTTGATGTCGATTTTTTCTTTGATTAAGCCCGCGCGGTATCCAAGATCGATCGTCTGCTGAATGCGCTTTTCGTCGAGAACTCCGATTTGTTCGGCGGTGCTGCCGTCCGGGATAACCGTTTCAATTACCTTCTTTGTCATCGCGACCTGATGTTCGAGAGAATTGCTCTTCCCTATGTCATACACAATCTGCCCGGCTTCCTCCGGGTTTTCGCTTGTGTATTTCCAGCCCTTTATCGTGGCGCGCAAAAATCTTACAAGCAGATCCCTGTTTTTCTCCGCCCAGGAGCGTTTTACAAACAAGCAGTCTTCCAAAAGCGCGGCTCCCTCTTTGTTCATGTCGATTACATTTAACTCCGATTCGTCGTAATCTTGCAGAAGCAGCAGATACTCGTTGTAGCTCATCGCGGAGGCTACATCCAGTTCTCCCGAATTGAACTGATCCATGGTGTAATCCTGCTGTTTCCACTCAATATCTTTTTCGGGGTCGAGCCCGTTCAGCTGCGCGAGGGCGTAAAACTCGTACTGTCTGCCGCCGAACCAGCTCCCGACTTTTTTGCCCTTCAGATCCGCGCCTGTCTTAATGCCGGAATCCGCCTTTGCCACAAGGTACTGCGGGCTGGTTTGGAAGGTCTGGAACACATTGATGAAATCGTATCCGCCCTCCTGATAGGTAAGAACGCTGCTGTAGAAAGCGACGCCGACCTGCGCAATATCGTTTTCCACCTGCTCTTCCGAGCTTACGTCGGTGCCGCCGGGCAGAATTTCGACATCGATCCCCTCCTCTTTGTAAAAGCCTTTTTCGTCGGCGACGTAGAGCCCGGCAAACTGCCCCTGCGCCAGCCAGAGCGACTGAACCGTTATTTTGTCGAGAACCCGATCCCCGCTTTTTCCGTCGCTCTCTTTCTGCCCTCCGCATCCGCCGAGCGCGGCGGCCGTCAGCGAGACCGCAAGCAATAATCCGATTGTTTTCTTAAATATTTTCATGATAATCATTCCTTTTATGTTATTTTTTTTGCTGTGACACATGCCACCGCAGCAGTCTTTTCTCAAAAAAACAGATAATTCCGTAAAGCAATACGCTCACGACGGACATCGACACAATGTACGCCCACCCGACCTGTTTACGGTTGCCTACCTTTAGTGTGTATTTAATCATATATCCGAGCCCCGATGTCTGGCTTGAAAAGAATTCGCCGATGATCGTCGCCATCATCGCGGTCGTCATACCGATTTTCAGCGCCGTAAAAACGGCGGGCAGACTGTTCGGCATTCGCAGTTTTATGAAAATCTCTTTTTTCGACGCGGCGTTTGCGTACATCAAATCCGGCAGGTTTCCCGGCAGGTCGTTCAGCCCTCTGAACGCGTTCACCGCCATTGCGCCGGACGCCGCCACCGTTACAACCGCGAGTTTCGCGGGGAACGCGCCGGAGAACCAGCGGTTCATCAGCGGCGCGAGCGCGACCATGGGGACGGATGTAATCATCGTCATTAAAAACAGGCCGCCGTATCCGAAGTTCGGGAATGCCGTTACAAACACCGCGACGCCGTAACCGATGAAAGCGCCGAGCAATAATCCGAGAACCGCCGGCAGGATTGTCACCGCCGCGTTCGGTATGATCTCGCCGATATTTTCGGCAATCGCCTTCGCAATATCAAAGGGCAGTGGAAGCTGCAATACTTTTATGCGGAACAGCTTATGTATAATCCCGCTTTGCAGAAGGGCGATCAGTACGATGCCGAGCAATACGGGAAGAACGACTCCCTGTATCTTCTCCCGTTTCATGTTTTCGCCCCCTTCGGGTGCCGCTTCCACGGCACAAATACATATTCCGCGAGGGAAATCACGAAAAAGCTCAAAACCCCCAGCAGGGCGGCGATAATAATCGCCGGCCAGAATTGCCCCGTTGTTCCGCCGCCGTACAGCGTTAATACGATAACATACCCGATGCCGTCTTTCGCGCTCAGAGTATCAACCAAAATCGCCGATGTCACCGCCATAGGCGCCGAAATTTTCAGCCCCGTAAACAGATGAGGGAGGGCGTTCGGCAGCAGCAGCTTTGTATATAAGCTCCGCTTTCCCGCCGCGTATGCGCGCATCATGGAGGTTAAATTGCGTTCCGCCGATTTAAGCCCGCCGAGCAGATTGACCGAAACGGGGAAAAACGTAATATACGCGGCAATCACAACCCTCGACACGGCAATATCCTTAAACAGCCCGAATACAATCGGCGCCAGCCCGAGGACGGGAATCATCTGCGACATCAGCAGGTACGGCAGTATCATTTTTTCGCACAGACCCGAAAGGCTCATGATAAGCGCAAGCGCAATTCCCACCGCGGAGCCGATCGCAAATCCCGCGGCCGCGTAGGATACCGTAATCCCCGCCTGCCGCAGCAGCCCCGATCCGTATTGTAAAAACGATATTCCTATTTCCGCCAGGCCGGGCAATTTTTTCGAGGCCAGAGGGTCGCGGAACACGTCCGCCAGCAGGTACGCAACCGTCTGCCATATAACAAGTACGGCGAACAGCCAAAAGATGACGCTCAGCGCTTTTTTATATGTTTTCACCGGAATTCCCCTCAAACAGTTCCCGAATACGGGAAACCGTCTTAAAATATTCTTCCGTTTTCATTACGGCGCTCTCTCTCGGACGGGGCAGGTCTATTTCCTCAATCGCCGATACTCTCGCCGGGTTCGCGGATAAAACGCATATACGATCCGATAAAAACACCGCTTCCGATATGTTGTGCGTCACGAAAACAACCGTCTTGTGCGTGTTGCGCCATATGCGCAGTAAATCTCCGTGCAGGCGCTCTTTCGTAAATTCGTCGAGAGCGGAAAACGGTTCGTCCATAAGCAGTATTTCCGGTTCGCAGACCAGTGCCCGCGCAATCCCGACACGCTGCTGCATTCCTCCGCTCAGCTCGTGCGGATAGCTGTTTTCGTAACCCTGTAAATCCACGGTTTTCAACTGTTCCAGCGCTCTTCTGCGCCGCTCTTTTTTGGGGATTTTCTGCAATTCGAGAGGCAGTTCTATATTATCGACTACCGTTCTCCATTCCATCAAAGCGGGCGTTTGGAACACAATTCCGTATTTATGCGAGATACGCGCCTGCCCGGCGTCCGTACCTGCCACACGTACCGTCCCGGAGGTCTGCTTCTGGAGATCGGCGATAATACGCAACAGGGTCGTTTTCCCGCAGCCCGACGGGCCGAGCAGGGAAACAAATTCGCCTTTTCGTATATTCAGCGACACGTTATCCAAAACCTTTCGCTCGTTTCGTTTGGTATCGCTGTATGTCATGCTTATTCGGTCGAGTTCTATCGCGTATTCCGGCATTAAAATTTCCTCCGCCTTGTGTTTGTCAATAAAAATATTCCGTGCGCCACATTCGACCGTACCGCCAGTTGTGGCGCAGGAGACAGAACCATTTATGCAGTATGTAAGTCGAATCCACGGCAATTCACTCCTGCTCTCAAAATAAAAACGTAAGGTTTTTGAAATATCTTGTTTCAGACAACACCGCATAATGACCCGGCATCAGATGCGCCGTCGGATTTTTCGTAAAGAGAAAGCGAAAAACGCAGGGTAATACTTTGCGCATTTCCGGGCATTTTTGTGAAATACAGCGGAAAATATGCCGGGCAGATGACGTTGGGATCCGTCGGGCGGTCGCCCGGCGGTGTTGCCTTAATACAAAAGACGGATAACGTAATTATCGGGAACATAAACAAAGGTTATCAGTATTCTTCCGGGGTTCGGCAGCACAGGCTCCGCTGTGTTTACCTATATAACCTATGTATTTAATATGTTATTCAATATGTTATATATACTACCACGAATTTTCCGCTTGTCAATACTGTTTTTGAAAAAATTTTCAAATTGCCGTATTCGAAACGGATTGCGGGAACCGCAATTAAGGCATGCACGCGCCGTGATTGCCCGAAAGCCGGTACGGATTCCCGTGCCGTCCCCGTCGCCCGCAACTGCTTTGAAACATTCACGCCGCAACACTTCGCGAACCCGTTTTTGAGGCGCGGGAAAATTCCCCACCGAAGATGTGTTACAGTAAGGGATAAAATCAGATGACGGATCGGAGAACCCATGTTACGGTTAATTGGCAAACAAAACCGACAGGAGGTTCAACGATTCGTCATGGATAGGGTAACACAGGATATGCGGTGTCGTCAAGCGCCGTTAAAGTATGCGGACAAATACGGGGTTACAAAAGCGGCTGGCAGATACAAGGTGAACCGGCAATACATCTGCCGCCGAAAAAATATGACGGGATGCGGAATCTTTGAAAGACAAATCCCGCAGACCCCGTCATCATTTGTCAGGCCCGAAAATGCCTCCGATGCGTTTCTCTCCTCCGGCGAAGTCGTTTCTGCCCGATTCTATAACGCTTCATTGCCAAACCCGCATTTTTATTATCAAGGAGTGTTGTTTTATGTTGACAAACACGACTGTTTGTGTAATAATGAAAAAGAGAGTGTAGCCGATGAGAGTAATTACCGGAACAGCAAAAGGGAAACGGCTTTTCACGCCCGACGGCGAAGCTGTTCGACCGACCCCCGAAAAGGTTAAAGAGGCGGTTTTCAGCGCCGTTCAGTTTGAAATCGCGGATTGCCGCTTTCTGGATCTGTTCGCAGGCAGCGGGCAAATGGGCGTGGAAGCGCTGAGCCGCGGGGCGAAAAGCTGTTGTTTCTGCGATGTTTCCGCCGCCGCCGCAAAGCTGGTTAAACGCAATGTTGTTTCCTGCGGGTTCGGCGACAGGGCGAATATTATGCGGTGCGATTATGTTTCGTGCCTGGAGAATTGCGGAAAATTCGATATGGCTTTTCTCGATCCGCCGTATTCGTCGGGGCTGCTTGTCCCGGCTCTGCTTGTGACGGCGGGCAAAATCGGGGAAAGCGGGATTGTTATCTGCGAACATCCGGCGGAGGATACGTTGCCGGAAAACGCCGGCGCCTTCAGGCGGGTGAGCATTAAAAAATACGGCAAAGTGTGTATTTCGATGTACCGCTTCGCCGGGTGAAAGGGCGAAAAAAGCATGAACCGAACAGTCGCGGTATGCCCCGGAAGTTTCGACCCGGTAACGGTAGGCCACTTAGATATTATCCGGAGAGCCGCGAATATGTTCGGATCGGTGATAGTGGTGGTTATGAATAACCCCGCGAAACACGGCTGCTTTTCCGTTGACGAACGGGTCGACTTGCTGAAAAACGCGGTTGACGGCATAAAAAATGTTGAGGTCGACGTGTACGGCGGGCTCCTTGCCGACTATTGCAGGCAGAGAGGCGCGAAAGCCGTGGTAAAAGGGTTGCGCGCGATGTCGGATTTCGAATACGAATTTCAGATGGCGCTTACGAACCGAAAACTTAATCCCGACGCGGAAACGGTGTTCTTAACGACCGCGGCGGAAAATATGTATCTGAGCTCGAGCATGGTTCGGCAGATCGGCAGCATGGGCGGCGATATCAGGGATTTCGTTCCCGACTGCATTTACGAAAAAGTTATAAAAAGACTGAGGGAGGAAACGGCGGAATGAATATGGAGGAATTGTTGGAACAGTTGGATGCGCTGTTAGACGGCGCGATGAAAATGCCCGGAAGGCGCGTAATAGTCGACGCGGAGAAAATCCGCGAGCTTATCGACGATCTCGGCATGGCAATTCCGAACGAGGTTAAACAGGCAAAGGGAATAGTGAGCGACAGGAACAATATTTTAGAGGCGGCCAGACGCGAGGCCGACGGTATTATCCACGCCGCCGAAGAGCGCGCCCGTTCGCTTGTCGCGGCGGAGGAAATCACGAAACTTGCGCAGGCGAAAGCGGCCGAAATTATATCGACGGCGCAAAGCAAAAGCAAGGAAATGCGCCGTGCCGCGCAGGATTTTGTCGACGATCTGGTGCGCCGCGCCGATGAGAATTTGACGGCGAATCTTGCCGAAGTGCGCAAAACCCGCGCCGCGTTAAAGCAGAAAACCCCCGCCGGCGGGCTTTGATTGAGCGGGGTTATTTTCCTCGGATCCTCTCCGTACCGATTTGAATATTGTTACGGCGGCGCCACGGGCGCCGCTTTTTTTGCGTCGGCGCTCCCGGCGGTTTGCCCGAAACCGGGGAAATTTACCGGGTATATCCGTAAAATGAAAAAACAATATATCTTAAGGCAATACCGCCGGTTGACCGCCAGTCGGCTGTGTACGTCATCTGCCCGGCATTTTTCCGTTATATTTTACAAAAATGCACGGAAATACAAGGAAGTATTCCCTGCGCTTTTTGTTTTATCTAACGGAAAATCTGACGGCGCATCTGACGCCGGATCTTTATGCGGTATTGCCTTAACGCGGGTACACCCGCGAATTTCCGTAACCGAAGGTGCGGTATGCGTGACGGGGAAATTTTGCAAAGTTAGGTGAAAAATACCGGCGACCGCGCGCGGTACTCCGAAAAAACAAAAATCTTCTCCCGTGTCGGAGAAGATTTTTTTATTCCCGCGCTGCCGTAATTCGCAAATCATAACCTGCTTTGTGCAGGTGGATGACCGCCTCGCGGTTTTGTGCTCCCATCGTCCGGCGGCGGCTTCTGCCGGCGCCGGGAGGTCTGCAAACCCGCCGCGAGAGCCGTGTCTCCGAAAATAAATGCTTGTAGGGTTATATCGGCGAAATACACGGTCAGCGCAGGAATAATACGGTGCAAAGGTGCCGCTTTTCAGCTTTCGATATCGTAAATATCGCGCAGACGGGTTTCAAAAGCGCGGTAAGCGGCGTTAAATTCCTCGTCGTCGTCGATAACCTCGAAAACCTCGTCGCCATCGTCGTCAACCGCCCGCAATATTATAAGTTCGCCGCTGTCGTCGAGCATTTTCTGGGGATCGTCGTAGTCCGGCAGAAGCGCGATATATCTGCCCTCGTCGGTCTCGATACGGTCGAGAATCTCAAACCGGTATTCTTTGTTATCCTCGTCGGTCAGGGTTATCAGATCGGGATCGAACTCGTCGATTTCAACGCACCTCCGTTTTCGGCCTCTGCCTGTATTGTACAGCATTCCCGCCGTTCAGTCAATACAAATTTTTTGCACGGCCCGATTCGCGGGCAATTCCGCGGCAGGTCGGCCGCGCTAAATGCCGGGCTTTCGGAAAATTTTCTCCGTTTATAGGGCAACACCGCCGTGTGCCCGACAGTCGGCTGTGCGCGTCATCTGGCCCGGCATATTTTCCGTTATATTTTACAAAAATGCCCGGAAATACAGGGAAGTATTCCCCGCGCTTTTTGGTTTATCTGACGAAAAATCCGCCGGCGCATCTGGCACAAAATTATTATGCGGTATTGCCATAAATAAATTTCAAAAAAGGGTTGCAATTTTGTAATTGTTTGCTATAATAATCTTAGTGTGATGACATATTTGTAATTTTTCGAGGTGAGGATATGCGCCGAAATGTTTATGTCCCGAAAACGGCGGGCAAAAGCAAAAAAACATCGGGCGTAAATATTTTCTCCGCTCTACGTCAATGCGGTGTATATATCGTCGGCGCGTGTGTCAAAGCGGCGGCGGCAGTCGTTTCATTCCCGCGGATAGCGGGAAAATTTTTGGTTTCCTCCGTAAAGGCATTTAAGTTCGCGGTTTGCGGATATGCGAAAATGTTGCAAAGACACGCGGCGGAAATCCGCGAGAAAGGCTTCGGATCGGCGGTTCGCACCCATTTGAGCGATGTTCGTACAGCGGTAAAGCGGCACGGAAGGTTGCTGAACCGTTGCGCGGCGGTTACAATTCCTCTGGCGCTGGTGATAGTCGCGGGAATAACGGCGCCGGTATGGGCTAATTTTACGGTGGCCAAGCGGGTTGTGTACGATGATACGGAACTCGGCGAGGTAGGCAGTGAGGCGGCGTTTAACACGGCGAAAAGCAAATTTTTATCATCGGTTGAAAGCGAACACGCCGAAAATTACCTGCCGGATTACAAACTGCTAACCGTTTACGTGCCGAAAGCCGCCGTGCTTTCCGCCGATTCGCTCGCGGAAAAGATGCTTGAAACTGCGGAAAGCATCGCCGACGGGTTCGGGCTTTTTATAAACGGCGCGCTTGCGGTCGCGTGCAAAACCGTCGAGCCGATTTACGATCAGCTGTTTACCATGCTCGAACGCGATACCGAAAGCGAAAGCGAGGAAAACGAATTTTTGCAAACCGTGGAAATTCACGGCGGATATTACCCGACTTCCCGCATTTTGAATACCGATGATGTCGCCGGCGCTTTCGGCGGCGGGGATGTGCCTCTTTCCGTGCGGACGGTTTCAACCGAATATTACAATGAGGAAATTCCCTATACGACCGAGGAAACGGCAAATCCGCAGCTTCTTGCCGGTAAGAAAAAAGTTGTAACGGAGGGTAAAAACGGCTCGAACCGTATTACGGTGCAGATAACCTATGTAAACGGAATCGAAACCGAGCGCGTAATAACTGGAACCGAGGTCATTGCGGAACCCGTTACCGAAAAGGTGGAAGTCGGCACCAAACGGATCATAAACCCCGATGCCGTTCTGCCGGATTCCGGCGCCGAACGGGATCTGCTGTGGCCGCTTCCCAAAGATGTGAAGGTTACGATGACGGGGGAATATCACGAACGGCGGGGTTCGCGCGTTCACCGCGGAGTCGATCTCGCCTGCAAAAAAGGAACGCCGATTTACGCCGCGAAATCGGGTACCGTTGCCGAGGCGGGAAGAATCGGCAATTACGGGATCTGCGTGGTTATCGACCACGGAAACGGCTTGAAAACGCGGTATGCCCACTGTTCGGAAATTTATGTTAAGGCCGGCGAAACGGTGCAGGCGGGCGAGCATATAGCCGCCGTGGGTATGACGGGCGATGCAACCGGTTATCATCTGCATTTCGAGGTACTGCAAGACGGCGTTGAGCAGGATCCTCTCAGCCGGCTGGCGCGCTGAACGCTTTATTGCCCGGATGCGCCGGAACGTAAATCGAAAAACGAGGCGCGGGGAATTTCCCGCATGATGTAATAAATACCCGCAAAATTAAAATGCAGAGAGTTCGCCGCGCGATCGCGGCGAACTCTTTTGATATGACGGGCACGCCCGTGTTGTGTGACGAAAGTTCACAAAGGCCGGTTACCGGCGAACTTGACAGCGACGCCCGGGGTTTGTATCGTGGGATACGGGCGAGGAAAAGGAACAGCGAAATTGCGGCTCCGGGGACGGGAATCCGTTATAAGGCTGTGCGGCGGATAAGCCGGCCAAAGGCAACGAAGCCTTGAGGAGATAGCCGTAATCCGAATACGTAAATCGGGAGGGCAGACGGGGAAAAGAACACGGACTTTCTTCGCTGCGCTCCGGTCGGCACACGGCGCCCGCCGGACTCCGTGCGCCCCGCAAAGGTTCACGGGCGATATCATCGGCCGCAGTAACAACGAACCGCTAGGAATCGGCAGAGGCAATAGCAGGCAGAAAACCGATTATAAAAATCGAAGCGCTGCGGGTCAGTCGCGGATTTTTTTCAGCAACGGGCTTACTGCAAGGTAGAGTATAACGGCGGCCGCGCAGTTAATACCCGCTTTCAGCAGATTAAAGGGGATAATGGCGGGCAGCAGCATA
>CAZRRV010000013.1:24704-36904 GCA_964602735.1 uncultured Eubacteriales bacterium
GCAGTTAATACCCGCTTTCAGCAGATTAAAGGGGATAATGGCGGGCAGCAGCATAGCGGCGACCCCCGCCACGGTTGCCCCGAGGAATATGCCGGTAAACACAAGGTTCAGCGGGATCATAAGCGCGGTTGTGGCGATCGTAGAGGCGACGGCGGAAATTACAAGCCGCGGCAGAGTTTTCGCTTTGCGGCAAACCGTTCCGAAAATAAGCACCATCGCTTCCGATGCGATAAAGTGCATTAAAAAACCGATCCAGCCGTCTCCGCCGAGCAGAAACGCCTGAATAAGGCAGGTGACGAGCAGCGCCGTCGTGCCGGGGATTATACCTGCTGTCAATGTGCAGATTATGATGAAAATGTCCGCCATATCGTATTTAAGAAACGGGGCGGAGGGAATCAGCGGCACCTGCAGCACCAGAATACTTACAACCGACAGCGCGGCGAAAAGCGCGGTAAGCACAACGGTCAGAACCTTTTTTTTATTCACGGCGAAGTCCTCCTTTTTACTTTACGCAAAAGCCCCGCCTTACAGCGGGGCAGACATTTCTTTTTACGGCATGAACCGTTCCTTCTCCCGTCCGGACTGTAACCGTCGGTTCCGGATTCGCACCGGATCGGCCGCGTCAACGCGGTTCACGGACTTATCGCCGCTATCGGCGAAACACCGTCGGTGAGGAATCTCACCTCGCCCCGAAGAATATTTTATTATTGAGGGATACGGTAAATAAAACCTTATTTTACCGAATCTTCGGCAAGGGTCACATCCCCTACCAGAACATCAACCTTTGCGACGGCGTTGCCCGTCATGGTCTGAACTTTATCTTTAACATTTTCCTGAACCGCCTCGGCGACGGTTTTCAGCCGGACGTTGCTTTTAAGCGTCACTCCTACCGAAATATTCAATGTACCGTTGTCCCAGTTCACCGATACTGCTTTTTCATATTCGTTTTTCGGCATTATATTCCTGAAATTCACGGGTTTGGAATATAACCCGGCGACCCCTTCGACCTCACGGGCCGCCATTCCGGCTATTTTGGCGACGACCGCCGCATTTATCGCGACAGAAGATTTTTCGCTCATATTTTCAGTCCCCTTAACTTTTTGCCGAACATAAGATCGGCGTCTTTCAAACCGTGGTTCTATTATACCAGTGTGGGTGAAAAATTCAATAGCAATTTGCGGTATTTACTTTGCATTTTTTCGTTTCTTGCGGTATAATTTAAGAAAATCCGGAATTATTACGGAACGGGAAACGGAGTGGCTTTTTATGTTTGAACTGATTCGCGCGGGGTTAAATACATATTATATCGAAAGCCCGGTAAAAATAGGCGTTTATAAACTGAATGACAAAGATGTTTGCCTTATCGACACGGGAAACAGTTCCGCGGTCGGCAGGAAAGCGGCGTCGATTGTCGAACTGAACGGCTGGACGGTGCGAATGATAATAAACACCCATTCGCACGCCGATCATTGCGGGGGAAACGCGTTCCTGCAGAAGCGGTACGGATGCCCCGCGTATTCCGCCCCTACCGAGGCCACCTACATTTCCTATCCGCTGCTTGAACCGGCGGCGCTTTACGGCGGATGCCCCGACGGAAGTCTGCGCGGGAAATCGTTTATGGCAGAGGCGAGCGATTGCCGCTCAATCGAAGATATAACGATGCCTGCCGGGTTGGAATATACCTACCTCAACGGGCACTGTATGCAGATGCTGGGCATTAAGACGGACGACGGCGTATGGTTTATGGGGGATTGCGTATCGCGGGCCGAGATTCTGGAAAAATATCACATAACGGTGATGTTCGATGTGGCGGCGGAACTGCGAACCCTTGATAAAATCGCGGATTTGCGGGGAAATCTGTTTATCCCTTCCCACACCGAAGCGCTTACATCGCTTGCCGGAATTATCGCCGTAAACCGGGCGCATATAAATGAAATCTGCGACCTGCTGTGTGCGCTGTGCGCGACCCCGCTCACCTCCGACGGTATTCTCAAGGCCGTTTTCGAGCATTTCGATATGCGCCACACACCGCAGCAGCACGCGCTTATCGGCTACACCGTGCGTTCGTACCTGTCGTATCTTGTCGATACAAACAGGCTGACGTTGCAAATCGAAGACGGAATGCTTACGTACAGCGCGGTTTAACCCGTGTTACGGCTCCATACTGCGGCACGTATTGATACGGTACGCCTCGGTTGTGTAGTTTTTACCGACTTTTTCCGAAGTTTCAAGGTCGTTAAAATGCCACCATTCGGAAGCCAGAGGATAAAGACCCGCTTTCGTACAAATGTCGCGGAGCTGCAGGGCGGCGGCGGTCATGGTTGTGGCGGGGGAAACGCTGCGCCATGCCGTCTTTGAAGAACTGTTGACGGGGCGCGACATCGAAACCGCGGCGGGGCTGAGCTCATGTATATCGCTGGGCATCTTGCATTCGTCGTATTTGGTTACGACTGCGTATTTATAACCTCCCGTAAGCCGGTAATCCATCTCGCGCACCCTGGCGAGCGAAACGTCCATCGCGCATCCCCACTGGTGAGTTGACGCTCCGTTCGCTATGAACCAGTTTATGCTCCATGGCGCACGGTTGATCGTCCGTCGCACCTTGTCGTTATACTCGCAAAGCGCTTTCAAACTTTCCGCTACCTTTATCTGTACATCGTAGGGGCGGAAAGTTTCGTTTAGAATAAGCGTATATCCCTCTTCAAGCGCGAGTTCCTGGGCTTTGTAAATTTTTTTCACCATACCGTAATTTGCCGCCATTACCGCCTGCTCGACATCAAGCCTTGCATTGTAACATACCGCCTGGTACAGCCTTTCCCCGGTAATATCGGGAATATCGACCCCGGACGAAACGAAAACCGAGGCGCTCGAATTGGTGTTGTTTACGACTATCGACGGCACAACATCGGAAATATTCAAATAACAGTATTTGTTATCGACCCAGCCGGCGTTGCTGTCGCGTGCGATCATCCACCAGTGGTCGTCGCGCTCTTCCAGAACCGTAAACGAATCGCCCGGATTGAGCGTTTCGATAATTTCGCTGTTGGTGTCGGCGGAATAGTAAACCGGCGTTTCGATTGAGGCGTATCCCGTAGAGCCGCTTAACGGCAGCTCGAATTCGTCGGATTCCTCGCCTCTTAAATTTTCGTGCAGATATGTGATTTCGTAATCCCCGTCAGACGATTCGCCTACAAGAGGATTGGCGTAATCGGAATAATAATCGAATTCGCCGAGAGTCGGATCGTCGGAGAATATAAAGCAGGACGAAAGTGTCAGCGGCAGTATCATTACAAGCGGCACAAACAGCAGGCGGCGGTAATTGCCGGATGCCCGCGCCGTTTTTCCGTGTTTTGTTTTCACTTTAATATTTTTGCGCCGTTTCGAATATTCTCGCGGGCAGTTCTTCATCATCGCACGATACCGTAAACACGAACAGCACATCGGTATTTTGCGACAGTTCGGCGACCTTCGCCATAAAATCCGCAAGTTTTTCGTAGTCGCGGCCGCCTATGCGAAGCGTGGCGTCGATATAAACATCGGTTAAATCGTAATTGCCGGCGCACAGGCCGCACAGGAATCCGTAGAAACCGTCATACCCCGAAACACGGTAACTGTCGATATCGATAAGCCGCGCGCGATGAGTTATGCTGTAAGTAAGTGTCGGCCCTTTCTCAACACAGACCACATTGCCGTCGGAACTGTCGACCGCGGAGTTTACCGCGTCGATCAGCTTCTTGGTTTTCCCCGACCCTTTGTGGCCTGTAATCAGTTTTATCATTTTCCATAACTTCCTTTCTTTCGTATATATCCCGCGCCGGCGGTGTCCCTTCCGGCTATTTCAGTCTGGCTTCGAGAGCCTCCCGCTGCGATTCGTAGCCCGGCTTGCCGAGCATGGCGAACATATTTTTTTTGTAGCTTTCAACGCCCGGCTGATCGAAAGGATTTACCCCGAGCAGATAGCCCGAGACCGCGCAAGCTTTTTCAAAGAAATAAATCAGCCTGCCCAGATGTTCCTCGTCGGCCCTGTCAACGGTGATGACGGTATTCGGCACGCCGCCGTCGCTGTGGGCGAGTACCGTGCCTTCGAACGCTTTGCGGTTCACATACGACATCCGCCTGCCCGCAAGGAAATTAAGCCCGTCGCCGTCATCGCCGGCCCGTTCTATCGTAATATCGTCTCCGGCGTCTTTTATCTGCAAGACGGTTTCAAAGAGAATGCGCGATCCGTCTTGAATATACTGCCCCATCGAGTGCAGATCGGTGCTGAATACCGCCGACGCCGGGAAAATGCCCTTGCTGTCTTTCCCCTCGCTTTCGCCGAAAAGCTGTTTGTACCATTCGTTGAACATCGTGAACCGCGGTTCGTAGGCGGTTACGAGTTCCACCGTTTTGCCCTTGCGGTAAAATATATTGCGCAGCGCCGCGTAGCGGTAGCATCCGTTCGAGAACAAATCGGCGTCGGAATATTCCGAACGCGCCGCCGCCGCTCCTTCCATCAGGGCGTTCAAATCGGCCCCGCTTACGGCAATCGGCAACAGCCCTACGGCGGAAAGCACCGAATATCTTCCGCCCACATCATCGGGTACGGTGAAAGTTTTCCATCCCCGTTCGTCGGCCTGGCGCTTTAATGTGCCGCGTTCCCGGTCGGTAGTAACGTAAATGCGGCGGTTTGCCTCGTCTTTCCCGACGGTTTTTTCGAGATATTCGCGCAATACGCGGAAAGCTATCGCGGGCTCGGTTGTGGTTCCGGATTTTGAAATTACATTAAGCGATACGCGTTTGCCGTCGCAAAGCCTGAGTATTTCGGAAAGATATGTTCCGCTCAAACCGTTGCCGACAAAATAAATGTTTGGGGTTTTTTTCGGAAGTTCGTTATAAAGCGGCGAATGCAGGAATTCGACGGCTGCTCTCGCGCCCAGATAAGATCCGCCGATGCCAATTACCAGAAGCACATCGCTGTTTTCGCATATTTCCGACGCCGCCGACTGTATGCGCGAAAACTCTTCGCGGTCGTAATTCACCGGCAAATCGAGCCATCCCAGAAAATCCCGGCCCGCTCCCGAGCGGTTATGCAGCATTTCGTGAGCAGCGGCAACGAACGGCCGCATCCCCGGAAGATCGTTTTCCCGCAGAAAAGGAGCGGCGAACTTATCGTTAAACTCGAGTGACATACCGACAATCCCTCTTTCCGATATTATTTTACTATATCCCCGCGCCCTTTTCAATAAAAATATTTTTTATTTGTCGCCCGGCCGCCACACGGATTAAAAACCGCTCCGCGGGCGGATCCCCCGCGTTTTCGAAGGAAAAGTCACGAAAAAACGGCACACGGCCGCCGCGCATCGGACGCCGGCGTGCAAAAAATATAAAAAAAATATTTACTTTACGGCGGTTTGGTGCTATTCTTAAAAGAGCGAAAAAGACATTTAGAAACAAAGAATTCTCTTTTGCTTCTTTTTTGCGGAATATTTTATGTTTGGAGATGCTGTTCGTATGGCACGGAAAATGAAGACGATGGACGGCAACAACGCCGCCGCGCATGTATCTTACGCGTTTACGGAAGTAGCGGGGATATACCCGATTACACCGTCGAGCCCGATGGCGGATTATGTTGACCAGTGGTCCGCGGCGGGGACGAAAAACATTTTCGGGACAACGGTGAATGTGGTTGAAATGGAATCGGAATCCGGTGCCGCCGGAGCCGTTCACGGTTCGCTCGCGGCGGGGGCGCTTACTACCACATACACCGCCTCGCAGGGTCTGCTTTTGATGATACCCAATATGTATAAAATCGCCGGCGAACTCCTTCCGGCGGTGTTCCATGTTTCTGCGCGCTGCGTCGCCTCGCACGCGCTGAATATTTTCGGCGACCATTCGGATGTTTACGCCTGCCGCCAGACTGGGTTCGCGATGCTGGCCGAAACCAACCCGCAGGAGGTTATGGATCTCGGAGCCGTGGCGCATCTCGCCGCCATCGAAGGCCGCGTACCTTTCCTGAATTTCTTCGACGGGTTCAGAACATCCCATGAAATTCAGAAAATTGCCGTATGGGATTACGACGATCTGAAAGAAATGTGCAATATGGACGCGGTAGCCGCATTCCGCAGACGCGCCCTTAACCCCGAGCACCCGACGATGCGCGGTTCGCACGAAAACGGCGATATATTCTTCCAGAACCGCGAGGCGTGCAATAAATATTACAACGCCGTACCCGGTATTGTCGAAAAATACATGGACAAAGTAAACGCCAAATTGGGCACCGATTATAAACTGTTTAACTATTACGGCGCCCCCGACGCCGATCGCGTTATTATCGCCATGGGCTCGGTATGCGATGTTACCGAGGAGGTTATCGATTATCTGAACGCGGCGGGAGAAAAAGTCGGTCTTGTGAAAGTCCGGCTGTACCGCCCGTTCTCGGCCGAGAAACTTGCGGAGGCCATTCCGCA
This sequence comes from uncultured Eubacteriales bacterium, assembly GCA_964602735.1. Lineage (GTDB taxonomy): Bacteria > Bacillota > Clostridia > Oscillospirales > Acutalibacteraceae > CAZRRV01. The sequence continues at coordinate 31,154 of CAZRRV010000013.1, forward strand.
ATCGGTCAAGCGGATAGCGGTGCTCGACCGCACCAAAGAACCGGGCGCGCTCGGGGAGCCGCTGTATCTCGATGTTGTGGGCGCGCTCGCGCAGACCGGGCGGCAGATCGATGTAATCGGCGGGCGTTACGGTCTCGGCTCGAAAGACACACCGCCTTCGAGCATTTTCGCGGTTTACGCCGAACTGGCGAAAGACAGCCCGAAGCGTCAGTTTACCGTCGGCATCAACGATGATGTTACCTATTTGTCGATTGAGGAAAAGCCCGCTCCGAACACCGCCGCGCCGGGTACAATCGAGTGCAAGTTCTGGGGCCTTGGCGGAGACGGAACCGTCGGCGCGAACAAAAACTCAATCAAAATCATAGGCGACCATACCGACAAATATGTTCAGGCGTATTTCCAGTACGACTCCAAAAAAACCGGGGGCATTACCGTATCCCATCTTCGGTTCGGCGACAAACCGATTAAGAGCCCGTACTATATAAACAAAGCCGATTTCGTGGCGTGCCACAACCCCTCGTATATCGACAAGGGCTTTCCGATGGTCAACGATGTCAAGCCCGGGGGAGTGTTCCTTATCAACTGCCAGTGGACGCCCGGGGAACTTTCACAGCACATGCCCGCCGACGCAAAGCGCTATATAGCTAAAAACAATGTGCAGGTTTACACCGTAAACGCCATCGATCTCGCGGCCGAAATCGGTATGGGAAAGCGTACCAACACCATTTTGCAGTCGGCGTTTTTCGCGCTTGCGAAAATTATGCCGGAGGAAGACGCCATCCGATATATGAAAGAGGCGGCGACAAAATCCTATTCCAAAAAAGGGCAGGAGATTGTCGACATGAATCACAGGGCGATCGACGCGGGCGCGACGGCGTTTGTTAAAGTCGACGTGCCGGCGGAATGGGCAAACGCGGTCGACGGACCTGCCGACAAGCCCTCCGAAGGCCCCGCGAAACTTGTGAAAATGGTTGATACGATTTTGAAACCCGTATCGAAAATGAACGGCGACAGTCTGCCTGTTTCGGTGTTCGCTGATTACGCCGACGGAACTTTCGAGCAGGGAGCCTCGGCTTACGAAAAGCGCGGCGTCGCGGTCAATGTCCCGGAGTGGAACCCGGAAACATGCGCGAAATGCAACCGCTGTTCTTTCGTCTGCCCGCACGCCACAATCCGCCCCTACGCGCTGAACGACGATGAAGTCGCGAACGCCCCGGCGCAGATGAAAAAAGCGCCGAAACCCGTGGTGAAAACGAACTACACTTATACTTTGGCGGTTTCGCCCATGGATTGCATGGGATGCGGCGTCTGTGTCGGAGTGTGCCCGACAAATTCGCTGAAAATGGTCCCCCGCGAAACTCAGGACAATCAGCAGGCCGTATTCGATTACTGCAACTCGAAAGTTACCGAAAAACCCGAAACACTGACCCCGGTAAATGTTATTTCCTCGCAGTTCAAAAAGCCTCTGCTTGAGTTCTCGGGGTCGTGCGCCGGTTGCGCGGAAACTTCATACGCCCGCCTCGTAACCCAGCTTTACGGCGACAGGATGTACATATCCAACGCCACCGGGTGCTCCTCAATCTGGGGCGGCGCCGCCGCGACATCGCCTTACACCACCGATAAAAACGGCCGCGGACCCGCCTGGGGCAACTCGCTGTTTGAAGATAACGCCGAACACGGGCTCGGAATGTATCTGGGGCAGAAGTCGATCAGGGATCATCTGATCGAACTTGTAAAGCGGATTGAAACGGCGCCGCAGGCGAACGGGGAGCTTAAAGCCGCCGCCGCCCGCTATCTTGAAACCGTCGACGACGGCGAAACGAACGCCGCGGCCTCCGAAGCGCTTGTAAAAGAGGCGGAAAAGACGGCGGCCACCTGCGAAATATGCGCCGAGATTTGCGAAAACAGCGACTTCCTTTCCAAAAAATCGGTATGGATGTTCGGAGGAGACGGATGGGCGTACGATATCGGGTTCGGCGGGCTCGATCATGTTCTCGCGTCCGGCAACGACATAAATGTAATGGTGTTCGATACCGAGGTTTACTCGAACACCGGGGGGCAGGCATCCAAAGCCTCTCAGATAGGGCAGGTAGCCCAGTTTGCCGCCGCGGGCAAAGCCATAGCCAAGAAGAGCCTTGCGGAAATAGCGATGTCTTACGGTTACATTTACGTGGCGCAAATCGCGATGGGCGCCGATATGAACCAGACGCTGAAAGCCATTCGCGAGGCCGAGGCCTATAAAGGTCCGTCGCTGATAATCGGCTATTCGCCCTGCGAGATGCACAGTATCAAGGGCGGAATGGCGAACTGCCAGAAAGAGATGAAGAAAGCCGTCGATTGCGGGTACTGGAACCTGTTCCGCTTCAATCCGGCGCTGGCGGCGGAAGGCAAAAATCCCCTCACTATCGACTGCAAACCGGCGTCGGCCGACTATAAGGAATTTATTATGGGCGAGGCGCGGTATTCCTCTCTTACTCGCACGTTCCCCGAAAGGGCGGAAAAACTGTTCGATAAAGCGGCGGCGAACGCGGCCGAGCAGCGCAAACACCTTGAAAAATTAGCGGCGCTTTACGGTTCAAACGCCGAGTAAAAAAATCCCCGCGTTTGAGGACGCGGGGATTTTTTGCTGCGCTTGCCGCTTTTATCCGGGCGGGGGAGATAAAAATGAAACTTCTTGAAGATATGATAACGCGGTACGGGAAAATAGGAGACGGCGGGGTGCTGAAAGTCGACGGCTTTCTTAACCACCAGATCGATGTCGGGCTGGTTGACCGTTTGGGTGAGGAATTTTACCGTATTTTCGGCGACTGCGATATCACGAAAATTCTTACCGTGGAGGCGTCCGGCATAGGAATTGCATGTCTTACGGCGCGGTATTTCCGTGTCCCGGTGCTGTTCGCGAAGAAATCGAAAACAGTAAATCTGTCGGGTGACGTTTACAGCGCTCCCGTTTTCTCGTTTACACACAAAAAAAATTACGAAATAGTGGTATCAAAGGAATTTCTCACCGCCGGCGACCGGGTGTTGATTATTGATGATTTTCTCGCCATGGGCAGTTCAATCGAGGGTCTGCGTTCTATTATTCAAAGCGCCGGCGCGGCATTGGCGGGAGCGGGGATAGTTATCGAAAAAGCGTTTCAGCCGGGCGGGGCAAAGCTGCGGAGCGAGGGTGTACGGATAGAGTCGCTGGCGCGCATAGCCGAATTAAACCCGAAAACCGGAGTGGTGTTCGCGAAATAAAAATCGCGGGGATACGGATGTTTTGTCCGTATCCCCGCGAATATTGCCGGGGGAAAAAATCAGTCGGTAGTGAAAGGCAGAAGCGCGATATATCTTGCCCGTTTGATAGCCGTGGTAAGTTCACGCTGGTGAGCCGCGCAGGTTCCGGTTACTCTGCGGGGAAGAATTTTCGCCCTTTCCGAAATAAATTTTCTCAGCCTTTCAACATCTTTGTAATCAATCGTTTCAACACGGTCGACGCAAAAATGGCATACCCTTTTGCGCCCTTTGCGGCGCACTGTTTTATCATTCTGCTCCATCTGTTAAATCTCCTTTAATCTTTCAGAACGGAAGATCGTCGTCGCCCGAAATCTCGGAAAAATCCGACGGATCGGCATTCGAAAATGTTGCGGGCGAGCTTTCCGCGGGGGATGACGGCGCGCCGGAACCCTTCGGATCCACAAAATGCACATTGTCGGCCACAACCTCGAACGCCGTACGGGGTTTGCCGTCTTTATCCGTGTACTTGCGGGTCTGAATCGAGCCCACTACTTCGGCACGCTGGCCTTTTTTGAAATACTTGGTAACAAATTCGGCGGTTTTGCGCCACGCCGTTACATTGATGAAATCGGTCTGCTTTTCCTCTCCGCTTTTGTACGGGCGGTCGATAGCGAGGCAGAAAGTCGTAACGGGAATATCGTTCGGGGTGTGGCGCAGTTCCGGGTCGGCGGTAAGCCTTCCGATTAAAATCGCTATGTTCATCGTTTCTCTCCCTTTCTACTTTGCCACAATCATTATGCGAAGAACACCGTCGGTTATCTTCGCGACACGGTCGAGTTCCGCCGGGAAACCGGGTTCGCTTTCGAAATTCACAATGTAATACTGCCCCTCGGTTTCATCGTTGATGGGATAAGCGAGTTTGCGTTTGCCCCATTCATCGACCTTTTCCACGGTTCCGTTCTCGGAAATCAGCGTTTTGAATTTTTCAAACAGAGCCGCCGTGGCTTCGTCCCCGCCGGCAACGGAAAGGACCAAAGCCGCTTCATACTTCTTTGCCATACAAGCACCTCCCTTCGGACTTACGGCCGGCGCGCATTCGCCGCCGGCAAGGAGACGCGGCACCGCGCCGCGCAACTTCTCTATAATTATAACGCAGGTTTTTGATTTGTCAACAGTCAAGTTGGCGGGGCCGAAATATTGCCGGCTTCGTATCTGCACGCAAACTCTACCAGAGTGTCGCGACCTCGTTTTCGGGCGGGGATGTGCGGGCAATGGAGTTTACATACAGTACGGGGCCTTTTCCTTTATAGCCCCGGTGCCGCTCGACTTTTATTTTCGCGGTGATCACCGCCCAGGTATATGTGTCCCACGCGGGGGCGGCCGGATACTCGCAAATCAGCGCACCGTAGTTAATATCCGCCGCGCAGCAGTACATCACTTTGCGCCCGAAAAAAAACATTGTTTTTGTCATGTCTGGCTGCTTTACGATAATACCTTTGAATTTAACCGTTTTGCCGTTGTATTTTTCACAATCCTCGGTAATGTCGGTATACCAGAGCCCGTAATCGTCGTCGCCGATTTCAATAACGGGAGCGTTTATATCGAACGGCAGCGGATCCTCGATCTCATCGTTTTCCACATGCCCGTCGTCGTATCTGTATCCGATGCCGCAACGGCGGTTCGCGCCCCGGACTATTTTGTGAAGCGGCATTATGTCAAAGCCCTCGGGCACTCGGTTGAACTCAACATAGTCCGACATACTTAAATGTTCATAGGTTAAATTGCGCATATTGGCGTTGTAGGCGGCAAAGGTAACGGCGTTTTCAACCTCCGCCTGTTCGTAAATATACCATTCCTCGGGAAGGGCGGCTATCAGTTTGTCGGTTGTCCACATTCCGTTGTACTCCACCAGCACAATATCCGGCCGGTATTTATCATGCAGACGTTGCAGATTTTCCGGCGTAAGATCATCCGGGCCTTCAATATCCGCGATTTGCACATCGGCGTGAAAACGCTCGGGCGCGTAATCCGTTTCGCCGTCTTCACAGCGCAACAACAGCACACGGTCGGCGCTTGTAACGCTGTCGCTTTCAAAGCCCGTCTGAATGGCGGTGGTTTTGCCGCCGTCTAAGAATCCGACATAAAGCAGTACCGGAACATCCATATTTTCAACCTACCTGAAAAGCCGTTCGATTTCTTCGGATTTAAGGTCGGTGCCGATCACACAGACACGGCCGCCTATATCGGCGGAACCGGTTCGCACATCCGGCTCGCCGGGGACGAAATCAAAATGAATCCACGTGCCGTCATCGCCCGGCACAATGCCTTTCGCGCGCAAAACATAACCGTAATCTCCGCCGCCGAGCGCGGCGAGCGCCGAATCTATATCCCGTTTGCCGAATTTCCTCGTGGTTTCGATACCGATACTGTCGAAAACATCGTCGGCATGGTGATGCCCTTCGCCGTGTTCGTGGTGATGTTCGTGCTCATGCCCGTGATCGTGATGATCGCATTCATCGTCGTCATCATCGT
>CAZRRV010000014.1:0-2015 GCA_964602735.1 uncultured Eubacteriales bacterium
GCATATTTGCTATAAGCGCCGGTTCGCCCGGTGTATGTTGTTTCGGGTGATGATGGGGTCTGCGGGATTTGTCTTTCAAAGAATCCCAAGTTCCGTCATATCTTTTCCTCCGGCGGTAGATATATTGCCGGTTCACCTTGTACCGAATAGCCGCTTTTGTAACCCCGTATTTGTCCGCATACTTTAACAAAGCTTGACGAAACCGCATATCCTGTGTTATTCTATCCATGACGAATCGTTGAACCTCCTGTCGGTTTTGTTAGCAAATTAACTGTAACACAGGTTCTCCGATCCGTCATCTGTTTTTATCCCCTACTGTAACACATCTATTGTAAACCTACAGTGGGATTTTCGATTGCGCCAATTACGGCTTGACAAAAACAGGGGAGTAAAATATAATGTTTTTCGGCTTTTTTTGAAAATTTCGCGCAACTATTTCCAGAGGTGATTTTATGAAAAGCGGATTATGTATTTTACTGGCTTGCGGAATTGTTTTCTCGCTTTGCGGTTGCGAACGGAAAAGCGACGGAAAAAAACCCGCCGTTTCGAAAAGCAGTGAATCAAGCATTGCTCAGGACGAAACCGGCGTTACCCCGGGCACACTTTCAAGCGGCGACGCGCCTTCTTCGGCCTCCGATCGATCGGATACGAATTCGAGCAGCAGTTCCCGTAACGGGAACACATCCAAACAGTCCGGCGCAAACCCGGGCAACGCTACTTCGACAAAGCAGCCCGAACCCCAAAAAACATACCATACCGCATGGGGTACAAGACCTCTCGAATTTAAGGAGTCATATTCGGAACCCATATTCGAGAAAATATACTATCATTACGACCTGTATTATAATGAATGGTACGACAAAGAAGAACATTCCGACGGATTCGGCAAAGATATTTTTGCCGGCGGCCCCCGGGAAGGTGATGAAAACGGAGGTAGCTCCTTGTCTTATTTCGGCAACGGTCACTGGGCGCTTTGGGATGGCTCGGGGCTGGATGTTGATGTGTATTACGTATGGGGCGAATATGATTTTACACAGCCCAAAGAAATAGAGGTACCCTATCCCGAGAAGCTGAGCGGTTTTTTCCCGTTTGATACTTCACATGTCGAAAGTGTATATCTTCCGAAAAAGATGCCGGAGGGTGGACTCGTCGGGTACGCGTACGATCTGCTCAGGGTTGCGCAGGGGCGGGGACTTGGCGGACTGCCGGTAAAAGACGCGATTGATCGCTTAAACAGCGGCGACATTGCTACTTACGACTATTCGGCAGACGAATTTCGGAGTATCGGACTCGAAAAAATCGTATCACCGTCGGAATTTTTGCCGAGATCAACTTACAAGGCTCCCAACCGCAAAAGCTGAAAGTGCGCCTGCCCGGAGGAAAGCTTTAACCCGTGCAAAAACCGGCAAGCTCTGCGCCGAAAGCGACCACCCGGAACTGCCGAATCTTTTGCGGAAGAGCCATCCCGAAAAAGGTAAAGATGATCCGTATCAATATGAATATGCAGACTTTTACACAATTTAATAAAAAGCCGGCAGTTTGAGATTAAAAGGACATGTTTTCAAAGAACCGCAGGGTAAGGCGAAAATGCCGGGGCACCATCGCGCCCCGACATTTTTTACGATCGTATTCAACCGATAAAAAATATTTTTATCCGTTGGGTTGATAACCCGGTGCAAATGCGCCATATACTCAACCGGCCGGGGAACCAAAGAGGCGGGGTGAAAGTACAATCAACGGCGACTTGCGGAAAATTGAGCGGATCGACGCATAAAATCCAACGCACGGGGAATTTTCACGCGCCCGACTTGTAAAATTATTTTTTAAAGCAATCATGCATAATAATTGTACATCGGATACAGCGTCGGATTTTCCGTTAAGAGAAAGCAAAAAACGCGGGGAATACATTGTGTGTTTTCAAGTATTTTTGAAAAATATGGCGGAAATATGCCGGCAGATGATGTCGGGAGCCGTCGGGCGGGCATTACGCGGTGCTGCCTTAAATACCGCGTAAA
>CAZRRV010000014.1:2115-24603 GCA_964602735.1 uncultured Eubacteriales bacterium
ATGTCGGGAGCCGTCGGGCGGGCATTACGCGGTGCTGCCTTAAATACCGCGTAAAAACTTTGACGACCGCGGTTACACGATAAAGCCCTCACTCGGCACCCGGTGCGAGAACCTGCCCGCAAACACGAGGATTCTCCGTCAGCACCGGGCACGGCAGACCGCCCGGCAAAAAAACAATGGAATTATTCCCCGCTTTGTGCTATGATTAAAAAAACCGAAGGAGGTTATTGCCGTGAATATGCAAATTCTGAAGCATTTGTCGCAAAACGCCAGAACATCGGTTCACGATCTGGCGGTGATGTGCGATTTAAGCGAAGAGCGCGTTTCCGCGGAAATCCGCGAAATGGAGGAATCGGGGCTTATACGCGGCTATAAGGCGGTTATCGACTGGGGAAAATTAGACAGCGCGAAAGTTTCCGCCATGATTGAACTGAAAGTTACCCCCGAAGCGGAAAACGGATTTGAAAAGATCGCCGAAGAGATCCGCCGCTACCCGGAAGTCGAGAGCGTTTATCTGATGTCGGGTTCCTACGACTTCAGCGTGGTTGTAAAGGCCGGAACTTTCGAGGAGGTTTGTATGTTTGTGGCGAAGCGCCTCGCTCCGATGAAATGCGTAACCTCCACCGCGACCCATTTTGTCCTCCGGCGCTACAAGGAGATGGATATCGACCTTTGCCCGGGCACCGGCGATGACAGAAGGAAAATGTCGTTATGATCGATTATTCGCGGGTGCTGAACCCGAGAGTGCTCAAAATCAGGCCTTCGGGCATACGCAAGTTCTTCGATATAGCCGAACAGATGAGCGACTGTATATCTCTCGGCGTCGGAGAGCCCGATTTTTTAACCCCCTGGCATGTAAGAGAAACGGCGATAGCCTCGCTGGAAAGCGGCAAAACACGCTATACGGCGAATCGCGGTCTCGCGGAACTGCGCGCCGCCGTTTCGGAGTACCAAAACAAAAGAATCGGGGTTTTATACCGCCCCGAAAGCGATATTCTCGTAACGGTCGGCGGAAGCGAAGCGATTGACGCGGCGTTGCGCGCCCTGGTTTCGCCCGGCGACGAGGTGATTATACCGCAGCCGAGTTTTGTGTGCTACGAGCCGCTTACCGTGATGGCGGGCGGAGTGCCGGTAATCGCCGAAACAAAGGCGGAGGACGGGTTCCGCCTTACTCCGGAGCGCATCGCGAGCAAAATCACGCCGCGTACAAAAGTTTTAATCATGCCGTATCCGTGCAATCCCACCGGCGCGATAATGGGACGGGAAGATCTTGAAAAAATAGCGGAATATCTTCGCGACACCGATATTACGGTAATTTCCGACGAGATATATTCCGAACTTACCTACGGTGAAAAGCCCCATGTTTCGATAGCGTCGGCGGAGGGAATGGCGGAACGCACCGTGGTGGTGAACGGCTTTTCGAAAAGTTATTCGATGACCGGCTGGCGCCTCGGCTACGCCTGCGGCCCGGAAGAAATAATTTCGCAGATGACGAAAATTCACCAGTTCGGCATTATGAGCGCACCCACTACGGCGCAGTACGCCGCCATCGAGGCGCTTAGAAACGGCGACGGCGACATAGCGGATATGCGCGAGCAGTATAACGACCGGCGCAAAATCATTGTAGACGGATTTAACCGGCTGGGGCTGCCGTGTGTTGAACCGAAAGGCGCGTTTTACGCTTTCCCGGATATTTCCTCCACGGGGCTGAGTTCCGAGGAATTTTGTGAGCGGCTGCTGTATGAAAAGAAAGTCGCGGTCGTCCCCGGGACGGCGTTCGGGGAATGCGGCGAGGGATTTGTCCGCGCCTCGTACTGCTATTCGGTGGAGCATATAAAAACCGCGCTGTCTCGTATCGGCGAGTTTCTGCAATCTTTGTAAGGAGCGTTTTATGCCGAAAATACTTGCTTTTGCAAAGCTCAACCTTTATTTGCGGGTTACCGGGAAATTGCCGGACGGGTTTCATTCTCTGCAAACGGTTATGCAAACCGTTACGCTGTGCGACCGCATTGAAATCAATCCCTCGCAAAGCGGGAAAGTGACCGTCACATGCAGCGATCGCTCGCTCTCGGGGGAAGACAATATCGCTTATACGGCCGCGCGGCGTTTTCTGGAAGCCTCCGGGAACCGCGACGGGTTTGATATTTACATAAAAAAAGCCATTCCCGTAGCGTCGGGAATGGGCGGAGGCAGCAGCGACGCGGCGGCGGTGCTTAACGCCCTGAACGGATTCTACGGTTCGCCGTTCAAGCTTTCGCGGCTTGAGGAGATAGGGCTGTCGGTAGGCGCCGATGTGCCGTTCCTGATACGCGGCGGATGTTCCCTCGCCGAGGGGAAAGGGGAAAAACTCACACCTCTTGAAAAGGAGTTCGTTTATTACTATGTGGCGGTAAAACACGGGGACAAGACAGCCACGGCCGATCGCTACGCCGCGCTCGACCGCCTGCATCCCGCGAACGGAGACGGTTGCGATTTTTCCCGGCTTGTAAACGACATCGGCTATTTTTACGGAAACGCAAGAAACGATTTCGTCGGCGTTTTTCCGCCCGACGCCGGACTCGCCGCCGATTTCGCGGCAGCCGGAGCCGAAACGGTGATGCTGTCGGGCAGCGGATCCGCGTGCTTCGCGGCTTTCCGCGATATAGGATCGGCAATATCGGCATATAAAACGCTCGCCGGCAAATACCGCGAATGTTTTCTGCTCTCCGATACCGCGGCGGGCAGCATAACGGAGTGAGACAATGGCATCGGATCAAAACACTGCGCCGATTTACGAGGCACTGGAAAATTTCAGACGGCGGCGAATAGTGCCGTTCGATGTTCCGGGGCACAAACGCGGGCGCGGCAACCCGGAAATGACCGCTTTCCTGGGGGAGCGCTGCGTAAGCGTGGATGTGAACAGCATGAAGCCCCTCGATAACCTGTGCCATCCGACATCGGTTATCCTGCAGGCCGAAGAGCTCGCCGCCGAGGCATTCGGAGCGGCGCACGCTTTTCTGACGGTAGCGGGCACAACCGGCTCGGTTCAAAGCATGATCCTTTCGGTATGCAAACGGGGCGATAAAATTATTCTCCCCCGCAATGTTCACCGCAGTGTTATAAACGCGCTTGTCCTTTGCGGAGCGGTGCCGGTTTATATCAATCCCGGGGTCGATTCGCGGCTTGGAATTTCGCTCGGCATGAGCCTTCCCCAAGTTGAGAAAGCAATACGTGAAAACCCCGACGCGGTTGCGGTGCTTGTGAACAATCCGACATATTACGGAATTTGCAGCAACCTGCCCGGAATTGTCGCGGCGGCGCACCGCGCGGGAATGTACTGCCTCGCCGACGAGGCCCACGGCACACACTTTTATTTCGGCGACGGTCTGCCCGTATCGGCGATGGCGGCGGGAGCGGATATGTCGGCAGTGTCAATGCACAAAAGCGGCGGGAGTTTAACGCAGTCGAGCTTGCTGCTTACCGGGCCGAATGTTTCCGCGGGTTATGTGCGGCAGATTATCAACCTTACGCAAACCACCTCCGGCAGTTACCTTTTGCTTTCAAGCCTGGATATAAGCCGCCGGAATCTGGCGCTGCGCGGGAAAACCGTTTACCGCCGTGTGCTTGAAATGGCGGAATACGCGAGGGAAGAAATAAATACCATCGGGGGATACTACGCTTTCGGGAAAGAACTTGTGAACGGAGATTCGATTTTTGACTTCGATTCGACCAAGTTAAGCGTTCATACTCTCGATATAGGTCTTGCGGGAATTGAGGTTTACGATCTTCTGCGGGACGAATACGATATTCAGATAGAATTCGGAGATATAGGCAATATCCTCGCGTATCTTTCAATGGGCGACCGCCCGCAGGAGGTCGAACGGCTAGTAAGCGCACTTGCCGAAATCAGGCGCCGCTACAGCCGTGATCCGAGCGGCCTTATGACGCAGGAATATATCGACCCGGAGGTCGTCATCAGCCCGCAGGAGGCGTTTTATTCCAAAAAGCGGAGCCTCCCGTTAGAGCAAAGCGAAGGGCATGTCTGCACCGAATTTGTGATGTGCTATCCGCCGGGAATACCGATCCTTGCGCCGGGCGAGCGAATTACCCGCGAAATTCTGGATTATATTGCCTATGCCGGAGAAAAAGGCTGTTCGCTTACCGGGCCGGAAGATCCGAATATACTTAATCTGAATGTCATCGAATAGGAGGCGTTGCCATGGAACTGTGGTTCAGCGAATTTCACGCGCCGGATGTTAAGCATTCCATGCGGGTAAACAGGCATCTTTATTCCGAACGCAGCGATTACCAGCAGATTGATATTTTCGAGACGCCGGAGTTCGGCAGGGTTCTGGCGCTCGACGGCAATGTTATGCTTACGGAGCGGGACGAATTCATCTACGATGAAATGATAACGCATGTTCCAATGGCGGTGCACCCCGGTGTGCGCGATGTGCTTGTAATCGGCGCGGGAGACGGAGGCGTGGTTAAAGAACTCGCGAGATACGAAACCGTTGAGCGGATCGATCTTGTGGAGATGGATCCGCAGGTTTTGGAAGCGTGCCGCATTTATCTGCCGGAAAACGCCTCGCGGCTCGACGACGAGAGAGTCCATATAAGCTACGAAAACGGGTTGCATTTTCTCAGAGGTTTGCAGGGCGCGTATGATTTGATAATAGTCGATTCCACCGATCCGTTCGGGCCTTCGGAGGGGCTGTTCACAAAGGAGTTTTACGGGAGCTGCTATCACGCGCTACGGCCCGACGGCATAATGGTGAATCAGCAGGGCAGCCCGTTTTACAGTCACGACGCCGAAGCAATGAAGCGCAGCCACCAGCGCATAGCCGACACTTTCCCGATAAGCAGAGTATATCAGGCGCACATTCCGACTTATGCCGCCGGATATTGGCTGTTCGGGTTCGCGAGCAAGAGGTATCACCCGATCGACGATCTCGACGCCGCCCGCTGGCAGCAGTTGGGGCTTAAAACCAGATATTATACGACCCGCCTGCATATAGGCTCGTTTTATCTGCCCGCGTTTCTCGAAGAAATGCTGCGGGAGGTTGAGAAAAACGGATAAAAACATATCGGTGTTCCTTGGCTGCGAATGCGATTACGAAACCGCGGCGGCGGCGATTTTCGGCGCGCCGTTCGATTCTACGGCAAGCTTTCGCCCCGGCGCGCGTTTCGGTCCGCAGGCCATGCGTAACGACAGCGCCGGTCTTGAAACTTACAGCCCTTACCAGGGGGCGGATCTGCGTGACTGCCGCGTATTCGACTGCGGGGATTCCGACCTTTGCATCGGCGACAGCGATATCGCGCTTTCGCAGATTGAGAGCCTCGCGGGTGAAATTTACGGCGACGGCAAAATACCCGTTATGCTCGGCGGGGAACATCTGGTAACGCTGGGCTCGGTAAGAGCGGCGGTTAAACGGTTCCCCGACTTGAACGTTATCCATTTCGACGCGCACGCCGATCTGCGCGACAGTTATCTCGGAGCGCGGCTCAGTCACGCTACCGTAATGCGGCGCTGTTATGAGCTTTTGCGGGGCGGAACCGTATATTCGTTTTGCATACGGAGCGGAGACAAAACGGAGTTCGATTTTGCCGAAAGCGGCGCGGTCAAAATGAGAAAATTCGATTTTGCGGGATTGGACGAGGTAACGGAAAAATTGCGGAAAAGCGGTGCGCCCGTTTATTTAACGGTGGATTTAGACTGTCTCGATCCGTCGGCGTTTCCCGGAACCGGTACGCCGGAAGCGGGCGGCGTAACCTTCTTGCAGTTGCTGGGCGCCGTCCTGGAAGCCTGTAAAACCGACATTGTGGGAGCGGACATTACCGAGCTGGCTCCCGCACTGGATCAGAGCGGCGTTTCGACTGCCACGGCGTGCAAGCTGTTGCGCGAAATGCTGATAGCGGTGACGAAAAAAGCGTGATGCCGGCAGGTGCGCGGGGCGGCCGCGGGCGCGCGGAGCGCGCCGCGGGCGTTCGCCCGCCCGCCGCATTCGCGGCGGCGCGGCCGCCCCGCGCCGATCCGTACAAGTTATGCGTCTGGAGTGATTGGGTATGGCGAAAGTTCTGGTTATAGGCTGCGGCGGCGTAGCGACCGTGGCAATAAAAAAATGCTGCGCGGTACCGGTAGTCTTTTCCGACCTGTGTATCGCGAGCCGTCATATTGAAAATTGCGAAGCCTTAGCGAATCTGTTGAGGAATAAAACGGATACGAAAATTTCCGCCGCCGAAGTCGATGCCGACGACGAAGACCGGCTGTGTTCGCTAATATCAGATTACGGGCCGGATCTCGTGATGAATATCGCCCTGCCGTATCAGGACTTAACCGTAATGAACGCCTGCCTGAAGTGTGGAGTAAATTATATGGACACCGCCAACTTCGAGCCCGAAGACACAACAGACCCCGTTTGGCGCGCCGCTTACGAAAAGCGGTGCCGCGAGAAGGGTTTTTCGGCATATTTCGACTATTCATGGCAATGGGCATACCGTGAAAGTTTTGAAAAAGCGGGGCTTACCGCGCTGCTCGGGTGCGGGTTCGATCCCGGCGTAACCCAGGCCTACTGTGCTTACGCGTTAAAACATGAGTTCGACACAATCGAAACGGTGGATATTTTAGACTGTAACGGCGGCGATAACGGCTATCCGTTCGCGACCAATTTCAACCCGGAGATCAATCTTCGCGAAGTTTCGGCTCCGGGCAGTTACTGGGAAAACGGGCATTGGGTAGAGATACCCGCGCTTTCGGTAAAACGGTCATACGATTTTGAGGGCGCGGGGCGGCGCGATATGTATCTTTTGCACCACGAGGAGATTGAATCGCTCGCCGCCAACATTCCCGGCGTGAAACGCATCCGGTTTTTTATGACTTTCGGCGAAAGCTACCTGACCCATATGCGGTGCCTGAATGACGTAGGTATGCTTTCCACGGAACCGGTGGAATTTGAGGGGAACCGCATAGTACCCGTAAAATTCTTAAAGCGGCTGCTGCCGGATCCCGCCGTGCTCGGAGCAAAAACAAAAGGCAAAACAAATATAGGCTGCGTCTTTACCGGCAAAAAAGACAACCAAAAGAAAAACCTCGCAATCTATAATATATGCGATCACGAGGAGTGTTTTCGCGAGGTAGGCAGCCAGGCGGTAGCGTACACAACCGGCGTGCCGGCCATGTGCGGCGCCATGATGCTGCTGACCGGCAAGTGGAACCGACCGGGGGTTCATACCGTTGAGGAGTTTAACCCGGATCCGTTCCTGGAAGCGTTGGAAAAATACGGTCTTCCGCGACACGAAAACCGTTCTCCCGTGTTGGTGGAATGATGCCGGCGCCGGATAACCGCCCGCCGTTTTCGGCGCTGGACGGTCGCGCTCCCGACGAACTTTTCGCCGGACTGCCGACCCCGTGCTATATAATCGATGAACGAAAGATAACGGAAAACGGAGAAATACTTTCCGGGGTTCAGCGCCGGACGGGCTGCAAAATCCTGCTGGCGCAAAAAGCTTTCTCATGCTTCGATTTATATCCCGTATTATCGCCGTATCTTTCGGGAACCGAGGCGAGCGGGCTTTATGAGGCAAGGCTCGGCGCGGAAGAGATGCCCGGCAGGGAAGTTCATGTATTCTCCGCCGCTTACCGCGAAGACGAGTTTGTCGAACTTCTTAAATACGCCGATTATATTGTGTTTAACTCGCTTAATCAGCTCGGGAAGTTCGGTTTCACCGCAAAAAACGCCGGCAAATCCGTCGGTGTGAGGATAAACCCCGAATGCTCCACCCAAAAATCGGTCATTTACGACCCGTGCGCCGCCGGCAGCAGACTCGGGGTGACCCGCGCCGAATGGGATAAAGGCATCACTCCCGAACTGCTCGGCTTAATCGACGGACTGCATTTCCATACCCTTTGCGAACAGGACTCCGACGCTCTGAAGCGAACGCTCGATACGGTAACGGAAAAATTCGGCGACATACTGCCGCGCCTCAAGTGGATAAATTTCGGCGGCGGACAGCTGATAACCCGTCAGGGATATGATATGTCGCTCCTCGAACAATGTATTGCACGCGTGGCGGAATACGGTAATATCCGGGTGTATCTCGAACCCGGGGAAGCGGTTGCGCTTAACGCGGGATATTTGGCAACCCGGGTGCTCGACATCGTGCAAAACGGGCAAACGGAAATTGCGATAACCGACGCGAGCGCCGCATGCCATATGCCCGACGTACTCGAAATGCCGTATACGCCGCCGCTGTGGGGCGCAGTTGCCGGGAAAGGTTCAAAAAACACGTACCGACTTGCGGGGCCAACCTGTCTCGCCGGGGATATTATCGGAGATTACATATTCGAAAAACCGCCGCAAGCGGGAGACATCCTGCTTTTCGGCGATATGGCGATTTATTCAATCTGTAAAAACAACACATTTAACGGAAC
The DNA here is from genome assembly GCA_964602735.1 of uncultured Eubacteriales bacterium. Taxonomy (GTDB): domain Bacteria; phylum Bacillota; class Clostridia; order Oscillospirales; family Acutalibacteraceae; genus CAZRRV01. The sequence continues at coordinate 10,526 of CAZRRV010000014.1, forward strand.
GCCGCTCCCCGCCGTGTATGTGCGGGAACGCGGCGGGAAATTGAAAAAGCTCGTTTCATACGGCTACGGCGACTTCAAGCGCAGACTCGGCCGCACAATCGGTAAACGGCACGGGAGCTAATCGCTCCAGTATTTTCGGTCGAGGCTGCGGAACTGTATCGCCTCGGCAACATGGTCGGCGGTAATGGTGTCGGCACCGTCGAGATCCGCCAGCGTGCGCGAAACTTTGAGTATGCGGTCATAAGCGCGGGCGGAAAGCCCGAGCCGATCGAAAGCCGACCGCAGCATGGCGTCGGCCTCATCGGTTAAAACGCAAAACTTCTTTATCATACCGGGGGTAAGCCGCGCGTTGCATGTAACTTCGCTGCCGGCATATCGTTCCGCCTGGCGCCGCCTGGCAGCGTTCACCCGAGCGGCGATTGACGCGGAACTTTCTTCCTCGCGGCTGTTGTTCAGTTCGCCGTATGAGACGGGCGGCACCTCGACGTGCAAATCAAATCTGTCGAGCATGGGGCCGGAAATGCGGCTTAGATATTTTTTGGCGGCGCCCGGCGGGCAGGTACAGCGCTTTGTCGGATGACCGAAAAACCCGCACGGGCATGGATTCATCGCGGCGACGAGGGTAATGTTGCACGGATATGTAATACTCCCGGACGCGCGCGAAATGGTTAAAATCCCGTCTTCGAGAGGAGCCCGCAGAACCTCCATCGCCTGTCGGTTAAACTCGGGCAGTTCGTCTAAAAACAGAACTCCGTTGTGGGCGAGCGAAATTTCCCCGGGGCGCGGAACGGCTCCGCCTCCGGCGAGCCCCACCGCCGATATTGTGTGATGCGGAGCGCGGAAAGGGCGTCTGGTTATAATCGGCCGGTCTTTCGGCAGAGCGTTGGCTATGGAGTAAATCTTCGTCGTTTCTATCGATTCGTCAAACGTCATTTCCGGCAGAATCGTCGGAAGGCGCTTGGCAAGCATACTTTTGCCCGAGCCGGGAGGACCTATAAGCAGAATATTGTGCCCGCCGGCCGCCGCTACCTCCATACCTCTTTTCGCGGCGTACTGCCCCTTAACCTCTCCGAAATCGAAAGGATACCGCTTTTCATCCGGCTTGATTTCATACGGCTCCGCGGGAACGATGCTTTTTCTGCCCAACAGGTGGTCGATAAGCTCCGCCGCCTCGGACACGGGGTAAATACCGATATCCTCCACAACCGATGCCTCGAAAGCGTTCTCGGCGGGTAGGAAAAGGCGTTTGATGCCCTGCCGTTTCGCCTCAATCGCCATGGGAAGCGCGCCGCGTATTCCGCGGATTCTGCCGTCGAGCGCAATTTCACCCAAAAAAGCAGCGTCGGAAAAATCTCCGTCGAGTTGCCCCGAGGCGCACAAAATGGCAATGAACAGCGGCAAATCGTATACGGAGCCTTCTTTTCGGATGTCGGCCGGAGCGAGATTGACGGTTACGCGCCCGAGCGGAAACGAAAACCCGCTGTTCCGTGCGGCACTGCGAACGCGATCGCGCGATTCTTTCACCGCCGCGTCAGGCAGACCCACAATGTCGAAGCAGGGCATTCCGCCCGACACATCCGCCTCGACTTCAACCATATACGAATCTACGCCGAATACCCCGACGCTGTTGATTTTCCTGAACAAAACACCGCCCCCTGCACTGAAAATAAATATATATTAAAAGGAGAAACCTGTATGTCACTGCCGGTTCTGTATTTGGTAATCCCGTGTTATAACGAAGAGGAAGTGCTGCCGATTACCGCGCCGCGGTTCGTAAACAAATTGAAGCAGCTTGAAAGCGACGGTAAAATCTCGCCCGAAAGCCGCGTGATGTTCGTAAACGACGGCAGCGCCGACAAAACATGGGATATAATTTGCGATCTGGCGAAAACCGAGCCGTTTGTAACGGGAATATCGCTCAGCCGCAACCGCGGACATCAGAACGCCGTCCTTGCCGGGCTTATGGACGCAATGGATCGTTGCGATATAACGGTTTCAATCGACTGCGACGGGCAGGACGATATAAACGCCGTAGACGAAATGCTCGCCCGTTACTCCGAGGGGTACGAAGTGGTATACGGAGTGCGGAACGATCGCAGCACCGATTCTTTTTTCAAGCGGACAACCGCAGGTATCTTTTATAAAATAATGCGGGCAATGGGGGTCGAAACGGTGTCGAACCACGCCGATTACAGGCTTATTTCCCGCAGGGTGCTGAAAGAATTTTCCAAATTCGAGGAGGTTAATCTCTTCTTGCGGGGAATGATACCGCTTGTGGGGTTCAAAAGCACTACCGTTTACTATAAACGGGAGGAGCGCGTGGCGGGGAAAAGCCACTACTCGCTCGGCAAAATGTTACATCTTGCCGTCGACGGAATAACAAGCCTTTCGGTAAAACCGATACGGTTTATAACCGCGGTCGGATTTGTGATCTCGGCGGCAAGCCTTGTGGGAGTGATATGGTCGTTCATAGCCCATTTTACGGGGCACGCGGTTACGGGTTGGGCAAGCATTATATGCGTCGTTTGCTTCTTCGGGGGAACGCAACTGTCGGCTCTCGGGATTATAGGGGAATATATCGGCAAAATTTATCTCGAGACCAAGCGCCGCCCGCGTTATATTATCAGCGAACGGACAGAACCCGATCGGCCGCAAGCATAACCCCTACCATCGCGGAATCAAAGTGCATGCCGCCCTGCATCCAGACGGCATAGGGTTCGCGCAACGGCGCGTCGGCGGAGAGCTCGATTGAAGACCCGCCGGTAAACGCTCCCGCCGCCATAATAACTTTGCAGTTATAACCAGGCATGTCCCAGGGTTCGGGTCTGGCGAACGAATCCACCGGCGACCCCGACTGTATACCTTCGCAAAACGCGATCAGCCGTTCGGCGCTGCCTAACATTACCGATTCGATAATATCGTGCCGTTCCCCGTTATATCGCGGCGAAACCTCAAAACCCAGAATTTCGAAAAGCGCCGCGGCAAATGCCGCGGTTTTAAGCGCCTCCCCTGTTATATGGGGGGCGTTGTAGAATCCGAGGAACATTTCGCGGCTGTTGCCCCCCGTGGCTCCGATCTCCCTCCCGACTCCGGGAGCCGTCATACGGTCGGCGCAGCGGGCTACAAGGTCTTTCCTTCCGGCTATATAGCCGCCGCAAGGCGCTATACCTCCGCCGGGATTTTTTATCAGCGATCCCGCGATTAAATCGGCGCCCGTTGCGGACGGTTCGGCCGTCTCGGTAAATTCGCCGTAACAGTTATCGACGAAAACGTCCGTACCCGGCGATACTTTATGCACCGCCGCGCTGATTTCTCCGATTTCGCTTACCGAAAGCGACGGGCGCAGGGTATACCCCCGCGATCGCTGTATATAAACGACCTTTATTTTCCCGCTTTTCAGGCGGCGGATCGTCTCATCCGCGTTTATTTCTCCGTTCGGCAGAAGATCAAGCAGTTCGGTATTTATCCCGAACTGCCGGAGCGAACCGTCGCTGTCGTTTTCCATACCTAAAACGCCGATTAAAGTATCATACGGCCTGCCGGTAACGCAAAGCATCGTGTCGCCGGGGCGAAGCAAGCCGAAAAGCCCTACCGTTATTGTGTGAGTTCCCGACGCGAAGCCGTGACGGAAAAGGCAGTCTTCCGCGCCGAAAACATCGGCGGCGAGCCGATCAAGCGTATCTCGCCCGCGGTCGCCGTAACCGTATCCGGTCGTGCCGGCGAAACAACCCTCATCGACCTTTGCGTTTATAAAAGCTCGCAGCATTCTCTGCTGATTAAACCTGACCGTTTCGCCGATTTCACGGAAAACCGGTTCGCATATTTCAAGCGCGCGATCGGCGGCGGCGATAACGCCGGCACTTATACCGAACGACGGATCTGCGGTCATTGTTCTGCCCCTTCCGCGCCCGCCGCGGTTTGCCGCGGGCGGTTTCTTTCCCGTATATCATTATACATCGAGCGGCGAAAAATGCAAGGGTGAACCGCAATTCAGGCGTTCCGGCGGGGCGCCCGTGGCGCGGCCTCCGGCCGCGCCGCGCGCTTCGCGCGCCGCCGCGCATGCGGCGAACGGGCGCCGGCCCCGCCGCTCCGCTACAATCCCGCGTATCCTTTCCCGTCGCTCATTATACGGTATTGCGTTAACAAAAAAGGGCGGAGTCCGCCCCGAAAAAGTTTCGCGTAAATTTACCGCGCCGTTGCGCGCCTTTTCTCCGCGGCGGCGTAGATTTTGTCGACCAGGAAACACGAAAGCAACGCAAAAGCCGTGCCTAATACCGCCCCGGCCAGAACATCGGTGGGATAATGAACGTAAAGGTAAAGCCGCGAGAAAGCAACCGTAACCGCCAGCACGAGAGCGGGAATTCCCATGCGCCTGTCGCGCCGCATAAGTACAACCGCTCCCTCGAAACAGGCGAGCGTGTGCCCCGACGGAAAAGAATAATCGTGCAGTTTCGCCACAAGGAGATGAACCGCCGGGTTAAGATCGTATGGCCGTATTCGGCGAACAATATTTTTAAGGAACACATTGCCCGCCAAAAAGCCCATAAGCAACGCCATTCCCATTGAAAATCCGGCTTTTCGCGTCTTGGGAATACAAATCAGTACAACAGCGAGGGTTATCCAGAAAATACCTTTATAGCCGCCAAATTGGGTTATAACCGGCATAACCGCGTCTAAAAATCCGCAGTGCAGATGCTCGTTTATCCAGTCTAAAATATGAAGTTCAAAATAATTCATTGTCCTGCCTCCGCCGTGGCGATTTCCAGCACTTTCCATTTGCCGGATTCTTTTTGCAGATAAACATAGTGATCAATCACGTCTTCGTAGGTTGTTGCGCCTCTGTGCAACACCTGGGTAAATGTGACGCGGCACCGGCAGACATCCTCGCCGTAGCGGAAAAATTCGCCGTATTTAACATCACGGAAAGAGTAACCGTCGTGTTCCCAGACGAACGCGCTCGGCGTTGCGCGGACTTCCGCGTAAAATTCGGTTGTGGCGTCGAGATATTGCGCGACGCGCGCGAACGGCATATCGTTCTGCATGAAAGCGGCGTAAGTCTGCGCCGCCTCAACGGCGTATTCGCCGATCTCCCCGATCTCCGCCCCGCTTTCGGCAACGGTGCGGTTTTCGCCGTCTTGCGCAACCGTAAACCCGTCTCCCGCTTCGACCTCCGGCTCCCCGCAAAGAAATCCGTCAAGTTTCCATAAACACGGAGACGGGAATTTATCGCTGCCGCTTATTTTTTTCAGAACATCCGGCAATTCTTCGGTAACCTCGGGTTTTTCATCAAGCGATATACCGTTTACCGTAATTTCCGCGTTCGACGGAGCAAAAATTTTTATGTTTCGGGTAAATTCCGGCGCGATTGAGACGTCGCCGACATCGTATCCCCTTATCCCGAACGCACCCTTTTCCTTTTGCCGGGTCAGCGCAACCGTGAAAAGCGCTTTCCCGTCGGCGGTTACGGAATACTCGGGATTTTCCGCCTGTGTGCCGTGCGACAGCGGAATACATTCCAGCTTTTTGCCTTTTATTAAATTTTTCAACGCTGCGCCGGCTTCTTCCCGGCTTTCGTACCGGGAAAGATGCAGTTCCGCCGGCGAACGGTCTTTAAGCATATCGCCGGTTTTAATGTATTCTTCAAAATAGCGTTCGGCGACGGTGTCAGGTCTGGAGTTCTCGTATGTGTTGAGCGCGGCGTACAGAATGCACAGTCCGGCGATAAGACACACTAAGAATACCGCGATTACGGTAAAGTAGATTCTGTAGAACAGCGGCTTTTTTCTCATGTTATTCTCCCGTAACTATAAAGAAGGTAGGTATACGGCGGGGAGGAGTAAACGCCTTGTATCGGTTTACAAGCCCCTGTTTCTGATATGTGTCGAGCGTGGATTTGTCGACATTGTAAATGTCGAAATAATTGCGGCGGTACAGCATCGTCGAAGACCCTCCGTCGAGCATCCCGGCGGTTACCGCCCCGTATTCCAGAAGCAGTTCGATTACATCGTCGCGGGTGGCGCCGATGCTGCTTGCCGTTCGTCCGTCGGTCACGAGCATAAGAACCGCGCCGTCTTCCCGTTGCGCTATGGCGGTGCGTTGCGCGGCGCCGGTATTGTTGTCGCTGTAATGCGCCCGGACTTTACCGTCGCTTTTATCAATAAGAACATTCCCGTTTTGAAAGCTCACCGCGTCGCGAATACCGAGACCGTCGGCCTCGGCGGCGGTCATCCCTTCGCGGCAGATAAGGGTGTTGTTTTTATCAAATCCGATGGTCGTGCGTTTCAACCCGTCGCTCCATACCCGTTTCCCGCCCGAATATGTAAGCCCGGACGGCTTGGCGCCGGTACCGACCCCGCCGGGATCGGAAAACTCTCCGCCGTTTAGAGCCGCGACGGCGTTATATTTTTGCGCTATCTGAAAAATGTTTTGACCCGCCTTCGCGTTCGTAAAATTATCGGACGAAACGCCGACGCTTACCCTCGCCGGATCTTTTACCGTTAAAAGATACGCCTTGAATTTCGGTTTCGATATAAACGCGAGTTTCATGCCGTCTTTCGCGTCCGCCCACTCATCGGTTTCTCCCGGCTCTTCCGGGGGTCGGGCCGGTTCGACGGTTTGAACGACGGTTTTTTTGCTGTCTTCGACTATTTTATCAACGGTCTTTTTCGGCAGAAACAGCGACGGCACCCATTTGGTAGCGCTCGCCTGCTTTGCCGAAAGCACCAGCGAATTGCGTATGGTTTCCGATGGGCCGTTCGCCACGAGGAACAGGGAACTGTACACGGTAATTACAACCGCCAGCAGGGTTGAAAGCAACACAAGCAGTATTCTGCGGATAACCTTCCACGGGGTAAGCGGTTCTTTCACCCTGTCCGCTTTTTCATGTTTTACGGGCGCGGCGAAAACCCACCCCTGCTGAATACGGTAACCCACAAAAAACAGTATTATATCGACAAATACCTTTATCAGTGTGTCGACGCCGGAGGTGCCGCCTATAAAGTGCGAGATCAGCTGCACCGAACCCGCCGAAACGAGCATTTGCGGAATCGCCAGAGTATAATACCTCAGCAGAGTTTTGCCGACGCTCCCCGACGAGCGGAACACCCGGTTCCGGTTTATCATAAAGTTTGTGAACGATGACACTGCCCGGGCCGCGACCGTCGCGACAAGTATTGTCTTCGTGCCGAGAACGGGGAACAGCGTAGATCTCAGTATGAAAAACAGCAGCATATCTATGCCGCTCGAGAGGAACGAGCTTAAGGCGTACATCAGTATAAACCCGTAAATGCGGATCGAATCGGCAATCGGGCGGAAATGCGATGCCTTGTTTTCTTCAATATATACCGTTTGTATAGTTGTTTCTTTTACGGGAACGCGGTTCTGCTTGAATTTAATAAGCATATTGGTTTCGTATTCGTACCTGTCGCCCGCCGTTTCGATAAGCATGGGCAGCAGGGAAATCGAAAAGCCGCGCAGTCCCGTCTGTGTATCGGATAACTTCATTCCGCAAAGCAGGCGGAACGCGAGTTTTGTTATTTTATTGCCGAACCGGCTCTTTTTCGGGACGTCTTTACCGTTAAAGTCGCGGCATCCGAGCACGGCGGCGGGCTCTCCGTCAACGGGGATCAGTTTCGCAACCGCCGCAACATCGTCGGGCCTGTGCTGCCCGTCGGCATCGACGGTTACCACTCCCTCCGCATACGGCGCGGCGTGTTTCTTTATAAAGCGGAATGCCCTCCGCAGCGATTCGCCTTTCCCTCTGTTTACTTTGTTATGCAGCAGCGTAATTCCCGGCTCTTCCGGCGACGGGAAAAATCGGAGGTGCGTTTCGTCGCTTCCGTCGTCGACAATCACAAATTCCGCGAAACCGACCGCGCGCAAACCCGCGACTGTTTTTTCGAGATTTTCATCGGGGTTCAGCGCGGGAATTACCACGCAAACCCCGCCCGGATTCGCCATCTGCCGTCACATCCCAATATAAAATCACCATAAATTATATGCGCCCCGCCGTTAAAAGGCAAGTAACAAAACTGTAACAAAGTGTCTCAAATCGTTTGAACACTCCGTTGACAGAACGCGTTCGAGGTTCTATAATAACGGTTGAAAGGGGAGAAAAAATCGTGACGGAAAGCATCAGCCGTTTGCGTGAGTGGATAAATCAGTCAAATCGAATCGTGTTTTTCGGAGGCGCCGGCGTTTCGACCGAAAGCGGAGTGCCGGATTTTCGCGGCAAAGACGGACTTTACAACAACCGGGGCGTGCGGTTTGAGAAATACAGCCCCGAATATCTTCTAAGCCGCGACTGCCTTGAAAACGAACCCGAAGTATTTTTCGAATTCTACAGGCAGAAACTTGACGCGCGGGGGACGAAACCGAACGCGGCGCACCTTTACCTCGCAAAACTCGAGCGGGAGGGGAAACTCTCCGCCGTGGTCACCCAGAATATCGACGGTCTGCATTCCGACGCGGGCAGCAGGCGGGTATTCGAACTGCACGGCACAACCCGCCGGAACTACTGCGCGCGGTGCGGGAAACGGTACCCGGCGGACTGCATTTACACCAGCCGCGAAGCCGTGCCGAGGTGTGAGTGCGGAGGAATTATCCGGCCGGATGTAACTCTGTACGGCGAGGCTCTGCCGACCGAAGCGGTGGAGGGAGCGGTATCGGCGATTAAAAACGCGGATATGCTGATTATAGGCGGAACATCGCTCACTGTTTATCCCGCCGCGTCGTTCGTCGAATATTTTTCGGGACGCTACCGGGTTATTATAGACCGCGACCCGTCTCTCAGCCGGCTCGCCGCGGACGGCGAACTGCGGATTACCGCCCCGATAGGACAGGTCTTCTCAATGCTTGACGAAAGTGATTCATAAACCCCGCCGGCGGCTCTACACCGCGGGGGCGGGGCTCCTTCCGTACTTTTCCGCCGCTTTCTCGATTTCGGCGCGGGGAGGCATACTGTCGGTGGTGTTTTCGGCGAAAAGACTCTCCGCCGCCGCGGCCGAAGCGAATTCGAGCGTTTCGCGATCCCCGCGGCCGTGATACAACGAATAAAGAGCTCCGGCGCAGAACGCGTCGCCCGCTCCCACACAGCCTTTGATCTCGGCGGGCGGAATTTTTAGCGAGCCGACGGCGGTAAATTCGCCGGTGGGAACATCGAGACAGAAGCATCCGCTTTTACAGTGAATTATCACCTTGCTTTTTACCCCGAATCCCGCCAGTTTTTCCATCGCGGCGCGAACGGCGGCTCCGTCGGGTTCCCCGCCGGCGCCTACGGTGCGGACGGAGGTCATAATCCCGAGTTCAATCTCGTTTATTATTACATAATCGCAGTACCGCACGGCCGGGAGCATAATCGCGGGCGCGTTTTCGGCATGTACGCTCACCGTGTCTACGGAAGTTTTTATGCCGTATTCCCCGACGTCGTGCAGGAAGCGCGCCATAACCGTGCCGTATTCGGGATCCGCGCCGTCGAAAACATCCAGCAGCATTATATAGCCGATATGCAAAATGTCGCATTCGAGACGCGAGAGATCTATATCGGCGGGCGAAAAGCCTCTGTTGGCGCCCGCGTATGAAAATATCGTGCGTTCTCCGCCCGGCAGGCTCATAATATCACTCGTGCCGGTATGTTCGCCCTTTATCACGCGCACTCCTCCGATATCGACGCCGCGCCGTTCCATTTCACCCAGAACGAACCGCCCGTTCGCGTCGTCGCCCGTTCTGCCGAAGGCTTTTACCGGCAGTTCGCGATCGATCCCGGCGAGGTCAACGGCCGTGTTCGGCACCTGGCCGCCGACCCCGTAAAATACATCGGATATTTCCGCGAGCATACCCGCCTTCGGAAACGATCCGATGTTTTTCACAACATCCGCCATAATGTTGCCGGCAACGGCTATCCCCCGTCTGTTGCCCGCCATAAATATCAACTCCCCGTTATATGGTATGTGTTATACCGCCGCCCCGTCGGTCAATGCGGTTCTTGCGGTTCCCCGCCGGCTTCGTCGGACAGTTCGCGGTCTTCCGGCAGGCGGCGGAAAAAGCGTATCGCCACGGGAACCGTAAACGGCAGGGCAAGGATTACGGAAAGCGGTTGCGCCTCCTGTATCCCCGCGAGACCCCTGAACCGGGAAAGTATATATAACAGCGGAATAAACAGTATGCCGCTTCTGAGCGCCGAAAGGAACGACGCCGCGAACCGTCTCCCGGTGCTTTGCATAAGCATTTCGGTCGCCATCAGCAAGGGAAGTACAAGATTGGCGGCCGCCTGCAGCCGCAGCGCCCTCGTCCCCACGGCGATAACATCGGGATCGTCGCGGAACAGGCCTATCAACTCGCCCGCGAAAACAATAAGCAATACGCAGCCGACGGCCATAACGCCCTCCGAAACGAGAACCGTAAAACGGTACCCCTTTCGAACGCGGGAGTACTTTCCCGCGCCGTAATTGAACGCCGATACGGGCTGAAAACCCTGGCCGATGCCCACCGCCACGGAAAAAGCGAAAAATATTATACGGCTTACAATGCTCATCCCCGCCACGGCGGCGTCACCGTAAACGCCGCACCGCGAATTCAGCATGACCGTCGTTACGCTGTTAAGCCCCTGCCGCAGAAGACTCGGGAACCCGGTCGCCATAATATTAAGGCAGACCGACGGCTTTGCCTTCACCGCTTTTTTAAGGCTCAGACCGCTTTCTGTTCTTTTCGAAAGGAACATAAAAAGGAGTATCGCCCAGCTTATTATCTGGCTTACGGCCGTAGAGATTCCCGCCCCCGCGATGCCGAGATCCAACCCGAACATAAGCAACGGATCCCCCGCCATGTTAAGCGCCGCGCCCGACATCAGCCCAATCATTCCGAGCGTTGCCTTGCCCTCGTACCTCAGATAATTATTCAGCGCGAGACTGCCGCTCATAAACGGGGCGGCGATAAGTATCCACGCGATATAGGTTTTGGCATAGGGCGCGATTGTAGGCGTACTGCCCAGCAACGCTACCGTTTCATCGAGCCAGATAAATCCCGCGACGGTTATCAGGAGACCGAAAAGCATCGATCCGAAAAATCCGACCGAGGCGTTTGTTGAGGCCTGCTCTCTGTCGCGACGGCCGAGAGCGCGCGAGAGAATACTGCCCGCGCCCTGCCCGAACATAAACCCGAACGCCTGTATTATCGACATAAACCCGAACACAACGCCTACGGCGCCGCTCGCGCTGGTTCCGAGCCGCCCCACAAACGCGGTGTCGACAAGATTGTAAATGTTGTTTACGAGCATCGAAACAACGCTCGGTAACGAAAGTGTGAGAATAAGCCGCGGAATCGGTGTCGCGGTCATTTTTTCATACTGTGCCGTGTTTTCTTTTCGTGCCATTTGAACCATTACCAGGTTTGCATTTTGAATTTTACGGTCGGCCAAAAACCCGCCGTGTTTTTTGTGTTTTTTATTGTAGCACTTTACACGCGAAAAGGCAACCGGGCAATCTTCGATCCACGCCTCCGGGCGACCGCCCGACGGCTCCCAACGTCATCTGCCCGGCATTTTTCCGCCATATTTCACAGGAATTCCCGAAAATACACAAAGTATTCCCCGCGGTTTTTGCTTTCTCTTAACGAAAAATCCGACGACGCATCTGATTCCGGGCTTTTATGCGGTATTGCCTTGTATTTCACAAAAACGCCCGGAAATACGCACAATTTTGTGTGCCCGTAAATGCGCCGGCAGACAGCATAAGCGCCCCACACGGTAAAATCGTTCCCGGGCATGACCCGCATGTATAAAAAAAGAGCCCGGAACGCGTTACGCGATCGGACTCCGCATGGTGACCCGGACGGGAATCGAACCCATGTTACCGCCGTGAAAGGGCGGTGTCTTAGCCTCTTGACCACCGGGCCTCCGGTAGCGGTAGTGGGACTTGAACCTACGACACTTCGGGTATGAACCGAATGCTCTAGCCAGCTGAGCTATACCGCCTTTTACCTAACTTAATTATTATACAGAGACCGTATGTTTTTGTCAAGGAAAATTTCCGCGCGGCGAATCCGAAAGTTCATTTTATAAATTTTTACGGCGGAAGGATGAGACTTGACCTGTCCCGCCGCGGCCGATCGTAAAATGAACCGCTCGCAAAATATCGCGCGAAAACCGTTGACAAACCGCGGAAAATCTGGTAATATAAACGGTAGCAATATAAACGTTGCGGGGGGATATTCTCCCAATAAAAACCGAATCGGAGGGTTGAGTTTTATGAAAAAATTTGTTTGTCCCGTATGCGGTTATGTGCATATCGGCGACGCGCCGCCGGAGTTCTGCCCCGTGTGCAAAGTACCCGGCTCGCAGTTCAAAGAGCAGACCGGGGAGCTTACATGGGCGTCGGAACATGTCGTCGGCGCCGCGAAAGGAGCCGATCCCCGCATTATCGAGGGGCTGAAATCGAATTTCGAGGGTGAATGCACCGAGGTGGGAATGTATCTCGCCATGGCGCGCGTGGCGCATAGAGAAGGCTATCCCGAAATCGGACTGTACTGGGAGAAAGCCGCCGGCGAGGAGGCGGAGCACGCCGCCAAATTCGCGGAACTGCTGGGCGATGTGGTAACCGACAGCACAAAGAAAAATCTCGAACTGCGCGTGGAAGCGGAGAACGGAGCCACCGCAGGCAAAACCGAACTGGCGAAACTCGCCAAGGAACTGGGGCTCGACGCCATACACGATACCGTGCACGAAATGGCGCGTGACGAGGCGCGCCACGGGAAAGCTTTCGCCGGGCTGCTGAAACGGTATTTCGGCGAATAAAAATCTGAAAGGAAGTTTTACGATGCTCGACGGAAAAGTGCGCTCGCTTTTGAACAATCAGATAAACAAGGAGCTGTACAGCGCTTATCTTTATCTGGATATGGCGAACTATTATATCGCCCGCGATCTTGACGGATTCGGCAACTGGTTCAATGTTCAGGCCAGAGAAGAGCAGGATCACGCCATGCTCATCGTTAAATATTTGCAGAACAACGGCGAACCGGTTACTCTCGAGGCCGTCGCCAAACCCGACAAGACTTACGAAAAACCCGTCGATCCGCTGATTGAAAGCGCGAAACACGAGCGCTATGTAACCTCGCTTATCCACACAATCTACGAGGCGGCGTATGATGTTAAGGATTTCCGCACCATGCAGTTTCTCGACTGGTTCGTAAAAGAGCAGGGCGAAGAGGAAACCAACGCCGATACGAATGTTAAAAAATTCGAGATGTTCGGCGATGACCCGAAGAGCCTTTATCTGCTCGATAAAGAACTCGCTGGGCGCGTATATTCGGCTCCGAGCCTTACGCTGTAAAAACCGCCGTGACGGTTCTCCGGCGGCGCGGCTCCCGTTCGGGAGGCGGCGCCGCCGCTTTATATCGCGCAGGCGGCGCGGACGGAAAATATGATAAAAAACATTCTTTTTGATTTAGACGACACGATTTTCGATTTCCACGCCGCGGAGCGAGCCGCGATTCGCAAGACACTGATCCGTTTCGGTTACAACCCGGACGGGAGGGTGCTTTCGCGGTACAGCGAGCTTAACAAACAACAGTGGGAGCGGTTTGAGCGGGGAGAGATCACCCGCGGCGAGGTGAAAATCGAAAGATTCCGCAGGCTTTTGGCCGAAATCGGTCTGAACCTTCCGCCGGAGGATGTCGCCGCCTTTTACGAGCGTCGGCTTTCGGAAGGGCACATATTTATCCCCGGCGCGGAGGATCTGATAAAGCGACTCGCGGAAAGCTACCGGCTCTTTCTGGTCTCCAACGGCACCGTGAGGGTTCAAAACAGCCGTATCGCGAGTTCCGGCATCGCCCCGTATTTCGACGGGATTTTCATATCGGAGGAAATCGGTTCCCACAAGCCCGATCCGGAATTTTTCCGCCGCTGCTTTTCGCGGATCCCGGATTTCAGGAAAAGCGAAACCGTAATCGTGGGCGACAGCCTGACTTCCGATATAAAAGGCGGCAAAAACGCGGGCATCGTTACGATATGGTTCAATCCCGGCGGGGAAATGCCGGGCGAAACGGTTCCCGATCGTATTATAAGCGACCTCGCGGAACTGCCCTCC
>CAZRRV010000014.1:24703-32410 GCA_964602735.1 uncultured Eubacteriales bacterium
AATACTTCCGGTATTTCCGGGCGCTTTTGTAAAATACAGACGGAATATTGCCGGCGGGCGAAGTCGGGAGCCGCGGGGTGCGGCGCTTTCAGGCGAGCAGGGCGCCCGTCAGGGTTCCCATTACCGAGGCCATCATAAGGCCGCGGGTCCAGCCGCTGGAATCGCCGAGGCAGCGCAGCCCCGCGATGCTTGTGCGGAAATCGCCGTCCATTTTTACCCGGTTGCTGTAAAATTTAAGCTCGGGGGAATAGAGCAGTGTTTCCGACGCGGCGAATCCGGGCACAACATGGTCGACAGCCTGAATAAAGTTGATAATGTTCACCATGGCGCGGTAGGGCATCGCCGCCGTAATGTCGCCCGCCACGGCGTCGGGCAGAGTGGGGCGCAGGTTCGACTGCGAAAGCTCTTTCTGCCAGGTGCGTTTGCCCTCCAGAATATCGCCGAACCGCTGAACCAGAATATGCCCCGCGCCCAGCATGTTCGTAAGCTCGCCGACTTTCTGCGCGTAGGCGATGGGCTGATTGAACGGCACGCTGAAATTGTGCGAGCACAGTATTGCGAGATTCGTGTTGTCGGATTTAAGTTCTTTATACGAATGCCCGTTTACGACGGCGAGATCGTTATCGTAATTCTCCTGGCTCACGAACCCGCCGGGGTTCTGGCAGAAAGTACGCACCTTGTTCTTGAACGGCGGCGGGTAGCCGATAAGTTTCGATTCGTAGAGCACTTCGTTTACCGTCTCCATTATCTCGCTGCGAACCTCCACCCGCACGCCGATGTCGACGGTGCCGGGCTGGTGGGCGATATTATGCTCGGCGCAGAGTTTGTCAAGCCAGTCGGCCCCGCGCCGCCCCGTGGCGATAACCGTCTCCCCCGCCTCGAAAGTCAAATCGCGGTGCCCGTCGGTCGCGAGCACGCCGCGGCAGACTTCGCCGTCTAATATAAGATCGGTGCATTCGGTTCCGAAGTGTATTTCCACCCCGTTGTCAATCAGGTACCGCTCGATCGCGTAATATATTTTCTGAGCTTTTTCGGTGCCCAGGTGGCGGATCGGGCAGTCGACAAGCTTAAGCCCAGCCTGTATGGCGCGCTTACGTATCTCTTTAACCGCCTCGGAATTGCCGACGCCCTCTACTTTGCTGTCGGCTCCGAATTCGAGATAAATTTTATCCACATAATCGATGGTGTCGCGCACCCGCTCCTCGCCGACAAGCGCCGGCAGATCGCCGCCGACCTCACAGCTTAAAGAAAGCTTTCCGTCGGAGAACGCCCCCGCGCCGGAAAATCCCGTGGTAATATGGCAGTACGGCTTGCAGTTAAGGCATTTCCGGGTTTTCTGTTTGGGGCAGCGGCGCTCTTCAACCGCCATCCCCTTTTCGAGAATCGCTATGCTTTTGCGGCTCCCGCGGCGCAGCATCTCAAGCGCCGTGAAAATTCCCGCCGGCCCCGCTCCGACTATCAGAACATCTTTACGCATGGTATTTTGCCCGCCCGTCAGTCGATAAACGCGTTGTGAACAAAGCTGACCGCGCGATCGGCCTGTTCGCAGTCGATAAGCACCGAGATTTTTATCTCGCTGGTGGAGATCATCCGTATGTTGATCCCCGCGTCGGCCAGCGCCTCGAACATTTTCGACGCCACGCCGGGGTGCGTCTCCATTCCCGCCCCCACAATCGAAACCTTGGCTATCGAATCGTCGAACACCACCTTTTCGAAGCGGAGCGATTCCCTGATTTCGGCGATGGCCTCCAGCGCGTCCTGTTTCGCGGTATCGGGAATGGTAAACGTAATATCCTTGGTGCCGTCGCGCCCTACCGATTGCAGAATTATATCCACATTCACCTTTTTCCGGCTGAGCCGGTTGAAAACCTTAAACGCCGTGCCGGGGGTATCGTCGAGCCCGATAATCGAAACGCTGAGCACGTTTTTATCGCACGCTACGCCTTTTATCAGCATTTTTTCCATTTTGCAGTTCTCCTTTACGATTGTCCCCGGCTCGTTCGGGGTAAGGCTTGAAAGCACCTCAAGCTCCACATTGTATTTTTTCGCCATCTCCACCGAGCGGTTGTTAAGCACCTGCGCGCCCAGAGTCGCGAGTTCCAGCATCTCGTCGTAGGTGATTTCGCTCATTTTTTTCGCATTTTTCACTTTCCTGGGGTCGGCGGTGTATACTCCCGAAACATCGGTGTAAATCTGGCACAGATCCGCCCCCATCGCGGCGGCGATCGCCACGGCGCTCGTATCGGAACCGCCGCGGCCGAGAGTTGTTATGTTTTCGTGTTTGTCGATTCCCTGAAATCCGGCGACTATCACGATCCGGTGCTGGTCGAGTTCCGCCTGTATCCGTTCGGTGTTTACGCGTTTTATGCGGGCGGCGCCGTAGGAACCGTCGGTTTGGAAGCCGGCCTGCCACCCGAGCAGAGAAACGGCGGGTTTACCCATCGCCTCAATCGTCATCGCGAGCAGCGCCGCCGACATCTGCTCCCCCGCCGACAGCAGCATATCCGTCTCCCGCTTTGACGCCCCCGAAAAATTCACCTCGCGGGCTTTTTCTATCAAATCGTCGGTTGTGTCACCCTGCGCCGAAACAACCGCCACAACATCGTCGCCTTTGTCGTAATCGCGGATTATTATTTTCGCGACATTCCGCAGACGGTCGGCGTCGGCGACGGAGGTTCCGCCGAATTTCTTAACGACCAGTGCCATAAATTACGTTCCCTCTCTCAAATCACACGCATAACGGCATGTATTTCGCTTTTTTTCAGTTTCGCGAGTTTTTCACGCAGTTCGCCCTCGCGAGCCGGGCCGGTTATAAACGCGATTTCACCCCGACTGTCCGGCGGCGCGGAACCCGGCGTTTCGATCTCGCCCAGTACCTCCCGCGCCTCGTCCAACGCGTTCGCGGCATCGGAAGCCGACGCCCGCGCGAACAGCCTTACGGTCTCGCCGGCGGGCGGCCTGACATAACCGTCGCATCCTTCGCCCCAGCCTATATATTTTCTTCTGTTCAGGTGCAGGGCGCAGTCCATCACATCCGCCGCGACGGCGCTCGCCGTGGGCTCCTTCCCCGCTCCCCGCCCGTAAAACATAACGTCGCCCACAAAATCGCCGTGTATCAGAATTCCGTTGTATACGCCGTCGATATGAGAGAGCGGGTTGCCGTCGGGCAAAAGCGCGGGGAACACCGAGGCGTAAATTCCGCCTTCCGCCCGTTTCGCGTGCCCGACAAGTTTTACCGCGCGCCCGAAAGCCGCCGCGGTTTTGATGTCTTCGAGGGTTACGCCGCGAATGCCCTCTGTGCGTACCTGGCGCGGGTACACATGCCTGCCGAACGCCAGCGAGGCGAGTATGCATATTTTACGGCAGGCGTCGGCCCCGTCGATATCCGCTGAGGGGTCGCGCTCGGCGTAACCGTTCCGCTGCGCCAGTTCCAGCGCGCCGTCAAACGACATACCGTCTTTAATCATACGGGTTATTATAAAGTTGGTGGTGCCGTTCAGTATTCCCGTTATCTCGGAAATACGGTTGGCGGCCAGGCACTGCGCCATCGGCCTTAAAACGGGGATCCCGCCCCCGACGCTCGCCTCGAACAGAAAATTCACATTGTTCTTTTCGGCGACGGCAAGCAGCTCGGCGCCCTTTTCGGCAACCAGTTCCTTGTTTGACGAAACAACGCTTTTCCCGGCGGAAAGGCACCGTTTTACGTAATCGTATGACGGATTTATGCCGCCCATAGTCTCAACGACTATCCGCACCGAACCGTCGTTTAATATCTTCGTAAAATCCTTCGTAAACTTATCGGAATACGGCAGAGACGAAAAATCGCGTATATCGAGAATGTATTTAATGTTGATTTCGTCTCTTATTTCTTCCGCTATATGTTCGCGGTTGGAAAACAGCACCTCCGCAACACCCGAACCTACCACGCCGTGACCCATAATCGCAATATCTATCATTTTTTACCCGCTTTCGCCCGATTGAACCGATATAACGCCCTCAACATCCGCAATTTCCCCGAAGAGGCGCTCGCGGCCGACCGTAAGATTGCCCGCCGAAACGCTTACCGACACCGTCGCCTGCCCCGATCTCGGCAGACTCTGGTTCACCGTAAGCACATTGGCGCCGAATTTCGACAGTACCCCCAGCAGGCGAGACAATACCCCGGGTTCGTCGTTCAGCCGCAGCTCGAAATTCAGCGTTTCGCCGCCGGATTGCGGATACGGAAAAACATAATCGCGGTACTTGTAAAACGCGCTGCGCGAAATCCCGCACTTCCGCGCCGCCTCGGCCGCGCTCGGCACCTCTTTCGCTTCCAGCATCCTTTTAGCCTCCGCCACCCCGGAATAAACCCGGGGAAGCGCCGACGAGTCGACCAACAGAAATGTTCCGTGCCGCATACTGTCTATCTCCCGTGTACAAATGTACTCCACAACAATACACTATAACAAAAACGGCCGCGTTTTTCAACCGTTAAAACAGCAGAAAATAACCAACATATCGGCGCAAAACTGTAACAAGCCCACACCGCGCGGGCCGCGGGCATATACGTTCGGAAACGGGAAGGGGGCGTTCCGGAACGCCCCCTTCTCTTTCTCCGCCGCGCGGCGCCTCGATTTAACTGCCGCGAAGTCACTTCATCGCAATGGCGTCAACCGGTTTCATTTTGGAGATTCTCCGCAACGGCACAATACAGGCGACGGCAGTAATGAGGTATGAGAGAACGAACATGACCGCGAACTGGCGGAATGACGGGATAAAAGGCGAAAGAGACAGAAAACCGGAACCGCTTATTTCGCCGTTGAGAACTCCGCTTGCGGCTGCCAGACCGGCGCACGCCGGAACGAAAGACGCGATCGCCAAGACGGCGCTCCCGCAGAGGAAAATTCCCGCCACATCTTTTCCCGTGGCTCCGAGCCCGCGCAGAATGCCGATTTCCTTTTTCCGCGACGAAACGCCTGCCGCCGTAAAATTAGCTATCAACAGCACGGCGAAAACCAGGAACACGGCGGAAACCGGCGCGATGATTTTTTTAATCGTCCGCATAATGCGGTCGTTTTCGGATACTTCGAGATCGAACGCGGTTACGGCGGCGAAGGTTTCATCGCCGGAGAACCTGTCGAGCAGCGTGTTAAGAGGTTTGCGCCCGGCGGCCGGAATGAAAACCGCGTTAAGCCGCACCGCGCTGCCGTCGGAATCCGGCAGAACGGACGGCGGCAGGTAAAAATAATTTTCGGCTCCGCCGGAGAGCAGCCCGGTTACGCCCGCTATTTTCAGCCCTTCGTATTTCTTTATTTCGCCACCGCCGGTTACCGTAAGATTCACCGTACCGTGAAAATTCATCTTCTTTACATACTCCGCGAAAAACTCCCTCTCCGCCTCCTGCCGGTTCAGTTCGGGGTTCTCGTTGATATACCGTCTCAGCCCCGCGCGATAGTCGCTCTCGTTATAGCCGTTCAGCTGTTTTATATTCAAAACGACTTCGCCGTCGTCCGGCGCGTCTTCCGTCACCCATCGCTCCCCGTCATAATATTCGGGGTTCGCCGTCGCCGGGGTCATCTGCGGCATGTTTTCTTTCAGGTCGGCGGTATCGGACGAGAATTTGAAAGACATCCTCTCCGCGTCGGCCACCCGCTTTTCGGCGGCCGTCAGGTTGTCGATAAATCCGTTTGTCGTAAAGATCAGGTTGTAGACGCTTCCCTCTTTCGCCCGATGTTCGATCAGGGCGCGGTTGTCGTCGTCGGTCAAATCGGCGCCTTCGTCGTTCTTACGGTCGGCGGCCCTGTACTTTTCGAGCGGGTAAAGCAGAACCCCCGGAAATTTTCGCGGAGGAGTTCCCGGCAAACGGCAGTTCTTTACCGTCGTTTACCAGGGCGCGGTAATCCGCGGGGCGGTAGAGTTCCCCGTCGGAAAGCTCGATGCCGTTTTCGATGATATAATCCGCCGCGTAATCGGAAATCACAATCTCGCCGTCGCCGGAGGGAATTTTTCCGAGCAGTTCGGTGCCGGTTTTTTTCAGATAAAGAAATTCATCGTCGGCGACCAGCCGGGCGTCTCTTGTCGCTCCCGCCAAATCCCCCGCGATATGGAGAATCTCCGCGACTTCCGTAAAAAAACCGTTCCCGCCGCCCTCAAGCCGGTACAGCGGGAAACAGCTTCGTTCCGCCGTTCGGCGGATTTTTTCGATATCCGGGGGATCCATCGGCAGAGGAACGCCCGGCTCGCCCGCGGCGTATTTCTCCACCGTTAAGAAATCCACTTCCCGTTCGTTCAGCAGTTTTGCGTGCGCGCGGTTCGTGTCGAAAGCCGAGAGAGAGTCGAGCAGGCTTGCCAGTATCAGCGTGCAGACGGTAAGCAGCACGGTAAAAATCAGCCTTACTTTGTTCAGCTTCAGGCTCCCCGCTCCGAGCCGGAAACTCTCTTTCGCGGCAAGCCGGTAACGCGGAGCGCAAAAGGGCTCCGATCTCTCCCCGTCGCCGGCGATATTACCCGTGTCGGAGACGATTTCGCCGTCTTTCAATTCGACGATGCGGTCGCCGTAGGCCGTCGCAAGCGCAACATCGTGAGAGACGATTATCACGGCGCGTTCTTTGCCGATTTCCCGCAGAATATCCATTACCTGTCTGCCGCTCGCGCTGTCAAGATTGCCGGTAGGCTCGTCGGCAAGTATGATTTTCGGGTCTTTTACCAGCGAGCGCGCTATTGCAACGCGCTGTTTCTGCCCGCCCGAGAGTTCGTTGATATTGCGCCCGCCGAGTCCGTTTAAGCCGAGCATATCGAGCAGTCCGTCG
Organism: uncultured Eubacteriales bacterium; assembly: GCA_964602735.1. GTDB lineage: Bacteria > Bacillota > Clostridia > Oscillospirales > Acutalibacteraceae > CAZRRV01. The sequence goes on from CAZRRV010000014.1 coordinate 31,492, forward strand.
ATTTTTTCGCCGTCGGCGGACTTCCCCTGCAACAAAAGAGCCAGCGAAATATTGCCGGCTACATCGTAATCGTCAAGAAGATTGAATTCCTGAAAAACAAACCCTACATACTCGTTTCGGTAGGCATCGAGTTCCGACTGTGAAAAATTCCGGAAATTTTTCCCCGCCACCGTCATGCCGCCGGAATCGAATGTATCGAGACCGCCCAGAATATTCAAAAGGGTGGATTTCCCCGATCCGCTTTTGCCGAGGATAAAGGTTACGCCCGCGCCGCCGAAAGAGAGGGAAACATTCCGCAGCGCTTTTGTCTCTTTTCCGTTCTTCGAAACGTAAGATTTTGAAACGTTCGAAAGTTCTATCATCAGCCCCGCCCCCGAAATTATATGAAAAAAGCCGGACGCTTTTTTCGACTTTTCCCGCTTTTCTTTTTTCATCCGCGGTTTGTAACTTTAATCGCATATTTATACTAACATAAGTTTTACTTTTATTCAAGAATATTTTCCCGGATCCGATGCGCGGCGGCGCGGAATTGCGGCAGATGCGTTACGGCGAAAGGCAGGGCGGAAAAGCGCGCCGGAATCCGCTCTTACCGCGTACCGCGGGCAAAAAAAGAGCCCGCACGCGTTAAGCGCTCGGACCCCGTCTGGTGCGCTGAAAGGGACTCGAACCCCCGACCTACTGGTTCGTAGCCAGTCACTCTATCCAACTGAGCTATCAGCGCGTTTTTCAGACCGTTACTATGTTAGCATAATTCCGAGATAAAATCAACAGAAATTTTTTTGAAATACACACGGCCGGCGCGTAAGACGCGCGGCATCGCCCGCGGCCGGCAGTGCTTTTCCTCGGTCGCGATGTTTAATTATGCGCAAAACTTCGGTTAATTGCCCGCGAGTTTCACATTGCTTTACTCGCGGGCGAT
>CAZRRV010000015.1:0-1970 GCA_964602735.1 uncultured Eubacteriales bacterium
GACAGACAGACAGACAGACAGACAGACAGACAGACAGACAGACAGACAGACAGTCTAATACCGTATTATTTTCGGCCCTTAACGGCTTATATTTTCATATTGTAAATCAGGTGCGTTTTGCCCGCGAACCGCGGGCGGGGCGCGCTTTTTATTTTGCCCGGGCGGCGGCCGCGCGGCGCTGTCCGGTGAAAGGGGCGGCTGTTCCATGCCGGGAATTATGAAAAAACTTGTTTCGGCGGCGGCGGTTCTGGCGCTGTGTTCGTCGGTCGCGTTCGCTTCGGCGGCGGAACTGAGGGTAAACGATTTTGAGTTTAACGACAGTGTCGCGGCCGACAGCGGAGCCGAACCCGAAAAAGTAATTTTTACCGTCGACGCGAAGGATTTTCCGACGGTAACAAGCCAGCAATACGAACTTGTGTTTCCCGCGGAGCTGAATGAACAGATCGTATCGGCAGACGGCGCGGTTCTGCGCTGCGGCGGCGCGGAGCATACGCTGATCGCCGGAGCGGATTTCAGCTACGATAAGTCCGGCGGGGTGCTTAAATTTACAAATCTGCCCGAAACATCCGGCGATTATACCCTTTCGGTCGAGGTTTCCGCAGCCGACGAACTTACCCTCGGCACATATGATATAAAGGTACAAAATGTAACGGCGACCGGCGCCGGCGGAGCCGGGGTTGAAGTACAGACCGTCCCCGGCAAACTCGATATAAACAGTTCGACATGGCATTATAAAAATTCATCTTCTGAGAACCAAGTAAATACAAATTTTATTAAAGATGGTGAACCCGCGTTTGTGCCTTACGGATCGGTATGGCAAACCTCAAATAAATTCATAGACAAAGATTCGAAAGGCAGGTTCAAAATCGGAGGGAGAGAGGCTGCGTTCGTAACAAAATTCCGTCTTCCCTCCGAGGGCAGAAAGCTCGTAACCTTCGGGGTAAGCGAAAATACCGACGGCACCCTGCAGTTCGGCAGTTATGTGCCGCAGACCGCCGAAAACGCCGAATACGGCACTCTGGTTGTACACGGCGATTACGCCGCCCTGCGCGAATACGCCGCCGGCAAAACAGACGATGAAATCCTTTCCCGCCTTGCCGCCCTGTACGACGAGAGCGCCGGCGACAACGCCGCCGCCGTAAGGGTCAAATTCGGGGAGCGATCGGTCGATGTTTACATGGTAAATCAGATCAATTATATGTGGCATTCGGGAACGGGCGCCGGCGCCGCACTGCAGTACGCGCTCAAAATAAACAATCTCTCCGGGAAGGCGGATCTGTTCACCGCCGCCGGTTATGAAAAGACCGACGGTTCATATTCTTTTACCGGGGAAATACAAACCGCGAGTTATCCCGCGGCAGACATCGAAGCGGAGTGACGCGCCATGAAGAAGAAACACATTGTACCCCGCCCCGAACCGGCGCTTGACGCGGGCTTTTCAAATTTCGATATCGCGCCCACCATCGAAAAGGGACCCGATATACTTGATATCAGTTCCGGCGACGTCGGCGATTTCGATAAAGATTTCGATTTCGGCGAGTGATGAAACCATATCGCGTAAAAGCGGGAATCTTTGCGCTGGCCGCCGGTTTCCTTTGCGCTTTAACGCTTTGCGCCTGCGGCGGGGGAGGCAGTCACCCCGCATCGGGCGGCGAATCGGGAGAAGCGGATACCCTGACCGTTGAAGACGGGTATTCCGTTCCCGAGGCGGCATTCGATGAACCGTTCGATGAAAATTCGCCGCAGAGCGGGGAGAGCTCGGCAGACCGCCCCGGGAACGACGGGAGCGGGAACGGAAGCGTAACATCCGCTTCGCCGTCTGCCGGGAACGGCGAAGACCCGTCCGATTTCTCGGCGGGAACGGCCGGGGAGTCCGGCGACGGGAGCCGCGACACGATGGACGGCTTTTCGCCGTGGCATAAATGAGGATCGGTAAACGCGGGATTCTCGGGGAATAACGCCGGCGCCGT
>CAZRRV010000015.1:2070-31152 GCA_964602735.1 uncultured Eubacteriales bacterium
GGCATAAATGAGGATCGGTAAACGCGGGATTCTCGGGGAATAACGCCGGCGCCGTTTTGCGTTATATATAAGGTAATGCCGCGTAAAGACCCATGTCAGGTGCGCCGCGGATTTTTCGTTAAAAGAAAGCAAAAAGCGCGGGGAATACTTTCCCGTATTTTCGGGCATTCCTGTGAAATACAGCGGGAAAATGCCTGGCAGATGACACAAAAAGCCGTAAGGCGGTCATCCGGCGGTGTTGCCATAAGGCAGGAACGGCTCGGGCGTGTACACTGATTCCCGTTCCCGCGCGGCGGAGGTTGCTCTGTACGGTGACGTTTCGGCTGTACGGCCGGGGGAGGAAGCGTTTTACGGTATGAACAGGCTTACGAACAGGCAGAAGTGGATAATCGTCGGCGCGGCGTGCGCCGTTTTTATCGCCGTATGCGTTCTCGTCGCCGTACTGCAAAAACCGCGCGATGTAAAAATAACCTATACCGGTACCGGGTCGGGCGCCGGCGGGGCGGGGAATTACGAAGACGCCCCGGCGGCCGGGAACTCCGGCGATCCCGCCGCCGCGCAGTCCGGCGGCGGAAAAACGGTGAGCAAATCCTCCTCCGGCGGTTCGAATAAAGGCGGCTCGGAAAATTCCGGCGGCAAAAACAAAACCGACGGCGGAGGCAAAGACGGAAATTCCGCCGACGCCGGCAAAGATTCCTCAAAAGGCGCTTCCGACAAGGCTTCCGCGGCTTCATCGGGAAAAGGCGGCTCTGCCGGCAATAACAATCCCTCCGCCGGATCCGGGGGAAACGCGGCCGGCGGCAGCGCGACGTCTCAAACGCCGCAAACCGGGCTGAAAACATACCCCGCGCTGAAAAAGGGCGACCCGTTTGCCGGCAGCGTGCTTACCGCGGAGCAGAGGGCCGCGACCGCCGAAAAGGCGGAGGAAACGGCCCGGAAAGTAAAGCGGGGCAAAACCGATTTGGAGACGGCGCGGAACCTTTGGTCTGAAATGTGCGAGTACTGGAAATCCGAAATTTTCGTTGCCACCGGCAAAAACATCGAACCGATTTCCGACGAGGCGTACGCCTTCTTCTTCGCGAGGGAAAACAGGAAAAGAAAGGTTACATATCTCGGTATGGCGAGGGCGTTTCAGCTTGTTCTGTATTATATGGATATTCCCGCCTCCATCGTCGGCTACGGGGAGGATCCGTCCGGCTACGGCAACCCGTTGTGCTGGCTTAAACTCACTATGGACGGTCGCGAGGGCTTTATCGATCCCGATATCACAAACGAATCTCTCGGCGTGATCAACGAGGCCGGTTACGGCAAAGCCCCGGTGGAATGACGGCGCGGTGGCGGATTTACGCCCGGCAAAGAGTTTTTGTGTATTTTTTCAAATTCGGTATTGACAGACGCCGCTTTCGTGGTATAATGCTTACGAAGTGACGGAGAAATTACGAAAAATTCGGTGAATTTACAAAAAAGGGGTTGACAAACGGTGCGGTTCGGTCTAAACTTTGACAGACAGACAGACAGACAGACAGACAGACAGACAGACAGACAGACAGACAGACTGATACCGTAATATTTTCGGCCTTTAACGGCTTATATTATCATATTGTAAATCAGGCGCGTTCCGCCCGTGTTATACGGGCGGGGCGCGCTTTTTGTTTTGCCCGGGCGGCGGCCGCGCGGCTTTTTCCGCGGGGCGCCGAAACGAAATTTATATCGGAGGTAATGTGAAATGTCAGGCGTTTCGACATCGGGCGGGAAAAGAAAGTTTTCGGCGGAGCCATATCTTTTGCTTATCCCGATCTTCGCTCTTCTGCTGCTGTTCTGTTTCTATCCGTTTGTGAAAACTCTTGTGTCGACCTTCTGCGCGACCGACGAGGTCGGCAGGATCCACGGCTGGATCGGCACCGCCCAGTGGAAACTTATTTTCGGCGATTACCGCACGTCGATTTTCATCGGCAACACTCTTCAGGTCGGCGCTTTGAATCTGCTTCTCTCGTTTACCTCGTCGATGATCCTGGCGCTTATCGGGTCGAGGCGCGGCAAAGGCCAGCGTTTGGTAACCACCCTTTTCGCGCTGCCTCTGGCGATTTCGGGCTCCTGCGCGTCGATAATCTGGGGCATGATGTACAAAACCCGCGATTTAGGCGGCATACTGGCAAGCCTTTTCAGAACCGACTGGGATTTTCTGGGCTCTGAAAGCACGGCGCTGCTCTGCGTGATGATAGCCACGGCGTGGACGCATTTGGCCGGCGGTTATATCTATCTTCTGGCGGGTTTCCGCAATGTGCCGGACGAACTTCTGGAGGCGGCGACGCTCGACGGCGCCAACGGATTTGTCAAAGCTACCCGCGTTATGATCCCGCTGGCGTCTCCGCAGATCTTTTATGTTCTATTCCTTTCGATAGTGGGCGGGCTAAAAACCTTTACGCAGATCAGGCTGTTGACGGCGGGCGGGCCCAATATGTCGACGGTTACACTTACATTCGAAATATGGGCGAAAACGATGAATCAGGGAATGTACGGCGGAGCGTGCTGCCTGTCGATCATCCTGTTTGTGATAATAATGGCGGTAACGGGCGTGCAGTTCGCTTTTGAGAAAAAACTGGTGTTTTACCGGTAAGCCGCGGTTGTCGACGGAAAGGGAAGTGCGCTTATGTCGGAAAAAGTAAAACAGAATATATGGCTCGCCGTAAAAATTTTAATCGGTTTGTTCATTATTTCCCCGCTTATTATGAGTCTGCTGTTGAGTTTCCAGTCGAACGCGGAAATAAACAATCCGCCGTTCAATCTGTTCTCGTCTCACCCCACGCTCGAAAATTACCGCTATATAATAACCGGCAACAGGTTTTTGGGAATGCTGAAAAACACGCTTATCTGCATTATCATAACCATTCCTGTGGATATCTTTATCTCGTCGCTTACGGCGTTCGTCTTTTCCCACTATAATTTCAAACTCAAAAAATTCCTGTTCATGGTCTGCCTGGCCGCGATGATGATCCCCGGCGAAACCATCACAATCACCAATTTTATGACGGTGCAGAGTATGCACCTGTTAGACACGTATCTGGGATTATGCATAACGGGGTTCGCGAATGTCGGCGCCGTGTTCATGCTGCGGCAGCATATGCTTTCCCTCCCCTCGGCGCTGTGGGATGCCGCGAGGGTCGACGGGTGCAGCAACCTCAGGTACTATTTCAGCGTTATGCTCCCGCTCAGCAAGCCGATAATAGTCGCGCTGGTACTGAACAGCTTCATCGGAATTTACAATTCGTATTTCTGGCCGTTAATCGTAACCACAAAGCCGGAAATGCAGGTGCTGTCGATCGGCGTGGTACAGTTGGGCGGCGACGCCGTTTACACCCCGGGATACGTTCTCGCGGGCGGGATGCTCACCTCTCTCATCCCGATTCTCGTGTATATATTCGGGATCGACGGCATAGTCGAGGGAATGACCGCGGGCGCGGTAAAAAGCTGACCGGGGAGACGCACGGCGGAAAGGAGCGGGTGGTATAAATGGTTTGATTGAAAACGCGCTTGTTCACGGGTACAAAGAAAAAATTTAAGTCAAAGGAGAAAAACAAAATGAAAATTGCGGCAAGAATTCTCGCGGTTCTGCTCGCGGCGTTTATGGTATGCGGCGCATTCGGCGGATGCGGCAAGAGCAAGAGCAAAAGCAAAGGCACCGGGTCGGCCGATTCCGCCGTATCGGAGACCGGCGGCGAAAACGGCGCCGAATCCGGCGGAACCGGCGGAACCGAATCCGGCGGCAATAACGGCGGCGCGGGCAATACATCGTCGTCAAAGGGCGGAACCGCGGCGGGAACCCAGAACGGCAACACGACGGGCAAAGACAGCGGCGGCAAACGCACCCTCCAGTTCTGGTGCGGGTTCGGCCAGCCGTCGTACAACACCTGTCTCAGCATTGCCGACGACTTCAATGCCAGCCAGAACAAATATGTGGTTAAAGTGTCGTACAACGGCGACTCCTCCGAGCTTCGCACGAGGCTTATGACGCTTTCAAAGTCGAAACGGCCCACCGTTTTCTTCGGCACGCCTCTTACAATCGCGCAGTACGCCGAAAACGATTTCTGCGTTCCTCTGCAGAAATTCTACAAAGACGATCCCGATAAGTGGGCGGACGATATGTACGCCAATGTAAAAACGGCATATTCCGATAAAAACGGCAATCTTATCGGTTCGCCGGTCGGATTGAGTCTTTCCGGCTGGGGCGTCAATGTCGATAAGCTCGCCGCGATCGGAAAATCCGTTAAAGACTGCACGAGTTTTGAAACGATCTGCGGATTCGCCAAAACGGCCAAAGAAAAAGGCCTCGTTACTTACGGTATCACATTCAACCAGGGGCAGGATGTTCACGATATGCTGAGGGTTCAGGGCAAAGACATCGTCGATAAAAGCAACGGTTTCGGCGGAACGCCCACCAAGTCGCTGCTTAAAGACGCGAAGACAACCGGGCCCGCGTTCAAAAAACTGGCTACCCTGATGGCGGATTTATATAAGAACGGGGTCGCTCACACCTATACCGCGGGGCAGAGCGGTCACTCGTTCGCGTCGCTTTTCAAAAACGGCGATGTTCTATTCTGGTCGAACACCAATTCGTATATCGGCACGATGCTGTCGAATGTCGGCAAACCGAATTTCAATTATGATTTCATTCCCACCACCGGCATCGACGAGCAGGCGGCGCACAAGGGCGAGAGCCTGTGCGAGGGCACCGGGCTGTTTATCGCCGACAACGGCAGCGAGGCCGACGCCAAAGGCGGCTACGAATTGATTAAATTCTTCGCCTCCGTACCGGAACAGGAGAAATTCTGCACCCAGACGACTTATATGCCGTTCACCAAATCGGCGGCGGCGTCAAAGAAGATCGCGGATTATCATAAGACGATCAAATTCGACGCGGCGGCGGCGACCATCCGGCAGCGGCTTGAGAAAAGCACGAAGGATATCAGGGGAACATACGCCGCCCTCGGCAACGAAATGACCCAGTCGCTCGGCGATTTCACCTGCGCCATATCCACGATAAGGCAGAATATGGATCAGAAAACAATCGACAGCCTCATCGAGAAAGCTATAAACGATACCGACAACAGGCTCCAGACCGGCATCAATATGTACGGCCTCAACGCCAGAAAATAAAGCGGAACGCCCGCAAGAAATCGGAAAGGGTGAATTATTGAATGAAACGGAAACTGACGGGACTTATCGCGGCGACGGTAGCCGCGATGCTGTTGGCGCTTGCCGGCTGCGGCAAATCGACCGTACCCGGAACCTCCTCCGGCGGCGGTCTGACGTCATCGGGCGGAAGTTCAAGCTCCGGGATCTCCGGCGGTTCTTCCGAACCGGGGGATTCGCCCGGCGGCGAACAGCAGCAGGCCCCGGCCGGGGAGCAGAACTCCGGCGGAGGCGGCGCCGGGCAGCAGCCGGGCGGGGAAGGGAGCGGCGAAAATGCTGCCGAACCGGTCGATACAACCGGCGGATACGCGGAATATGTCGCCACGGAGTATAAATACCGCGACATCATACTGAACCGCAAGAACATCGAGGGGAAACTCGCAATCTTTTTCTTCCGCTCCGATACGGAAATGCATTATTTCGGCGGTTCCGATCACTCGGGAGACGGCACCCTGCTAGTCGCCCCCGACGGGACTACCATGCTTGTCGACTGGAACCTCAAGGGCGCCACGGGGTATATTGTCGACTGTATGAAAAAACTCGGGATCAAGAAAATCGACTTCCTCGTGAATTCGCACCCGCATTCGGATCACAACAACGGGTTCGAGGCGATACTCGATAATTTCGAAATCGGAATCTTTTATCACCCCGGCAACCTGAATTATTACAACGACAGCGCCGACGGTTCCGCCCCGGATTTCATGAAAATGATTAAAGCCAAGGGCATAAAGGAACAGGTTTTGGCGCGGGGCGACAGTTTCGCTTTCGGCCCCGCCACCGTGAGGATCCTTTACCCCGGCAAGTTTGTCGACTGGCAGAACAACCCGCCCTCGCCCAACGATTCATCGCTCGTGATGCGCGTCGACTGGAAAAAGGCGTCGTATCTCTGCGCGGGGGATCTTGAGGCCGGTGCCTCCGTCGACTGGGGCGAGTGCCGCGATCTGCTCGATGTCGATGTGGTAAAAATGAACCACCACGGTTATCTGCCGCAGAACCCGTCGCAGTGGATTGAAATGCTCAGCCCCAAAATCGCCTGCGGCGAGCTTTCCATGGTGCCGGACGAGGGGGTTATTATGAACTATACCCGTCTCGGCGCGGCGGCGATGCATGTCGCCATCGATGGAACCGTTTTGGTTACCACGGCGGGAGACGGATATTACGATGTTCAGGCCGAAAAAGACCGTGAAGAGGGAATGCTTCTGTCATCGCTTATTAAATCCGAGAACGGGCATTTCCGCGTAAAGGCCGATTAAGAAAGAGGGAGTGTGAAAAAACATGGCGGACAATATTAAAAGCGAAAACGCGGAGAAAAGCCGCAAAAAGAAGAGAATTATCGCGATTGTCGCGTCGGCTGCGGCGCTTTGCCTGATCGTCGCGGTTGTTCTGCTGCTGCTTTTGCGCCCCGGCGACGAGGATCAGCCGGAGCCGGAACCGCCCGTGTCGTCGTCCGGCGGGCAGACCGGCGGAGAGCCGGAGGGGATTCCGGAGGAGCCGGCGGAACCCGAGGAACCGTTTATTCCGCCCATCGAAACGCCGGAAAAGCCGGAGGAACTGAAAACCCCGAGCGCCAACGAAACGGCGGGGGACGAGGCCACTCTGCGCGAACTGCTGCTTTATGAGGGCGATATCAACATTACTTTGACGGATGACATCAGCGTCGGGGCAAAACTCGACGTTGCCGGCAACAAACAGCTTTCCGGGAAGAAGACCCTTTCATATCTTATGGACGGTATGCCCGAGGGATATATAGTCGATGTTTTAAGCGGCGCGTCGCTTATAGTCAACGGGCCCACATTCGACGGGCAGTGGAGATCGAGCGGTATTCATGTCGGCGACGGGGCGAACCTCTCGTTTGAATCGGGAACCGTTCATAACGTGTCGAACTACTGCGTGCATACCGACGGCGCGGAGGCCACAATAACCGGCGGCACCTTCCGCGACACCGGGTTCTACGGTGTTTACGCCGAGGGAACGTCGAAAGTCTTTATCGAAGACGGCACATTCGCCCGCGCGTTCGGGTCTTTCGTGTTCGCCGCGACCGGCGCCTATGTAAGCATTACGGGCAACCCCGTTTTCACCGAAATTTCCGGCGCCCCGTACTACGCCGCGGTCCAGGGCGGCGAGGGCAGCACGATGGAAATCCACGGCGGCGTGTTCGACGGCGGGTATTACGACAGCGACACCAGCTATAAAGGCACCAGAAACATCATCTATTCTGCCGGCAGGCTCGATATTTCCCCCGAAAAAGACGGGTATCTGAAACTGCACAATTTCGGCGGAGATGCCGTAAGGGGCGGAGCCAACGCACAGATAACCCTCGATCATGTTTACGCCTACGATGTCGGCGGCATCGGATTTAAGATCTGGCAGAACGGGAAAATCGAAATCACGAACTGCAAAGTCGAAGATACCGGCGGCGAGGGGCTTGAACTTACCGGCCCGGGCGTTCAGTCGGTTGTGAAGAATGTCACGATCGGCAGAACCGGCAAAACCTCGATCAGGCTCAGCGGGAACGGCGAAAAGGTTCTTGAGAATATCGTGATTGAAGACAGCAAATCCTCCGGGATCACCGTTTACAACGAGACCGATACAACCGAACCCGGCGCGGTAAAGGTTAAAATGACCGACGTCACAATCAACGGCGGCGGCGGGGTAGGGATAAACCTGAATTCCTGCTACACCGTAGACGCGACCAATCTCACCGTAAAGAATTACAACGGCGGCGGCGCCGATGTTACCGGCGTTCTCAACTGCACAAACGGCGAATTCAGCGGCAACGGCGCCGTCAACGGCTGGACAAACAAAGGTTCCGGCATCAAAGTAACCGCGGGCGGCAGCGTAAATCTCACCGGCGTTCTGTTCGACGGCAACAATTGCGTCAGCGCCACGGGCGGCGCCGGAGCGCTGTATGTGAACGCGGGCACCGGCGTCTTGACCGACTGTGAATTTACGAACAACAAAGCGGGATATGTCGGGGCGGCCGTAACCGTGGAAAACGGCTCAAAGCTCGAACTCAAAAAGGGCGACGGCAAAAGCGGCCGGCAGACCCGCTTCTACAACAACTACGCCCAGTTCGGCGGCGCTATCTTCGCGGCTACCGACACCACCGTGCTGAATATTACCGGCTATACCTTCGAGAAAAACAGCGCGCTGAACGCCGGCGGGGCGCTTCGGCTGAATACCGGCACAATTACCCTGACCGACTGCCCCTTTATCTCCAATACCGTCATCGGCCAAAGCGGCAACGCGTACAGCGGCGACGGCGGCGCGATATGGAGCGGCGGCGCGAATGTGACGATCGTCACTACCTCCGGCAGGCAGGTTTTCCGCGACAATCACGCCTCGCGCTACGGCGGGGCCATACATTCCTACGGCACGACCGTAGTGAAGAATTACGACTTTGATGCAAACGGCGCCGGGCAGGGCGGAGCCGTGCTTGTCGACGGCGGAGATTTTACCGGTACGAATTTGGGCTTTGCGAACAACACGAGCGGCGGGGTCGCCGGCGCCGTATGGATGCGCACGGGTGTAACTCCCGATGTGCCGGACGGTACTCCATGCAGTCTCACCCTTCTGAACGACGGCGACACCGGGAAACGTTATTCCGTGTTCGACCGCAACCGGGCGTCAAGCAACGGCGGCGCCGTTATGATAGAAAACGGCAGCGCACGCATCAGCGGCTACAAATTCAGCGCGAATACCAGCACCGAATATTACGGCGGCGCGATCTGCGTAACGGCGGTTGACGGTGCGCCGAACCCGCCGGACACGATCGTGATCGAAAACTGCGAGTTTACCGGCAATACAAGCGAGAGAAGCGGCGGTGCCCTCAGGCTCGATAAAGGAAACGTAAAGATAACCGGCGCCGACTTCGCCGAAAACAGGTGTTTGTGGAAGACCGACAACACCCGCGGCGGCGGCGCGCTGAGCGCGAACGGCGCGGCGGTTACCTGCGAGGACTGCGATTTTACCGGTAACACCGCCGTATTTAACGGCGGCGCGGTCAGAGTCGACGCCGGCTCCTTTACCGCGAAAGATTCCTCTTTCACGAAGAACGGGGTTGACGACGGCAACGGCGGCGGCGACGGCGGCGCTATATGGAACGCAGCGACGATAACCTTAGAGGGCGCCGGCGGTGAAAACAGACCCGTTTTCGACGGCAACACCGCAAAAAATTACGGCGGGGCAATCTATTCGACCGGAACCGCCGAAATCAAGAATTACGATTTCAAAAACAACGAAGGCGGGCAGGCCGGAGCCGTGTGTGTCGCCGGCGGAGCGTTTACCGGCACGAATTTGGGGTTTGAAAAGAACACAACCAAAAATTTGGCCGGGGCCGTATGGGTGCCCGAAACCGCCGCGGCGGGCGTTAAACTCGCTTTCCTGACCGACGGCGAAGACGCTCGCTACGCCGTTTTCGATCACAACACCGCGGGTAACAACGGGGGAGCCTTTATGTTACAAAAAGGCACCGCACGCATCAGCGGCTACAAATTCAACGGCAACAGCGGATATTACGGCGGCGCGATCTGCGTAACGGCGCTTGACGATGTTTCGGACGCGCTCGTGATCGAAAACTGCGAGTTTACCGGCAACACAAGCGCGAAAAGCGGCGGCGCCCTCAGGCTCGACAAAGGAAATGTAAAAGTCACCGGCAGTAAGTTTACCGAAAATAAATCGTTGTACGAGGCCTCCAATGCGGACGCAAACGGTCACGGCGGCGGCGCGATAAGCGGCAACGGAGCGACTGTTACCTGCGAGAATTGCGAGTTTACCCGCAACACCGCGGTGATCAAAGGCGGCGCCGTAAGGGCCGATTCGGGTTCCGTTACGGTAAAAGATTCGTCGTTTGCCGGGAACGGTACCACCGGTACCGATACCAAATCCTCCGGCGGAACGATATACACCAAAGATATTGCGTTCACCTGCACCAACTGCTCTTTCGACGGTTCCTCCGCGTGGTATGTCGGCGGCATCGCGTGCGTAGAGGGAACGGGAACCCTGACCCTCAACAAAGAACAGAGCGACACGGCGAAAGATTGCAAACTGGCGAACGGCACCGCCCAGTACGGCGGAGCGGTATTTTTAAGCGGTACCGCCAAACTGAACGTCACCGGCTACACATTCGAGAATAACTCGGCGCAAAACGCCGGCGGCGCGCTTGAGGTGAATGTGGGCACAACGGTAACGGTGACCGAGTGCGGGTTTAACTCGAACAGCGTAACCAAAGGCGGCAACGGCGGCGCGATATGGAACGGCGGAGCAACGGTAACCGCGACCGACTGCGAATTTAGTATGAACCGGGCGGCAAAGAACGGCTCCAACGGCTTCGGAGGCGCTATTTCCAACGAAAACGCGGCGGCCGTCACGAATTTAACCCGCTGCGGGTTTACGCTTAATATCGCGGAATTCTGCGGGGGAGCGGTTTATCTCGCCAACGGTACAGTGAACGGAATCAACTGTTCTTTTGAAAGCAACAGCAGCGGCAATATTGGCGGGGCGATATACATTCCCACAACCGCAGGCGCGGTGCCCAAACTTTCGCTTAAAGCCGATAACGATCCCGAATATGCGAAGTGCAGATTCTTTAACAACAGCAGCAACAACGGCGCGTATAACGGCGGCGCGATTGAAATGACCAGCGGCTCGGCGGAAATCGACGGCTATAAATTCGAGGGGAACAGCGGGTTTTACGGCGGGGCCATATGCGTGTCAAATATGAGCGACGCGGCGTCCTCTCCGTTTACGATTAAAAACTGTCTGTTTACCGGCAATACCGCAGGCAATAGCGGCGGAGCGCTGTGCGGAGACAACGGCAAATTCATTATCGAAAACACCGCTTTCACAAAGAACACGGCCGCCGCGAAAGACGCGAGCCACGGCGGCGGCGCGGTATGCGCCCAGGGCGCCGAAATGCAGTTTACGAACTGCCCGTTTACCGATAACGAAAGCAAAGGAATCGGCGGAGCCATCAGAATAAGAAGTATCAACAGTTCCACCAGCAAGGTAACGTTGACCGGCGATCCGGGGAACAAAACGAAATTCAGCGGCAACAAATCGGCCAAAGAGGGCGGCGCGGTTCACGCGGCCGCGGGTACTCTCACAATAACGAATTATGCTTTTGAGAATAACACCTCCGCCGCCGGCAGCCACAACACCGCTTATACCGTCGGCTGCACCGTAACCGCCGGTGACGGGGTAACGGGCTGGAGCACAGACTGACCTTTCCGGCACGCCGGAGCGTTTCGCCCGGGGCTTTCCGCCCCGGGCGTTTTTATACCTTTCCCTCCGCGCGATACCTCCTTGCATTTTCGCGCGGAACCGTATATAATAACATCGGCCGGCTAAACGCGCGGCCGGATACGCGGCGTCCTCGCCGCAAAACTGGAGGATAACCCGAATGTGTGACTTTGAAAACGGCGGCATGGCCGTGGAACTCGCCGAAATAAACGGCAGACCGTGCCCGTGCGGAAAACCCCATGTTTTCCCCGTGGATCGGATAATTTCCGGCAAAGGCGCGATAAACCGACTGCCGGAATATATCGCGGAATACGGCGCGCGCAACTGCTTTGTAATTGCCGACGGCAACACGTACCGCGCGGCGGGAGACGCCGTCTGCGCCCTTATAAAAAAAGCCGGCGCCGCCGCTACCCTCTGCCTTCTGCCGGGCGAACGCCCCGAGCCGGACGAAACCGCCGTCGGGTACGCGGCGATGCGTTTCGACCGCGACTGCGATCTCATAATCGGGATCGGCTCCGGCGTGGTGAACGACACCGGCAAAATCATAAGCAGTATCACCCGCCTGCCGTATATTATCGTCGCCACCGCGCCGTCGATGGACGGCTTCGCCTCTCTCACCTCATCCATGGTTCTCGGCGGGCTGAAAGTTTCGCTCCCGTCGCGCGCGGCCGATGTTATCATAGGCGACACGGAGATCCTTGCCTCGGCTCCCGACCGTATGCTTATGGCGGGAATGGGCGATATGCTCGCCAAATACGTAAGTATATGCGAGTGGCGCATCTCGAATATCGTCACGGGGGAATATTATTGCGAAAGGGTTGCCGCGCTTGTGCGGTCTGCGCTTAAACGCTGTGTCGACAATGCCGGCGGGCTTATGCGGCGCGACCCTTCCGCCGTCGAGGCGGTGTTTTCGGGGCTTGCCGTCTGCGGCGTTGCCATGAATTACGCGGGGCTGTCGCGCCCGGCGTCGGGAGTCGAGCATTATTTTTCCCATATTTGGGATATGCGCGCCCTGGAGTTCGGCGCCCCGTCGGATCTTCACGGAATACAGTGCGGCGTCGCGACCGTAGAGGCGATAAAGCTTTACGAACAGTTTTCGGAAATGGTTCCCGATAAATCGAAAGCGCTTGACTGCGCGGAAAACTTCGATTACGCGGATTGGAGCCGTACGCTTGAAAAATTCGTCGGCAGAGCCGCCGGTTCGATGATCGAAAACGAGCGCAAAGAGCGTAAATACGATCTCTCCGGTCACGCGGCGCGGCTTGAAAGAATACTTTCCCGCCATAGCGAAATTCTGAACGTAATAAAAGAGGAGCTTCCCCCCGCCGGCGGGGTGGAAAAACTGCTGCGCGGCATAGGCGCCCCCGCGTCGCCGGAAGAAATGGGAATCGGCGCTGACGTTCTGCCGCTCACATTCAAAGCGGCTAAAGACATCCGCGCCAAATATGTTCTCCCGATGCTCGCGTGGGATCTCGGCGTGCTCGACGATTTCACGTTCTGACGGCGCTGTTCTCCGCCGCCGTTTCCCCGCGCCTAAAACCGCCGCGCCCCGCCGCCGAAAATTTTTTTGATTTTTTTGAAAAAAACTCTTGCATTTTCAAAAACCGTGTGATATACTCATCATTGTCATCGGAATGTAATGTTCCTGAAGGCATTCTGGTCGGTTCTTATTGCGGTGAGGGTACACCCGTTCCCATCCCGAACACGGAAGTTAAGCTCATCAGCGCCGAAGATACTTGGCGGGAGACTGCCCGGGAAAATAGGGCTTTGCCGACCTCTTATTGGATCACCCAACAGGGTGGTCTTTTTTTATCCGCCGGAAACGCCGCGCTGTTTTTTTGTTGTTTCCCGCGTCACCGAAATCACGCGGTAGCCCGTGGCGTTTATCGTGTCGCGGAGTTTGCCCTCCTCGATACCCTCCTCCGACACGATAACCGTTTCGCCCTTCCTGCGCGACGACGATACTTTCTTCACCCCGAAGTTCTGCCGGATAACGTCGTTTATGTGGCTCTCGCACATTCCGCACACCATTCCGTCAATCTTCACCGTTGTTTTTTCCACTATGTATTTCCCCTTTCACGGCGCTAAACGCCGAAAATCAGCAGTTTCACGTATGAAATATATTCCCTCACCAGCACGGGAAAGATAATATACGCGGGCGGGTTGGGCGCGGAGAGGTAGTCGCTCTCCACGCCGAGGCGGCCGCACATCAGCTTTATTCTCGGAATATGGAACGCGCTCGAAACGATAATTTCCGGGCGCCCCGCGAGCCCTTCTTCTTTCAGCAGCTCCTCCGTGAATTTAATGTTGTCGGCGGTGTCGCGCGCCCTGTCTTCGGTAATTATCCGCCCGCGGTCTATCCCGAGCTGTTCAAGCCGGTCGCGCATAACGTAGGCCTCGGGGCATACCTCGTCGTCTCCCTGCCCGCCCGTGACGACGCATACGCTTTCCGGCATTTCCGTTAAATATTCGGCGGTGAGCACAAGCCGCTGTTCAAGCACCGCCCCCGGTTCATCCCCGTTCAGTTTCGCCCCGAAAACCGCGAACACCGCGTCGCCCGGCAGTTCCCGCGCCGGCGGCCGCGTATTGCCGGCGGTAAGAATGTAGGCCGAAAGCGATATGAATGTTACCGTGAACACCGCCATGCCCCACGCGTATATGTTTTCGAGGATTTTGAAGAGCCGGCGGTTGAGCGTCCGCGCGAAGAACTTTCCCGTAAACAGCGGCGCCCCCGTAATTACGCACCCGGCGGCGGCGACGGCGAGCGGTACGGGCCCCTCGCTCCGGAACAGCTGTTTTACGAAATACGCGAGGAACGAAACAAATCCCGCGGCCCCGCAGACGGCGTATATAATTCTTACGAATTTACCGTATTTTTCCCGCGTCTGTGATCCCACCCCTCTCGCTGTATTTTACCACATTCCCGGCTTATCCGCAAGCGCCGCGCGCGGCGAAATTTTTTTTGAAAAAAAGTTGACTTTTCCGTTAAAATCCGTTATAATGTCGGTGTTATGCGGAACGGCGGCGGAAACGGGCGCCGGTTTTGTTCCGCGAATAATTTTTCCCTTTCCCCGTAAATAGGGGGGGGGGGGGGGGGGGTATTTTCAGAGGAGGAAACAGTAATGAAAACCAAATCCAGAACCCGTGTATTCACCCGAATCCTCGCGACGGTGCTCACCCTTATGCTGGCGTTCGCGGTTGCGGTTCCCGCCCTGGGCGCGGAGAATCTTACAATCACGATTCATAACGCCAAAGGCGAACCGAAAATGGTAGACGACCAGTTCTTCGCGCTGCAGATTTTCAAAGGCAACGTGAACCGGGAAGGCGATGCCGGAACCAACCCCTGGGGCGCAACGGAGTGGAACAACTGGACGCTCTCGGATATCGAATGGGGCTCCGCGTTTAAAGCTGGACCGGACGGAGGGGACGATTTTCTTGACAATTTAAAAGGTATTCAAGTAGAAGGAGAGGGACGAGGAGCGGACGCGTACTTTCATGGAATATGGGTGCCCGACCCGGATATCAAAAATAATATTTTTGGGTATTGTTCAACCGCCGCGGATGTGGCGGAAGTGCTTGTCGGCAAACCGCACGCTTTTATTGAAGCTTTCGGCAGATTTTTACTTTACGGAGCATTTGGAGATGAAAGTGCGGGTGTCACAAACGTAGCGGCATGGATAGATACGGATGCTACCGTTCGCTCAGTAATTGGCAAACAGGTTGAAGGTAAACCCGAAGAAGACACTTCGGTTATAAAGGTTTCGGAGCCCGGCTATTATCTTATTACCGAAAATTTTGAGGAACATGACGCCCATGTTAATGAGTTCGTGTCCGAAAATATCTTTGCCGTGCTCGGCAATCAGGAAATATTCATGAAAGGTTCCATGCCCGAGGTCGATAAGCAGATCGTCTATAGTGATAATAACAAATACGGCGATGTCGCCGGTGTAGGCGATACCGTAACATTTGAACTCGACGGCACCGTTGCCGATGATATCGATACCTTTCACGAAAATATAAATCCTTATTATTATGCTTTCCATGATACCCTGTCGAAAGGGCTGGATTTTAACGAGGGTTCCGTTCAGGTTTCCGTAGAGACAAACTATCCAGGATATATTGGTAAATTTGATTTTACGGAAGATACTGATGATAGCCCAGGACTGGATTGGGATAATGAGAATCATTATAAGGTAACCACAAATCCCGCTGAAAATGGCACTGAAATCAATATTGTCTTTGAAAATTTGTATGCGGCGCTTGAAACGGTTTGGGAAGCGGGTGCCGGAACTGATAACTGGCCTTCGGTTCATCCGATTCCGTGGACAGTGCTTGATACCACCTCAAAGGTAGCATTCAATAAAACCATTAAGATTTACGTAACCTACACTGCCACCCTTAACGATGACGCAGTTGTCGGCAGGCCCGGGAATCCCAACTCCGTATACCTTGAATTTTCCAACGACCCCGAGTCCGAAGACCATTCTCAAACTACGGAAAAGAAAGTTTATGTATACACGTTCGGTTTGGATGTAACGAAAATCGGCTCCGATGCTGATCATCAAGATGGACTTGCGGGCGCCGGTTTCACCCTTAAAAACGCGACCGGTCAAATCGCAAAATTTCAAACAGACCATTCCAACGCTAACAAACAGATTATCCAGTGGGATGATTTTACTGTATTTGAAAGTCTTTATCAGGCATATTTACAAGCTAAAGATGTCTATGATAAAGGCACTGATGCCGACAGGGCAGGGGCGCTTGGAGCTGCTTTGCAAACTGCAAAAAGCAAGCTGTCCGATTATGTACTTTATTCCGGATCGAACGGTAAACTTCCTAAAATCGAAAGCCTCGATGAAGGTTCCTATACCCTTTCGGAGGTTATCACCCCCGACGGCTACAATACGATGGATGATTTTACATTCGGCATCGACGCCGTATTCAACGGGTTCGGCGAGTTACACAGCGTTAAATACACCGCCCCTTACCCCGACGGAGAGACGGTAGAATATGATGCGGATTATCTCCCCGATGTTTTCAATTCGGGTTTCCTGCCGCAGACTTTAGAGAACCAGAAAGCGCCTTTCCTGCCTTTCACCGGCGGTATCGGCAGAACCGTGTTCTATGTCGCGGGCGTGCTGCTTATCGGAGCGGCGGTCGCCTATATCATAATAGCCGCGAGAAAGCGCGGAAAAGCGGAGAGCGGTAAATAAAATGACGGCAAAGCGAAAGCGCGGATGGCGAACTGTTTTGCCCGCCGTGCTTGTAACGCTGGCGGTTGTTGCCGGCGTTTCGCTTTTGCTCTACCCGTCGGTTTCCGAATACATAAGTTCGCTCAATTTCCGCCGCGATATCGAGGGTTACAGAAGCGGCGTATCCGAAATCGGCGATAACGGAATCGACAAAATGCTGGGCGACGCGGCGGCGTTTAATAAAGAACTCGCCGCGTCGGGTTCCGTAGGTCAGCTCGGCGCGGAGCGCCTCTCGGAATACAAAAAACTGCTCAATCCGCGCGGTACCGGCATGATGGGGTATATCGAGGTAAAAAAAGCCGGAATATACCTGCCCGTTTATCACGGTACTTCGGAGAGCGTTCTTCAAAGCGGTATAGGTCATGTCGAGGGCTCGTCGCTGCCGGTCGGCGGCGCGGGAACTCACACCATACTTTCCGGCCACAGCGGACTGCCGTCGTCAAAGCTTTTCAGCAATATCGACAGTTTACGCACCGGCGATATTTTCGCGTTGCATATTCTCGGCAAAACTCTTGTGTACCGGGTGGAATCGACCGAGGTTTTAACTCCCGAACAGGCTGAAAAACAGAAAATTTATCCGAACGCCGATATCTGCACCCTTATGACCTGCACGCCCTACGGCGTAAATACCCACCGTCTGCTGGTGCACGGTGTTCGTACCGAACTTTCCGGCGGCGGCGACGAACTCCTGCCCGACGGCGCGGATATTCCCGTTTCGGTATCGCCCGCGCTGCCGATAGCGGTAGCCGTCGCGCTCGTGTGCGTAGCGGTGTTCGTCATTCTGATTATCCGACGGAGGAAACGCCGTAAAAAGTCTGGTGCGCGGGTATGAAAAAAACAACGGCAAAAAAACTGCCCGTGTCGAAGGTTATAGTCGTACTCCTGATTACGGTCGGTATAGCCCTGGTGCTTTATCCTACCGCCGCCGATGTGATTAACGGTTATACGGTAGGCAGAACCGTAACGGATTACGAAAGCAGAACAGCGGATATGGGAGGCGGCGACGTCGATGAAATGCTCGCCGACGCGGCCGCGTACAATGCCGAACTCGCGGAAGACACGCCGTATATCGGCGAGCTTACCGCCCGGCGCCGAAAGGTATACAACAGCCTTCTCGACGTTACCGGCACGGGGATTATGGGCTATATCGAGGTGCCGAAAGCCGACATAAACCTGCCCGTTTACCACGGCACTTCCGACAGCGTGCTCCGTTCCGGCGTCGGTCATCTCGAAGCGTCGAGCCTGCCGGTTCCGAGCGAGAGCGCCACAACCGTTCTCACCGGCCACAGCGGACTGCCGTCCGCCCGCCTTTTCACCGACCTTGATATGCTCGAAAAGGGCGACTGCTTTTATATCCGCGTGTTGAACGAACGGTACACCTATGAGGTTGAGCAGACGGTTCGTCTGCTCCCCGATGATATGAAGAATTTGCGCATCGCCGAGGGGCGCGAGGTTTGCGTTCTCGTAACCTGCACCCCGTACGGCGTGAATACACACAGGCTCGCGGTTGTGGGAGTAAAAACAGACGATTGTCCCGCCTCCGACGGGTTACTTGAACAGGATACAAAAAGATCCTTTTTCGCATCCAAATGGAACCGCGTTTATGAAATGCTGTTCCCGGCGGGTTTCGCTGCGGTGGTTGCCGTCTCGTTTTTGGTATTCAGGAAGATAAAAAGACGCAGGCGTGCCGCCAAATCGAAACAAACCTGAGAAATTGGAGTTGCTTGCTTATGAATCGTTCGTACAGGGGGAAAAGCCGGTTCAAATTCGCGGCATTGGCTCTTGTAATTTCCCTTGCGGTATGTTTGTTCGCGGCCGTACCCGCGGCCGCCGAAGGAACCGGGTCGATAACCGTCCGGTTCGAGTATAATAAAAAAAGCGTAGTCGGAGCTGAATTTTCGATTTACCGCGTAGCGGAGCTCGACGGCGGGCAGTTCTCTTTCGTGCCGCCGTTCGACGGGTACTCTCTGGCGGCTCCCGGTGCTACGGATACCGACGCGTGGAAAGTCCTCGCCACAACCCTTACCGGCTACACCGAGCGCGACGGTATTGATCCCCTTGCCACCGGCGCCGTGCCGTCCGCGGGGGAACTGCGCTTCAACGGCCTTGAAGACGGGCTGTACCTCATCATCGGCAAACCCGTCGATTTGGGCGATGTCGAACTTTTCCCGCAGCCCGTTATCGTAAGCCTTCCTTACTACGATAAGCCCGATGTCCCGGAATACGATATGGTTGTTGAAATTAAATTCGAATCGCGCGATAAAAACGTTAACGAAGTCGAGCGTAGCGTGAGAAAAGTTTGGGCCGGCGGTGACGGCGAAAGCCGCCCGCAGTCCGTAACCGTGCAGCTTTTGCGCGACGGTGAGGTTTACGACGAGCGCACGCTTGACGAATCCGGCGGCTGGAGTTATAAGTGGACGGGGCTCGACGCTTTGTCCGAATGGGAAATAACCGAAAAAGATGTTCCCGCCGGCTACACCGTCACTATTGAACCCGACGGCGTCACCTTTGTTGTAACAAACACCGCTCCTCCCGCCTCCTCTGTCCCCACACCCTCAAACCCCGGATCCACACCCGAACGCCTTCCTCAGACGGGGCAGTACTGGTGGCCGGTTATAGCGCTTTCGGCGGCGGGCGCGATTGTTCTGTTCGCCGGAATACTTCTTCTAATCAAAAAGAAACGCAAAAAAGATGAGTAAACGCTTTCCGGCGGTACTGCTCATAATAATCGGCGGCGTTCTCCTCCTTGCGGCGACGGGGCTGGTGGGTTACAATCTATACGACGACGCCCGTGCCGCCCGCGCCGCCGCCGCCGTTCTCGCCGAAATGCAGACGGTACCGTCCACCGGTTCCGACGAGAACCGCGAGATGCCGGTTTATGAGGTCGACGGCAAACGGTATATAGGCAAAATCGCCGTTCCCTCTCTGGGTATCGAGCTTCCCGTTATGGAAAAGTGGAGTTATCAGAACCTTAAAACGGCTCCGTGCCGTTATGAGGGAACCGCGTACCGTCCCGGTTTTGTACTGTGCGCCCATAATTATACCCGCCATTTCGGCAGGCTGAAAAACTTGAAGAAGGGCGACGCGGTAAAGTTTACCGCCGCCGACGGCCAGGTATTCGATTACAGCGTGGAAAAGGTCGAAACGCTGAAACCCGTCGCAGTTTCCGAGATGAAAAGCGACAACTGGGATCTCACCCTTTTCACCTGTACCCTCAACGGCCGCACACGCGTTACGGTAAGATGTGTGAAGGCGGAACCGGCCGGCGGCGAATAACCGCGGCTCGGATATTCCGCGCGGTAACGTAAAAAATTCCCCGTTCGGGGTTACACCCGAACGGGGAATAATTATGCCTTTTACTTTTTTCCTGTCGAGCCGAAACCTCCGCCGCCGCGCTCCGTTTCGGTCAGTCCGTCCGTTTCCGTAAATTCCGCCCGCTCATACGGGGCGATTACAATTTGCGCTATCCTTTCGCCCGGTTCAACCGTTCGCGGTTCGCCGGAATGGTTGTGCAGAGCCACCATTATTTCCCCGCGGTAGTCGGAGTCGATAACCCCCACCTTGTTTGCCGGCGCGAGCCCTTCCTTTGTTGCCAGCCCGCTCCTCGCGTATATAAAGCCCGCGTAATTTTCCGGGATTTCCATCGCTATCCCGGTATGAATTACGGCGGTTTCGCCGGGATTTACCGTAACCTCACCGTCCGGCAGGGCGTATAAATCCGCTCCCGCCGCCGCGCCCGATCCGTAAGAGGGCGTTATCGCCCCGGGGGCGAGCTTTTTTATTTTAATCCGGCGCATATTATCCCGCCTTATACTTCTATTTCATCGTCCGCGAGCACCCGCACACTGCCGCTTTCAAGCGTCTGCCGCAGATTTATTATCCGCTGGTTCCGCGAGCCGCGGAAACGGATCGTCAGGTCTTTCTCCTCCTCGATAAATTCCCCGTCAACCAGAATATCGATGCACGAAAGCATACGATCGGTGTATTCCGTGCGGGTTTTACCCGTGTTCAGCAAATCTTTGTCGAGCGTGTAGCCGGTGTAGCACCAAACCGTTTTGTCGGGGAATTTCCGGCGCAGTTTTTCCAAAAAGGGGGCGAGAACCTGTTGGTTCCGGGGTTCGAAAGGTTCGCCCCCCAGCAGGGAAAACCCTTTTATATAACTCTTTTCGAGCGCGGCGAATATTTCCTCCTCCGTATCCTCCCCGAACGGCTGCCCGTAATCGAAATCCCACGCCTCGCTGTTGAAGCAGTTTTTACAGCGGTGCGTGCACCCGCTCACGAACAGCGAAACGCGCACGCCCGGGCCGTTTGCCACATCGTATTTCTTTACGGTCGCGTAGTTCATCAGAGGTGGAGCACCCTCGCTTTGATCTCTTTTGTTTTGCCGACATTCCAGAAGTTCTCACCCAGATATCCGCATGTGCGGCGGGTAACATTCATTTTGCTGTGATCTTTGTTGTGGCATACGGGGCATTCCCACTCGTTGTCGTCGTTTATTATAATCTCGCCGTCGAAACCGCATACATGGCAGTAGTCGGATTTGGTGTTGAACTCGGCGTACTGTATATTGTCGTAGATAAAGCGCACGAGCTCCTGCAACGCGGTGAGATTGTGGCGCATATTCGGTATTTCCACGTACGAAATCGCCCCGCCCGAGGAAATTTTCTGGAACTGGCTCTCAAACTCGAATTTACGGAAAGCGTCGATATTTTCGCGCACGTCGACATGGTAGGAATTTGTGTAGTAGCCTTTGTCGGTAACGTCTTTAATCGTGCCGAAACGCTCTTTGTCGATTCTCGCGAAACGGTAGCAGAGCGATTCCGCCGGGGTCCCGTACAGCGCGAAACCGATATTCGTCTGTTTGCGCCAATCGTCGCAGGCTTTGCGCAGTCTCCGCATGACCCTCAGCGCGAAGTCGAGGCCTTTTTCGGTTGTATGGCTTTCGCCCGTCATAAGTTTTGTTACCTCATACAGCCCGATGTACCCGAGCGAAATCGATGAATATCCGCCGTAAAGCAGTTTTTCGATACTTTCTCCCTTGTCGAGCCGCGCGATGGCGCCGTACTGCCAGTGCACGGGGCTTACATCCGAGGTGACTTTCTTAAGCGCGTTGTGGCGGCACATAAGCGCCTCGAAGCAGAGATCCAGCCGGCGGTCAAGCTCCTCCCAGAATACCTTTTCGTCGCCTTTCGCCACAATGCCGATCTGCGGAAGGTTGATGCTCACAACGCCCTGGTTGAATCTTCCCTCAAACTTGTAATTGCCGTTTTCGTCTTTCCACGGCGCGAGGAACGAACGGCACCCCATCGGGCTGAATACATTGCCCTCGTAATTCTCGCGCATTTTTTTGGCGGATATATAATCCGGGTACATCCGTTTTGCCGAGCATTTTACCGCGAGTTCGGTAATATAGTCGTACTTTCCGCCTTTAAGGCAGTTATGTTCGTCGAGAACATAAACGAGTTTCGGGAAAGCGGGGGTGATGTACACGCCTTTTTCGTTTTTAATGCCCTCGTATCTCTGGCGGAGAATCTCCTCGATTATCATCGCGTTTTCCTCGATATACGGATCGTCTTTATCGAGGTACAGGAACAGTGTTACGAACGGCGACTGTCCGTTGGTCGTCATCAGTGTGTTTATCTGGTACTGTATTGTTTGCACGCCGCTGCGGAGTTCGTCGCGGAGCCTCGCTTCGGTAAGCCGCTTTACCGTATCCGGCGTAGCCGAGCTCCCGAGTTCCGCCTCAAACTGCCGGGTGAATTTTTCGCGGCTGCGGCGCAGGTACTTGCCGAGGTGCCGTATATCCACGCTCTGCCCGCCGTACTGGCTGCTGGCGACCGCCGCGATAATCTGGGTCACGACCGTACACGCCACCTGAAAGCTTTTCGGGCTTTCGATCAGCTTGCCGTTCATAACCGTGCCGTTGTCGAGCATATCCCCTATATTTATAAGGCAGCAGTTGAAAATGGGCTGTACGAAATAGTCGGCGTCGTGGAAATGCAGAACGCCTTCGTCGTGCGCCTTGGCAATATGCTCGGGCAGCAGTACCCGCCTTGTAAGATCCTTTGAAACTTCGCCCGCGATAAGGTCGCGCTGTGTCGACGCCGCCACCGCGTTCTTGTTCGAGTTCTCCTCCATCACATCCTTGTTGTCTCGCCGAATCAGGCTGAGAATCGAATCGTCGGTGGTGTTCGCCTTGCGCACCAGCGCGCGGTTGTAACGGTAAATGATATACGCTTTCGCGAGGGTGTATTTGCCGAACGACATCAGCTTCCGTTCGACCATATCCTGAATATCCTCTACCAGAATCCTCCTGCGGTCTTTCGATTCCACCGATACGACGATTTCCTCAATCTGATCCTCGCTCACGCGTTCCGCTTCCTCAACGGCTGCGTTGGCCTTTCTTACCGCCTCGGCAATCTTGCTGCGGTCAAAGTCGACCGCGCGCCCGTCGCGCTTAATAACCTGCATAATTTCCATCCTCTCATTTGTTTATAATTACTATATCTTGTGTGGTTTGCCCTTTTCAATCCACAAGCGATTGCGTACAATCACATTATACATACTATTTTCGAAATTACAAGAGTTTTTTTGAAAAAATTTCTTTCGCCGCCGAATTTTGTGTTCCGGGGCGGGTTTTCCGGGTGCGGAACCGGATTTGTTCGCGCGCCGCCGGTATTATTACGATAAGGCAGTGCCGGGACTCAAACGCCGGCGCGGCAAATACGGTTTGCCGTTTACGGCGCGAAGGCGGGCGGCCGCGCATAGACGATCATATGCCGCGAAAACAATTCGCCGCCCGGTTTGTCCCGCACTTTTCGGCAGTTTGGCGCCCGCCTTGGTGCGCCGGACTTCCGTAAGGCAACACCCGCCGGGCGACCGGCTGCCGCTTTTGCCGCTCAGCTACGGGCGTCTTTTCCGTCATATATTTTACAAAAATTCTCGCGAATACACAAAGTATTCTTTGCGGGGTTTGCTTTCTCTTGAAGAAAAATCCGCTACCGAATCTGAACGACAATCTTTGTGCGGTTTTGCCGTAAATATTTTTTCTCCCGCACAAGGCTTCCGTTTTCTCTCTTTTTTCTTCGCAAAAACCCGCGTATTTGTAAAATCGGTGTTTGACCGACGGCGCGGCCCCGTGTCATAACCTCTTTACGCCGTACCGGCTCTTTTGTCATACGGGGATTTTTTCGCGCGTCTCATTCGTGGTTTAACACGGGTGAGACGCGACTTTCGTTTACCGGCAAAATGTACGCGACGCGCAAATTCGGGATTGTGAACGGAACTCCGGCGCAAAACCGCAATACCGCGTAAAGGTTGCGCGATGTGTGCGCCGGTCGGTTCTCCGCGGGATGAAACAAAAGATTCCGAAAATGCTTTGTGCGGCTCTGTGCGGTTTGAAAAAAGCGGGCGGATGGAACGCGAACCCGGCGGCGGAAGAATTTACGTTTCGGGCGCATTATCGTCTGTATTCCCGACGGTGTTACACTGCGCGCATTCGCGGTTCGATACCGCGCGCGGAAAATTCTACGTGCGCCGTATACGCGGCAACGGTAGAATACACCTTATTATTAAATAGGGTAGCGAAATACATAAGGCCGGGGTCGGGTTTAATCACTTCTCCGCCGGGGGATTGAAACGGCGCGGGTTAATTGCCGTGACAGAAAAAAGTCCGCCCCGCCGCATAAGCGGCGGGGCGGTTATCCACAGTACGGTGTTCCGCTATATTTTCATATTGCCGGCATAATCGACGCCGCCGTGCATCTGCGGATAGTACGACGCGTAAATATATTCCGGCTCGCGGTCGAATTCCATATCTATAACCGTAACGCCGGCGATTTTGTCCGGCGCCTCCGGCGGCAGATCTTTAAGGATAATGCGCTGCCCCTTAAACTCGAAATCCACGGGTGTGCCGCTCTGCAGCAGCGTAACCGACCGCGGAGCCTCCATGTACCCGCCTATTCCCATCGTCCCGCCGCGCGGCCATATTTTGTTCCACAGATATACATGGTTCCCCTTCGCGGTGGGCTTACTGACGCCGTTGCCGCCGAATTTTTTCGTTATAAACGAGCCCTTTCGCCGCATATTGCCGTACACGGCCTCGCCGTTTGCTTCGAGCCATTTGCCTACCGTTGTCAGGGGTTCCACCGCCTCCGCGGGAACCGAACCGTCCGGCGCGGGGCCGATATTCAACAGCAGATTGCCGCCGTTCGCGGCACAGTTGTTCAGCATTCCTATGATCTGCTGAGCGGTAAAGCTGTAAGGCGCCGCCATGGCGGAATCCACATATCCCCAGCTTAAACCGTTGAATGTCATGCACGATTCCCAGTCGCGGCCGCCGGGGCGGATCGACTCTTCCGGCGTTCCGAAATCCTCGGTGACCGCGCTGCGATCGTTGATGATAATATCCGGCTGCAGCCGGCGCATATACCGGTTGCGTTCCACCGAATCCCAGGCTTCGGCGGTTTTCAGAATATCCGGCATATCGTACCATAAAATGTCTATTTTCCCGTAATTCGTTAAAAGCTCGGTGTTTAGATCGGTTAAATATTTCGTGAACCGCCGCCGTGCCGTTTCGTCGGTTGCGCACAGCGCGGAATCCGGGTGGCGCCACTCCGTCAGGGTCGAGTAAAATCCGATTTTAAGATCGAACTCGCGGCAGGCGTCGACAAATTCGCGCACAATATCGCGGTGCGGCCCGTAATTTACCGAGTTAAACGGGTTGACTTTGGAATCCCAAAGCGAAAAACCTTCGAGATGGCGGGTCGTCATAACCATATACTTCATTCCGGCGGCTCTCGCGAGTTTTGCCCACTCTCTCGGCGCGCCGGGCTTCGGCAGAAACTTTTCCGCGTACCCTGCGTATTCCTCAACGGGAATGTTCTCGTCAATCATTGCCCA
This sequence comes from uncultured Eubacteriales bacterium, assembly GCA_964602735.1. GTDB lineage: Bacteria > Bacillota > Clostridia > Oscillospirales > Acutalibacteraceae > CAZRRV01. The sequence continues at coordinate 27,654 of CAZRRV010000015.1, forward strand.
TTCATGCCGCCCTATCACCGAAAAAATCCCGAAATGCACGAACATGCCGAAACGGTCCCGACGCCACCAGTCCATTCGGCTGTCTCTCGTGGCGGCGGTCTGCCGTTCGTATTCCTCCAAACTTATTTTTCCGCTCATAACGTAACCTCCTCAATGCCCGGAAATACAGGGAAGTATTCCCCCTTCGCTTTTTATTTCATCTGACGAAAAATCTGACGGCGCATCTGACGCACATTCATTATGCGGTGTTGCCGTTATTTTATTACCGCCGTTTTCCCTGCGGTTCGATTACCGCTACGGAATGGATTTCGAGCCTGTCCGCGGTAAATATTACTTTTCCGTCTTCATATCGGAAATCGAGCGCTTTGTGTTCCGGCTCCAGCCATACCGAGGCGGGCTTTTCGGGCATGCTCACTTTTACCGTAATCCCGTAAAGCGGGGGGATCTCGTTTGCGGTACCCGCCGGTTTTGCCAGTGCTTCCGTAACTTTGCGAACCGCCGAACTCCCGCCAAGGGTATTGACAAGGTTCACGCATGTGTTTCCGTCTTTTTCGGTCAGCGACACTTCAACAAACGACGATCCCTCAACCTCGACCCCGGCGTCGATTTTCATCTTACGCACCGTATCTTCAAAGAACCGCTCCAAACCCCAAATCGGGTTGCGGTGCTCGCGGGTGAAATCTATCGGTATTCCCCGGATTTCGCCTTTTCCGTACGGGATGGAGAACGCCGCCGGCAACGGTTCGCCTTCGAGAAATTTATTCAGGTAAATTTCCCCGTCGCGGCGCATATTGCCGCTTACCCTGCCGAAAGGTACCGTAATCGCGACCAGCGCGGTTCCGTGGAGCAAATAGCCGAAACTCCCGTTGACGGGTTCCGCTTTAATGCCGAGCTCCTTCGAGAAATTGTTGATCGTATCACAGCCGGTAAGAAGCAGTCTGCCGCCGTTTTTCGCGTAATCGAGGAGAGACCGCTTTTCCCGTTCCGTAACCGTAACGCAGTTCGGCAGCACTATCAGTTTGTAAGCGGAAAGGTTCTCTTCCGGGAATACGATTTCCGTGGAAAGTCCGCACCCGAGCATAATATCGAGCACCGCTTTTAAGGCGTAGTGGGTATTGCTGCCGGTGGAAAAGATGTGATTCCCGTGTTCGGGGTTCGGAGTGGTGTTTTCCCGCGCGTAGGAGGCGAATAAGCCCGCGGAATGTACGGGTTTCGCGTTGAAGCAGAACCGTTCGCGCCTGCGGCAGAATTCGCCCAGCGCTTTGTATACGGGAACGGCCCAGGAGGTTGTCCTGTCGAAAATGCCGTGGCAGAATTCATAGCCGCCCCCCTGCGAAAGCGAAAGCGCCGCCTCCTGCATAAGCTGGTTCTGTTCCCTCGCTTCGAAAAGCGTGCTGTCCATGTCGCACACATCGAATGTCCCGACGCAGTATTCGAACCAGCTCATCATATCCCACGGTTTGCCGCTTTTTTGCATCATGCGGACGGCGAGCCTTATATAAGACGAATCTCCGCAGTCGGCCGAGACAAAATCGACCGGTAAATCGCGCCGTTCAAAGGAATCGAAATACAAACAGTTGCTGCAAATTTCGAAATACGGCGCCGCTTTGTGTACCTCGTCGCAGTATGTTTTAATAAAATCGAACATTCCCTCGCGTAAGAAGTCTATGAAATCCGAGTAATCCGGGTCTCCGCTTTTCGGCAACGGTTTACCGCACCGGGCTTTGTAGGCGTTCTCCGCCCATTCGCTGTAATCGGGAACGGCGGTCCAGCTTTCGCCGTCGATCCACACCCCGTCGAGCCGGTAATCGACGGCGAGTTCCTTAAGCTGCGGAATAAACCTCTCGCGCAGGTAGGGGCCGAAAACCGACATCACCGATTTGCTCACATTGCCGTTTTCGTCCCTCACCGCCCATTCGGGATGCTCCGCGGCGGTCGCCTCGTCCCAAAGCGAGGAAATATGGCCGTAAAGCGCCACGCCGTTTTTTTCGGTAACTTCCCGCCAGATTTTGAGCCTGTCGACTCCCGGCGCCAAATTCGCCCGTATCCCCGCTTTTGTGGGGTAACTGCTCAGCCCCGGGTGGCCTTTGGTGTCGCACTGCACATAATCGGGCTTTACCTCGCGCAGTAGGGCGTCGAGATCTTCGGCGCTCGTACCCGCTCCGATGTTAAACTGGCGCGGGTTGGCGTGAAAGTCGAAATGCATGCCGTAAACGCAGTCTTTTCTTCGCTTTTTCCGTTGTGCCGGCATATAAAAACCTCCTTAAATTCCGCCGTCTGAGCCGGGCGGTTTTTTCGGGTTTTATTATAAAAGCACGCTCCCGCGTTGTCAACGGAATAATGTCCGGTTAATCGAAAAAGATCGGGTTCGTCCACGCCATGTTCCCCGCGGCGTCGGTAACCTCCGCGCGGATGTATTTGTATTCCTCCGCGTTGAATTCCGTTTCAAACACTTCGTCGGCGGTGTCCCATGATTTGCAGAGTATCGCGGGGTGGGCGTCGCTTAAGAAGCGCGCCTTTACCGCCGGCGAACAGCGGACGGTCAGTTTGCCGTCTTTCAGATAAAAATCCCTGATAACCGGGCCCGTGCTCGAATAAAACGCGCCTCTCTTTATCGCGTCAAGTATCGAACGGACGTTGTTCTCGGCGTTTACGGAAACCCAGCCGTGGCAGTATTTCCACATACGGTGCGAATCGTCGCTCGCCACCCCGAAAACGCGTTTGCCCATGCCGAGCAGTTCGTCCCAGTACGAGGAATTGTTCGCGTCCATTCCGTGCGTGACCTTGCACCCGTAGTTGCATACCTCAATCGCCGTAAGCCCTTCGAGTTTATCGAAATAGCGCGTCGGCGTGCCGCTCCATTCCGGGTGGCACAGAATTGTAAGGTTGCCGCGGCTGTGCGCTTCGTCGAGGAACCGCTGAAACTCCTCCTGTGTTTTATGCGGACCCTCCGGCAGAGTTTCGTCCTGTTCGTAGCCGTTGCCGTCTTCTTTCTCCGGGCCGAGGCATACCACGTGCCATGTTCTGAAGCCCTTTTCGGTAACGAACGTATCGTCATGCTCCATGCCGGGGATTATCGTCATCGGTACATCCGGCGCGAAATTCTTAAAATTGTAAATACGGTGATCGGTAAGCGCCATAAAGTCGTAGCCGTGGTCGGCACAGTAGCGGATCGCGTCGCCGGGTTCGATTTTCCCGTCGGAACGCGTGGTATGGAAGTGCAGCCCTCCCTTAAGCATCTTTTCGGTTCCCGTAAAAGCATCCTGTCGCAGAAACATATTTATCTCTCCCTCCGTTTTTTTTGCCGTTCTCCGGCGGAATTATTTTACAACACGAAAATCATCCGCGCAATACCGAATTAAATCCCCGCGGAAAGATTCTTTTGTAATTTTGAAAAAATTTTTGTATAAAGTGTTGACATTCAGGGGGGGGGGGCGTATAATAGGTAAAAATGATGTTCCGCGCCTTAAATCCGGGTCTGTACCTTGTGCGCAATTAC
>CAZRRV010000016.1:0-29252 GCA_964602735.1 uncultured Eubacteriales bacterium
AACTTTTTGCGGTATTTCGTAAATTTCGGCTTGACTTATTCGGGCGCGCGTGGTATTATAACTTTACCTCTGTAAAAGGGCTTTGCTTTTTTGCGCGTTTGCCGTGCTTTCGCCTTCGGCGGGCAAATCGCCACAGATGAGGGAGATTATGTGTTCCGGGTTCCGGAAACAACCATTTTCGCACAACGGGAGGTGCCGTAATGAGGGTAAAAATAACATTGGCTTGCACCGAATGCAAGCAGCGGAATTACAACACGATGAAAAACAAAAAGAACGACCCCGACAGGCTTGAAATGAACAAATACTGCAGATTCTGCAGGAAACATACTCTGCATCGGGAAACAAAGTGAGGAGAGTTGCGTAAAGGTGAAAGCCACAAGTTCGTTTTTGCGAATCCTCACTCTGATTTTAAGCATTGGGGTGCTGGTGCTTTTCTTCTTCAATTTTGCCGTATTTACAACCGATACCGGGAAGGCGGCGGCTACGGGCGCCACATTGGCGTTCGGAACGAATATCAAGCTGAACGGCGAAACGGTGAATTTGGCGAAGTCGGCCAAGCTGATGTTCGTGATGATCCTTTCCACGATAGCCGCGATTTCGGCGGGGCTCACATTTAAGTTCGGAAAAGCGAGATATTTTCAGGTGGGATTTTCGCTCGGCACCGCGATTTATTTTCTTGTTTACGCCGTAAGGGGAGTTTCGAATCCTGCCGCCTATATCGACAAACGGCCGCTCGAAAATGTAACGGCCATCCGCATAACCCCCGTTGTGCCGGTGATCGTAGCGCTGCTGTTTCTTTCCGCGCTGTGCGGTATCGCGTATACACTTGTTTCCGATTATATCGAATGCAGCAAAAAGGGTACGCTTACCATTCCGCGGCGCGTGGTTCGTTTCTTTCGCGAATATAAAAGCGAAATTAAAAAAATCGTTTGGCCGGGGCCAAAATCGGTTGTTAAAAACACGGTTGTCGTGCTTATTATGTGTCTGCTGGTCGGGGCGTTTGTCTGGCTACTCGATTTCGGTCTCGGCTCCCTTATCGACTTGATTTTGGGGATATAGCTTTAGAAGACGGCGGAGGTAAAAATGGCCGAAACACAGGAAGCTAAATGGTATATTGTTCATACTTATTCCGGTTACGAAGACAAAGTAATGAACGACCTTAAAACGGTCGCGGAGAACCGCGGTATGCGGGATCTGATTCTGGGCACCGATGTGCCGGTCCAAAAAGTAACCAGGATAAAAGAAGACGGAAGCGAGAAGCAGGTCGTAAAGAAAATTTTCCCCGGATATGTTTTCGTGAAAATGATAGTAACCGACGATTCGTGGTACGTTGTGCGCAATACGCGCGGCGTTACCGGATTTGTCGGGCCGGCTTCAAAACCCGTTCCGCTTACGAAAAGCGAAGTTGCCGCCATAGGATTGGAAAAGCGCGAGGCCGAAGAGGTAAAGCAAACTGTGGAGCTTGCGTTCGCGGTGGGCGACTCGGTAAAGATCATCGACGGGCCGCTGAAAGATTATACCGGGATTATCACCGAACTCGATTCCGCCAAGAAGACCGCAAAGATTACGATTTCTCTGCTCGGCAGGGAAGTGCCGGCGGATGTTGCGCTAAGTCAGTTGGCGGCGGCAGACTACTGATCCCGCGGCACGGATAATTAAATTACGTAAATTTCAATAGCTGTTTATCGGAGGTTCTTTAATTATGGCTCAGAAAATCACCGGTTATATCAAACTGCAAATTCCGGCGGGTAAAGCTACGCCGGCGCCGCCCGTGGGGCCGGCTTTAGGTCAGCACGGGGTAAACATTATGGCGTTTACAAAGGAATTTAACGAGCGCACGAAGAACGACGCTGGGCTGATCATTCCCGTTATTATTACGGTGTACGCCGATCGTTCGTTTACCTTTGTAACGAAAACGCCGCCGGCCGCGGTGCTAATAAAAAAAGCGTGCGGAATCGAAACCGCGTCGGGTGTTCCGAACAAAACCAAGGTCGCGAAAATAACCGCCGATCAGGTACGCAAAATCGCGGAGCAGAAGATGCCCGACCTTAACGCCGCCAGTGTCGAATCGGCGATGTCGATGATCCGCGGAACCGCGCGGAGTATGGGCGTCGAGGTCGTCGACTGAGCGTTCTTTGTGGGAGGATAATTCCGTATTACCACTTTTTCGGGAGGATATGTATTTATGAAACACGGTAAAAAATATTCTGACAGCGTAAAGCTGGTAGATAATACAAAACTTTACGATGTCGACGAGGCGATGGATTTAACCTGCAAAACCGCGACCGCGAAATTTGATGAAACGGTTGAATTGCATGTGCGGCTCGGGGTCGATTCCCGCCACGCCGATCAACAGGTGCGCGGAGCCATCGTACTGCCTAACGGTACCGGAAAAAAAGTCCGGGTACTTGTTATCGCGAAAGGTGACGCTGTCGACGCGGCACTTGCCGCGGGAGCGGAGTACGCGGGTTCCGACGAGTATATTGCCAAAATTCAAAACGAGGGCTGGATGGATTTCGATGTAATGATTACCACTCCCAATATGATGGGTATGGTCGGACGGCTCGGCAAGATACTGGGGCCGCGCGGCCTTATGCCGAATCCCAAGGCGGGAACGGTTACTCCCGATGTCGCCAAAGCGGTTGCCGACGCCAAAGCCGGTAAAATCGAATACCGCCTCGATAAAACCAACATCATACATTGCCCCATAGGTAAAGCCTCGTTCGGCGCCGAGAAGCTGTCGGAAAATCTCAACGCTCTGATGAGCGCCATAGTGAAATCAAAGCCAGCCGCCGCGAAGGGTCAGTATATCAGGTCGTGCGTTGTGGCTTCCACCATGGGGCCCGGCATTAAAATCAACCCGGCTAAATTCGGCGCGTAAAAAAGCTTGACAGCGCCGCGTTTCGGTGCTAATATATTATGGCAGTTAAAACCCGAAGACAGCAGGTTCCCCGCCCGGGGGAGTAAGCATTGCCGCCTGCCGAGGATTTGCAAAAACTTTTTATGTTTTTTGCCTGTCCCCGATGCTTCGGAGACAGGTTTTTTACGGAGGTGAAAACGATGCCGAGTGAAAAAGTCTTAAAAGAAAAACAGCGGCAGGTGGCCGAGCTTAAAGAAAAGCTCGAAAACAGTGTCGCGGGCGTTTTGGTAGATTACAAGGGAATAAATGTAGCCGATGATACAAAATTGCGTAAAGAATTGCGCGAGGCCGGCGTTTATTACGCCGTAATAAAGAACACCGTCATACGCCGTGCGGTAGAGCAGACCGGGCTTGCGGGGTTAAATGAAGTATTAAGCGGTACAACCGCCGTCGCGATAAGCCCGGAGGATCATACCGCCGCGGCGCGTATCCTGTGCAAATACGCCGCCGATTCCGATACTTTCAACATCAAATGCGGGTATATCGACGGGCAGATTGCGGATGTTGCTACCGTTGAGGCGCTGGCTAAACTGCCGACGAGAGAAGTTCTGCTCTCTACCGTATGCAGCGCATTCAACGCGCCGATAGCGGCTTTCGCAAGGGCTGTACAGGCTGTTGTCGATAAAAACGCTCCGGCGGAATAATCCGGGCAGCCGGGGAAAACGCCGAACGGTTGCCGCGCAGGCAGCCGTGTGAAAAACAAAAATAAATAAAAATCGGAGGAAATTATCATGGCGTCAGAAAAAGTTGCGGCTATGTTGGAAGAGATTAAAGGCATGACCGTATTGGAACTTTCGGAACTTGTAAAAGCGGTTGAGGAAGAATTCGGTGTGTCCGCCGCCGCGGCTGTCGCGGTAGCCGCCCCCGCTGGCGGGGAAGCCGCCGCAGCGGTTGAAGAAAAAACCGAGTTCGATGTGGTGCTGGCATCCGTCGGAGCCGAGAAAATTAAAGTTATCAAAGCGGTAAGGGAAATTACCGGTCTCGGTCTTGCCGATGCCAAAGCGCTTGTCGACGGCGCTCCGAAAACCGTAAAAGAAGCGGTGCCGAAAGATGAGGCCGAGGCAATGAAAGCCAAACTGGAAGAAGTAGGCGCGGGCGTCGAGTTAAAATAAATGCCCGTATTATGTGCAGAGCGGCTTGCGTATTCGGCCGCTCTGCACTTTTTTCGGGGGCTCCCGGATCTATTGATGCGGAACGTGAAAACGGCGGTTCGGATTTTCCAAAAGGAAGATTGAATGCGTAGCGTGTGCCGTGATCCGGCGGTATTTTTATAATTTTTTTACGAAAAGCATAATTTTACGCCGCGCCGAAACCGGCGCGTGGCGTTGCCTGAAAAGGTTATATTCGGAGGATCAGAACAATGATCTGGCACAGCAAAGATGTAAACAGCGTGTTGGCCGAGTTGAAAACCGACCCTCAACGCGGTCTCGACGGCGGCGAGGCAAAGTCGCGGCTGGAAATATACGGCAAAAACTCCGCGTTGAACCGTAAAGATTCCGCAACGGTTTCTTTGGCGCGATGTATTTTTACCGCGACTTCGGTTCCCCTGCTTATACTTTCGTTTTGCTGGATTGTTATTGCTTCGATATGGCGTATAGGCGGTTACGCCGTTCCCGTAGTTATGGCGATTTCCGTATTCGTTCGCGGCGTCGTTCTGTATCTGTTTAAGTTATATACTCCGAAAAAGATACTTTCGGAATGCGGGGAACAGCATCTGCTTGCCGATGTAACGCGCGACGGCGAACATCAAAGCGTTCCGGCGGAGTGCCTCGTGCCCGGTGATATCGTTACGCTTCGCCGCGGCGATATTGTACCCGCCGATTGCAGACTGATAACATCAAACGCCCTTCATTGCGACGAAAAAATACTGCACGATGATCGGTTCAGGGTTGAGAAAGACGCCGCCGCCTCCGACATTCCCGAGATAGCCCCCATTTACGAACGGAGAAATATGCTTTATTCCGGAAGCGTTGTGCTGGAGGGCGAGGCGCTCGCGGTTGTTACGGATACCGGCGCGGCGACCGAGTCGGCGAGACATACTACAGATAACGGGAAAGACAGTTCCGGCTTTTCGGTGTATAAAAACACTCTGCAGCGCAGACGCATAGCGATACTTGCCGAAACGACGCTTTGCGTGATCCTTTTAATCGCCGGCATTGTACGGGGTTTGATTATCCGCGATTCGTTTTGGGTCAATCTTCTCTACTGGTTGACGGTCACCGCCTGTTTCGCGTTTGCGTTCACTCCGGAAAGCACCCGTTTCACGGGAGATATTTTAACCGCGTTTAAGCTTGCGGAAATGCGAAAAAACAAAATTTCGTTAAACAACCGGCAGATCCTCGAAAAGCTGAATAATGTTAATGTTATATGCTGTGACAAGACAGGGAGCATCACAAGATCCGGGAAAATAGAACTGCAGGAGGTTTATGACGGTAAAACCGTCGATAAGGCGGGAGAACTCGGCGAATCGGCGCTGCGGATACTCCAACTGGCGGCGCTTTGCTGTGATAAAACCACCGAATCCGCCGGAGGGCATAAAGACGGCAAAGGAGACGCCACTCAGATTGCCATAATTTCAGGCGCCCTTAAAGCGCTGAAAGTAACCGCGGAAGAACTTGATGTTTCTTATCCGCGAATGTGTGAAATACCGTTCGATCGGCAAAAGAAGACCATGGTGACCGTAAATATGATTAACGGTAAGCCTATTGCGATAGTACGGGGCGCACTCGAAAATATTTTGCCGCTTTGTCCTCATGCCGCGAACGACGAGATAAACGCGGTAAAGTCGGCGATGGCGTCGCGCGCGTTGAGGGTAATCGCGGTGGCGTTCCGCCCCGTGGACGAAGTACCGTCACACCCGTCGTACGATGATCTGGCCGTGAATTTACAGTTCGCGGGTCTGCTGGGACTTTATAATCCTCCCCGGCACGATGCCGCGAACGCCGTAACGGTGTGCCGGCAGCTAGGTATCAGGCCGGTTATGCTTACCGGCGATGAGCCCGAGAACGCCGCCGCTTACGCGAAAAATCTCAAAATTCTTACCGACGATAATCAGCTCATTACCGAGGGCGAGCTGGAAAAATTAAGCGATGAACAGCTTGCCGAAAACATAAACGATTATTCGGTATTCGCGGGAATAGGATACGAGAATAAAACGCGTGTTGTAAGGGCGTTGCAGTCCGCCGGCAATACGGTTTTAATGACGGGCGACGCTATGGAAGACATCGATGCCTTGCGTGCCGCGGATGTGGGATGCACGCCGAAGGGGATAGGCACCGATGTTGCGAGGGCGACATGCGATATGTCGGTGAGCGGCGGGCTTTTCGCGATAGTTTCGGCTGTGTCGCATGCGCGGTGCCTGTTCCATAATATTTACGCGCTGACCGGGATCTTCGAGGCGCTGTGCATTTCCGCGCTGATCCTGGGAATTTGTTCGGTTTTCACCGGCCATCTGTTTGCTTTTGCACCGCTTATTATCGCCGGCACGGTCGCGGCGTTTTTACTGCCGCTGTTTGTCGGCGGCGGAAAAACCTCGAAGTTTTTCGACAGTAATAAGGCTGCCGGATACGGCGGTAAGTGGCTGTTTATTTCCGCTTGCGTCCTGCCTGTCGCCGCCGTAGGAGCGGGATTTCTTCCGGGGGATATGTGCGTGCTGCAACTGGCAACACTGCTGCTCGCAACCTTGTTCCTCACCTACAGAGTTAATGTGCGACGGTTTTACAAATCAGAGTTTAAGTTCGATGTGTTTTATATACTGCCTGTTTTTGCTTTGTTCGCGGTTATGATTTTGTTCGGATTTATTCCGGCGGCCGGGTTTTCCGTGCTGCCGGCGAAAAGTTGGGTTTTGATGTTTATTATTTCGCTTATCCCGGCCGCCGTTTACGTTTAACGGTTTTTTTCGGAGGAGTTTGCAATGCAGGAATTCCGAGCCGGCATCGATGTCGGCTCTACTACAGTTAAGCTGGTTCTGCTTAACGAAAAAGATGAAATTGTTTTCGGGGAGTACCGTCGCCACCATGCACAAACGCAGGAAACGCTGGCACAGCTTTTTTCAGCGGTAAAAGACCGGTTCGGGGAGTGTTCGCTGCGCTGCCGGATTACCGGTTCCGGGGCCATAGGTCTCAGCCGTGCTCTGTCGATTCCGTTCATGCAGGAGGTTATGGCGGTTGCGGGCGCCGTTTCGCACACCGCGCCGCAAACCGATGTTGCGATTGAACTCGGGGGAGAAGACGCGAAAATAATATATTTTCGCGGCGGGCTCGAGGAACGCATGAACGGGATTTGCGCCGGAGGCACGGGGGCTTTTATCGATCAGATGGCGGCCTTGCTGCAAACCGACGCGGCCGGGTTGAACGAAGCCGCGAAAAATTACAAACAAATTTATCCCATTGCCGCCCGTTGCGGAGTTTTCGCGAAATCCGATATTCAGCCTCTTATCAACGAGGGCGCGTCAACCGCGGATCTCGCCGCGTCGATTTTCAACGCGGTGGTAAGTCAAACGGTATCGGGACTTGCCTGCGGGAAACCCGTGCGCGGTTGTGTGGCGTTTCTCGGAGGGCCGCTTCATTTCCTTTCGGAACTGAAAGCTTCTTTCGTTAGAACATTAAAGCTTACCCCGGATAATATCGTGGATCCCGAAAATTCGCACCTGTACGCCGCCATGGGCGCGGCGCTGGGGGCGGAGACGGTAGAACCCGTATCCGTTGACGATCTTCTCAAAATGTTAAAGAACGGCGTTGCGCTTGAACTTACGCTGAAACGACTCCCGCCGCTTTTTGAAAACGGCGAGGAATATTCCCGCTTTCTTAACCGTCACGCCGCGGCGGTTGTCCCGAAAGGCAATCTCGCGGATTATAGCGGGAAATGCTTTCTGGGAATCGACGCGGGATCCACTACCACCAAAGTGGCGCTTGTGGGATCGAACGGGGAGTTGCTTTTCTCTTTTTACGATAACAATCACGGCGACCCGGTAGAAACGGCTAAACGGGCATTCGCTCAGCTAAAAACGGAAATGCCGGGAACAGCCGAAATCGCAAGGTCGTGTTCCACGGGTTACGGTGAGGAGCTCCTGAAGTCGGCGTTTATGTTAGACGAGGGAGAAGTCGAAACCATAGCCCACTGTACCGCCGCGTCTTTTTTTGACCCGTCGGTCGACTGTGTGCTCGACATCGGCGGGCAGGATATGAAGTGCATTAAGCTGAAAAACGGCTCGGTTGATTCGGTGCTGTTAAACGAAGCCTGTTCGTCGGGATGCGGGTCGTTTCTCGAGAATTTTGCCAATTCGCTCGGCCTTTCGAGCGAGGAATTCGCGAAAAAAGCGTTGTTTGCCAAAGAGCCGGTCGATCTCGGCACAAGATGCACGGTTTTTATGAACTCGAATGTGAAGCAGGCGCAGAAAGAGGGCGTCGATGTCGCCGATATTTCCGCCGGGCTGGCATATTCGGTGATAAAGAACGCGCTGTTTAAGGTAATCAAACTTACCGACGCTAAAAATCTGGGCAGCCATGTTGTGGTTCAGGGCGGAACATTTTACAATCACGCGGTACTGCGCGCTTTTGAAAAAATAGCCGGCGTTGAGGCGGTGTGTCCCGACATTTCTGGAATTATGGGCGCTTTCGGCGCTGCGTTAATTGCAAAAAACCGCTATCACGGGCAGCGTACAACAACCCTTTCCCTTGATGAAATGATAAATATAACACACACCACACGCGCCGCTCGCTGCGGCGGATGCGCCAACAACTGTATGCTAACGGTGAACATATTCCCGAACGGGCGGCGGCATATCACCGGCAATCGGTGCGAGAAAGGCGCGGGCGGGAATACGCCGGCAAAAAAAGGCGGGAATCTTTTCGAATACAAGCGCAAAAGGATTTTCGATTACGAGCCGCTTGCGGAAAGCGACGCGCCGCGCGGCGTTATAGGCATACCCCGCGTGCTGAATATGTACGAAAATTATCCGTACTGGGCAACATTTTTTAAGGAACTGGGATTTCGGGTTGTGCTGTCTCCTTTCGCTACCCGCGAGATTTACACGCTCGGTATGGAAAGCATTCCGTCGGAATCGGAATGCTACCCCGCAAAACTCGCGCACGGGCATGTGCAGTGGCTGATAAACAACGGCATTCGCACCGTGTTTCATCCGTCGGTATTTTACGAATATAAAGAAAACGCGAACGCTCAGAATAATTACAACTGCCCGATTGTTACGGCGTATCCCGAAAACATAAAAAATAATGTAGAGTCGATTTCCGAGAACGGCGTTCGGTATATCAAACCTTTTATCTCGTTTGCCGATGAAAAAACGGCCGAGCGGCGATTGGTTTCGTTATGCCGAGAAGAGTGGAATATTCCCGCTGCGGAGGTGCGGAAAGCCGCCGCATCGGCCTGGCGGGAACAGCGGCGCGCGAAAGACGATATCCGCGCCGAGGGAAAACGGGAACTCGAAAATATCGAACGCTCCGGCGCGAAAGGAATTGTTCTGGCTGGTCGCCCCTATCATATTGATCCCGAAATTAACCACGGCATCCCCGAAATGATAGCCTCATACGGAGTAACCGTGTTTACCGAGGATTCGCTGCCCGACGATTTTTCCGACGAGCATCCGCTGCGCGTGGTCGATCAGTGGGTGTATCATTCAAGGCTTTACCGCGCAGCGGAGTTCGTGCGTTCACGCGCCGATTTGGAATTGATCCAGCTTAACTCTTTCGGGTGCGGGCTTGACGCCGTAACTTCCGATCAGGTTCGCGAAATATTGGAGGGGAGCAACCGCCTGTACACTATTCTTAAGATTGATGAGGTAAACAATTTGGGGGCGGCGAGGATCCGCGTGCGGAGTCTGCTTGCGGCAATGCGCATCCGCGACGAACAGAACATAAAGCCCGATCCTCATTCCGCAGTATATCATCGTATCGAATTTACCATGGAGATGAAGAAAAGCGGGTACACGATTATTGCTCCGCAGATGAGCCCCATTCATTTCAATATTTTATGCCCTGTGTTGCGTAAATACGGGTTTAATTTTGTAATTTTGCAGAACGACAGCCGCACGGCTATTGAAACGGGACTGAAATTTGTAAATAACGACGCCTGTTTTCCCTCAATCACCATTGTGGGTCAGATAATGGAGGCAGTTACCTCCGGCGAATACGATACCGACCGCCTGGCAATACTTATGACGCAAACCGGCGGCTGTTGCCGAGCCAGCAATTATGTGTCGTTTATCCGCCGCGCTCTCGACAAGGTTGGGCTTTCGAAAATCCCCGTAATTTCGTTAAACGTAAACGGCATGGAAAAGAACAGCGGGTTTAAGATCCCGGTACCGGCGCTTTTGGGGGCGCTGAGAGCGGTGGTTGTGGGCGATCTGTTTATGCGCTGCCTTTACAGGGTACGCCCTTACGAAAAAGTTAAGGGTTCGGCAAACGCTTTGCATGACAAGTGGAGTAAGATAGCGATAAATGTGCTCACCAAAGCCGATAAACGCTATTCATTCGGTGAACTTTGCGAAAATATCGTTTCGGAATTTGACTCGCTGCCGATTTATGAGGATCTTAAAAAGCCCCGCATTGGTATAGTGGGTGAAATCCTTGTAAAATATATGCCGCTTGCCAATAACCACCTTGTCGATTTGCTGGAGAGCGAGAATGCGGAGGTTATCGTGCCGGATTTGCTCGACTTCTTAAACTATTCACTGTATAATTCCGATTACAAACACCGCTATTTGGGGAAAGGTCTCGGCGGGGTGATAATATCGCGTCTGGGAATTAAAGGGCTCGGTATTTTGCGTTCTCCCGCGATTAAGGCGCTGAAAAAAAGCAAACGCTTTTCGGCGCCCGCGCCTATCTCCGAACTGGCAGAGGCCGCCGAACCGTTTTTGGCTCTCGGCAATCAGTACGGAGAGGGCTGGTTTTTAACCGGCGAGATGTCACATATGTTGCAAAACGGTGCCGACGGCATTATCTGCACGCAACCTTTCGGGTGCCTGCCCAATCATGTGGTGGGCAAAGGCGTAATCAAAGCTATGAAAAAAGCGTACCCGCAGGCGAACATCGTCGCCGTCGATTACGATCCCGGCGCCAGTGAAGTGAATCAGCTTAACCGTATAAAACTTTTGCTGGCCGCCGCCGGTGCGACCGGCAAAAAGGCGGAACGGCAGTCCGCGTCATAAAGCAACGCTCGGCCGCGATTCTGCCGCGCATTTCCTGCCGTTTTTACAAAAATACCCGCAAATACAATTTACGCATTTGCGGGGGAATCCGAAAGAAGCGCCGCGCGGTGAATCCGGCGGCGTATGATATAAGCTTTAACCGAATACGGCCTCAATAAGTTCCCGCGGATGTGAAACGAGCAGATCCGCCCCCGCGTTTCGCAGTTCCTCCGCCGGGCGGAATCCCCACAGTACGCCGACGCCGCGACAGCCGAAATTTTTCGCGGTATAAATGTCGATATCCGAATCCCCGGCAAAAAGGCATTCGCCGGGCAATACGCCGAGATCCGAGGCAGCCATCGCCGGAAGGGCGGGGTTCGGTTTTTCGGGGTATTTGCCTTTGCCGCCCGAATTCTGGTCGCGATTGCCCTGTACCGTATCGAAACAGCCGGGATAAAGCGCGTTCACGATTGTAAGTGAGTAATCTTGCGATTTGTTCGTTACGACTCCGAGCTTAACTCCGCGATTCCGCAATTCGGTTACAGTTTCGGGCATGCCGGGGTAGGGCTTTGTTCGGTTTAACAGTGACTGCGAATAGTAACCGCGATATCGGGCTATCAGTTCCTCAAGCGGGCACGGAGGCGTAATTCCGCCTAAAGCGCGTTCGACCATAACTTTTGTTCCGCTGCCGGTATATCGTTTGAAATCGGATTCCGGCCGCGGGGGAAGCCCGTAATCGGCAAACGCCAGGTTTAACGAGTCCGCAATATCGCCTAAAGTATTCGCGAGGGTTCCGTCCAAGTCGAACAGCACCGCTTTAATCATCGAAAATCACTCATTCTCTAAAATAATACTTGCATTTTGGCGTTAATTCTGTTATTATAATCTTTGCGATAAAAAGGAGGTGCGGCAGATGGCAAAATGCGATATTTGTAATAAAGAAATTTCTTTCGGAATAAAAGTTTCGCATTCGCACAGGCGTTCCAACCGTTCTTGGAAGCCCAATGTGAAACGGGTAAAAGCCGTGGTGAACGGCACGCCGTGCCGGTTGAATGTTTGCACCCGTTGCCTGAGATCCGGAAAGGTTACGCGCGCAGTGTGATTTGCACCGGCGCGTGAAAAGTCCCGCTTTTGCGCGGGGCTTTTTCTTTTATGCACCGGGTTCCGGCGGCTGTCGGGGAAACGGCGGAAACGCCCCGCGTTGGCCGGCAGGGGAGAGGCATTCCCTGATTTTTGCAAAATCGGTGCGGAACAGGCGGTTAAACGTTAAAACGGAACAGGATTATATCGCCGTCCTGTACAATATAATCTTTGCCCTCGCTGCGTACAAGCCCTTTTTCTTTGGCCGCTGCCATGGAGCCTCCGCATGCCATAAAATCGTTATAGCTTACCGTTTCGGCCCGTATAAAGCCGCGTTCGAAATCGCTGTGTATTTTGCCCGCCGCCTGCGGTGCGCGGGTGCCGCGTTTTATTGTCCATGCGCGAACCTCTTTCGGGCCGGCGGTTAAAAAGGATATAAGACCCAGCAGACTGTAGCATTTGGCGATAAGCCTTTCCAGTCCCGATGATTGCAGCCCGAGTTCGTCCAAAAAAAGCTTTTTGTCGTCGGGCGGTAAACTTGCTATTTCGGCTTCGGTCTCGGCGCAAACAGGAAATATTTCCGCGTTTTCGGCATCAGCGACGGATTTTACGGCAGAATAGTACCGGTTGTTCTCAATTCCGGCGGCAAAATCATCCTCGCCGAAATTGCATGCGTAAATCACCGGCTTGCCGGTAAGAAGGTCCAGAGCGTCAAGTGCCGCTTTTTCGTCATCGTCTTTCGGAACAACCGAGCGGGCCGGCTTTTCGTTTTCAAGAGCGGCGCAGACTTTTTTCTCAAAATCGAGTTGCGGCAGCAGAGACTTGTCTCCTTTGGCCGCCTTTGCCGTTTTATCTATCCGTTTGCTTATGGTTTCAAGATCCGCCAATATAAGTTCCAAATTTACAATCCCGATGTCACGCACGGGGTCGACGGAACCCTCCACATGGATTATATCGTTGTTTTCAAAGCAACGTACAACATGAACGATCGCGTCTACCTCGCGAATATGCGACAGAAATTTATTGCCCAGCCCCTCGCCTTTGGAAGCGCCTTTGCATAACCCCGCAATATCCGCAAATTCAACCGTAGCGGGTGTGAATTTTTCCGGGTTGTAAATCTCCGCGAGTTTATCGAGACGCCTGTCGGGGACGCTTACGACGCCTATGTTCGGTTCAATGGTGCAGAACGGGTAATTCGCCGACTGCGCGCCGGCGTTCGTAATGGCGTTAAACAGTGTCGATTTACCCACATTCGGCAGTCCGACTATTCCGAGTTTCATGATTTCTCCCCGCTTTATTTATAAATACGGCTTATTTCTCCGGATTTATGTATTGCAAATTGTCTTTAAGATATATAAAGCCCGAAATTATCGCGAAAACGGCGGAAATCCACAAAAGCACCGATGTCGCGATCGGAAGAACCGTATTGTTCAGCACGGCGGGCAGGATATTCAAATCGATTAAATAATACGCGATAAGGCCGACGATTATTGCCGCCATTTGCGATACCGTTTTGAGTTTGCCCCAATAGCTGGCAGCGATAACCGTCCCGTTTTTTGACGATACCGCGATCAGCCGCAACGAGGCTATTAAAAATTCCCGGAACAGAACTATGAACAGTATCCATGTTATGCCGTAACCTATTCCGCGGTACATAAAGCCGAGCAGCGCGGCGGTCGTAAGCATTTTATCCGCCAGCGGATCCAAAAATTTGCCGAAGTCGGTTATCATATTCCGCTTGCGCGCTATTTTGCCGTCAAAGAGGTCGGTAAGTGAGGCGGCGGCAAATAAAACAAGAGCGATTATATAATGCAATCCGTGCGGCAGATTCAGCATTATTGCCGCCATAAACAGCGGTGTCGCCACTACTCTCGCCAGTGTCAGTCTGTTAGGCAGGTTCATATCCGTACCCCCCGTAAATCGTATTCGTCGCAACCGGTTATTTTTACGGATACAAACTCGCCCGGTTCAACGGGTTTATCCGAATTAAAAAATATTTCGCCGTCAACTTCAGGCGCATCGCATTCCCCGCGCCCGTGCCACAGCCCGTTTTCGCCGTCATATCCCTCGCACAGCGCCGTAAGCGTCCGACCGATTTTTTCCCTGTTATGCGTCAGTGATATTTCCGACTGGAGTTTCATAAGTGTGTCGGCACGATCGGCGCGAATCTGCGGCGGAACCTGATCCGGGTATAACGCGGCGGGTGTTCCGTCTTCGGCCGAATACGCGAAGCAACCGAGCCTGTCGAATTTCTGCTCTTTTACAAACTCGCAAAGTTCGTTGAAATCATCGTCGGTCTCGCCGGGGAATCCCGTCATAAGGGTGGTTCGCAACGTAACGCCCTCAACGCGCTCCCGGATTTTACACAGCAACGTCTCCAGCGATTTGCGACTGCTTTTGCGGTTCATACGCCGCAGTATCCCGTCGCTGCAATGCTGTATGGGTATGTCGAAATATTTAACGATGTTTTCGGTATTCGCAACGGTTTCGATAAGCTCGTCGCTAATCCGTTCGGGATAGGTGTAAAGGGTTCTTATCCACGCAAATCCCCCGATTTCGGAAAGACTCCGCAACAGTTGCGGCAGGCGCGGTTCTCCGTAAATATCTTCTCCGTAACGGGTAGTGTCCTGCGCCGTCACAATAAGTTCGCGCACACCGTTTTGCGCCAGCGAGACTGCCTCGCTCAATATATCCCCGATTCCGCGGCTGCGGTAGCCACCGCGTATGGAGGGTATTGCGCAATACGAGCAGCGGTTGTCGCATCCTTCGGCGATTTTGATGTAAGCCGTAAACGGCGGGGTAAGCAACATACGGTCGCCCTCCATTGAAAAGGACGACTTTTCGGGGAAAATCCGCGCCTTTTCGCCGTTCAAAACTCTTTGTACCGTACGCGCTATTTCACCGTTGGCGCCTATTCCCGCCACCGCGTCGACCTCGGGAATTTCTTTCGCCACCTGCTCACGGTACCGTTCTGCCATGCATCCCGTCACGATTACGGCTTTTGTCTTTCCCTCGCTTTTAAGCCGAACCGCCTCCAGTACGGCGTCGATCGATTCGCGTGTTGCGTCTTCTATAAAGCCGCAGGTGTTGATTATCACCGCGTCGGCGCCGTCCGGGTTCCCGGTAATTTCAAACCCGTTTTGCGCGAGATTCGCCGCCATTTTTTCGGCGTCTATGTCGTTTTTGCAGCATCCGAGAGCTATAACGGCCACCGTCGGTCTGTTTTCACTGTTCAAATTCTTCGGTGTCCTCTTTCATTTCCGATAAGGCGCGCTTTATATCGTCAAATGTAAAGCCGCGCCGCAAAAGCGCCTGAACGGTTCTCCGTCTGTCGTCGGGACTTGAGATTTTGGCGGAGTATTTTTTCCGTATCAACTCGTAAGCCGAACGCACTCCGTCATATTCAACCGAGTTTACGGCGTCTTCCGCCGTTTCACGGTCAACCCCGTCGTATATAAGCTTTTGCATCGCGGCCTCGCGCGAGCGCCCTTCGTCGGTTATCATCCGTTGCGCTTTGCGGCCGGCGTATTTTCGGTCGTCAACAAGCCCCGCTTCAACCATCCGTTTCACTGCCGCGTCAATGTCGGCGGCGGGAAATTTGCCGTACAGTTTGCGCGTTAGCCCGGCGGCGGTATAATCGCGCCTGTCGAGGTATCGCAGACAACATTCAACCGCTTCTTCAACGCCGCCCGCAAGTGGTTTGCCTTGCTTTTTCATCAGTCGTCAAACATTATATCGATATTTACTTTTTTCGCGGGCGCGTCGCCTTCCGAAGCGTCGCCGCTGTCTGCCGGTTTGTCTGTCCCGTCGGGTGCGTTGTTCGCGGAGGAATTTCCGTTGCCGTAGAGTGCCGCGCGGATTTTGCTTTCTATTTCATCGCGCGCGTCTTTGTTCTGCGCGAGGTAAAGTTTTGCGTTTTCGCGGCCCTGTCCGATTTTTTGATCGCCGCAGTAAAACCACGCGCCGGAATGGCGGATTACACCCGCCTGCTCTCCCAAATCGATAATTTCTCCTTCGCGTGAAATGCCCTTGCCGAACATTATATCGAATATTGCCTCCTTAAACGGTGGCGCGATTTTATTCTTGACAACTTTAACTTTTGTGCGGCATCCCACAACTTCGCTGCCGGTAACCTTGATCTGTTCGATTCTTTTTACCTCAAGCCGAACCGTAGAGTAAAATTTAAGCGCACGGCCGCCTGTGGTGGTCTCCGACGGTCCGTAATACGCATTGCCCATTTTTTCACGCAACTGGTTTATAAATATCGCAATGCAGTTTGATTTCGATATGGCGCCGGTAAGCTTTCTCAAAGCCTGCGACATAAGCCTGGCCTGCAGTCCCACATGCGCGTCGCCCATTTCGCCCTCTATTTCCGCTTTCGGCACCAGCGCCGCGACCGAATCGATGATCACCGCGTCGATAGCGCCGGAGCGCACGAGAGCTTCCGTAATTTCAAGCGCCTGTTCGCCGGTATCCGGCTGGGATACAAGCAGTGAATCGATATCAACGCCGATATTCGCGGCATATACGGGGTCGAGCGCGTGCTCTACATCGATAAACGCCACTTCTCCGCCGTTCTTTTGCGCTTCGGCGGCAACGTGCAGCGCGATTGTTGTTTTCCCGGAAGATTCCGCGCCGTATATTTCAACTATTCTTCCTCGGGGCAGTCCCCCTATTCCGAGCGCGTAATCGAGGCTCAGCGAACCCGTTGAAATGTGGTCGACTTTCATGGTGGTCTTTTCTCCCAATTTCATAACGGTTCCCTTGCCGTAGTTTTTCTCGAGCGTGGCAATCGCGGTTCTTAAAGCTTTCTCTTTATCGGAAAGTTTTTCCTCCTGATTTTCGGCGCCGTTTTTTGCAAGTTCGTCGTTTGCCGGTTTTTTTGTTCCTGTCGCCATTTTAATCTCCTCCTCTTTTTGCCTGTATTACCCGGTCGTTGCCGGAAAGGTCGCTAAAACATTTTATATCCGCGAACCCGGAGTTACTCAGTATTTCGGTTACCGCTTTTCTTTGGTCGTAACCCGTTTCAAAAAGCATCTCTCCGTCGGGGGACAGATGTTCCCTATAAATTTTCGCGATTTCGCGATAGAAACGCAGTCCGTCGGCGCCTCCGTCGAGTGCGCAGACCGGCTCGCACCTGACTTCGCGCGAAAGCGATCCCAAATCTCCCGTGCGGATATACGGCGGATTCGCGAAAATAAGATCGAATGTGCCGCTTATGCCCATGAGCGCGTCGCGGAATACCGGGGTAACATCGGCGTTATGACGCCGTATGTTTTTTCTCAGAAAGGCGAACGCGCGCGGCGAGTTTTCTACCGCCGTAACGTGAATGTTCGCCAACAACGATACCGTAATGCAAACGCACCCGCTGCCCGCGCAAAGTTCCAGCAGCCGCGCCCCGGGGTGTGCTTGTGCGAATTTCAAAACTTTTTCCGCGAGCAGTTCGGTTTCCGGGCGGGGGATAAGCACCCCCTCTCCGACATAAAAGGGCAGCCCGTAAAATTCCCATTCTCCCAGTATGTACTGCAGCGGGTAACCTTCGGCGCGTTTTTTTACCGCCGCCGCTCTCTTGTCCGGCGGCAGGGTACATATTTGCTCCGCCTCGAATTCCGGAAATTCCAGCCCCGCCGCTTTGAGTTCACGGATTATTCCGGCTCTGTCGCAATTCACTGCTGCGCTCCGGCATCGGATTCCCCGTTCGGCAGGACCGCGTTTACCGCGGCTATTGCCACCTCGAGCATTTCGTCATCGGGCTCTTTGGTTGTAAGCCGCTGTATCCAAAGTCCCGGAGCGGAAACCGCCTTTGTAAACAGATTATCATATTTTCCGCAAATTTTCAACAGTTCATATCCCAGTGAGCAAACAAAAGGCACCATAAGCAGTTTTACCGTTACCCACAGCATACGGTGATTCGCGAGCGAGGGGAAGCACAGAAGAATTACGCTGTTGATAAAAATGCCGAGGATTATCATAATAAGCAGGAAGCTTGATCCGCAGCGCGGGTGGAAGCGGCGCATTTCACGAACATTTTCAACCGTGAGCGGCAGACCTTTTTCAACGCAGAATATGGTTTTATGTTCGGCACCGTGATATTTGAACATACGGCGGATGTCTTTCATGCCGGAAATCAGCGCCACATACGATACAAACAGCAAAATTTTGATAATTCCCTCAATCAGTGATTTTAAGTGCGTAATATCGGGAGATATGATTTTTTGCAATATATCGAACAGGAAAGACGGAAGATAAAGGAACAGGAATACCGCCAGTACAACCCCCAGAACCGATGCCGTGACGGTCAGCGCCGCCATGCCTTTGCCGCCGGCACCGTCGCTTTTGTCCGCACTTTCGCTGTCATCAGCCATCCCCGAAAGATCGATTGAGCGCGAAAGCGCTTTATAGCCGACGGTCAGCGAATCGATAAAATTCACAACTCCGCGGATAAGCGGCAGTTTCATCCAGCGCCTGCGGGAACCCCGCCTGTCTTCCACATACTCAACGGAGATTTCTCCGTCCGGTTCCCGTACCGCCATGGCGGTTTTTTCGGGCCCCCTCATCATTACGCCCTCGATCAGCGCCTGCCCGCCGAGATTTATCACACTGCGCCGTTTGTCCTGCTTCATTGGTTCTTGTTCTCCTGTTTCGCGAGCGCAAGCACAACGGTCACCACGGTGCCGACTCCCTCTTCGCTTTCGATAAGCAGCAGTCCTTTGTGCTGTTTTATTATTTCGTCGGCCATCGCGAGCCCGATTCCCGATCCCCGCACGCTTTGATTCGCCTTATAGAATTTTTCTTTAACATGATCCAAATCTTTTGCCGCAATGCCGGCTCCCGTATCGCTTACGGTAATCCGCACACAGTCTTCCTCGTCCGCCGCCTCGACGGTAACGGTACCGCCGGAATTTGTATATTTTATCGCGTTGTCGATGATGTTGACGAAAACCTGTTTCAGCCGGTTGCGGTCGGCGATAACATCCGCGCGCTCCGCCGACGGGAGGAACATAAGATCGATGTTTTTGCTTCTCGCCGTTTCGCGGTACATATCCACCGCCTCGCCGAGCGTTTCGATAACTTCTGTCGGAGCAAAAACCATTTTAAGTCTGCCCGACTGCATTTTCGAGAAATCGAGCAGTTCCTCCACCAGTCCCGATAAACGGTCGGTTTCGCCCAGAATTATGTCCACGCCCCGGCGAACCGTATCGTCGTCGACCCCTACCGAGAGCGACACGGTTTCTCCCCATCCTCGGATGGCGGTAAGCGGCGTGCGCAGTTCGTGCGACACGGTGGTGATGAACTCGTTTTTCAGCTGTTCGGCGTTTTTGAGTTCCGAGGCCATGTAGTTTACGCTTTCGCATAGTTCCGTGATTTCGCTGCTGCCCGATATTTCGAGCTTTTCGTCTAAATTGCCGCCCGCGATCCTCCGCGTCGCCTCGCCAATCCGACGCAGCGGCCGCACGGTCGACGTCACAAAATATATGCCCGACCATACCGTAAGTGCCACCGCGACGAGGCCTATGATAACGGCAATGCCGCAGATAAAGAAAATCTGTCTCGTTACCGCCCGTTTGGAAAACACATATCTTACCGCTCCGTTGGAACCGTTACCGAAGTCGGTGAGCAGTACGGTTCCCGCCATCACGGTTTCCCCTACGGCAGATCGCCCTTCCCAAGTCGCGCTGCCGTCGCGTGATTTAATCGCTTTTTCGTAATCTGGCATTGTCGTCTCGCTCGGCGCGAGTCCCGCCGACGAAAGCACGAGATGACCGTATCGATCGATAATCTGAACTTCAAGGCGGTCGCGGTACTGAAAGTTTTTCATCATCGTTCGCGCGCGGCTTAAAAATTCCTGTTGCGGCACAATCGCCAGCGGCTCGAATGCTTTAACTGTATCTTCGGCGGCCTTGCGCACGCCGTTAAGATACAGGTTGTGAACAAACGCGAAAACACCCGCCTCGGCGACAAGCACCGCGGCTATCACAACGACAAGCACATTCAAAATCCAGCGTTTGGTAACCGAACCGATCTTAATTTTCCGAAAAAGGCGCATTTCGCCGCTTACCTCCGGCTTTCTATCCTTCTACCCAACGGTAGCCCGATCCCCAAACGGTTACGAGATGCTTCGGGTTTGACGGATCGTCTTCGATTTTAATGCGCAGCCTGCGGATATTCACATCGACGATTTTGTCGTCTCCGTAAAACATTTCGCCCCACACCCTCTTCAGTATATCGTCGCGGGTAAGCGTTGTTTCGGGATTGGAAAAAAAGTATTCCGCTATCTGGTATTCGATTTGCGTAAGGTCAATCGTTTTGCCGTTCTTTTTTAGCGTTCGGCGCCGCGTGTCGAGCTCGAATTCTCCCGAAACGACCCGTTCGCCGTCCGGCCGCCCGCCTTTCTGCTTCAGCGCCTCCACCTTACGGTAAAGCGCGTCGACCCTGGCGTTGAGCTCCGCGGGACTGAACGGTTTTGTAATATAGTCGTCGGCGCCCTGCATCAGTCCGTTAACCTTGTCGATTTCCATGGTTTTCGCGGTAAGCATTATTATGCCCATTTCCGGCGAACGCGCGCGCAGCTTTCTGCAAACCTCCATCCCGTCGATGCCGGGGAGCATAACGTCAAGCAGCGCTATATCGAAACTTTCGGGATCGCGTTCGAAGATTTCAAGCGCCTTTTCGCCTGAATCGGCCTCTTCCGTTTCGTAGCCTATTCGGTTCAGATTGATAACCTCGAACTCGCGAATCGCCCTCTCGTCTTCCACAATAAGTATTTTCCTCATCTTTCAATTACCCCCCCCCGGTATTTTTGCCGGTAAGTAAATGCGTCGACATTTCAAGTTCCCTTCGGGAGATTTCATCGTTTTGTCCCGTAATCGCCGCCGCGTAAATATATTTGTCGTCGCGCGCTGCTTCAAACCACGCGCCGTCCGTCCCGCTCCACCGGCTTATTTCAACCAGTTTTACGGAGAAAACCGATGCCGCCGTTTCGGAGTCGGTCTCCGTCAGACCGAAAGAGCGAATACTGTTTTTCGAATCGCGTTCCACCGTAATCCGATCTTTCCATTCGAGCGGGACATCGATAATATATCCGTCGCTCGGGGCGGTTACCGAGGCGCCGATGCCGTTGAACACGTCGCCGTCGAGCCGCTTCCATTCCGCGAAGTAGGCGGGGTCGCCCGAGTCCCCGGTTTGCGGTATTTCCCGTATCTCGGGAATTTCGATTATTCCGTCGCCGTTATAATCGCGCGACGGTATGTTTACCTTGCGGAATGTAGCCGCGGTTTTCCCGGTCTGTCTGTCGTAAAATAAATTTGTAAGCTTGCCGTCCTCCCAGACGAAAGCTTCGGTAAGCATTCCGCCGCCCGACGCATAACCGTCTACCACCACGGCGTAGCGTCCGTCGTCGATCTCGGTGAATACCGGCTCATCGTACCGCTCGACCGAACTGTCGGTTTCGGCGGTCCCGAGCTGTACGGTTTCGCCTTTTGCCATGCGGTAGAGCGAGGCGGTCACTGTCCGGGTCTCCGGCTCCAGCGCGACTGTTTCACCGCGCTGCCCGATTTCGCTTATTATAAACAATTCGCGTCTGCCGTCGAGATCGATATCGTTGATACAGTAGGCGGAATAATCCTCTTTAAGGCATTGAACCAGCTTTTCGTCGTCCGATTTATACACGGCAAGCGTACCGGATGTGGAATTGTAGCCGCTCCAGCCTACTATCGCCTCGCTGATGCCGCTGCCGTCCAGATCGGCGAAAGTAATAAAATCCACGCCGTGCGCCACCGTCTGCATATCGCCGTTGTAGCTCCAGTCGCCGTTGTCCATTCGCAAAAAAGCCAGATGCATTGTAAGCGTATCGTCCGAATTGGCGGTGCTGTAAAATACAAAAGCCTCGTTTACTCCGTCGCCGTCGAGATCGTACCGCAGCGGAGAAGAGATATATTTGCCTTCGGACGGGTACTGTATAACATAATTGTCGTCTTTTATCTGTTCTTCGAGAACCTGCTGAATGCGTGTCAAATCCTCCGGGGATTTCGGGGCGTTCAAAAGCGTATTGAAATCCCCGAAAAGGCTGCAACCGCAAAGCGCGGCGGCGGTTAAAACGGCTAAAAGCAAACATATCGCTTTGCGCAAACTATCATCTCCGATGCGTAGCTGATGAAGGGCGCCGCGTGGAACCCCGTTATTGCGGCGCATACCGAAAAAACGGAAATTACGGTTCTCCGTGTTCCGCGATTTTTTCCAGTCGCTTGAATATCGGCGGCAGAGAATTTATAATATCGGAGGCGACTGTCGAACGCCGGGAAAGTTCGGCGGCGGCAGTATCGCCCGCCGTTGCGTGTATGAAAACGCCGCACGCCGCCGCGTCGACAGGGGAGCACCCTCCTGCGAGCAGGGCGCCAATAACGCCGGTCAGAACGTCTCCGCTGCCCGCCGTAGCCATTCCGTTGTTGCCGGCGTCGCAGACGCGAACGGTTTCGCCGTCGCTTACAAGAGAACGGCTGCCCTTCAGTACGGCAACGCAGCCGCTTTGCAGCGCGAGCGCTTTTACCGAGGTTTCTCGGTCGCTTTCGATCTCATTCACGTTAATGCCGAGAGCCCGCGCGGCTTCGCCGGAATGCGGAGTAATCACCGCTTCGTGGCCTTTAAGTTCGCTCAGCCTTCCGGCGTACGCGTTAATTCCGTCGGCGTCGAGCACGAACGGCAGGCCGGTGCCGGCGACTTTCTCCATGAGCCGGGCGGCGGCATCTCCCCGTCCCAGGCCGCAGCCCGCCGCCAGAGCGTCGAGCCCGGCAAAATCGGAACCGCGCAGTTCGTCCGGGTTTTCATAGGGGGTGAACACAGCGTTCGGGCACAGCACCGCCACAACGGAATATATAGATTGCGGAACAAACAACCGCACAAGCCCCGCGCCGGAACGGTAGGCAGCGTTTGCGCAAAGCGCTACGGCGCCGGCCATTCCGTAGCTTCCCGCGATTACTCCGAGCCGCCCGCATTCCCCTTTGTGAGCGGTTTCGGCGGGGCGGGGCAGTTTCCCGGCGACAAATTTTTCACCGATAATTTCAGGCAAGCTCTTCAAGCTCCTTTTTAAGATAGCGCGGAACAAATTTTGCCATTTCCTCACGGAAGCGTTCGTTCGGGGCAAAAATCACGGTTTTTTCTCCGGCGGCGAAAAAATAGCCGTCGTCTTTCGCGCAGAAACGCTCGATCTGACGCCCGGGCGGAACCCTGTTTTCGGGGCCCAGACCGCTTATTTCGCTGCAGTTGAACTTCAGCATCCGCTTTCTCCGCCTCTGGTTTTGAATGCGGTCGATAGCGATTTCACCGTCGGTTAAAATATATTCGTATTCCACATTGAGCTTGCCGGAAAGGAAATGCGCGAGGAAGCCCACACCGAACGCCACCAGAAAAGCGATCGAAAACAGGAAATTCAGCACGAAGAATCCCAGGAACAGAAGAATGAGAATAAGAATAACGGCGACGCCCCATATTAGAATTTTTTTAACGGCGGTTGCGCCGGTTTGCGGTACGGCGTACAGCTGCTCGATAAAAATATCCATTTGACATTCCTCCGATATGTATTATAATGATTATACCACTTTTTTCTCCGTCTTACAACTAAACTCTTGCCGCTTTGGGATAATTATTTATGAAACGAATTAAACTTGTCGACAGATCTCTTCCCGATTACACCCGGGGAGAGGAAATTTTCAATATGGTGTCGCATATTGTGGGCGCGGTAATAGGTATTGCCGTTTTATTTTTGTGTGTCGCCGCCGCCGCCGCGAGGAGAAGCGTGAGCGGGGCGGTTTGCGGCGCCGTGTTCGGGCTCTCGATGATACTGCTTTACACAATGTCGAGCGTGTATCACGGGCTTACAACCGTAACCTCGAAAAAGGTTTTCCAGATTTTGGATCACTGCACCATCTATTTTTTGATTGCGGGAACATACACTCCTATTTTGATTTGCGCGGTACGCTACGTCGATCCCGTAGCGTGCTGGATAACTTTCGGCTTTGTGTGGGGGCTTACGGTTTTGGCGGTCACCCTTAACGCGATCGATCTGAAAAAGTACGAGCGCTTTTCCATGCTTTGTTATATCGGTATGGGGTGGTGCGTGATTTTCTCGCTTCGGGCGACGGTCAAGGCGCTCGACGCCGCGCAGCTTTGGCTGCTTTTCGCCGGCGGAATATTATACACGGCGGGCGCCGTTCTGTTTAAGCTCGGAAAGCGCAGGCGTTATTTCCATTCGGTGTTTCATCTTCTTACGGTACTCGGAAGTATATGCCATTCGCTTTGCGTACTCGGAATATTGTATTATTAGGCGGCGCGGGTTCGTTTTAATGGTCGCGAGCCGAAACAAAAAACGGATAAATGCAGCGGAGCGATTTCCGTCACCGGCGCGAACCGCGCCGGTGACTGTTTACGCGCGTAAAAGAACGGGAGAGTTGGATTTGGAAACAGCGGGTACGGTAATACTTTTTATCATCGGGCTGGTGTTCATAATAAAAGGCGGGGATTTTTTTGTCGACGCCGCCTCGTGGTTCGCCGAGGTGAGCGGAATACCCAAGCTTATTGTCGGCGCTACCGTTGTAAGTATCGCCACCACTCTGCCCGAACTGCTCGTGTCGACTTTTGCCGCGGCGGAGGGAAAAATCGATATGGCGATAGGCAACGCGGTAGGCAGTGTAACCGCCAACATAGGGCTTATTATGGCGATAAGCCTCCTGTGCCTTCCTTCAACCATCCGCAGAAAAGACTATCTTTTCAAATCTCTCTTAATGCTTGCGGCATCTGCCGTTATAGTGGCGTCGGGAGCGCTTAAAAAACTTTATCTGCCGCTTTCGGTGCTGTTGCTGGCAATGTTCGCGGTCTTTTTCGCCGAGAATATAATTTCCGCGAAAAAAGCCGTAAAATCCGGCGGCGGCGAAAAAGCGGAACGCCCGAAGGCGAACGGGAAAACCGTTGTTTCCAATATCGTAAAGTTTCTGATCGGAACTGTAGGTATAGTATGGGGGGCGCAGCTGATGGTCGATAACGGCAGCGCCCTCGCCCGGCTTGCGGGAATTTCCGAGCGTATAATAGGGGTTACGATCATCGCGGTCGGTACTTCGCTGCCGGAACTGATAACAACGGTTACCGCAGTGGCGAAAAAGCAGTCGGCGCTTTCGGTCGGCAACATCATAGGGGCGAATATTATCGATCTCACCCTGATCCTGCCGTTATCATCGGTTATTTCGGGCAAAGCTCTGCCGTTTGACCCGGTGTCGTCGGCGGTCGACCTGCCCGCCTGTCTGCTTGTGGGCATTGTTGCGGTAATTCCCGCCATCGTGTCGCAAAAATTCAGCCGCTGGCAGGGCGCCTGTCTGCTGGGAATTTACGCCGTTTATCTGGCGCTGACCTGCTTTATAATAGCGTAAAGCAACATAAACTGCGTCGGAAAAGCGTAAATTCGGGGTTATGTAAACCGCGTAACCGCGTCGAAAAGCGCAAGTTTTTCACAGGGTTTTGAACATTTATTCCTGCAACGTAATCAAATCAAGGCTTTTTGTTTCGAAATTTGTGGAAAACCCGGTGCAAAAGTAGAATAAACCGTTGAAATCCTCTGTTGCGTAATGTTGCGCGGCTATAAAGGCGATTTTGCGATTTTTGCCTGAGCCCTGGGGTATTCGGCGGGCGTCGGCCGTAATTTTTCGGTAACGACCGTAAGGCGCACTCCCGTTTTCTCAAACTCGTTCCGTATTATTTTTATATTTCCGCCGCCGAGTGTTTTTATCGCGTTCGCGGCGGATTTTGTTTCGCCGTCGCCCAACGGCCCTTTCAGCGCGATAAAAAATCCTCCCGGTGTAACAAACGGAAGACAGTATTCGCAAAGCGCCGGCATGGGGGCGACGGCGCGCGCCACCGCGGCATCGAAAGTTTCACGCAGCTCTGTGCGCGCCGCGTCTTCGGCTCTCGCGTGAATTAAATCGGCTTTAAGACCCGTGGCGTTCAACAGTTCGCGCAAAAACGTAAGGCGCTTTTCTCTGGCGTCGAGAAACGTTACGCGCAAATCGGGGCGCGCTATCAGCATTACCGCTCCGGGGAAGCCGGCGCCCGTCCCCACGTCTATAACTTTCGCTCCCCGTTTGAACCCCGCCGCGGAAAACACAAGCAGACTGTCGCCAAAGTGTTTGGCCGCGATTTCTTCGGGGTCGGTTATCGAGGTAAGGTTCATCTTTCCGTTCCACTCGGCGAGCATTTCCGCGTAAATTTTCAACCGATCACACGCTTCGTCCGGCAGCCGCAACCCCGCCCTGTCGGCATACTGTTCCACAAGTTCGGCGTAAGGGTACATCCCTCATTCCTCCCGGCTGCACTTAACCGCGCCGCGCCCGATTTTCCGACGGGTAGCCGGCGCGGAGTTTTTTATACCCGTAACTTTTAAGGCAATACCGCGTAAAGACCCGCGCCTGACGGCGTTCAATGCCGTAGGACGGACGGCGCGCGGTGTTGCCTTTGTTTTCGTATAATGGTTTGCGGCGGAACCCGGCGGCGCCGTATTTTCGCTTTTCCGAACCGAACGGACGGAAATTACCGTTTTATTCCGAGCGCGGCGTTTCTTTGAATTTTTTCACTCCGGCAGAAAGCCGCGACAGACCGTCGTTCAAAATGGTGCGCGGACAGGCGATGTTCATTCGCAAAAATGTTTTACCGCACCGGCCGAAACTTTCGCCCGCGCTTAAATAAAGCCCCGTAAAGCGGCGCAGAAATTTCTGGAGTTCGCCGGCGTCGTCGCAAACGGCGGAGCAGTCTAACCATAAGAAATATGTCGCGTCGGACGGAACGACCGTAACACCCGGAACATCCGCTTTTATAAACGCCCGCGCCGCCTGCTTATTTTCATAAATATATTCATTCAGCGAGTCGAGCCAATCGCCGCCTTCGGTAAACGCGGCTATGGCGGCGGGAACCGCAAGCGAATTAGGCTCCGCAACCTCATCGGTGTTAAGCGCCCGTCTGACTTTATGGCGTTTTACGGGATCCGGCACGCATACGGCGGCGGATTGCAGCCCCGACAGGTTGAACGCTTTCGCCGGTGAAATGCAGGTAACGCCGATATTTTCGCAAACGCCGTCCGCCGACGCGAACGGCGTGTATTCCGCGCCGGGATCGGTAATGTCGCAGTGTATCTCGTCCGACACAACGGTAACATTATATTTCGCGGCGAGGGAACCTATTCGCGCAAGCGTATCCCTGTCCCAGATTTTCCCTACGGGGTTGTGCGGATTGCACAACAGCATCATTGCGGTTTGCGGGTCGGCGAGCTTTTGTTCGAGGTCGGCGAAGTCAATCCCGTATTCCCCGTTTTTATAAACAAGCGGACTTTCGACCACCCGTCTGCCGTTATTGACGATGCAGTTAAAGAAAATATTGTACACCGGCGTTTGAACAAGAACATTTTCTCCCGGAGTGGTCAGTTTGCGTACAACAGAGGAAATCGCGGGAATAACTCCGGTGCAAAAAACAAGCCAATCCGGGTTGATGTCGAAATTATGCCGCCGTCGCCACCATTCGCGATACGCGCCGTACCACTCGTCCGGCACAACGGAATACCCGAAAATACCGTGGGAAACACGGGACTCAATCCGCCCGATTATTTCCGGCGCCGTCTTAAAATCCATGTCACCCACCCACATGGGCAGTTCGTTCCCGGCAACATTCCATTTAAGCGAATATGTGCCGCGTCTGTCGAAAACCGTATCAAAATCGTACCGCATTTTTATCACTCCGCCGTTTTCCCGCCGCGGCATATTATAACCGTGTTTTCGGGATTCACCCTGTCTTTCTCCACGATCAGTTCCTTTATTTCGTCCGCCGTAATACGCCCGCCCGAGGGATTGAAAACGCTGTCTACACTGCCGTCGATATCCGCCCGGACGGTGGAATATTCAAAAGCCAGCGTGGTATTCAAAAGCCGGCAGTTTTTCATTACCAGATTATCGATGTAGCACATACCCTGCAAACTTTCGATTGTGCAGTTTATAAATGTAAGATTTTTTGAATTCCAGCCCAGATATTCGCCGGAAATAAACGAATCGCATACCGTAACGTTTTCGCAGTTCCAGAACGCGTCTTTCGAAAGCATTTTCGAATTGCGTATTTCAACATTGCGGGCGCCGTCAAAACAGTAGTTCCCGTAAAGCGAAAGGCGGTCGGCTTTTACATTTTCGCAGTTCATTGCAAAATAATCGCCTTTCGCGGTAATGTTCCGCATATCCACGCCGACGCAGGTCCACAGCGTTTCCGCGGCGTTGGGGAAAGAAACATTCCTCAAAACAACATTCGCGCAACGGCGAAAATTTTTCGGCGCTTCGATCTGGCAGTTTTCAACGGTGATGTTGTTTGTGTACCATACGCCCGCGCGCGCCGTTTCGAACCATACGCAGTCTTTTGCGTAAACGGTTTCCGCGTACCAGAGCGGATATTTCCACTTGAACATGCATCCGTAAAGTTTTATGTTCGCGCTTTCTTTAAGCGGAGATTCGCCGTCGGTAAAAATAGTATCTTTAACAGTCAAATCGCGCGCTCCGAACAGCGGTCGTTCTCCGGTATAATAGCCTCGCTTTATTTCTTTCATTATCACGGTTCCCCGCTTTCTTTCCTTTGGCGCCGAAAACTCAATCCGCGAACGCCGCCGGAATTTCCCGGCGGACTCGCGGCAGGATTATATAATAAACGCGCGTTGCTTCGCTTTCCGAAAATTTTCATCAATTTACTTTATTTTAGCATAACCGCGCCGGTTTTTCAATCCCAACGGAAAATTTTCGGCGGGGGTCGTGTACGCGCCTGGCGCTTAAGGCAATACCGCATAATTACCCAACGTCGGATGATGCGCCGTCGGATTTTTCGTTATATGATGCAAAAAGCGCGGGGAATACCTCGCGGTTTTGCCGGCATTCGCATGGCTGTTTATTGCAGCGGCATGCCGCAAATCGGAATAATAAAATACTTGACATACGGGGGGGGGGGGGGGGGGGGTATAAAAAAAAAGCGGAATAGGGTACCCGTTTAAAAAAATTTCCCGCCCGCCGTAAGGGGGCGGTGTATGCACAAAATTATAGTTAAACCAAT
>CAZRRV010000017.1:0-27959 GCA_964602735.1 uncultured Eubacteriales bacterium
GCGTTATGGGCGTCCCGATTACTTTTATGGATAAGTACTGCCCGGAACAGTTTGAAATATTGGGGATTACGTCAGGGCGTTTTGAGTTTGGCATAGGTCCCTCAAAAATCTATGTGAACGCAAGACAGATCAACGCGAACGGAACAACAACGAGTGGTGGAAAAGTGAATACCGGAGCGGAGATTTTGCTTGATAAGCCGCCTTTGGATCGTGCTTATTATACAGCTGACAATGCTGACGGCCCGTTGCTTCGTTGTTATGATCGTATTCTTATAAGAAGGCGGTAGAATCTTATGGTTATCAATCACATGACGTTGCGCGTCGGCGATCTCATTGAGGGTTACTATGAGGACAACGAGACATCCCGCGTGGTTGCCTGGGGCGGGAAACTGGACGTGCGCCCGGAGTACCAGCGCGAGTATGTCTACGCGGACGATCAGCGCGACGCGGTTATCAATACGGTGATGCAGGGGTTCCCCTTGAACATCATGTATTTCGTTGACCGAAAAGACGGAAGTTATGAGGTTCTCGACGGCCAGCAGCGCATCATCTCGATCTGCCGCTTCGCAACCAATCACGCGGTCAGTGTGAAACTGCCGTCGAAGACGCTCCCGGGGCAGTTCAACATGGTAAACTTCCCCAATCTGTTCGACGAGCAGCTGCAGGCGTTCAAAGACTATGCCCTTGACGTTTACATCTGCGAGGGCACCGAAGAGGAGAAGATCGACTGGTTCCAGGTGATTAACATCGCCGGGGAAAAGCTGGAGAAGCAGGAAATTCTGAACGCCGTACTCCACTCCCCCTGGCTGACGGACGCCAAGTCCGCCTTTTCCAGAAGGAACTGCGCCGCCGGCAGGTTTTACGGGAAGTATCTGAGCGGAGACTATATCAGGCAGAAGTTTCTGGAGACGGCATTCCGCTGGGCGGCGGACGCCGAGGGAATCACGGGTAACGACGCCGTTCGGACATTTATGCAGAACCACAGGCGGGACAAAAGCGCCGACGCCCTATGGAAGTATTTCGAGGATGTGTTCCGCTGGGTCGGCCGTGTGTTCGGGAAGTACGACAAGTCAATGAAAGGGGTGGAGTGGGGGCTGCTCTACAACCGCCACAAAGACGACGTACTCGATCCCGACGCTACGCAGGCGCGTATCGCCGAACTGATGGCGGACAGCGAAGTCCAGCGCAAATCCGGCATTTACGAATACATTCTCACGGGAGACGAGCGGACGTTGAATCTCCGCGCGTTTGACAAAGACGAGAAGCTCACGATGTACCACCGTCAGGGCGGCAAATGCGCGATCTGCGGTCTGCCTTTTGACATCGGCGAGATGCACGGGGATCACATTATTCCGTGGAGCAAAGGGGGCCGCACGACGCTCGACAACGGGCAGATGCTCTGCGAAAAGTGCAACCTCCGCAAGTCGGATCATTAGGAATTATCCGATTTCCGGCACACGGTACGCCCGCCCGGGGCCGGGGGTTAAAACCGGAAACAATACAAAACACACTTCTTTCGGAGGCGGTAAAATGAAATATATGGTGCTGTTATGCGACGGCATGGCGGATAAACGCAACCCACGGTTTCTGGGCGGTCAAACACCCATGGAGGCGGCGTACAAGCCGAATATGGACTGCCTCGCCGGATCGGCGGAAATAGGTCTTTGCAAAACCGTGGCGGACGGATTAAAGCCCGGCAGCGATGTGGCCAATCTTTCGGTAATGGGTTACGACCCCGTGCGGTGCTATACCGGGCGTTCGCCGCTTGAAGCCGTCAGCATGGGGGTGGATTTGAAAGAAACAGATGTCGCGTTGCGGTGCAATCTGGTTACCCTCTCCGACGAGCCGGAATTTGAAGACGAGCGAATGCTCGATTATTGCGCCGGCGATATTTCAACGGAGGAGGGCGCCGAAATAATCGCCTCGGTACAGGAGCGGTTCGGCGGCGAGAAATACGCGTTTTACGCGGGGACGGGTTACCGGCACTGCCTTGTGGTGGCCGACGGCACAACCGACCTCGGCACCCTGACTCCCCCGCACGATATATCGGGCAAACGCATAGGCGGTTATTTAAGCGACAGCGCGAACGCGGCGGATTTAATCCGAATGATGCGCGAAAGCCGCCGATTTCTGGCGGATCACCCCGTAAACCGGGCGCGAATCGAACGCGGCCTGCGCCCCGCCAATTCGATATGGCTGTGGGGCGAGGGAGGAAAACCCCGGCTTGAGAACTTCACAAAGCTGCACGGCGTTACCGCCGGCGTGGTTTCCGCCGTCGATTTAATCAAAGGCATCGGCAAATGCTCCGGCATGGAAGTGGCCGATGTGCCCGGCGCTACGGGATATATAAACACGAATTTCGAGGGGAAAACCGAAGCGGCAATACGGCTGTTCGACAGCGGCTGCGATTTGGTTTACATACATATCGAAGCGCCCGACGAATGCGGGCACCGCCGCGAAGCCGAAAACAAAAAAACCGCCGTTGAACTGATCGATCGGAAGGTTCTCGCCCCGATGCTTGAATATCTCGGCACACGGGGCGATTACCGCATACTTATAATGCCCGATCATCCGACCCCGCTCGAAACCGGCACTCACAGCGGAGATCCCGTGCCGTATCTGTTGTACGATTCCCGCAAAAAAATGCCGGGCGGCGTGTTTACGGAGGCGGGCGCGGCGGCGACCGGCAATTATGTCGCGTACGGTCCGTCGATGATGCCGAAACTGTTGGAGAGCGACCGTTGAACGAAGACAGAAACATCGCTTTTTCCCGCCCGCAGGATGTCAGAATCCCGCTGGTGCGCAATATTCAGCAGGAAATCGCCTCTCCGCTTACGGCGGTTTGCGGAGCGCTGTTCATACTCTCGGCCGCATCGATCGCTTTACTGTTCGCGCCGGGCGCCAAAACGGCGGCCGTTTGCGCCGCCGCGCTGTCGGCGGGAATTTTGCTGGAGGTTATGCGCCGCCGGGCAAAGAACGGCGGGGTCACTCGCATGGTTCCCGCGCTGATAACGGCTCTGCTGTTTTACGCGGCGGCGTTGGCGATACCCGCGATCGCGGCGGCCGGTTATTTAACCGATTCGAAAATGCCCGGGGCGTATCCGCCGATCGGTTTGTTCGGCCGGCTCAATATCCCCGCCGGCGCGATAATTTGGATACGGCTTTCGTTTCTGTCGCTGTGCGCGGCGGTGCTTATCGGCGCGGGTACGGTCTTTTTGAATATATTCAAAACATTCGGCGACGGCGTCCCCCGTCGCGGGGGAATAATATTGCTTGTATGCGCGGCAGTCGCGGTTTCCCTATGCGCCTGCGCCGTCGGAACTGCCGATCCGGCAGTGTTCGCGCCGCCGTCCGGTTTGCGGAATTTGAGCTCCGCGGGTTATTCGGCGGCAACGATCATTTTCTCGGCGTTGGCGGAAGCGTCGGTAATAACTTTATGCGTGCTGTTTATTAAAATAAATTCGGCCGTTAAGAGGAGCGTTAATGTTTAATCGGCAATATTCCTTTTTAATAGCCGGCCTCGGCAACCCCGGAATACGGTATGAAAGAACCCGCCATAACGCGGGGTTTTTGTGCGTCGATAAAATCGCGGAAACTTTCGCGCGCGGGGATTTCCGCCACAGGTTCGATTCGCTGATTTGCGACGTGGATATAGAGGGCGTCCGCTGTATTCTCTGCAAACCGCAGACATTTATGAACAACTCCGGGACGGCCGTTTCCGCAATAAGCCGTTTTTATAAGCTTGAACCGAGCCGGATTATCGTAATACTCGACGATGTTATGCTCCCTCTCGGCAAAATCCGGGTTCGCGGGGCAGGCTCCGACGGGGGGCACAACGGGCTTAAGGATATAATCGAACTGCTCGGAACGGAGGATGTCGCGAGAATAAGAATCGGCGTAGGTCAAAAACCTTCGCCGCAATACGATCTTTCCGATTGGGTTCTCGGCAGATTTTCCCCCGAAGATTGGGCCGCTTTCGAACCCGCGGTGCAAAAAGCGGCGGACGCGGCGAAATGCGTTGTCAGCGATTCGATAAACTCTGCCATGAACCGCTTTAACGGATAGAAGGAATTTATCATGCACCCGTTCGTAAAAGAATTTTCACGCCTGCCCGCCGCAAAAGCGATTGACGACGCTTTTGCCGACAGGCTTTTTCCGGTAGCCGCCTTCGGGCTTTCCGCCATTCATAAAACACTGCTGACCGCCATGCTGACCGAAAAAAAGAAGACGGTAACGGTGTTTGTGGCAGACGAGGGCGAAGGTATGCGGATGCGCGACGATCTCACGGCGCTTAAAATAAGAGCCGAATTTTATCCGAGGCGCGATTTTTCGTTTTCCGCCGAGAAATTTTCGCGCGGTTACGAACAGCAAAGGATAGGCGTTCTGCAAAAAATCGCGTCGGGCGACTGCGACGCGGTGGTAACGACGCCGATGGCCGCGTTCGCCGCAACCGTGCCGCCGGATGTGCTCCGCCGCCGCTGTTTCGTCGTAAAAGCGGGAAAATCGGATATCGACGTTTTAACCGAATCGGTAATCGGGGCGGGATATACCCGGGTCGACACGGTAGACGCGCCCGGGCAGTTCGCGCGCCGCGGAGGAATTTTCGATTTGTACCCCACAAATTCGGCGGTTCCCTACCGCCTGGATTTCTGGGGCGATGAAATAGATTCGATCCACACGTTCGACATTGAAAGCCAGCGCAGAATAATGGCCTGCGACGGCTTCACCGTAACTCCGTCGGTTGAATTTTCTCCCGGGGATCCGGCAGCGTTCGCGGAAAAATTAAAAGCCGCCGCCGCGCGGTGCGAAAATCCCGCGTACCGCGAACATATTTACGAAGATATTGAAAAATCCGGCGCCGGCATCGGAATACCGTATGAGCGATATATGCAATATGTTTATGAGACACGGTCGACACTGTTTGACTATACACGCGGCGGCATACTGGTTTTTTCGGAAAGCTCCGGCCTCGAAGAACGGTTCCTCGACTGGGAGAAACTCACCGCGGCCGAAATCGGGGAATCGAAAAAGAAGGGATTTATCGCCGAGGATTTCCCGCCGCCGTATCTTTCCTCCGACGAGCTGATTAACGAACTTTCCGGCAGTGAAACGGTTTTCGCGGAAACATTCCCCAGAAAGCGGTTTTTCCGGAATCCCGCGACAGTCTGCAATTTTACCGTTAAGCAGATTCCGCAATGGGACGGCCAGCCCTCAATCATAAAAGAGGAAACCCTGCCGGGAGACAAAACGGTGATTCTCGCGGGGGACGAAAAAGCGGCGGGGATTTTAACCGACCGTCTGACGGACGAGGGTATGCCCGCGATATTCGCGAAAAACCCGCGTTCCTATCCGGCAGGAATTACGGTAACCACGGGCAGCCTCTCGCAGGGATTCTCGTTGCCGGATTGCAAATTCAATGTGATTGCCTTTAAGCATACCGGCGGCGGACGGCATAAGCCCCGCCACACCGGCGGAATCGATATCGGCGCTATCGAAGATTTGGAACCCGGCGATCTGGTAGTTCACGCCACGCACGGAATAGGGCGGTTTGAAGGAGTAACGCAGCTCAAAACGCGCAACGGCACGAAAGATTACATCAAAATTCTCTACCGCGACAACGGAATCCTTTATGTGCCCACCCTTTCGCTCGACATGATCTCAAAATATATCGGAAGCGGCGATGAAAACGTACAGCTAAGCGCGCTCGGCTCCTCCGACTGGACAAAAGCAAAAAAGCGGGCGCGAAAGTCGGTAAAAGACATAGCGAAACAACTGACATCCCTGTACGCCAAACGCATGGCGACAAAAGGGTATGCCTTCTCCCCCGACGACGATATGCAGCGCGATTTCGAGAGCAGGTTTGTATACGAAGAAACCGACGATCAGCTTAAAGCCGTTCGTGAAATCAAAGACGATATGGAACGCGGAATCCCGATGGACAGGCTTTTGTGCGGAGATGTCGGTTTCGGGAAAACGGAAGTCGCTTTCCGAGCGGCTTTCAAGTGTATTGCCGACGGCAAACAGTGCGCGTTTCTCGTTCCCACCACCATTCTGGCATGGCAGCATTACAACACGGCGGTAGAGCGCTTCCGCTCGTTCCCCGTGAATATCGAAATGCTTTCGAGATTCCGTACCGCCGCCGAACAGACGGCAATAAAGCGAAAATTGAAATCCGGTTCCATAGATTTACTTATAGGCACCCACAGAATGATCGGAGGAGATATCGAATTCCGGGATCTGGGGCTGCTTGTTATCGACGAGGAACAGCGGTTCGGCGTGGCGCAGAAAGAACGGCTGAAAGAAAAATTTCCGTCCGTTGATGTTCTTACCGTTTCGGCAACGCCCATACCCCGCACGCTCAATCTGTCTCTTTCGGGTTTAAGGGATATGTCTTCGATCGAAGAGGCCCCGGGAGACCGCCATCCGGTGCAGACCTTTGTTATGGAACAGGATATGTCGGTGTTAAACGCCGCGATAGACCGGGAACTGCGGCGCGGCGGCCAGGTGTTTTATCTGCACAACAGAGTGGAAAGCATATACTCCGTCGCGGGCAAAATAGCGTCGTCATTTCCCGGAGCCGCCGTCGAAGTCGCGCACGGAAGAATGAACGAAGACGAACTTTCGGAAATATGGAAACGTATGGTTGAACAGGAAATCGATATTCTGGTCTGCACTACCATTATCGAGGCGGGTATCGACATTCCGAACGCCAATACACTGATAATCGAAAACGCCGACAGATTCGGGCTGGCGCAGCTGCATCAGCTTCGGGGAAGAGTCGGAAGGTCGCGGCGGCACGCCTACGCCTACCTTTGCTTCCCCCCGTATAAATCGATAACCGAAACGGCGTCGGAAAGGCTTGATGCGATTCGGAAATATACCGAATTCGGTTCGGGGTTCAAAATCGCGATGCGGGATCTGGAAATACGCGGCGCGGGGAATCTGCTTGGAGGCGAGCAGTCGGGGAACATGAACGCCGTCGGATATGATATGTATATACATATGCTCAACGAGGCGTTGAAAGAAGAACGGGGAGAACCGGTAAAAGAAAAGATTTCATGCACGGTCGATATAAGCGTATCGGCGAATATTCCGGAATCGTACATTGTTTCCCAGCCACAGCGTCTTGAAATATACCGGCGCATCGCGTCGGTGCAGTCCCCCTCCGATGCCGACGATGTGCGCGGCGAACTGCGCGACAGATTCGGCCGCGTTCCCGCCCCCGTCGAAAACCTTATAACCGTTGCGCTGTATAAAAGCCGCGCCTCGTCTTACGGCGTAACCGATATACAGGCGAGAAACGGCTCGATCGTTATGTACACCCCCCTCCCGTGCCACCCGCAGTTATCGCAGTCGCTCGCACAACTGCGAGGCAGGGTTATGGTAAGCGCGGGAACCAAACCGTACATAACGGTACACAAAAAAACGGGAGAATCCGATCTCGGCGCGCTGGGAGAAATTTTCGCCGCCGCCCCCGCTAAAAATTGAATTCCCGCCGCGCGGGTGCTATAATACATACGAAAGGCGGTGGTTGAAAAATGCCGCGCGAAAATAATCCGCGATCCGACCCGTTGTTTGCCGGCGCGCAACCAGCCGGATCGATTTTCAAACCGACCGGCAGCGGATTCCGCGTCAATCGCAAAAACACCGGCGACGGTCTGGAGCTTTTGAACACGATACGCGACGAATCGTTGAAAGCGGTGTTCTTCGACCCGCAGTACCGCGGTGTACTCGATAAGCTTAAATACGGCAACGAGGGTAAGAACCGCGGCAAAGCGCGGGCAGCTCTGCCTCAGATGACGGAGGAAACGATAATCGAATTTCTGCGCCGGATACACAGGGTGCTTGCACCGTCCGGTTATCTGTTCTTATGGGTCGATAAATTCCATCTGGTTGAGGGAGTCGCCCCGTGGTTTGAATCCACACGGCTTTCTCCCGTCGACTTAATAACATGGGACAAACAGAAATTCGGCATGGGCTACCGTACGCGCAGAAAGGCGGAATATCTGCTCGCGGTACAGAAAAAGCCGATCGCGGCAAAAAGAACATGGACGGTTCACAATATTCCCGATGTCTGGAGCGAGACCGTCCGTAAAAACCACGCGCACTCAAAGCCGGTTGAACTGCAGAAACGGCTGATCGAGGCAACGACCGACCCCGGCGATTATGTCTGCGATCCCGCCGCCGGCGGTTATTCGGTGCTTGAGGCCTGTGCGCAAAGCGGGCGGAATTTTATAGGGTGCGATATCGCGTTCGGGGAGGAACTGCCGTGAAAATCAGAAACGCGAAAGGCCGGCGCGACAATAACAGCGGTTATATACGGCTGTTCGACAACATCGAACTCGGTCATCTGTTTTCAAAAGCGCAGGCGGCGGTTATTTCAAACGGAACCGAACTCGAAAAAACGATTCTTGCACGCACGCGCAAAATTGCCGATTTAGACGGATTTATCGATGCCGTTACCGACGGCGATCAGCCGGACGGCGTTTATGTGTGCGCAAAATCCGCGGTTAAAAACAGCAGTCTTACCGTAAAAGGGCATGAGCCGGATCTGCTCGTTTTCATTGTTCGGAAAAAGCGCGTGTGCAAAATAATCGAACTGAAAGACGGCGACACATTCGACACAAAAAAAGCCAAAGGAGAATACGAAAATCTCAAAGAATTTTCCGAACAGTTCGGATATAAAATTCCGTTTGTTACCGAATTTTATGTATGCTGTTTCAATCAGGACGATAAAGACGCCATCGTCGTCGGTTTTAAGGGCGCGTTCCCTCCGGAACATGTTTTAACCGGACGGGAACCGTGCGCCGTTCTGAATATAGATTACGATGAAACGGTAAACGCAAGAAAAGCCGACGCCGCCGACAATATAAACTATTTTGTAGACGAACTTTTGAAAATCCCGGCGGTAACGGAACGGATAAAAGAACATTACGCCACACGGTAAACCCCGGCAGCGGTTGCCGCCGCTTTTCGGCAATATTGTGACGAAATAATACTTGACACCCGAATTTTTGTATAGTATAATGCAAAGTGAAAGGTTGCCGGTCGGCGGCATACCGTGATTTTATCGCTTACGGGGGGAGGGGAATCGGATGAGTCAGGTGAAACTGAAGGAAAACGAGTCGATTGACAACGCGCTGAAGCGTTTCAAACGGCAAACGGCGAGAGACGGCGTTATCCAGGAGGTTCGCAAACGGGAACATTACGAGAAACCTTCCGTAAGGCGCAAAAAGAAGTCGGAAGCCGCCCGCAAGCGGAAATACCGCTGACCGACACGGTTGCCGGCGATCCGGCTCTGCCGGTTTGCCCGTTTTCCGCGCGGCGTTTCTTTCGGATAACATTTTTCCGCGGCCGGCACTTGTTGCCGGTTCCGTCTTTTTCGGGGATTGCTTGCCCCGCGGCAGGGAGTGAAACAATGATTTTTCGCCCTAACTTCCGGTTTTTCCGTGTAACCGATATAACCCCCGGTTTTTTGCGCGATCACGGCATACGCGGGTTGCTGCTCGATGTCGACAACACGCTTTCAACCGATAAAGGGCAGGATCCTCTGCCGGGGCTTGACGAATGGCTGAAGTCGATGCGGAACGGCAATGTAAGGTTAACGATAATTTCAAACGCCTCCGCCGAAAGGCTGCGCCCGTTCGCCGAAAGAACCAATCTGCGGTTCGTATCGCGGGCGGCGAAACCGTTTCTCCCCGGTTATATTCACGGCGCGCGGCGTCTCGGGCTCGCACGGCGCGAAGTCGCTATGGTCGGCGACCAGCTTTTTACCGATATTCTCGGCGCAAACCTCGCGGGAATGACAAGCATTCTGGTAGAACCGGTTATGCCCGAAAGCGGCAAAAGTTTTGTGTTGCGCCGCAAATGGGAGAAAAAAATTCTCGGAAAAGAGCGCGGTGAAATATGAAAGCGCGGTTCGGTCCTGCCGGAAACGGAAACAAATTTGCCGAGTTGGGCTACAAATCATCCTCCGATATTCCGCTTTTTCTCGCCGAAGCGGGGCTTGACGCTTACGAATATCAGTGCGGGCGGGGGGTAAGGCTCGCGGAAAGCACGGCGAAAATCCTGAAAGCGGCGGCGGAAGAGAAAGACATCGCCTTTTCGGTTCACGCGCCGTATTTTATTTCGATGTCGGGCACCGAAGAAGCCAAACGGCTGAAATCGATCGATTATATTCTGCAAAGCGCGGCGGCGGTGAAAGCTCTCGGGGGGAACCGAGTGGTACTCCACACGGGATCATGCGGAAAAATCCCGCGGGCGGAAGCTCTGTCGCTTGCCGAAGACACTATGCGCCGGGCGATTCCCGCTCTCGACGAGGCGGATCTCGGCGATGTGCACATTTGCCCCGAAACCATGGGAAAAATAAACCAGCTCGGCGACCTTAACGAGGTTGTCTCGCTGTGCGAACTCGACGAACGGCTGATCCCGTGTATTGATTTCGGGCATCTCAACGCCCGGACTTCCGGCGGGATAAAAGGCGAAAGCGATTACGAAAACATTCTGCAAACGGTTGAAAACCGTCTCGGAAACGACCGTATGCGGCGTATGCATATTCATTTTTCAAAAATCGAATATACCGCCGGCGGCGAAAAAAAACACCTCACTTTCGCCGATACGGTTTTCGGCCCGCGTTTCGAACCGCTTATAGACGTTCTCGTAAAGAAAAACTGCGCCCCCGTGATAATATGCGAGTCGGCGGGGACACAGGCGGAAGACGCGCGAACAATGAAAGATTATTACGATTCGGTGGTGTGAGCGATGTGCGATACGGCAGCGGAGGCTGAACTTATCCTTACCCCGACGGCGCGCAGGTACCTGTCGGGTTTCGCGGCGGACGACGGATATATACTGCTTTCCGGCGATCGGAAGATTCTGTTTGCGGACGGCAGATATTATGAAGAGGCGGCGCGCAAACTTCCCGACATCGAAGTGGTTTGTCTTACAAATGCGAGGCGCCAGCTGAGCGAAACACTCGAGGAGCTCGGGGTTGAAAAAGTGTCGGTCGAAACCGACATCACCGTCGAACAGGTTGAAGATTTGCGAACCATGCTGCCCGGAATTGAGATAATCCCGAACCGCAAACTCAGCGAAAGCATTCGCGAGATGCGCGCGGTAAAATCCGACGAGGAACTCGAGAGCATAAAAAAAGCTCAACACATAGCCGAGCGCGCGTTCGAACACATTTTAAGATTTATCAGGGTGGGGGTAAGCGAAAAGCAGATTGCCGCCGAACTCGAATACGCGATGCGCAAAGCCGGATCGGAACGCGCCGCTTTCGACACCATCGCGGTATCCGGAACCCGCACTTCCCTGCCGCACGGCGAACCGACTTATAAAACCGTGGCGCCGGGTG
Organism: uncultured Eubacteriales bacterium; assembly: GCA_964602735.1. GTDB lineage: Bacteria > Bacillota > Clostridia > Oscillospirales > Acutalibacteraceae > CAZRRV01. The sequence goes on from CAZRRV010000017.1 coordinate 11,357, forward strand.
AATTTATTACCATGGATTTCGGGGCGGTGGTGAACGGTTACCACAGCGACATGACCCGTACCGTAGCGGTCGGAGACGTGGGCGACGCGGCGCGCAAAGTTTACGAAACCGTACTTGAGGCGCAAACCAAAGCCTTAGCCGCCGTAAAAGCGGGAGCCGCGCTTTCGTCGGTAGACGGCGCCGCGCGTTCCGTAATCAAAGCCGCCGGTTTCGGAAAATACTTCTGCCACTCCGCCGGTCACGGCGTAGGGCTTGAAATTCACGAAAAACCCTCCGTCTCTCCCCGTGCCGAAGGCATTCTCTCCGCCGGGAACGTTATAACCGTAGAGCCGGGAATATACATTCCCGAAAAATTCGGCGTTCGCATAGAAGATATGGTATTTGTTACCGCCGACGGTTGCGAGAACCTTACATCCGCCGAAAAATCGCTTATTGTTCTGCGTTAAAGCCATACGGTCGCCCACTTTCCGGATTTCTGCCGCGCGAATCGCGCGGCAATTTTTTTCGCCGGCCCCGCGCACCGCACCGCAAACACTCAACCCCGCATCTGCCGTTGCGCAATCAACGCCGCCTTTTTGTATATCACGCCTACCTATCCGCCCTTACGGAGGGAAGGTTCAAGCCGCAGCCAGGCGGCGGAGTAGGCCGCGGATTTCAATATGCTTTCTTTGCCGGGATCAATTCCTCTGAGCGTAAGCTTTTTCGGATTTTCCCCCGTAAGCGTAACAAAATGGCAGAGCGCCTCCAAACCCGTTCCCAAATGAGACGGATGCGAAAGATCGCTTCCGTACAGCGTATACAGCATATCGGGGTTTTCGTTGTATATTACGTAAAACGCCTCCCCTACCGGCGACACCGGTATTCCGAGCCTGGCGCCGGCGGTTTCGTAGTTTCGCGCTACGGTTTCCGACATGGTTTTCATAGTGTAGCCTTTCGGCATAAGTTTGCATTTATCGTGTCTGCCCCATGTTTCAAACAGCACCGTTTTGATATGCTTTTCCGCCAGCTTTCCGGTCATACCGTCGATTGAAGCGTTAAATCCGGCAATATTCTCGATACTGCCGACACACAGATCCTGTACAAAGGCGAAGTCGTAGGTATTTTCCTCAAGTTTCCCGTTCAGCTCCGCGGCGTATTCGTCCGCCGGATCAAGAAAACGGGATAGCGCGCATTCGGATGCCGTAACACTGTCGGTTTTCACCGTGTACCCGGCATCTTCGGCAATTTCGCCGAACCGCGTCCACACTCCCCCGTTATAATACGAAAAACTGCTCCCTATAAACAGAACGCTGTACGGCCGTCCTTTTTGCATCATTTCATCCGCGCGCAAATTCGGGGCCTTAACACCCGGCGACAATGTTCCGGATCTCCGCGAACTCGCGTTCGTGGCAGATGATGAAGATGACGGAACAGGGACAGCAGACTGTTCCCGCGACGATGTTCCGGCTTTGCCCGGTTTCCTGCAGGCGGAAAAAGCCGTTACGGCAACTAAAACAAGCGCCGTGACCGCCGCCGTTTTTATTTTTCCTTTCACGGCAACGCACCCGCCTCTCTGTCTTTTTTTCTGTTAATTCCCCGATTTTCCCGCTTTTACGACCGCCCCGTTTGCGCATCTATGTGTTTCGACGGCACACGGGCGCCGCACAGTGAAAATCTTTGCGGTTTTAGCGGGTTCGGTCGTAGCAACAATAATCATTAGGTGCCATCTCGAAAAAACGCGCAACGTCTTAAGAAAACCGAATTCTTTATTACGATTCCGTTATCTTTCCGCGCCGCCGGTTGACATTTTCCGCTCCGTAATATATAATCAACGGCGGAAACCATAAGATTTATGGAGGTAAACGGTGGAGGCAAACGAAGAAAAACAAACAAAAAAACAGCGCAGAATTTACATAATCGTGTCGTTTTCGGTTTTGCTGGCGTTGCTCGCCCTCGGTTCGGCACTGCTGGCGCCCGCTCTGATACGTACGGTGCAAAACCCGCGCGCATTCCGCGCGATGATTCTGCAAAAGGGAATATGGGGATACGCCCTTTTTCTGCTTATCCAGATGGTTCAGGTAATATTCGCGTTCATTCCGGGAGAGATAATCGAAATCGGCGCGGGGTACGCATTCGGCGCGGTAAAGGGCGCAGCTTTGTGTCTGCTCGGCACACTGCTCGCCACGGTGCCGATATTTTTTCTGGTGCGGAAGTTCGGACATAAACTCGCCCTGATTTTAATGGATTCCGCCGCGGTAAAACGCCTGTCGTTTTTGAAAAAGAAAGAAAATCTTACCGTTGTGTTCTTTATCCTTTATTTTCTTCCCGGCACTCCGAAAGATCTTTTCGGCTATTTCGCCGGGCTTACCCCCATACCGCCGTTAAGGTTTTTTCTTATCTGCACTCTCGGCCGTCTGCCGTCGGTTCTGTCGTCGACTTTCGTAGGCAGTACGCTCGCCGACCGCAACATCACGGCGTCGCTTATAATTTTCGGCGTAACGGGTGCGCTTTCGGTACTGGGCTATCTTGTTTACCGGTTTATAAGCCGCAAGCGTGAAGAAAAAGTAAAAACTCCCGATGAAGAAAAGCGGTAGCCTCCGGTTACCGCTTTTCTTCGTTCTGTCCGCGCAGTTTTTTTATGTTTTTATACGAGTTTTCGATATGCGTAACGGTAAGTTTTCCCGCAAGTTTCGGGTTATGCTCCGCAATGGCTCCGAATATCGCCCGGTGTTCCCCGAGAGTTTGTTCCGCGCGGTCGCAGCTGCGCATGGAATCGCCCCGTATGCGTATAAGCAAACCGTGAAGATTCGTAAGAATATCGCACAGAATCCTTCTGCCGGACATTAAAAACAGCGTTTCGTGGAACACACCGTCGGTCGCCTCGAATTTTTTGCTGTCTCCCCGTTCATAGTAAAATTCGGCGAGTTCCAGTATTTCTTTCAGTTTTGCTATATCACCTTCGCCGGCGTTTTCCGCCGCCCGTTCGACGGCCAGCCGCTCAACCGATCGGCGTATTTCGTATATATCATCGATGTCTCCGTCGGATATTCCTTCGACTACCGCGCCTTTGTTGGGTATGATTTTCACGAGTCCGGCAAGTTCAAGCTGGCGCAGCGCCTCGCGCACGGGGGTGCGGCTTACGGCGTACTCTTTCGCCACGGATTCCTCGGTAAGCGAAACACCGGCGGGATATCTGCCGTAAAGAATCTCCTGCCGCAGCATACGGTATACTTTTTCGGTTAAATTTTTTCCGTCGGATAAAGGCATAACCTCATCTCCCGCCGTCCGCAGCGCGGGTTTTCATCAGATTTATCTTCCCGCCCGCGAGAAGAATTTCAAGTTCACCGCTTGTAAGCTCGATTTTCACCGGTATCTGTTTCCTGCCGGTATTCAGCATAAGCCTCCCGGATTTTACACCCTCGATGCAACCGTTCAAAGTAACTTCCGCCATCTCGGTTATTTCGTCGTAATCGTTCGGATCTTCAAACACCAGCGGCAGAATGCCCGAATTTATAAGATTCGCCTTGTGTATCCGCGCGAAACTTTTGGCGATTACCGCCTTTATGCCGAGGTACAGCGGCACCAGCGCAGCGTGTTCCCGCGACGAACCCTGCCCGTAGTTCTCTCCGCCCACTATAAATCCGCCGCCGTTTTCTTTCGCGCGTTTCGGAAAATCCGGGTCGCACGGGGTAAGGCAGTAATCGGAAAGGTAGGGAATGTTTGATCGATAGGGCAGAAGCGAAGCGCCCGAAGGCATTATATGGTCGGTTGTGATATTGTCGCCGAGTTTTATCAGAACCCTGCCGGAAATACTGTCGGAAAGCGGAACATTAAGCGGAAAAGCTTTGATGTTCGGCCCTTTTATTACCTCGCCGTCGTTTGTCGGTTCGATTATCATATTGTCGTGAACCGCGAATTTTTCGGGCATTTTTACCGAAATATCCGCTATGCCTTCAAATTCGCGGGGATCGGTAAGAACGCCGGTTATCGCGCTGACCGCCGCCGTTTCCGGGCCGGAAATATAAACGCCCGCGCTCTTCGTTCCGCATCTTCCCTGGAAATTCCGGTTTATCGTGCGGAGGGAAACGGCGCCCGTAGCCGGAGCCTGCCCCATACCGATACACGGCCCGCACCCGGATTCCAGAATCCTCGCCCCCGCGTCGAGCATATCCGAAAGCGCGCCGTTCTCCGCCAGCATCGTTAAAACCTGTTTCGATCCCGGCGCGATAACAAGGCTCGTCCCGGGAGCCACGGTTCTTCCTTTGAGAATCGCCGCTACCTTCATCATATCGAGATACGAGCTGTTGGTACACGACCCTATAACAACCTGATCGAGCTTTATTCCCGCCGCCTCGCGCACCGTTTTTACATTGTCGGGGCTGTGCGGAAGCGCCACCAGCGGCTCAAGTTCGGAAAGGTTCACCGTTATTTCCCCGTCGTACTCCGCGTCGGGATCGGCGGCTATCTCACGAAAATCACTCTCTCTGCCCTGCGCCTTCAAAAAAGCGAGAGTGTTTTCGTCCGCCGGAAAAACGGAAGATGTGGCACCGAGTTCCGCGCCCATATTCGCTATGGTCGCGCGCTCGGGTACGGTAAGCGTCGCGACGCCCTCCCCGCGGTATTCGATAACCTTTCCCACGCCGCCTTTTACCGTAAGCCGGCGCAGTACCTCGAGGATAATGTCTTTTGCTCCGACAAACGGCCGCAGCTTTCCTTTCAACTCCACTTTTATCACTTTGGGCATATTGAGAAAATAAAGCCCTCCGCCCATCGCCGCGGCTACGTCGAGTCCCCCCGCGCCTATGGCGAGCATTCCGATCCCCCCGCCTGTGGGAGTGTGGCTGTCGCTGCCGAGGAGTGTCTGCCCCGGAACTCCGAACCGCTCTAAATGAACCTGATGGCAAATACCGTTTCCCGGACGCGAAAAACTGATTCCGTGGCGGTTCGCTACCGTTTGAATATATCGGTGATCATCGGCGTTCTCGAATCCCTGCTGCAGCATATTATGGTCGATATACGCCACCGAACGCTTTGTTTTCACCTTATCGACATTCATCGCCTCTAGTTGAAGATAGGCCATCGTTCCGGTCGAATCCTGAGTAAGGGTCTGATCGACGGTTATGCCTATCTGTCCGCCGGGCGTCATGTCGCCGTCGCGGAGATGCTCCGCGATTATTTTTTGCGTAATATTCATTCCCATTATCGTTTTTCCTTTCCTTCCTCATACATTTTCCGCAGTTCGCCGTCGGAAATCGCCGTAACTCTTCCCGCCGCGTACTCGGCATCGATTTTTTCTTTCATTTCCCTCACAACCGGGTCGTTTTTTTGTATCGCGTTTTCGCCGTTCAGCGAATATTCGGTATTGATCCAGTGCGCTATTCCCGAAAGCCCGGATGTGTTGCTTACCATCACTTTCGGCGGGCGGCCGAGAAGGGTGCCGGTATCGAATATATTATAGATTTCCTCGTCTTTCAGCAATCCGTCGGCGTGTACGCCCGCGCGGGTGACGTTGAAATTGTCTCCCACAAAAGGTGTGCGGACGGGAATGTCGTATTTAAGTTCGGTGCGGTAATAATCGGCAATTTCAGTTATCGCCATGGTATCCATGCCGTCAAGCGTCCCTTTAAGCTGGGCGTATTCCATAACCATAGCCTCAAGAGGGCAGTTGCCGGTGCGTTCCCCGATTCCGAGCAGCGAACAGTTTACCGCCGACGCCCCGTAAAGCCAGGCCGTCGTCGAATTCGATACTGCCTTGTAAAAATCGTTGTGTCCGTGCCACTCGATAAGTTCGGATGGGATTCTCGCGTGATGGTTCAACCCGTATATAATTCCCGGAACGCTGCGGGGCAGCGCCGCGCCGGGAATGGATACCCCGTATCCCATAGTGTCGCAGGCGCGTATTTTTACCGGAACCCCCGCGCTCTTGCCGAGTTTTCCGAGTTCCGTGACAAACGGAACCACAAACCCGTAAAAATCGGCTCTTGTTATATCTTCAAGATGGCAACGCGGTTTGATTCCCGTCTCAATGCAGTCGGAAACGACCGAAAGATAATGATCGATCGCCTGTTTGCGGGTCATTTTCAGTTTTTTGAATATATGATAATCGGAGCAGCTTACGAGAATGCCTATTTCACGCATTCCTATATCTTTCACAAGCTGAAAATCCTTTTTGCTGGCTCTTATCCAGCCGGTTACTTCGGGATATTCGTACCCGCGCGCCATACACTCGTAAACCGCGTCGCGGTCTTTTTTGCTGTAAACGAAAAACTCGCTCTGCCGGATTATTCCCTTTTTTCCGCCGAGTTTGTGAAGAAGATCGTACAACCGCACTATCTGCTTCGCGGTATACGGCTCACGCGACTGCTGGCCGTCGCGGAATGTTGTGTCGGTAATCCAGATTTCACGCGGCATATTCATCGGCACAAGCCTGCGGTTGAACGCTATTTTCGGCACCGACCCGTAACTGAACATCTGCCTGTAAAGATTCGGCTTTTCAACATCCTGCAGAGGATATTCGAATTCGGTTTTTTCAAGCAGATTGGTGTTGGGGTTGAGTTTTAACTCTTTCGTTTTTCCCGTCTCCCTGTCTCGCGTTTTTTTGCGTTGATTGTATACAATTATACACGCGCCGGTCGGTTTTGTCAATTATTATTTTTCTTGACTTTCTTTTTCGGTTATGTTATAAAATAAAAAGGAAAAGTGAATCTTTTCAGGGGGAATTGTTTATGAAAATTTGTCCGAAATGCGGAGCACAGCTCGACGACGGCGCTTCTTTCTGCAATTACTGCGGCGAAAAACTGCCCGACGCGGAATCCGCGGCGCCTCAACAACCCGGTCCGGTTCCGACGGCGCCCGCCGCACAGCCCAACGACGGTCAGGGGCTGTCGGTCGCCGCACTCGTTTGCGGCGTTCTCGGAATCGTAGGCAGCTGGATACCGGTTGTAAAATATTTCACTACCGTTCTCGCGGTTCTAGGGCTTATTTTCGGTGTAATGGGCAGGCAGAAATCCACCGCGGTTCACGGAAAGGCCTCGGGTATGGCGACTGCCGGGCTTGTTCTCGGTGTTATCGGTGTGGCTTTCGCGTTACTCGGTCTTATCTGCACTGTTGCCTGCGGCGCTCTGCTTTGTTCCGCTGCTTCTTAATATTAAAGATCGGTACAATCCCCGGGTATCCGCGCCGGGGATTGATATGTTCGGCAATACCCCATAACGCGCGGGTGCGGTTCTGCCGTCTGTCCGCGTTGAAGTCGTTATGCGGTATTGCTTTTTTTCCGTTAAGGTGACATTTTATGTTTCCCGTGTTTGTTTTGTTCGGCAAAACCGTGCCGCTTTACGGTGTCGCCGCTGTGGCGGGGGCGCTGACTGCCGGAATATATGTATGCCGCCGCTTTGCGCGTCTGGGTTACGACGACAATGACGCCATACTCGCGATGCTTGTCGCCGCGCCGGGCGCCCTCGCCGGCGGGTCGCTGCTGTACGGCATTACCAATATGCGGTTGCTGCCGTCTCTTTTCTCGGCTCACGGTTTCTCGGAGTTTGTTTCGCGTTTTTCCGAAATGTTCGGAGGTCTTGTTTATTACGGCGGTCTGGCGGGAGCGCTGACCGCCGGCTTTCTGTTTGCGAAAATCAGAAAGACGGATCTGTCCGCGCTGGCCGACACGGCGGCGCCCGCGATCGCGTTGTTTCATTCGATTGCCCGTATCGGCTGTTTTCTCGGCGGCTGCTGTTACGGAATCGAATCGCCGTTCGGCTTTACCGCGCATAACAATCCGTATGTTCCGCAGATTAACGACGTTCGGCGTTTCCCGGTACAGCTGCTCGAATCCGCCGCCGAACTCGCGATATTTTTCGTGCTGAATTCACTTTTTTTGAAAATCCGTGGATTCCGGGCGGGCGGTACATCCACCGGTTCGTATGCTTTCCTTCGCGGAAAACTGCTGCCGCTGTATTTTGTTATCTATCCGGCCGTGCGCTTTTTCGACGAGTTTCTGCGCGGCGACGATATAAGAGGATTTGTTTTCGGCGGCGCGCTTTCAACGTCGCAGTTTATCAGCGTTCTGTTGCTCTCGGGGTCGGTTCTGTATTTTACGGTATCGTATAAAAAATACCGCTCGGGCGCGGTAAAAATATAACTGCACGCCGATCGTCTCAGGCGTTATTTTTATTGAAATTCGTCGGGATTTGTGCTATAATTTTTTTTCGGAAGGGATAGTGTCGATATGGCTCTTAACTCGATAAACGAGCTTTGGGATGCCGCCTGCGAAGAAAGCAAAAAAGACATTACGGAGGTCGGTTTCAACACCTGGATAAAAGATATGAAACCCGTTTCGCTCGATGCGGGTGTTTTATCGTTGCAAATCGATAATTCCCTGAAAAAAGGCATTTTCGACGATTATTATAAAGATAAACTCGAATCCTGTCTCGAACGCGTTTCCGGGCTTCCGCTGAAAATCGAAGTTACCGTTTCTTCCGCGCCGGTTTCCTCCGCACCCGCGGAAACGGAATCGTCCCGTTTTGCCGGCGATTCTTCGTATACATTCGAAAATTTCATCGTCGGCTCCTCAAACAGATTCGCACACGCCGTTTGCCTCGCGATCGCCGAAAGCCCCGCCGTTATATACAGCCCCCTGTTTATTTACGGCAATTCCGGCGTCGGAAAAACACACCTGATTCTCGCGGTGAAAAACCGCATAATCTCCCGGTTTCCCGATAAAAAGGTCGAATACATACTCGGCGAAGACTTCGGGAACCGCTTTTTCGAAGCTCTCGGCTCGCATACCATCGAACAGTTTCACGACAGATACCGTTCGCTTGATGTGCTTATTATCGACGATATTCATTTTATTGCGGGAAAAGATTCTTTACAGGAGGAATTTTTCAACACATTCAATGTTTTGAACCAGGCGGGAAAACAGGTTATAGTCACTTCCGACCGCCCGCCGAAAGAAATCGGCAACATGGACGAAAGAATACGCAGCCGTTTCGAAGCGGGGGTTATCGCAGACATTTCCCCGCCGGATTACGCCACTCGTGTCGGCATCATCCGCACCAAAGCGAAAGAAGTGGGAATCGAGCTCGATAACGATGTCGTTTATTATATAGCCGAACAGATAAAAATGAATACGCGCCAGCTTGTTGGCATCGTAAAAAAAATGCAGGCTTACTATCAGCTGCAGAACCGCAAGCCGTCCCTTTCCGCAGTGCAGACAATGATAAAGGATCTCGTAAACGACGAGAAAGCGGAACCCGTAACAATCGACAGAATTGTCGAAGAAGTGAGCAGAACCCTTACCGTATCCGTAGAGGATATTTATTCTCCGCGCCGCTCCGCCGATATTTTATTTGCAAGGCAGGTTGCCATATATCTCTCGAAAGAACTTACAAAACTCTCGTTTTTATCCATCGGAAACGCTTTTAATCTCCATCATACAACAATCATACATTCGGTAAACAAAATAGAGGATATAATAAAAAACGATTCGTCAAAGCGCTATATGATTGAGGAAATGATAAAAAATATTACCGGCGAATAAACCCCCGCGGCGGTTTTGCCGGTTTCTCATACTTTTGCACATTGTATTTTCCTTTTTGCGACTATTGCACGCCTCAGTTTCGAATTTTTGTATTTTCACGGTTTTTCAACACGTTTTTGAACCGCTCAATCGCAAATGAAAATTGCCATCCCGCCCGGAATATCGCGGCTCCGGGAAATTTTTCTCATTTTTCACACCTCCTACTATTACTAATATATTTGAAAGGATATATAATTATGAAAATTTCGGTTGATACAGGCAGTTTCAACGAAGTACTTTCACATATTTCGCGCATTGCCGTTCCGAGAACATCAATGCCCGTTCTCGAAGGGATTCTGATCGAAGCGGAAAACGACTCGATAAGTCTTACCGCGAACAATACCGAACTCGCCATAACAAAAACAATACCCGCGAGAGTATACGAAGGCGGGACGGCTGTGATTTCATCGAAAATAATTACCGATATCGCGAGAAAGTGCGACAGCGAATTTATAGAATTTACTTCCGACAGTCGGTTTATGTGCCGGATAGAGAGCGGCAGGGCGAAATTTGAAATAATGGGGATGGATCCCGAAGAATATCCTCTCCCGGAAAACGGCGGAAAAGAAGACCGGAAAATCGAACTGCCGGCCGAAACACTGAAAAATATGATAGGAAAAACGATATTCAGCGCGGCGGGAGACGATACACAGCGGCCGATTCTGAAAGGTCTGCTGTTCGAAATAGAACCGGCGTATCTTACGATAGTCGCCGTCGACGGGTACAGGGTTGCCGTAAGAAAAGAAAAGGTGGAATCGGGAATTTCCGAAAAAGTGGTAATACCCGGAAAACTGCTCAACGAAATTACGAAAATAATAAATCCCGACTGCGACAAAGTGCAAATAAGCGTGGCGGCAAACAATATAGAGGTAGAAGTAGACGGGTACAATATATTTTCGAGGCTGCTTGACGGCGAATTTTTGGATTATAAAAACAGTATTCCCAAGGAAACCGGCACAACCGCGATGATCCGACCGAAAGAGATTGTAAGTATAATCGATCGTATCTCGTTGCTGATAAGCGAACAGGTGAAAACCCCGGTACGCTGCGTATTCAAAAAAGACGGAGTTGTTTTTTCATGTTCGAGCGCACTCGGCAAAGCAACCGACACCTGCGAGATCGAACTTGAAGGCGAGGAACTTGAAATAGGATTTAACAGCCGGTATCTGATAGAGGCGCTGAGAGCGATCGACGACGACGAGGCGGTATTCAAAATGAACGGAATGTATTCTCCGCTTGTGATTACCCCCGCCGAGGGCGACAATTACATATATATGATAATGCCAATGCGGATAAATACGAATTACGGCAAATAAGAATTCCGAATGTATATAAAAAAAATATCGGTAAGCGGATTTCGGAATATCGATCGCGTGGAAATAGCTGCCGACGGAGAAATGAATATACTGTACGGAGAAAACGCCCAGGGGAAAACGAATATTCTCGAAGCGATATGGCTTTTTACGGGAGCGAAAAGTTTTCGCGGCGGAACCGATTTTCAAACGGTTATGAAAGGGCGGGAACAGGCAAATCTCGAAGAGGAATTTTTCGCCGGCGGGAGGGAACAGCGGGCAAAACTTAAAATCACAAACCGCCGGGAATTTGAATTAAACGGGATCGCGCTGAAAACGCCGGGAGAAATGGCGGCGACAGCGCGGGCGGTGGTTTTTTCGCCGCAGGATATCGAGCTTATAAGCGGAGGACCCGAAGGCAGAAGAAAAACGATCGATCTCGGAATAGGATTTATATATCCCGCGTATATCGAAAAACTGCGAAGATATTATCGTACACTTAAACAGCGCAACGCAATACTCAGAGAAATGAAAAACGGCGGCGTGCTTTCCGAATGTCTTCCCGAATACGACGGGATACTTTGTGAAACGGGCGCCGATATAATAAAAATGAGAAAAGCGTATACCGAACTCGTAAAAGAAAAAATACCCGAAATATACGGCGGGCTTTCCGGCGGACGGGAAACAATAACCGTAGAATATATTACGACCGGAAGTCCCGACGCGGGGGAATACAGAAAAAAAACCGAAAAGAACATGGAAAACGATATAAAATACGCGACGACCGGCGCGGGACCGCACCGGGATGATCTCGCGGTGAAAATAAACGGAAACAGCGCCAGAATATATGCTTCTCAGGGGCAGAGAAGATCCGCCGCTCTTACGCTGAAACTTGCGCAGGCGGAGATAACGAAAGAAAAAACCGGAGAAAAACCGGTGGCGCTGCTTGACGATGTGCTAAGCGAACTCGACGGTATGCATCAGAATTATATTCTCAACCATATCAACTCATGGCAGGTGTTTATAACCTGCTGTGAACCGGAATTTATATCGAAAAGAATAAAAGGAAAAAAATTCGCGGTGAAAAACGGATGTGTAAGCGGAGAATAGAAAAGCCGGGCGGAGAAAAAATGAAAAGAGTCGGGAAACCCGTGGGAATATTCGATATCGAACGAACCACAACATCGAAAATCACACGGGAATTCTTAACAAAAGCGGAAAAAAACGGAAAAATAAAGACCGACGGAAAGGATTTACCGAAATCGTTCGTTATTTTCACAAACGGAAGCGTGCTTTTATCGGTGTTTACCGCGGCGTCGGTTGTAAAAAAACTGCGGAACGAATAAAAGAGGAACGAAACTCAACTGAAAACGGGAGAAAGCAATGAACAGAGAAACGGAAAACTACGACGAAAATTCGATACAGGTGCTGGAGGGGCTCGAAGCCGTAAGAAAACGCCCGGGAATGTATATAGGGTCTACCGGCGAACGCGGGTTGCACCAACTGGTTTACGAGATAGTGGATAACGCGATAGACGAAACGCTCGCTGGATACTGTGACAAAATCGAGGTTGAACTTTTAGACGGAGGCGCGGTTCGCGTTACCGATAACGGGCGCGGAATACCGGTGGGGATCCATCCGCAGAAAGGCATTCCGTCGGTAACGGTGGTGTTTACCGTTCTGCACGCGGGGGGAAAATTCGGCGGAAACCAGTATAAAGTCGCGAGCGGACTGCACGGGGTCGGAGCGTCGGTTGTAAATGCGCTTTCTCTGTGGCTGGAGGTTGAAATAAAAGACGGAAAGAAAGTGTACGGGCAAAGGTTCGAAAAAGGCATACCCGCCGGGGAGCTGCGGACGATCGGGGAAACGGAGGATACGGGAACAAAAGTAACATTCAAGCCCGACCCGTCGATTTTTACAGATACGACCGAATACGATTACGACACGCTTTTACAGCGGTTGCGTGAACAGGCTTTTCTGAACGCGGGAACGCGAATTCTGCTGCGCGACAGGCGGGGCGGATACCCGCCGAGAGAGGACGATCTTCATTTTGAGGGCGGAATCGCGTCTTATGTCGAATTTCTGCTTGAAAAAACAAAAAAAGACAGAATTATAAACGATGTTATCCGGCTGTCGGTTACAAAATCCGACGCGTCGGCGGAGATCGCCATGATATGGTCTTCCGGGTACGATACCCGCATTATGAGTTTTGCCAACACCGTGCACACAATCGACGGCGGAACCCACGAAACGGCGTTCAAGGTAAGTCTCGCGAGAACCCTGAACAAGTACGGGATAAAATTCAAACTTTTGAAAGAATCGGATCCGCGGTTGAAAAGCGAAGATATAAACGAGGGACTTATCGCGGTTGTCAGCGTAAAACTGCGGGACGCCCAGTTTGAAAGCCAGACAAAGGCAAAATTGGGAAACACTTTTATCGGAACCGTGGTAAGCGGACTCGTGTCCGAAAAATTCGGGGAATATCTCGAAGATCATCCCGCGGAGGCGAAAACAATCCTCGAAAAAGCCATATCGGCGTCGACGGCGCGGGAGGCGGCTCAAAAGGCGAGGGATTTGCAAAGAAGCAAATCCGGCGTGGGGGTAAAATCCAGAATGCCGGAAAAACTTACCGACTGCATCTCCGGGGATCCCGAAAAAACCGAACTGTTTATAGTTGAGGGGGATTCCGCCGGCGGCAGCGCGGTCGAGGGGCGCGACAGCACCTATCAGGCGATTCTTCCGTTGTGGGGAAAAATGCTAAATGTTGAAAAAGCGAGGAGCGACAAGGTTTACGGGAACGACAAACTTACCCCCGTAATAGTCGCGCTCGGCACCGGCATCGCCGAAAACTTCGATATAAGCAAGCTTCGGTACAATAAGATTGTGATTATGGCGGATGCGGATGTCGACGGCTCGCACATACGAACCCTGCTGCTTACGTTTTTCTTCCGTTATATGCCGGAACTTATCGAAACCGGGCATATTTATCTGGCTCAGCCGCCGCTTTTCAGAATAACGAAAGGAAAGCGGCATATCGACGCGTTTACCGATGAGGAAAAAGCGCGGTACATAGAAGAACTCGGCGGGCAGGCCGACGTACAGCGGTATAAAGGGTTGGGCGAAATGGACCCGGATCAGCTGTGGGAAACGACTCTCGACCCCAAAAACCGCACCATGCTTAAAGTAACGATGAAAGACGCGGAGCTCGCAAACGCCACTTTCTCGATGCTTATGGGCGACGAAGTTGAACCCCGCAGGAAATTTATTGAAGAGAACGCCGTATTTGCGACGGATTTGGATATTTAAGGAGCGGAAAAATGGCAAAACGGGAAAATATTTACTGGCCGTCGGACGATGAAACGAACATAGTTCCCGTCGAAATAGTCGACGAGGTACGCGGCAGTATGCTGCAATATTCCATGTCGGTGCTTGTGGGCCGCGCCCTCCCCGATGTCCGCGACGGACTGAAACCGGTTCACCGCAGAATACTTTACACGATGTACGAAAAAGGGCTTACACCCGATAAACCGTACCGCAAGTGCGCCGATACCGTAGGCGCCGTCCTCGGCAGCTACCACCCGCACGGCGACGCCAGCGTGTACGACGCCATGGTCAGAATGGCGCAGGATTTTTCTTTGCGTTATCCCCTTATCGACGGACACGGAAATTTCGGAAATATCGACGGGTACCCGCCCGCCGCCTATAGGTACACCGAAGCGCGAATGAATCGCCTTTCGCTTCATATGCTCGACGATATCGAAAAGGAAACCGTAAATTTCGTACCGAATTACGACGATCGTCTGAAAGAGCCGGAAGTTCTTCCCGTCCGCTTTCCGCAGCTTCTCGTAAACGGTTCCTCGGGTATAGCCGTAGGAATGGCAACCGAAATACCGCCGCACAATCTTGGCGAGGTTATCGACGGCATGTGCTGCCTTATCGACAATCCCGATGCCGACGTAAACGACTTGTGCGCCTTTATCAAAGGGCCGGATTTCCCGACGGGCGGCACGATAATGGGCCGTGCCGGAATAAGGGCGGCATACGCCACGGGGCGCGGCAAGATAGTGTTGCGCGGAAAAGCGGAAATCGAGGAGATGAACAACGGCAAATCCCGAATCGTAATAAGTGAAATTCCGTATAAAGTACGCAAAAAAGATCTTGTAAAGCATATTTATGATCTTGCCGCGGAGAAAAAAATCGAAGGAATCGACGACGTTGTCGATTATTCGTCCAAGCGCGACGGCGGCATACGCATTGTTGTGGATGTAAAAAAAGACGCCAACGCCCAGGTTGTTCTCAATAAACTTTATTCCTACACCGCGCTGCAAACAACGGTGGGGGTTATTATGCTGGCGCTGGTAGACGGAAAGCCCCGAACCCTTACGCTGAAGGAAATGCTTGAAAACTGCATTGATTTTCAGTGTGAGATTATCGAACGGCGCACCCGGTTTGATAAACGCAAAGCCGAGGAAAGGGCGCATATTCTGCGGGCGCTAAAAACCGCACTTGATTTTATCGACGAGGTAATCGCCATTATCAGGGGATCAAAATCGATTCCCGACAGTAAAGACGCGCTTGCCGCCCGTTTCGGGTTTGACGATTTGCAGACAACCGCCATAGTTCAAATGCCGCTCGGAAGGCTTTCGGGGCTTGAAAAGCAGAAGATTGACGACGAACTAAACGAAAAACTCGCGTTCATAAAAGAATGTGATGAAATTCTCGCGAGCCGCGAACGCGTGCTCGATATAGTAAAAACCGAGGCGCTCAATCTTCGCGACAAATACGCCGACGACCGACGCACCGAAATTTCCGATGTCGCGGGCGAGGTTGATATAGAGGATTTAATCCAGAACGAGGCGTGCGTGCTTACGAAAACATTCGAGGGATATATCAAACGCCTGCCGGCCGATACATACAACGCGCAGCACCGCGGCGGAAAAGGTGTAACCGGTATGACAACCCGCGAGGGAGACGCCGTTGAAAACATTTTCTCATGTGAGAGCCACGATTATATCCTGCTGTTCAGCAATCTCGGCAGACTGTACCGGCTTAAAGCTTATGAAATACCCGAGGCGGGGCGTACCGCAAAAGGTATGAATTTAATAAATATTCTGCCGCTTATGGAGGGTGAAAAAATCATAAACATACTTCCGGTCGGAGGGCGGATAGAGACCGAAAATTATATCTGTATGATTACGAAAAAAGGCGTTATCAAGCGCACTTCGCTCAACGCGTTCAAAAATGTTCGGAAAAACGGCATAATAGCGATGAATATCGCCGATGGCGACGAGCTTGCGTATCTCGTTCAAACCCGCGGAGACGAGGAACTGATGGCGGCCACCCGCGACGGTAAAGCAATCCGCTTTTCCGAATTGGATGCCCGCGAACTCGGCAGACAGGCGCGGGGTGTGCGCGCCATACGGCTTGCGGATGATGATTGCGTTGTCGGAATGACCGCGTGCCGCGAGGGCGGATATGTGGTTACGGTATCGGAAACGGGATTTGCCAGGCGCAGCCCGGTCGGAGATTACCGTCTGCAGTCGAGGGGCGGCAAGGGTCTTATCAACTATCACACCGAAAAATATGGAAAAGTCGCAGCCGTCCGCGAGGTGGAAGACGGAGAGGATCTTATTATGATTTCCTCCGACGGGATAATAATCCGTACTCCGGCATCGGAAATCAGCGCGGTTTCGCGCCCCGCGAAAGGCGTTCGCGTAATGCGGGTAAAAGACGGCGAGCGTATACTTTCGGTAGCGGC
>CAZRRV010000018.1:0-27884 GCA_964602735.1 uncultured Eubacteriales bacterium
CGGCACTGCCGGACGCGCCGCGAATATAACCGCCGTAGGAAATTTTATTTTTTCTGCAATATTTTTCAAATTTACTGTTGACATATCCGGCAAAGTATGATATAGTATCAAACATAGCATATTAAACATATTAAAATAGTATGTTTTAATAACTCTTTGTGCGGAGGTGCGAAGATGAGAAACAATAATTTTCCGGCATATTTCGCGCCGATAGCGATAACGCTGGCGATTAACCGAATGTGCCGGTAAGCGGAAAACGGAGAAAAAATTAAATTATATTAAATAAAAAAATTTCAGGAGGAAAAACAAATGTCCGATATTCATAATCCCAAAAACTGGAGCTTTGAAACCAAACAGCTGCACATAGGGCAGGAAAACGCCGATCCCACGACCGACGCAAGGGCGGTGCCGATATATGCGACAACATCTTATGTGTTCCACAATTCCGAGCACGCCGCCGACCGTTTCGGTCTGCGCGACCCGGGGAATATTTACGGCAGGCTTACGAATCCCACCGAGGATGTATTCGAGCAGAGGATTGCGGCGCTGGAGGGCGGTGTCGCGGCGCTCGCCACGGCGTCCGGCGCGGCGGCCATAAACTATACCCTTACGGCGCTGGCCAAAAACGGCGAGCACATTGTGTCGTCGAAGACGATTTACGGCGGCACCTACAATCTGCTGGCGCACACGTTGCCGCTCACGGCGGGAATTACCACCACCTTTGTGGATCCCGATGAAGACGGCGCGTTCGAGTCGGCGATCAGGGAAAACACCAAGGCGATTTTTATCGAAACGCTCGGCAACCCGAATTCCAATATTATCGACATCGAGGAAGTTGCGGCGATCGCCCATAAACACGGCATTCCGCTTGTGATCGATTCTACGTTTGCCACGCCGTACTTAATCCGGCCGATAGAATACGGCGCGGACATAGTGGTTCATTCGGCCACGAAATTCATAGGCGGCCACGGCACTGCAATCGGCGGCGTTATCGTCGACGGCGGCAATTTCGACTGGAAAGCCTCGGGCAAATATCCGTGGATTTCCGAACCCAACCCGAGTTATCACGGCATATCGTTCGCCGACGCGGCGGGCGCCGCGGCCTTCGCGACCTATATCCGCGCCATACTTCTCCGCGATACGGGTTCGACCCTTTCCCCGTTCCATGCGTTCCTGTTCTTGCAGGGCCTCGAAACGCTGTCGCTGCGCGTGGAACGGCATGTTGAAAACGCGATTAAAATCGTCGACTACTTAAACGCCCATCCGCAGGTGGAAGCCGTGCATCATCCCTCTCTGGAAAGCGAACCGAGCCACAGGCTTTACAAAAAATACTTCCCGAACGGCGCGGGTTCGATATTTACGTTTGAGATCAAAGGAGACGCGGCTACGGCGAAGAAATTTATCGACAATCTCGCGATTTTCTCGCTGCTCGCCAACGTCGCGGATGTGAAATCGCTCGTAATTCACCCCGCGAGCACAACGCATTCCCAGCTTACCGACGAAGAACTCGCGGATCAGGGTATAAAGCCGAATACAATCCGCCTTTCGATAGGAACCGAAAACGTAAACGATTTAATAGCCGCGCTCGACGACGCTTTCAAAGCGGTAAAATAATCGCAGCTCTTTCAACCGCACACAGAGCCGCCCGATCATTGCGAAAAGCATTGACAGCGGCTCTTTTTTGTTATATTATTAGATTAAGGGCAACACCGCAGAAAGACCCTGCGTCAGATGCGCCGTCGGATTTTTCGTTAGACGGAACAAAAAGCGCAGGGAATACTTTCCTGTATTTCCGGGCATTTTTGTGAAATATAACGGAAAACTGCCGGGCAAATGGCGTGCAAAGCGATCGGGCGGTCATTATGCGGTGTTGGCTAGGAAAATTCGGTTCGGGGAGGCGCGGCTATGGTAAAGAAAACAATCCGCGTGATCACGGCGCTTGTTTGCCTGTGTATGACTGTCTCGGCGCCGATTGCCGCCCTGGGAGCGGAGGCGGCGGTTTCGGTTCATATTACCGGAACTTATACGCAAAGCGAAGCGAGAACGATGCTCGAAATGATAAACAAATTCCGCGCGGACGAAAACGAGGCGTGGTACTGGAACGAAGACAGTACCGATAAAGTATATCCCGGTAATAAGGAGCCGTTAAAATACGATTACGGTCTCGAACAGATAGCGAAACAGCGGGCCGCGGAAATTGCGCTGTCGTTCGGGCATACCCGCCCCGACGGGGAGAGCTGCTTTACCGCCGCCGACGAATCCGGCAATTTCGCCGACGGAGAGAATATCGCGGCGGGCACCGGCGCCGTATTTTCATCGGCATCCGCGGTTTTTACCGCCTGGCAGGAGAAGGATCAAAAATACGACGGGCAGGGGCACAGAAGGAATATGCTGGCCGCGTTCAAGAGTGTGGGAATAGCGGGTTTCAGGGCAAACGGCTGTTATTACTGGGTGCAGGAGTTCGGCTGGGACGAACCCGACGCCGTCGCGGATAAAGGAGCCGATAACTCGGGCCGGAGTGTAACGGTGGAAATTCTCCCGTCGCGGGTCAAACGGAGTACCGTAACCCCGCCGAACGAAATTTCGCTTCCGTTGGGTCAAAGCACCTCGCTGCCGCAGATTGCGGTCAGCATCGGCACCGACGAATCGCTCCCCGCAACATGTATGTGCGCCGCCGATGTGGCATGGGAGGCGGGCGGTGACGCCGTATCCGTCAGCGGGAAAACGGTAACCGCGCGGAAAATCGGCTCCGCCACGCTGAAAGCCTCGTTTTTGGGGCACAGTATCACCTGTACGGTTCGTGTGATCTGCAAAAACCACAGCTGGACAGACTGGAGCAACACAAAAGCCGCCACCTGCACCGTCGACGGGCAGGACAGCCGGCATTGCACGGTATGCGGGGTTACGGAAACACGCCCGGTAAAAGCGGCGGGGCATAAATTCGGCGAGGCGGTTGTGATAAAAGAGGCCACGGAGACCGAGGACGGACTGTCGCGCAGGAAATGTTCCGTATGCGGGTTCGAGGAAGACACAATAATACCCCGGCTTTCCGGCGGTACGCCCGGCGCGGAACCGGGGAACGTGTCCGCCGCGGGTTCGGAACTGCCCGGCGGCGAAAATTCCGATGTTCCCGTCAGTTCGGACAGTTCGGACGATCCGGAGAACGGATCGCCGTCGGTCGTCGGCCGTCCGCGCGCCCGTCGCGCCGCGGCTGTAACGGTATCGGTCGCGGCCGGGGGAGCCGCCGTTGCCGCCGCGGTTTTTGTAATCCGCGGAATAAAAATAAAGAAAAAATAATTTTTCGGAGGTGCCGCCATGCAAAGCGGAGCGAATGTTAAAACCGCCGGGGAGGTGTATCGCCGGCTGTCGTACGGGCTGTTTGTCCTCACCACCCGCGACGGGAAAGACAACGGCTGTATAGTGAATACGGTATCGCAGGTGGCGAGCGCGCCGGAGCGCATATGCGTATCGGTAAACAAATCGAACTATACCTGCGAAACCGTTATGAAAACCGGGATTTTCAACGCCTGCATACTTTCCGCCGATGTGCCTTTTTCCGTATTTACCCGTTTCGGATTCCAAAGCGGGAGAACGGTTGACAAATTCTCCCGTTTCGACGCGGCAAAGCGCTCCGAGAACGGACTTTTATATCTTACCGAATTTTCCAACTCATATATTTCCGCGAAACTTTGCGCCGCCGTCGACTGCGGGAGCCATATGCTGTTCGTAGGCGATGTTACCGGAGCGGAGGTACTGAACGGCGAAGCGAGCGTTACCTACGCCGATTATTTCGCGAAAATCAAGCCGAAGCCCGCCCCGCGCGAAAAGAAAGGCTTTGTTTGCAAAATCTGCGGCTACGTGTACGAAGGCGACGAACTTCCGCCGGATTTCATATGCCCCGTGTGCAAACATCCGGCGGAGGATTTCGAGCCGATTGTATGACCGCGCGGCGCATAAAACCTTACGGCGAAAAAGCGCCCTCCGTGTTAAGACGGAGGGCGTTTGCGCGTGTTCCGCGACTATTTGAATTTGAAAATTATTCCGACGGCGGCGGCCGCGGCAAGCCATATTAACGGGTGCAGTTTGTTAAGCTTTTTTATTCTCATCAGGGCGAAAAGCGCGGCCGCTAAAATTATCTGAGGGAAGTGCGGCGTGAACGTCGATCCCTCGACGGTGTAAAGCGACATTCCGAACAGCCCTATAACCGACGATGCGACAAGCCCCGTTACGGCGGGTCTTATCCCGTAAAACGCCGCGTTTACGATGCGGTTCCGGCGAAAGCTCCGCAGGAAACGGGCGATTATCAAAATAATTATTATGCTGGGCGTGATAAGCCCGAGCGTCGCGATTATTCCTCCGGGAATTCCGGCGGCGTGGTACCCCGCGTATGTCGCCATATTTATCCCGATCGGGCCGGGCGTACCCTCGCTTATGGCCACAAAATCCGCCAGTTCCCGTTCGGTATACCATCCGTAGGGCTTGCGCGCGATTTCCGTCAGAAACGGCAGTGTGGCGGGGCCTCCGCCTATCGCGAACAACCCCGTTTTGAAAAACTCGAAGAACAGCAGCAGATATGTCATTCCGGTTTTCTCCCCTTTATTTTAAGAGAGTAAACCGCGCCGAGTACGGCCGAGACGATTACGATTATTATCGACGGAACCTTAAAGAAAAGCGCCGCCGCAAGCGCCGCGACAAAAAGCACGGCGCAGAAAGGGTCGACCGCGCTTTTGCGCAGTAGTGTTATAACCGTGTTCGCGAGCAGGGCGCACACCCCCGCGCGGATCCCCGCGAGCGCGTAATTCAAATAAACATTGCTCATGATCCCCGACAGCACAGACGCCACAATCAGTATTATCACAACCGACGGGAACACCACTCCAAGGGTCGCCGTTATGCCGCCCGCCACACCGGCCTGCGAGTAGCCGATAAAAGTCGCGGTGTTTACGGCTATTATGCCGGGCGTGCACTGCCCTATCGCGTAATAATCGAGCAGTTCGTCCTCGGTTGTCCAGCCGCGCTTATCCGCCAGTTCGTATTTAAGCATGGGCAGCATTGTCAGCCCTCCGCCGAATGTGCATACCCCGATCTTCGCGAACACCAGAAACAATGAACATAATTTTTTAATCATAGCTCTTCTCCGAATAACCGGCAACACCGTCGGGTGACCGCCCGACGGCTTTACACGTCATCTGCCGGCATTTTTCCGTTATATTTCAAGGGAATGCCCGGAAATACTGGGAAGTATTCCCCCGCTTTTCGCTTTTTCTTAACGAAAAATCCGGCGGCGCGTCTGACGCCGGGTCTTTATGCGGTATTGTCAAATGTTTTTACCGCGTTTATTGTACCATTGTGAAAGCGAAAAAGCAAGTGCGGCGCGCTAATCGGGGCAGTCCGACCGGGAACCGAAAAGCGCGATTTTTCGCCGTTTGTATTGCATTTTCCCGGCGGAATATGGTATAATAAAAAGCGTGAGGTGAAGTTTTTATGAAAAAGAGATCGGCTGTTATGGCGCGGCTGTTGCTGGCACCGCTGCTCATACCCGCGGGTTGCGCGGGCGGCGTGTCGCCCGGGGCCGTCGGTTCTTCGGGCGGAGACGGAACCGGCGGGGCGAAACCGACGGTATATTTTACCTCAAACATCAGCGCCGATGGCATGATGGCGGTTTATAAGGCGATGGCGTGGCAGCCCGTCGGCAAAGTTGCGGTTAAACTTTCCACCGGCGAACCCCCGGCAAGCAACTATCTGCGGCCGGAGCTTATCGCGGATGTCGTTAAAGCCGTAAACGGGACGATAGTCGAATGCAACACGGCATACGGGGGATCGCGCGGGAAAACCGCGGAGCATTACAAGGTTGCCGAAGAACACGGCTTTACCGAAATCGCCGATGTACAGATTCTCGACGAAGACGGCGTAACGGCGCTGCCGGTAAAAGGCGGCAGGGTGCTTAAAGAAAACTTTGTCGGCGCCGCGTTTGAAAATTACGATTCCTGCCTTGTGCTTTCGCATTTCAAGGGTCACACCATGGGAGGATTCGGCGGAGCGATTAAAAATATTTCCATCGGGCTCGCCTCGAGTGAAGGGAAAGCCTGGATCCACAGCGGAGGCAAAAGCAAAAAGCGCATTTTCGGAAATCAGGACAGATTTTTGGAATCCATGGCCGAGGCGGCAAAATCGATCGTCGATTACCTCGACGGCGGCCGGAAAATCGCCTATATAAATGTTATGAACCGCCTTTCGGTCGACTGCGACTGCGTGGGCAACCCCGCGGAGCCGGAAATGCGCGATGTCGGGATCCTCTCCTCGCTCGATCCGGTGGCGCTCGATCAGGCGTGCGTCGATCTGGTCTATGCGCAAAAAGACGGCGAGGGTAAAGCTCTCGTAAAACGGATAGAAACCCGTCACGGGCTGCATACCCTCGAACATGCCGAAGAGATAGGACTCGGAAACAGAAGCTATACATTGGTAAATATCGACGAATCGGGGAACGAAAATGGCAGATAAGCCGAAAATAAACACAGCCGTAAAGAATATCACCCTTGCCGCCATGTTCATGGCGATTGGCATAGTGCTGCCGATATTTACGGGTCATATTAAGGCAATCGGCAAAATGCTGCTGCCTATGCATTTTCCCGTGTTCCTGTGCGGACTTATATGCGGTTGGCAGTACGGCGCGGTAATCGGATTTATACTGCCGCTGCTGCGTTCGGTGATGTTCGGTATGCCGCCGCTGTACCCCAGCGCAATTGCCATGTCGGTTGAACTGCTGACCTACGGGCTGGTCTCCGGGCTTATGTACGGGCATGTGCGCCGGCAGAACATAGCGACGCTTTACCTCTCGCTCGTGACGGCGATGGTAGCGGGCCGCGCCGTGTGGGGCGCCGCGGAAATAATTCTGCTCGGTGTGAAGGGCAACACTTTCACATGGAGCGCGTTTCTGTCCGGAGCGGTATTAGATGCCGTACCCGGCATAGTTATGCAGTTGATACTTATACCCGCTATTATGGCGGTGCTGAATAAAATCGGGCTTGTAAAATTCCGCGGCGAGAAAAAGTCTGCGGAGGCCGGCGAATAACCGCGGCAGCGGAAATTCCTACGGGACGGGGATGTGTTTGAATGAACCGCTTTTTTAACGAGATTAACGGCAGACTGGGCTTCGGGTGTATGCGTCTGCCGCTGAAAGACGGCAAAATCGACGACGCCGAATTTTCAAAAATGGTCGATATGTTCTTAAACAGCGGATTTAACTACTTCGATACCGCGCACGGCTACCACAACGGGGAAAGCGAGCCCGCGCTGAAACGCTGCTTAACCTCAAGGTATCCGCGGGAGAGTTATGTCCTTACCGACAAGCTGACCGATTCGTATTTTAACAGCCGGGAGGATATCCGCCCGTTTTTTGAAAAACAGCTCGAACTTTGCGGCGTCAGCTATTTCGATTTTTACCTTATGCACGCGCAGGATAAAAATATTTTCGCGAAGTTCAAACGGTGCCGGGCCTACGAAACTGCGCTCGAATTGAAAAACGAGGGCAAAATAAAGCATTTCGGCATATCGTTTCACGACAGAGCCGAGATACTGGAACAGTTTTTAACGGAATACCCTCAGATTGAAATTGTGCAGATACAGTTTAACTACGCCGATTACGATGACGAAGCGATTGAAAGCCGCAAATGCTATGAGGTTTGCGAAAAATTCGGCAAGCCGGTTATAATTATGGAGCCGGTAAAGGGCGGCAGGCTGGCAAAACTCCCGCCGGATGCGCAGAAAGTCATCGCCGGGCTCGGCGGCGGGAGCGCCGCGAGTTACGCGATTCGGTTCGCGGCGGGGTTCCCGTATGTGACAACGGTTCTTTCGGGAATGGGAAATACGGAAATGCTCGGCGAAAACGCCGCCGTTATGAAAAATTTCACGCCGCTTACCGCCGACGAACACGCGGCGCTTAAACGGGTGGTAAAAATACTGCACGCGAAAGATTTAATTCCCTGTACCGCATGCCGGTACTGCGTCGCCGGCTGCCCGAAAGGGATCCACATCCCCGACCTCTTCACTCTGTCGAATAACAGGCGGATTTTTAACGGCTGGAACACCGACTATTATTACAAAAACGTTCACACGGGCGAAGGCACCCGCGCCAAAGACTGCATAAAATGCGGGAAATGCGAGCGGGTATGCCCGCAGCATCTTCCGATTCGCAAACTGCTTGAAAATGTTTCGGCCGAATTCGACGGAACAACGTAAGCGTTTTGCGCGAACCGCGGCTAGTACGCGGAATGATTATAGCCGCCCGGCGGCGAAAAACGGGAGTGACGGAAATGAGATATACCGAACTGGGGAAAACGGGAATAAAAGTTTCGGCGATTTGCGTGGGAGGTATGTCCTTCGGCGAACCTTCGGAAGACTTTCATCTTTGGACTCTCGACCGGGAGCGTACAACGGCGATGATTGCACACGCGCTCGACCTCGGCGTCAATTTTATCGACACCGCCAACACCTATTCTCACGGCACGAGCGAGGAGTATATAGGCGCGGCGCTGAAAAGCCTCGGCATCCCGCGCGACAGGGTTGTTATCGCCTCAAAAGTGTATTTCAACGAGGGGAAGCTCTCCCGCACCGCTATCCTGCGGGAGATTGACGGCACCTTGCGGCGCCTCGGCACCGACTATCTCGATTTATATTATATTCACCGTTTCGATTACGATACCCCGATTGAGGAAACGATGGAGACGCTCGACAGCCTTGTAAAGTGCGGCAAAGTAAGGGCACTCGGCGCCTCGGCAATGTTCGCCTACCAGTTCTACAATATGCAGGCGTGCGCTGCTCATAAAGGTTTTGAACGGTTTTCGGTAATGCAGAATCACTACAATCTTCTGTACCGCGAAGACGAACGCGAGCTGATACCGGTCTGCCGCCAGTTCGGCGTTTCGCTGGTACCGTACAGTCCTCTCGCCGGCGGCCATTTGACCCATACCGGCTGGGATGCCGATTCGCCGCGCGGGAGAACCGACCGCACACTGCGTGCCAAATATGACCGCGCCCGCGAGGACGATCTGCCGATCATTGCCCGCGTCGACGAAGTGGCAAAGGCAAACGGCGTTTCTATGGCAACGGTAGCGCTCGCATGGCTGTTCGGAAAAGGAGTCGCCTCGCCGATAATCGGCGCCACAAACGCCGCGCACTTCGACGACGCGGCGCGGGCGGTTGATTTCCGCCTTTCCGACGCCGACACCGCCTATCTCGAGGAACCGTACCGGCCGCACGAAATTGTCGGAGCGTATTCGCAGAAACAGGGCGCGTAAGACGCGAGTTATCCGTCGCACAAGGCCTCACTATGCGCCCAATCAATATCTCATCGCGAAATTCCCGCATGTTTTGCCCGATAAATTTGATATAATAATATTTGTAATAAAATTTGCCATCGGAAAATCGCGGAGGGTTGAAATGCACCGTATCGGCAACTATGTATCTCCGTTGGGAAATATCCTTCTCGCGGCGGATGAAATCGGACTTGTCGGTCTGTGGTTTGAAGGTCAGAAGTACTTCGCTTTTTATCTCGACAGGGAACACGAGGAAAAGGAAGTCCCCGTTTTAACGCTGGCAAAGCGCTGGCTGGATATTTATTTTTCGGGAAAAGAGCCGGATTTTTCGGTTCCGCTGCATTTTATCGGAACGGCGTTCCAAAACGATATATGGGAGATCCTCTGTTCTGTCCCCTACGGGAGTACGGCAACCTACGGGCAGATTGCAAAGATTCTCGCCGAAAAGCGGAATTTGCCGCATATGTCCGCGCAGGCGGTCGGCGGCGCGATCGCGCGCAACAGTATATCAGTTATCGTGCCGTGCCACCGGGTTATCGGCGCAAACGGGGAACCGACGGGATACGCCGGCGGCATTGCCGGGAAACTCGCGCTTCTTAAACTGGAAAAAGCCGTAAAAGACCGTAATACCCGCTTTACTCAAAGGCAAAGCGGGTAATAACACCGTCATCGTGACCGCAAAGCGTTCTCTCAACAGCAGACCCCGCGGAAATTACAGGGCGGCGCATCCGGCAACCCGGATACGCCGCCTCTTCTTTGCTTTTTCGGATACATACGGAAAAGTTTACGGCATTTATTTCCCCATAAACATTATTTCGGGTATGCCGATCGCATGTTCGCTGTCGAAAGTAACCGTTACGCTCGTTACCCCCGCTATCTCGTCAAACGCCATCGCAAGCGGCAGGTCATACAGCGTCTTCCCCGCAATCTCAACACCCCTGGCCTTCCGATCCGCGGTCGGATAGGCGATGTCGGAAGCGGTGAGCTTCGCCTTATCGGTGCGGATCACCACCTCTTTCACCGACTCGAAAAGCGCGGCGTCCTTTGTGCTGTTATAAAAAAGTATCTGAGTGAGCGCAACCGGCGATTTGAATGTGAATGTCAGAGTGAACTTCCCTTTGTCGGACGTAAACTCCGGTGTGGGCGAATTCGGGTGGAAAGGCGCGTAGCCGTCGATGAGGAGCGCGGTGTTCCCGGATGCTCCCTGCACGGTAACCGCCGCGCGCGGGGCAACATTCGAATATCCCGTGAGTACGGCAGGCAGCGGCTGGCGGGTTCTCGTGGGTCCGTTGGCGGCGAGCACCTTTTTGCCCGATTTGTTTGTTACGAACACGACTTTATCCATTGCCACCGCGCGGCCGTCTTCATTATTCTTCCCGTTTATGAGCGCGTGGTAAGACATCCACAGTTCGTCGCCGATACGCAGGAATACATGGTGTCCCGTGCCCTTCGGCAGCATCTTCTCCTCGCTCCATATCACCGCTCCGCCCTCTTCGACGGGCACCTTCTCGAACGGGCCGAGAGGCGATGTGCCGAGAGCCTGCCGAACCTGGTACTGCGTGGTGGTGTAGGCGAAGGTGGAAAAGGTCAGATAATACGTCCCGTTATCGTACAGCATGTACGGCCCTTCGTTCGTGTTGCTCCCCTCGTGGATGACCTTCTTCTTTTCCGTGGTGGTAAATCCGTACTCGGTGAGCTTCTTTAACGTCCCGTACAGGGGAGTCGTCCAATCCTTCATTTCCATACCGAAAATAAACGAGCTTGGGGTATAATCGGTGCCGATATCCGCCACGAAATACAGGTACTTCTTCCCGGACTTCGGATCTTTGAAGGGAGAAGCGTCTATCACCTTGATAAAGCCGGTCTTGCCCTGCGTCCGTCCGGTCAGCTGCGAGCGGTACTCGGCCGGGATCTCGTTCACATGATCCTCGAACGAAAGCAGCGGGGCGTTCGCCGCCTTGCCCGCCCCCGTTATCTCCGTGAACGGGCCCGCCGGGCTGTCGGACACAGCGCAGGAAATATAGAACATATAATCATCCAGACTGCTCGCCGAAGCGCTGTAAAACATATAATACTTCCCGCCGTCGTATATGACCTCGGGCGCCCAGAAATTCTTTTTCGCCCATCCTTTGATGTCGGCCTTGAAAACGGGGCCGCCGCTGTCAAGCGCGTTCGTCCAGTCGGTCAGATTCTTTGATTTCAGAGCCGCGAAGCCGCCCGTGTTGCTTGTATAGTAAGCGAAGAAATATCCTTTATATTGCCCCTCCGAAATATAAAGAACGCAGGGGTCTGCCGCGCGCGACTTATTCGTGTTCTGATAGGAGAGCGCCTCTGCAAGGGAAGTCTTGTAATTAAGTTTACCTTCCGTCAGCTTCCCGTCGTTTTTCGAAACATCCGCCGAACCGTTCGACGAAACATCCGAAGAAACATCCGACGGGGCGTCCGACCCCGACGGTTTTTTCGAATCCTTGGAGCCTTTGGATCCGCAGCCGACAAGCGCCCCCAGTGCCAATGCGAGCGCCAGCGACACGATTTTTTTCAAGATTGCTTTGCGTTTCAACATACTTCCAATCCTCCCGTAAAATAACTTCTGTTACCTCCGGGCGCGTTGTACGCCCGCGCCCGTTTCATCCCGGCCGAATTACGCTCCGCCGAGACATGATCCGGCACCCGAAAATTTCGGCTTTGCCGCGCTTCCCACAGAACTCCCGAATATCCCGATTCATTCCGCCGGCATCAGTCGCGCCCCGAAACGGTCGGATAACAGCAGAATATTTCGTTTTCGATCTCATAATACGGCATACAGCGCAACTCCGGCTGCCCCTCGACACGGAAATGCAGCTCTCCGCGTTCCTCCGGCACGAGCCTTGACGGAAGATTTTCGGGAGAACACCGTATCTCGGGGATCCCGCCGTCTCCGAATCCGCCGGTAACGGCCAACAGAATCGGGCCGTACATCATCGCGTACCGCTCGTGACCGTTTGGCGCGGCGTCTCGTCCATCGTATTTCACGGCTTTAAGTTCCATACGGTGAGTAAATCTGACGGTATCGCCGCTTTTCCACTCGCGTTCCAGTTCCGCGTATGTGCCGGGAATGCCGGTTGCCGCAAGCTTTCCGTTTACGAAAATCTCCGTACCGCCCGCCGCCCACGACGGGATCCTGACGCGTATACTCGCGTTGCCGTGAGCTTCTTTCACTCGCAGAGTCACGTCACAGCCGTTCGGAAATTGCGTCTCCGTTTCAAGACACAGCCCTCCCGTTCGAATTTCGGACGGAACAAACAGGTTTATCCACACACCTTTTTTATCTTCCGTGTAAATATATTTCGGAAGCTCGGATATCAGCATGGTGGAGGTTACCTCGCAGCAGGTATTTGCGCGGGTGCCCCTGTCTTTGACTTTCTGCAGACGGTTGTGGTATCTGGTATTTCCCGCCGCGTCACGGCAGGAAAGGATCGCGTTAAACAGAGTCTTTTCCATCTCCGCCGCGTACTTTTCTTCCGACGGATACAGCTGCGCAAGACGGCCGTTAATCCATATCCAGAACACGCTCACACAGGTCTCTCCCGTGTGGCCCGTCGTGATGTAGTAAGATTTGTACGGATACGGGCCGCCGGCCTCGCAGATGGCAGTGATGCCGCCGAGGTGCAGATAGCCTTCCCTGTAAATATTCCACGCGCCGAGCAGAGCGTCGAGGTAACGCCGTTCCCCCGTAGCGCGGTATTCGTCGGCCAACGCCTCAAGTTCGATCAAATCATAGCCGTGCGGTCTGCCGGGATAATAGGCGAACGCCTCCGGCTCACGCCTGATAAACTGATCCAGCCAGT
The DNA here is from genome assembly GCA_964602735.1 of uncultured Eubacteriales bacterium. Classification (GTDB taxonomy): domain Bacteria; phylum Bacillota; class Clostridia; order Oscillospirales; family Acutalibacteraceae; genus CAZRRV01. The sequence continues at coordinate 13,142 of CAZRRV010000018.1, forward strand.
AATCAAGTTCCATATAGCGCTGATGGACGGTGATATCCTCCTGTCTCCCCGCCCCGGTGTGGTACACGAGCGGTAAACTCGGGAACCCGCATTCGGAATTGTGACCCTGGAGCATGTACGGCAGGTAGGGCGAAGACTCGAACCAGTCGTACATCGCCCGAACAAGCGGCAGCGCGTCCTCATTTCCGCTCTCCGCCGCCGCTATCATTCCCCTCGTCCACGCCATGCGGTCGTAATTTTTCCGTTCGGTAAGCAGCATATTGACGCGGAAAATGCCGTCGGGATCGGATGACTCGTCGGTCGCGGAATAAGTTTCCTTATCCGGATAATAGTTGAAATATCCGTCATCTCTTGCCTGACCTTTGATACGGGCGACAATTACGTCCACGATTTCGCGCAACCGGGCGTTCACCCGGCTGTCATCGTTCCACACAAGCGAGTTTGCCGCGCCCGCGAGTATACGGGCGTCATTGGATGCCGGCAGCCACCTGCCCCACATCATGCGGCTTTTTTCGCAGTACCCCTCAATCCGGTAACAGTCGAGGATATATTCGATATTTTTGTTGAAAAGTTCCTTTATGACCCCGTCGCGCAGCGTCACTCCGCCTTTCGGCATGGTTGCCGCGTATTCGACGGGTTTCCAGCCCGCGGGATCGCTGCCTTTCTTTTTCCCCTCGCGAATCAGCCTGTATTCCCCGTAATTTGTGGCGACATAGAGGCCTGTGGGCGTGGCGACCAGCGGGCAGGTGGACGGCGACTCGGCGGTGCCCCGGATATACCATGAATCACGGTTATATATCACGTCCCAGGGCGTCCTCCAGGTAAGGCCGACGCTCACGGTGCCGGGGAACGCGTAATAATCGGGAAGACTCCCGGAATCGATAAAAACTTCGACTGCCGTATGGTACAGGGGCGAACCGTCATCCGCGCCCGTTTCCTCCGTCTTCATAACCGCCCGCGAAATCCGACAGGAAGAAGACGGCTCCGCGAAAATCGCGCCCTCCGGGTTCGAGCGGCAGGCGTAAACTCCCACAACATTGTTTACAAGGTTCACCTGAAAATAAGACGCGTTATAATCCCACTTCGACTCGTCGGGGCAGACGGTGTAAACATCGTGAAAGACATCGCACGCCAGATAAAGCCCCGCATCAGTCACGGCGCCGTAAAACGCGGCGCCTTTGCCGGAAGCGCTGCCGCCCGGGAAGCGCACCGAGGCCAGCCCTTCCCAGTCGGAAAGATCGCCGTCAACCGTAAAGTTTAAGCGGCCGGACCACTCGCTTTTCATCGCATCGCCCTCTTCGGTTCGCTCTCAAACATTCTTCCTTATGCAACACCGCCGGGCGGCCGCCTGACGGCTCACGGCGTCGTCTGCCCGCATATTTTCAGCGGTATTGCCCTTATTCTCTCCCCGTATACACTTCGCGCATCCCTGCCGTCGCCGGCGCAATACCCGCGAGGTTCGACCCCGCGCGCAGACACAGCCGCCCGCGGGATCGACACACCCGCCTCCCGGCATTACTGTTTCTTCAGTTTCTTCCAGCCCGAAGGCTCAGTCTCATTCATTCCCTTGCCGGTTGTGGTGATCGTGCGCTTTATTTTGCCGTCATCCTCGTTTAAGAAGTAGGAAAAATAGACGCGCACATCGTCCGGCACCTTGCCCGCGGCGACGCCGAGTTCGCTGTACGGCACGAAAAACTCCGCTGTAAATCCGTCGGATTTATCAAGGTTGTCAATCGTGCCGTTTTTCAGTTTCATGCACGAAAGCCCCTTGAACCAGCTTTTAAGCCACTGCCCGGAGCCTTTCACTCCCCTGTAGCGGTACCCTTCCCCGGCGATGTTAAGCTTAAATTCGAGCGAATTGTTGTTTACGTTCCCGGTAGGAAGAGAAATCCCGATGTCTATATGGTTGTTTTCCAGAAAATCCTTCCCCTCGTAATAATGCATATCGAAGTTATGCAGCTCGGCGAATACATAGACCCCGTCGTTACCGAGATGATAATACAGATCCATGTACGTCGGCGACTTCGTATTGTTCGAGAGGAACAGACGTGACGCGACCTTGCCGTACTCACCGTCGAGCTCGCCGTCTATCTTGAGGGTCGATTTGCAGTCCGTGCGGAAATCGTAATCGTAAACCGCGTTTTCAAAAGAATACGGCTCGTAAAGCGCCCCCTTCTTCTCCCCCGCCTTCGCGGACGAACCGTCGGAGTCTTTACCGATAAGCTTTATTTCCGGGATCGCGAGGCCGTCCTTGCCGTCGCCCGATTGGATCTCGATCGTCACTTTTTTTACATCCAGATCGGCGAACTCGGCTATGGCGGCGCTGCCTACTGCTCTCTTCCCTTTCGGGGCGTAATCCTTGTTATAGCGGACGGGGCCTATCGAAACCGTGCCCGTCTCGCCGTTCTTGCGATAGTCGAAGGTGATCTTTTCGATTTCGTCAAACATATACTTCGTATCGCGGGAGTTGTAGACCATAACGGCACGCAGCGTCTTATAATCGCCCAGGTCAAGAGTGACCGTGGTTTTGCCCTTCTTCGCGTTAAACTCTTTGCCGATGGAATTCGAGTGGTAGGGGATCACCCTGTCGGTAAGGCTCGCAACGCTGCTCCCGTCGGCCGCGTTGTCGGCGGTAACTTTCGCGCCGATCGCCACATTCTTATAGCCGCTCAGAGCCTCCGGCAGGGGCTGCGGCGTTACCGACGGCCCGTTGCACTGCAGAACCGTCTGACCCTGGCTGTTTTTGACCGGGATCAGCTCGTCAACCGCGAATTTACGGGCGGACGACTTGCCGGCCTTATCGCTGTATGACTGGTTGTTCATAAAGGTCATGTAGCAGCCCATAAGGGAATCGCCCATGTACTCCAGCCCGTGTATTCCGACCGCCTGACGCATAAAGTTCGATTCCGTATAGATGACCTGCGCCCCGTCGTCGATCTTAAATTTGGTATAAGGCCCCATGGGGCTGTCGGCAACGGCGAGTCTCGTCTGATAATTCGCGTTGTAGTAGGTATAAGTGAGGAAAATAAGGTAATATTTTCCGTTTATGTAGCGGCACATCGGGCCTTCGTTGGTCTTTCCGCCCTCCAGGATGTTTTCGCCGCCTTCAACCTTCGTCTTGCCGAACGTCGTTACGCGCCGCAGTGTGGAATATATCGGCGTCGCCCAGTCTTTCATTTCGAGGCAATAAGCCCCCGACGTCTCGGCGCCCGCCTCGCCGCCCAGGTCGGCAACGAAGAAGAGGTACCTCTTGCCCGTCTTCGGGTCGATAAACGGGTTCGGCCCTATGGCCTTTATGAACCCGGGCAGACCGTAGGCGCCGACCTTGTCGGTAACAAGGTTCGCCGGTATCTCTTTTGTGTGCTTCTCAAAGCAGAGGAGCGGATCCTTGGCGGTCTTCGACGGGCCGGTTATCTCGGTGAAAGGCCCCGCCGGGGAATCAGACACCGCGCAGGAATCATAACGCAGATCCCCGCTCGACCCGTGCGGCGCGGAGTAGAACAGGTAATATTTTCCTTTGTCGTAAATGATGGCGGGGGCCCAGTAGGCTTTATATCCCCAGTTCGTCTCCGAATTCGGCAAAAGAACGGGGCCGACATCCTCCCAGTCGGTGAGGTTTTTCGAGCGCCACGCGCAGAACCCCGTCGTGCCGATGTCCCCGGATGTACAGTAAACATAGTAGTACCCGGCCCATTCGCCGTCGGTGATGTATATGATGGCGGGATCCGCGCCCCACTCCGTATTACTGTTCACATAGAAGAGGCTCTTGTTTATCTCTTTGTCGTTGGAATCATAGCTGTAGTAGGAAAGATCGCCCACTTTGTAGCCCTCCTCCCCGCCGCTCCCGTTCACGGTGCCGTTCGCGGTGCCGTTTCCGGTGTTTGTCCCGGTGTTTTTCCCGGTGTCCGCGCCGCCGCAGGCGGCAAGGCCGAACACGGTCGCCGCCGCAACGGCCGCCGCCGCCAATCTGCGAAAAATTCCTTTTCTCATGTCATGCTCCCCGTTATTTTTTTTCAATCGAAAAACCGTCCTGCTTAAAGTTTCCGGGAGCCGTAAATCGCGTGCTCCCGGAAACCTTTCCCGACAGGCGCGGCATCCGTCCCGCGTCCGCGAGACGCCGCGGCCGTATTACTGACCCGTGCCGCCCTGCGCTTCCTGCTCTTTCTTCCGTTTCTTCTTAATGATGAGAATGATAATTATCGCCGCGGCTATAACAAGCAGCGCTCCGATGCAACTCAGCACCACCGGCAGTACGCTGAATGTCGATTCCTTCCCCGACGGCTTTTTCCCCGACGGATCTTCCGTGCCGTCTTCCGCCGGCTCGTTATTATCATTGTCTTCCGGCTGCACCGTCGGCTCGACTATCTCCTCGTCCTCAAAATCCGAGTCTTCCGGGTAGGTCCCGAAATCGTGATCTCCTATGTCGCCCGGGATATTCATCGCCGGATCGGGAACCTCGTTGTCGTAGAAGCAGAGTATGTCGAGATCCTCGTAAACGCCCCAGACACGCATTTCCGCGACGCCGTCTTCGGCCAGATAATATCTCACGACTCCGCCTTTGATCCTGTAATCCTTGTAATCCAGTTCGCCGACCCCGTCGCCCATGACGACGTAATCTCCGTAGTGGTTCCTCACTATCGCGTGGGTTACGCTCGAGCCCTCTTTAATCGGCTTGATGTGGTACTTGATGCCGGCCGTCCTGACCTGGAGCGTGCCGGATACGACCTTCGCAACCGCCTTGTTCGAGCTGAACTCGGTATAAACGGCGCCCTCGTCGTAAACCTCCGCCTTCATATAAGCCTTGCCGTACTGCGGGTACATCACAACCTGATAGGTATCTTCGCGGTAGGTAAGCCTGATGTGAACATCGGTGTCGATATTGTAGAGGCGAATGCGCATTTTGCCGTCCGAGTTTATGGCGAGTCTTATTGTAAGGTTGTGGTGGTTCTTGGCGTAAAGGGTCGATCCGCTCTTTATGTCGTTACGGTAGTCGATAACCACATTCTCGTCGCCGTATGTAAAGTAGACCTTGTCGATCTCGTAGCCCACATCGGTGGGAATCTGATAGCATACCGACTTGCGCGCGCCTTCGGCGGGATCGCCCGTCGTACCCTGCAGTACCGTGATCTTTCTCATCTCGCCGTCGTACTCGGCGCCTTCCGGCACCTCGGTTACGAGGAAGGTACCGTGATCGCCCTCGTCTATTGTCACGTCGAACTTATGCCCGTGGCTCAAGTTCGCGGTTATGGAGATGTTGCCCATAACCTCCCAGACGGCTACCTGCATTGCGCCGTTGCCCATCTTCGCGACGGTGACGCACGCGCCCAGAATACGGTAATCGGAAGCGGTATTTGACTTCATGGCGGCGGTGCCGTAGGTATAGGTCTTGCCGTTCGCCTTGAAGGTCAGGGAATCCACATTGTCGCCCGGCGTGATTACGTTCGCGATGTATTTGATCCTGTCGGCCTTCTTCACAAGCCCGGTTACGCTCTGGGTCAGAGGAGCCTTGTCGTTTACGACATCATTGTTCTTCTCGGGGTCAAACGTCTTCCTCTTAACCGAAACTTTGCTGTCGACAAAGGAAACCTGCCCGCTCCAGGGGACGTTTACCGTCGCTTCGCTGCCCGGAACAACCTCGCCGGTTTTTACGTTCTTATAGTAAACCGTAAGGGTGAAGTTGCCCGAAACGCCCCAGACTCTGAGGGCGAAATCGCCGTATTTGCGTTTGACGTAATTTACGCTTATCTTTGACGAGAAGTAGGATTTATTCTGATCCTTGGGATCGTTAACATTATAGTCTGTAACGGCGGCGTCTTTAAGGAGTATTTCCTCCGCGTCGGTGTCGTCGTCGTGGATCACCAGTTTGTCGTACTGCCAGTCGGTACCGTAGAGCGAATATCCCTGCCAGTAGAGCGACTCGGTGTCTTTCTGGCTGGGGAGCACCTTCGAGCTCGATATGCCGATGGTATGCCCCGTACCGTCTACGGTTACGCCTTTGATGTCTTTTTTCGGGATCGCCTCGAACTCGGAAACATTTCCGCTCGCCAGCGGCGCCATTTTCACGGTGAATTTGGCGTCGGGTATCTGTTCGGCGTCAACGGTGATAACCATGTTCCTTACTTTGATGTAGTTCACTCGGATGTAATAAACGCCGAGATCGTGAGAGTAAGATAAGCTGACCAAATCCGGGTTATGCGAACCTTCTTTCTGCGCGAGGTTTATCACAAGATCGGGAACCTGACCCGCGGCGTCGGAAAGGGTGATCCCCGTGATGGTATAACCCGTCTTTTCCTTTATCTGGAAACGGATCGTCCCCGCGTTGCCGGAAGACGGGGTGTTGCCGGTGAGGTTTTTGTTGTTTAAGGTGACCTTGTTGTTCTTCTCGTCGACTACGGTGCCGTCTACCTTCGCGTCAAGCTGCCATGTGGAGTTGGGAGCTTTCACCGTGACGGTCTGCGTGGAGTCGAATTTGGCCGCGGTTCCGAGCTTTTCCTCGTTCGACTCGTAATTTTTGTATTTCACAACGATAACGAAATCGCTGATGCCGGCCGCGACGGCGAATCTCACCACCGCCAGACCGTTGCGGTTCTTCTGGAACCTTACTCTGATGACGGGGTTATCGGAAACGCCGTCTTCCAGTTTTTTATAGTCGTCGGGTTCCACTATGTCGATCCGCCGCGGGAGGGTGGCTCCGATGTCGTAAATCTCGGTTCTGTTGCCGGACCCGTCAACGCCGTACACTTTAACGCCCGCGTACTCGAGACCGTCGTCCATTGTGGAGCCCAGCACCCAGCTGAATGTTTTGTCGGCGTCGTCAAGTTTTTCCGCCGCGAGTTTCCCTTTCGGGACGGTGACGGTGAGCTTGTCGGCCGAGAGATTGGATTTATCGAGATCCCCCAGCTTCTGATCGGCGGCCATGAGATCCGGGCTCGCCTCCAGCGTAACCTTAACCTGATCCTTTACCTGCGGCACGCTCACTACGTCGGGGGTAAAGGTGAGTTTATCTGCCGCCTGCGCGTAGACGCGGATGAAATATTTGCCTTTATCCAGAGCGACTTTCACCTTCGTGGTTCCGTCGCCGTTCGCCTGCGTATCATTCTTCCCTTCTTCTACCTTAAAATCATAACTGAAATCTCCGCCGGAAACAGTTATTCCGTTTATTACGGCGCCGGGCACGGGATGGAGGGTTATGCGATACGAGTAATCATCGGTATTCCTGAGGTACCCGTTCGCCACTGTGAACGTATTACCCTCGACCTTGCCGTAGGTGCCGAGGCTGTCGTGCGGCTTCGCGTCGAACTCGATGTTCTGCATGGAACTCTGTGGATCGACGACCTCGCCCTGCACGTCTTTGTATGTGAAGGTAATGGTGATGTTGGTGGTTACTTTATAGAAGCGGAAGAAATATCCTTTACTGCTCGCATACTTCAGAAATTCGCTATCCTGCTTATCTTTATCGGCGTGGCTTGCTCCCGTGCCGTCATCTTTGATGAAGAAGCCCCCGCTGTTCAGATTGTCACCTTTGATGTCCACGGATTTGTCGCCGAATTTCACATTGATGCCGGTGACGGTTCCGTATTTGCTCTCGACCTTCATTTTCAGTCCGCTTGTATGAGATCCGGAGGTCTTGGCGTCAAAGTCCTTTGTCAGGTTCCAGACGCCCGTCGCAGCGTCGTAGTCGCCCTTATTCTCAGCCACATATGCTTCAATTTCACTTGAGGTTGTGGCGTTACCGTTGCTGTCCCCCGACGCGCCGACTACCTTCACGGTATGCTGCGTATCGGCAGACGCGTAGACGGGGGTGACGTCGATCTTTTCGCTTAGGTCATAGGCTGTGATCGTGCCGTCTTTCGTGATTTTAACGACGGCGCTCACATCGCCGTGCCCTACCGTACCTTCGGCGTCGATGTAGGCGTCTTTGCCCTCCAGATCGGCGCTTTCAACCGTGGCCGTTACATCGCCTATCGTAACAATGTAGGATGTGACGTCAATCCCGTCGGGAGCCGTTACGACCGTTTCGAACGGTTCAAGCGTATCTCTCCCGCGCGGCATGGAGTAACCCGTAAGGGTGCCGCCCTTCACGGCCGAGTAGCCGGGGAAGTTCTCCGGCACTGTCACGGTGCCGCTGCCCGCGTTCACGGTAAAGGTAATCTCGTCCTCGTAGTGAAACACGACGGTAAGATCCTGTTTGATATTGTAGAAGCGCATCAGGCCAGAGCTAGATTTGGCAAGCCAAAGCATACTGCCTTGTAGCTTACCGAACGTCAGAATGTATCGCTCTCCGGCCTTTGCTGCATCGGTCGTACTCATCAGTGAAAGTTTGTCTCCGCTCTCAGACAGCACAACGCCTTTGTTTAATGGCGTTCCCTCTTCCGTATTGGGATCGGGAATAGGAAAATTCGCGGACACGTCGCCGTAAACTATCTCCACCGACTTGATGTTTGAATCAGCGTTCTGCCAGCCGAACCTCTTTGCATTATCTTTATTGCCCGGTGCTATGAAATCTCCTTCAGTTACAGCAGTCTTCGCCGTATCCTGATACGCTTTTGCATCCACATCTGCCTTGAAAACATCCGAGCCCGGGTTTGCGCTTCCCGCTTTTCCGCCGTAGCCGTAGAACACCGTTACCTTATGGTTCGACGCCGCCGCGAAACCGGCCATGCCGCACGCGGTCAGCGCGGTCATTGCCGCGAGGATTAACGCCACGGCTTTCCTCGTCCGCCCGCGCAGCATACCGCGAATGCCGAACCGTTTTCCGATCTTAATCATCCTTTTATACACTCCTTTTTCCTGCGATTAAAATATCTATCCCTTAACTCCGGCCCCTATCTGGCTGGCGATTATTTTCCTCTGCATTATGCAGTAGACGACGATGATCGGTATAATGCACATCGCGCAGGTCGCGCAGGCGAGGCCGAGATTTCTCCCGCCCGTACCCGCCGAAAATGCGGAGCGCACTATCAGTATGCTGGTCTTTTTCCTCTCGTCGTTCAACAGGTAGAGCGGAAGCAGGTAGTTGTTCCACGCGCCTATCGCTATCATTATCGTCCTCGTTACGGTGATCGGGGCGAGCTGCGGGAGTATTATCCTGAAAAACGTGGCGAATATCCCCGCGCCGTCTATTCTCGCCGCCTCGTCGAGAGTTACCGGGATATTATTCATAAAATTCATATAGATGAACGAGCATGTCGGTATGCCGCCCGCCGCCGAGAGGAACGCCAGCGCGGTCAGGCTGTTTGTAAGCCCGAGCTTTACCATCAGCGAATACGTACCGACGAGGGTCACGATGCCGGGCACCATGATTATCGTCATCTGGAACCCTCTTACCACCCTCGTCATTCTCGCGCTCCCGCGTGAGAGCGAGTACCCCGCCATCGACGCGCAGCCTATCTCGATTATGACGGTTAATCCGGCGTATATCAGGGAGTTCGCTAACCCCGTCCAGACCCCGCGGTTCCTGAACGCGGCCGCGAAATTCCCCCAGACGACCGGGTTCGGGAATTTAAGCTTGGAGGCGAAGTCCGTCCTCCCGCGAAGCGCCATGGTGAGCAGTTCGTAGAACGGGCCTAACATGATGAGGCACAGCGCCACGCCGAGGATCGGTATCCACACCCGTACCTTTTTCTTTTTTTTCACGCGAACGGGAGCCGCGTCTGCCAAAACCGTATCTTTCATAATACCCGCGCCCCCGTTCTACATTTCCGTCCGCTTCGAGCGGAGCCATATGTTGATCGGCCACGCGACCGCCACGACCACCAGGAAGAACACCGCCGCGACCGCCGCCGCGTAACCCGCTCTGTCGTGCCCGTAGTAATACCCGGATATAAGCATCGTGAGCGACTGGCTGCCGCCGTCCGGCCCTCCGCCCGAGAGCGAGGATATGATGTCGTAAATCTTGAAACCTCCGATGAGGTTCAAAACCACGCCGGTCACTATAGACGGATTGAGAAGCGGCAGAGTGATGTTCAAAAACTCCCGCCAGGTGTTCGCCCCGTCAAGCCTCGCGGCCTCTCTGAGTTCGTAGGGTATGTGCTGCAGTCCGGCCAGGTAGGTGAGCATTGTGGCGCCGCAGTGGATTACCGACGAGCAGACGAGCACTATGGTTACGGAACTCGCCGCCGTTTCCATCCAATATACGGGAGACAGACCCAGATGACTGCCTATCTCATTTAATATCCCGCCCTGATACTGGAAGTAATAACTTAAAATGAGACCCATTATAAAGCCGGATATCATGTTCGGCAGGTAGACGACCGCCCTCACTATTCCGCGGCCCTTAAACTGCATGTTGCAGAACAGGGCAAGCGCCAAGCCCAGAATATTCTTCAAAATTGTAATTCCGAACGCGTATATGAATGTGTTGCGCAGCGCCACCCAGAAATAACGGTCGCCCAAAAGCTCCCTGAAATTCGCGAGCCCCGTGAATTCCATATCCTGCGAAAAGCCGTCCCAGTTAAAGACGCTCATGCGGAAGGCATTCCCTATCGGGAAAAACAGGAACGCCGCCACTATCAGGATGGCCGGTACCATGAAAAGAAAATATTTCCGATTCAGTTTCCTTGTCATGAAGCCCTCTCCCCGTTATTTGGAGTGTTCCGACTTGTAATACTGATCGTAAGACTTCTTAAGATCCGGGATGATCTGCGCCAGCTTACTGTCGTTGCTGTAATTCGAGAAAATCTTGTTCGCCGCGTTGCCCATCTGACCCCACATGCCGCTCGGCAGATAGTCGCGATCGAAAACATTGTAGAACTTCACGTTGTGATCCTTGTAGCGATCTTTCAGCGCGTTTAAGGCTTTAAGCCCGGGGCCGTTGTCTTTCGCCGTCGTGGTGTCGATGCACGCGATTCTGCCGGTCTCGTTTATGAGTTTAAGGGTGACTTCCGGGGTCGCAAGGTAATTGAGGAACGCCTTCGCGCAATCGACAGACTGCGAATCTTTCCATATGGCGTAGGAGTCTCCCTCGCCCATCGCAACGGTCTCCTCGCCGCCCGCCTTGCTCGCCGGGAACGGAGCCATGATGTAGTTGCCGTCGGGATTGATTTTCAGCGATTCCTGGATGGCGTCGAAGTTCTCGGAAACCAGAAACGCGGACTGCCCGGAGGCAAAACGCTCAAACTTGTTGTCTTCGCTCATGCTCTTGGCGTCCTTAAAGCAATAGCCGCTCGTCAGCGCTTTCTTCCAGAAGTCGATAATGAGCTGGTACTCGGCCCAGTCCCAGGTGCCGTTCTTTAGCTTCTCGCCCACATTGGCGGCCTCGCCCTTGTAGGTGAGGAAGGATCCGGCTATATTGCAGGTAAGACCGGCGTTCGGTTTGGATCCGATCGCTGTGAAGCCCGCGGATTTGATTTTTCCGCACGCCGCGAGAAAATCGTCCCATGTGCGTATCGTCGCGGGATTCACCCCCGCCTTCTCGCATACGGCAAGGTTCACAACCATGCAGTTCATTCCGTCGGATATCATGCAGGCGTAGTATTTCCCGTCGGTGTCGCGGATAACGTTCTTCGCGGTGTCGTCGTAATGCGCGACATAAGGCTGATCGGTAAGTTCGAGCGAATATTCCTTAAACCTCTGCAGCGACCACCCCGCGGTCTCGAAAACGTCCGGCAGGTCGTTCGCCGCCGTGCGGTTCGTCATCATATTGCTGTAATCCGCGCCGTAGTTATCGAGGACGATGGTGCAGCCGGTCTGCGACTGGAACGCGTCGCAGATTTCCTGGAACGTAGTCAGGGCGTCGCCGGTGTATTTGCAGGCTACCTCAAGCTCCACGCCCGAGAAATCCTCCTTAACATCCGCCACTTCCGACGACGCCGCGGAACTGCTGACCGGTTCGTTGCCTTCCGTTTTGCTACTCGTCTTTCCGGTATCCTTCTTCTTTCCCCCGCAGGCGCAAAGCGACAGACACAAAACCGCCGCGATAATCGCCGCCAGCCAACGCTTCTTTGAATTCATAATAATTTCCTCCTTCTGTACTGAACCAATGCCGCAAACTTCAGCCGGTGCCGGGTCTCCGCGATATTTGCGCCGGCTTTACGCAAACATCGGACGGTTCCTTTCTCCTCCGCTCAGTCTTTTTCCGTTTCCGCCTCTTTTCTTTTATGTATTATGTTCGCCCGTAAAAGTTTTCGGGCTTTGATTAACAACTCCGCGCCGCTTACGGCGAAGACGCGCGGTTTTACTTCGCCGCATCCCGCCGGTTCGGGGATCGCACTATCCCAGCATTTCCAGCTCCTCCCCGCTTAATTCCGAAAGGGTGAAGAGTCTCCACGCGCCCATCCATGTCTGAAGGTTCTCGTTAAAGTGCCCCCGTTCCTCGCAGGTCGGCCGGTACTTCGTCCACCGGCAGTGGAAAAATCCCTCGTTCTGCGATCCGAGCGGTCGGACGTTCCCGTGAATACTCACTCCCCGCTCCGCCGCTATACCGAGCAGCGCGTTGCACCACGTCATCTTCGCCCAGTGCGGGAACGACGGATCGCCGGTCGCCTTATACAACCGCATGAGCTCCCTTATCATCAGCGCTCCCCACGGGTCGAGCGCGCTGTGCTCCGCCGATATGAGCGTACCGCCCGTCGTGTAATATCCGTATTTCGCGAAGTCGGAATCCTGCGGGTAAACGGCGTCGTACCAGAACATCCATGAGAAAAAGTAGTATGCCGCTTTCCTCGCCCGCTCGAGCCAAATCGCGTCGCCCGTGATTTCGTACAGGTCGTTCGCCGCCACCGCGAAAGGATACGCCGACTCTTTATCCACACACGCGCAGTCAAGCGCGCCCGCCATACAGACGAACCTGTCGAGATCCCTCGCGTAGTAGAAGTCCATCGCCCGTTTCGCGAGATCGAGGAGGCGCCCGTCTTTAGTTTCACGCCAGACTTCAAGCACTCCCATAATCATGAACCCGCCGACCGAACCCTCCGTACTCCTGGGGCTCCCGTCGCGGTTCCAGACCTTCGCGAAACCGTAGTCGGGGTTAAAGTCTTTGAGCGCGAATTCGGCGAGGCGCTTTGAAAATTCCAGAAAATCGGGCCTTTCGATCCCGTGCGCCTTAAGCAGCCGGTAGGATCTCGTAAGCTCCGCCATTGCCCATCCCATATTGCAGGCGTCGGGCATGCGCTTCTTGCCCGTTGAATAATTCGTTTCGTATGTCGGGTAGAGTAGCCCGTTCTCCCACTGCGTTTCAACATACGCGGAAAGAATGTCGGTTCCGAGGCGCACGCTGCCGTCGTCCCCCGTCCTGAACCCGTCGATGATGATCAGCCGCGCGACCAAGGCAACCTGACCCGCCCAGCCTATTTCATAACTGGTACTGAAGTCCGACACTTCGCGGTTCGCCGGATCCTCCAGCGCAACCGCGAGCTTTTCTCCGTAGAGATCCCCCGCGTGCATTTGGCGGAACAGCCTGTCGGCAACGTGCCCCGCTATCATGGGATGACCGTGGCAGTCTTTCTTAAGGAACTTGAAATATCCTATCCCCAGTTCCCAGATCCGCTCGTTGGTAAGCCACGGTTCCTTATCGAACGGGAACAGCCCGTCGCAGGCCTCCATAAGACCCGCCGCACCGTAGTTCGGCCACTCGGGCTCGCCGAGATAGATATACATTTCAAGCTTCGCCCGCTCCCCCGGAGCCAGGGCCATATATTCCTCGTAGGGGGCCTCCATGGCGTTTTTCCGGGCGTAGGTATAAGGCATCTCGGAAACCGGGTGGAACACGCGGTGCCGCATATATCCTCCGCCTTCCCCGTCTTCCGCTATCATCGACGCCGCACTGCGAAGCGAAATCTCGTCGGAGGCGGAGGCGAAGGTTGCAACCACGCGGGAATCGTCTTCCGAGAGCGTGCAGGAAGGGATCCCCTCCCTGTCGTAGGCGAACACCCACGGCTTTCCGTCTGCCGAAAGCCCCGTAGGGGTATTGCTCCTCTTCGGCGCCATGGAGCCGTCTACGGTCGTCCCCGTGGGGGCGTTACCGCCGGTGTCGTAGTTAAACCCCGGGAAAAGGTAGTGAGTGGGGGCGAACCCGGTGCGCACCTCGAAGATGCTCTTAAAGCGGACACGCTTATCGTTTTTATTCGCGAGCCGCCTCGTCACCCGGATTATGTTACCCGTCGCCGGGGAGAATGTGTCGGTTATCTCTATCCCGCAAACCTTGCCCGTAACGCGGCCCCAGCGGTCGCCGAAATCCTCGCCGACATCGGCCGCCGCCGTCTCCTCCCCGTCGATCACCAGCGTCGCCGGCATGGAAGAGGCGTAGCTGTCGGGGGTCTTCCCGCGGGATATGACTATCTTTCCGCCTTCTCTGTTAAAATACATGTAATCAGCCCTTCGGTATTATGATTGCCGCGGTATTTCCGCCCGTGAACGACAGCGCCCTCCCGCAGCCGCCGTGTGAGCCGTGCTCGGCGCCTTACGCCGCCCGGCATCTGCCGGGTTTTAAGCGCCGACTCGAGCCGCGCCGCGGGACGTATCCCGAAAAGTTCGGGTAAACACAAAAGCGCCCCGCTTATGCCTCTTTTGAAAGGCATAACGGAACGCCGGAAAATTTTCTATGTTAAAATCGGCAGACGAAAACCACCCCGCGAATGCGGAGAAATCAGAAAGCGGATATGTCTTGCTTGCTTGCTTGCTTGCTTGCTTGCTTGCTTGCTTGCTTGCTTGCTTAAGCTCAGCCCGACGGCCATCTTCGGTTCAACCCCTTTCCCCGAAATTTTTTTGTTTTTTTGGTCTTTTTTTCGTTTTTTTGTCTTAAATT
>CAZRRV010000019.1:0-11105 GCA_964602735.1 uncultured Eubacteriales bacterium
TTTCGGCGCGAACCGGGAATAAGACCGCGGCCGGCAACTTCCGCGCGGATATTACAAACAACGCCGCGCAATTCGAGCCGGTTGCATAGCGGCGCATACAAACCGAACGCCCCGGAAGTAACGACTTCCGGGGCGTTGCGTTTTTCGCTTGCCTTACGGCGTGAACGGCCGTTTGCGCCGCCGCTTTATATGCCGGTTGTTATCATTGCGTCGACCAGCCGTTTTCCCCCTCGCCCGGCAGCGTGCATGCACCGGCTCCGTCATACCTCCTGCCGGTCGGGTTCTTAGGCGCCGTATTTCTGCTAAATTTATAGTCTTTTATTACGGCAACGCCGTTATTGTAAATATCGACCGCTCCGGCTTCTGTTTTCGCGCTGTTGCCCTCAAATACCGGCATGGCGGCCTTGTCGCCCGTCAGGGTAATTGTGCCGGCTTTGTCGGCTTTACTGCTGTAAACCATCACCGCCCCGCCAAACACAGCTTTGTTATGCTTAAAGTCGGATTTGGTTACATTCGCCGCGGCGCCTTTTGTACTTGATTCATTCGTGTTGCAGCCGTTTACGCATATAGCGCCGCCGTAATAGCCGGCTTCATTGCCGAGTTCGTCGGTGTCTCCGCCGTAGAGCGAGCCGGTATCGGTATATGTCGCGCCGCTTTCAACATACACGGCGCCGCCGTTGCGATCCGCCCTGTTGCTCTCGAACCGGTAGTTTGTCACGGTAACGGCGCTGTTGTCGCGAAAGGCAAATATCGCGCCGCCGTCGCCTTTGCCGCCGTTTGACGCCGTATTGCCGGAGAACACGGGTTTATTTGCCGCGTCGCCGGTAACCGTAACCGCACCGTCTCTGTCGGCAAATACGGCTCCGCCGAATTTCGCCCGGTTATGCTTAAATTCGGATTTCGTAAAATTCGCCTTGGCGCCGGTTACACATATCGCGCCGCCCCATTCCCCCGATTTGTTGCCGAGATCGTCGGTGTCTCCACCGTAGAGCGAGCCGGTGTCGTTATATGTCGCGCCTTTGCTGATATATACTGCGCCTCCGCGGTCATTGGTCGCTTCGTTGCCCTCAAACCGGTAGTTTTCCACGGTAACGGTGCAGTTGTTCCAGCCGTAAATCGCGCCCGCCTGGGTCGCCGTATTGCCGGAGAACACAGGTTTATTCGCCGCGTCGCCGGTAAATGTAATCTCCGCGTTTGCATCGGCAAACACCGCTCCGCCGAATTGCGCCCGGTTATGCTTAAACTCGGATTTGTTTACCGTCACGGTCTGTGTTTCCGCGCCTTTAACATAAATCGCGCCGCCGTAACTGCCAGATACGTTGCCGAGATCTTCGGTGTCTCCGCCGTAAACAGAGCCGGTGTCTTTGTATGCAGCTCCGTCGTTATACACGGCGCCGCCGTGGCCGGTCGCGCTGTTGCTCTCAAACCGGTAGTTTTCCACGGTAACGGAGCATTTGTCCAACCCGTAAATCGCGCCGCCGTAACCCGCGCCGTCGCCTTTGGGCTCCGCGGCTTTGGTCGCCGTATTGCCGGAGAACACGGGTTTATTCGCCGCGTCGCCGGTGAATGTTACGGTAACACCTCCGCTGATGTACACGGCGCCGCCGTCTACCGCTTTGTTCAGTTTGAAATCGGTTCCCTTTACCGTCGGCTTAACCGCGCCGGTGAGGTAAATCGCGCCGCCGCGCCCTTTGCTCTCCGCGTCGGTTTCCGAGCGGTTGTCTTCAAAGACGTAGTTCTCGATCGTAAGGGTGCCGCCGGCCGAGTGAACGGCGCCGCCGTTGCCGATTGAGCTGTTGCCTTTGATTACGGGCTTGTTACCGGCGTTCCCGGTGAATTTTACGACGCCCTTCGTCATGTAAAGTACGCCGCCGCCGTTTTCCATCGAAGTATTCAGCGTTTTGTTCCCGGTAAACGATGTATCGTTGATATTCACCGCGGTACCGTCCTGCGCATCGACATAAAGCGCGCCGCCTTTGCCGTTCCCGCTTTCCCCGGTTCTGCTGTTTTCAACCGAGCACCCGGTAAGGGTCAGGCTCTGCGCGGAACTGAATACCGATGCCGCGCCTCCGCCCCGGAGAGCCGTGTTGCCGTCGAAAGTATAGCCTTTAACCTCAACGGTGCCGCCGTAAATCGACAGGCTGCCTCCGTAGTTGCCGTAGTTATTCTCGAAGACCGATTTCGCCGCGTCAACCGTAACGCCGTCGCCGGTGTTGAGCTTTACCGTGCCGCCGTCCTGCTGGATAGCGCCGCCGACTCCGCCATCGGATGTTTTATTGCCGCTGAATTTTACATTCGTGCCGATAACCGTGCCGCCACCGTTGAAAATCGCTCCGCCGTTTTTCTCGTCGGAACTGTTGCCGATAAACTCGGTGCCCGTTAATGTTACGGTGTTTCCGGCGCCGGCCGCACGGTCTTTGTCGATATAGAGCGCGCCGCCGTGATCTTTGGAACGGTTGCCGTCTCCCTCTTTATCTCCGCCGATTTGAGAGCCGGTGTCGGTAAACGACGAGCCGTCCGCCAAGGCGGCGACTCCGCCGTAGCCGTTGGAATAATTGCCTTTGAATACGCAGCCGTCTTTCGTCACTACCGCGGCTCCGCCGCGGATATTGGCGAAGCCTCCGCCGTTGTTCATTTCGTCGCGTACAGCGTCCGCGTGGTTGCCGATAAAGTTGCAGGCGCTGAATGTCGTTACGGTGTCGACGGTGCGCTTAATGGTATACAGCGCTCCTCCTAATCCCTTGCCCGTTTCGGCGCAGTAATTCCCGGTAAAATCGCATCCCGCGGCCGAAGCGACGGTATTTTCGACGTACAGCGCCCCGCCGCCGACTCCGGCCGGGTTTTCGCTGAAAGTATAGCCGGTAATATCAACGGTTCCGCCCTGCGTGCAGACGGCGCCGCCGTAACCCGCGCTGTTGCCGTAAAACCCGTATTTCGATTTATCGGAAGACGTAAGGCTCAATCTGCCCCCTTCCGCGCCTGACAGGTAAATCGCTCCGCCGTCGCCGGTCATCGCGGCGGGATCGGCGCCCGTATAATTCTTTTTGAAAACACAGTTTTCCCCGATTATTACGCCGCCGCTCGATCTTATCGCGCCGCCGTGCTCGCTGTCGGTATGATTGCTTTCGAATACGGTTCCGTTTAATTTCATGCCGGTGCCCGCGTTAAGCTTGATCGCCCCCGCGTTAATCGCGGAACTGTTGCCGATAAATTCGGAACCCGTGTCGGAATAGGTGGGGCTGTCGTCCGAATACCCGCCATCGTCGTTCGCGAGATAAATCGCCCCGGCCTGACGGTCGGATGTGTTGTAACGGAACCGGCATTGTGTGCTCGTCACTCTGGCGCCGCCGCGTATCCACAGTGCGCCGCCGCCGGTGTCATATTCGTCTGTTCCGTGCGCGTAATTTTTCTCGAACGTTACATCGGTGAGCTCAACTTTCGCACGTGAAGTATCCGCGTAAACCGCGCCGCCCTTGCCGGTTCCGCTCTCTTCGTTCCCGTTGTTTTCGACGGTGCAGTGTTCGAGAGCGAGGGTGCCTCCGTCAAGCGCCGCTACCGCGCCGCCCTGATGAACCGTGTTGTTTTTGAAAGTATAGCCGGTTATCGTAATCGACCCGCCGAACTGCCGCACGCATCCGCCGTAATTCGAGAAGTTTTCTTCGAACACGGCTTTGTTTTTATCGTTGCCCGTAAGCGTCAATACGGAGTTTTCGTTGTCATAGCCGGCGATCGCCCCGCCTACAGAGGATGCGGGAGTTTTGTTGTTGCGGAAATAAACATCGATCCCGGTCATGCGACCGCCGTTCATAACCGCGCCGGCGTTTCCCGAGTTGCCGCTTTCCGTCGGATCGGCGTGATTGCCGGTAAATTCGGTGCCGTAAAGATTGGTGGTGCTTCCGATATTAGTTTTCAGCGCCCCGCCGAACCCGCTGTAGTTGCCGGTGAATTTCGAGCCCGCGTAATCGTTGAATGTGCCGCCCGCAACGAACACCGCTCCGGCCTGCCCCGTCGTCGTGCCGTTTTCGGTAAATTCGCACACGCCGTAAGTTTCAACGGTTATGGCGTCTTTCATATAAATTGCGCCGCCGCCCGCTCCTTTGTCGGTTCCGTTCGCCGTGTTTTTGATAAACACCGCGTCTTTGAAAGTGAGGGAAGTTTCGATTATAGTGTCGCCGCTGTCGTTGAACTGTTCGGCGAATACCGCTCCTCCACGGCCGCCCGAACCGGCTTTCTCATCGGTGTAATTCTCCTCGAAACGGCATCCGTCGGCTTCAAAGTTTCCGCCCTGAACCGAGACGGCGCCGCCGGCGTTAAAGCAGTAATTTCCCCTAAATGTGTACCCCTGTATGCTGACATTACGGTTCCACATATTTACGGCGCCGCCGTGAGTGGCGTAATTGCCCTCGAATACGGATTTTTCGGGGTCGGTCGACGTTAACGTTACGCCGCCGCCGTCGACATCCGAAACATAAATCGCGCCGCCGTTGGCAACAGTCGTTGCGGTTCCGGTGGTGTAATTGTTTTTGAATGTGAGGTTCTCGCCGATTAAAGTGCCGCCGCTCGATCTGACGGCGCCGCCCGACCCGTCGGTATAATTGCCGGTAAAGGCGGAGTCGTGCAGTTCGGCTACGGCGTCGATATTGATTTTTATTGCGCCGGCGCCGTTATACGGGGAGTGGTTGCCGTCGAATACGGATCCGCGGTCGACAAAACGGCCGTTGCTGCTTATCATAACCGCCCCGCCGCCGTTTTGATCGTACTCCGCCACATTGCCGGTAAATGTATTGCCGGTGCTGTAAATAATGCCGCCGGACTCGATATTGGCGCCCCGGCCATAGCAGTTTGAAATCTTGCTGCCTGAAATCGTGAGGGTGCTTTTGCCCCGCGCCTGCATTCCGTTCCGGCACCCGTCGATCGTGAAATTTTCCGCGACGACGGTGCTGGGTTTCGTATTGTCGTTGTCGTTTACATAAAGACCCGTATTATGGCAGTTGACAAGCTGAACATTTTTGCCGGTGAATTTGCTGTTGTTGCTCCATACAATCACGCCGCTGCTTGTAACATTCTTTATATAAACATTTTCGGCGTAGGTTTCGTTGTCGTCGCCGGTAAAGGACATGCCGAACGCCATATCGAAATCCTCGTTTTCAAAGCGGCAGTTCGTGGCGCGGAATTTTGCGTTGGCGTTGGATTTCAGGGCATTGCCCGTTATGTTTTTCCCGCGGACGCGATCAACGGTTATCTCGCTGCCCGCTCCGCCTCTTACGCAGTCGACCACGTTGTTTACCTCGATGTACCCGTCTGCAGACGCGGGCGAAACATCGAGCCTGCCCGCCGAGTAGATTCCGTATTTCAAAATCTCGCCGTCGGCGTTTGAACCGTCGTAGGTGCCGCCGTGTATTTCCATTTCGGTGTCACCCTCGGCGGCCACGAGCGCGGCGCCCATTCCTGCGCCGTTATAGCCTTCTCCGTTCTTGCCCTTGCAGTCGGCGAAAACGGGGTTGCCGGTTATGCTTAAATAACAGGTGCTGGCTATATAAATGCTACGATCTTCGATTTTAGTGAACGACCCGCCCTCAACATAACCTTTCGCGGCGTTGCGCATATGGATGCCCTGGCCGCCCAGGTCGTTAAACGAACCGTCTTTAACCGTAATGCTGCCGCCGTCGACCTCGATCCCGGTGGTAGCGGTAAGCGTAACACTCCCCGACACAAACACAAGATTGGCGTCTACATTAACAAGCAGACCGCTGCTCCTGTAATTGCCGTTCAAAGTGGGGCCGTCGAAGGTCATCGTAGCGCCCTGTTCCAGCTCGATAATATATCCCTGAGGTACGCCTATGGCGCTGTAAGAGACGGTTTTGTTGCCCAGAAGCGTTTTATTGCCTCTCGACACCATGCCGTACGGCACCTCGACATTATCGGTAAGCGTTATTGTGAGATCCCCGTCGTACAGCAGATATTTGCGCAGTGTTGCCTCGTCGCCCGCGGTAACATTCGTTTCGGGAATGGCGGGTTCCTCCGGCCTCTCTGGTTCGTCGATCGGCGGAATAACCGGCCCCTCGAGCTCTCCGGCGTCTCCGTCTCCGTTATCCGGCTCTACATTCCCGCCGGACTGCGACCCCGACACAACAGGCCCGGGATTTTCCTCATCGTCTCCGGGGCGCAGAAGAAGGAGCAGCACTATCGCGGCAATCAGGCAGAGCGCCACAGCGGAGGCCACGATCGCTATAATCTTTTTCTTCTTTTTGCCGTTATCGCCGTTTCCGTTTTTTATATCGTCAGCCATAAAATTCATCTCTCCCTTCTACTTTTTCGCGCTTACCCGCATATGCCCGTTTTTCAGATCGTTCAGCAGAATCGCGAACAGGTTCCCCTCGGTTCGGTCATGCTCGACCTGCACATCGTAATTGCCGTCGCCCGCCGTGGTTACCAGAACCGTGCCGTCGAGGCAGCAGTGGAAGGTTTTCGCTCCGCTGTAATGGTATCTTAAAAAGATATTCTCGTCGACCATATAGTTCACTTCGGTAACGGCTATTTTCGCACCGATATGATTAACCCATCTCTGCGAATTCTGCTGGGCAATGCCGTGATGATTGGTTTTTACCACATCGAATTTCGCTTTATCGCCATACGCATCGATAATCTCGTATTCCACATCGGTTTGGATATCCCCGCCGAAGAAGAAGGAGGCGTTTTTCCAGTAAAAGCCGAGCGCGATCGATTCGTCGTTCCAGTTATTGTCTTTGTAATCCTGTTCGGCGTTCCTGCCGGCGGAGGGATTCATAACAAGCACCTCAACCGGGCCGAATTTGAAGGAGTCGCCTCTCGATACTTTTTTGATCGGAATCTTCTTCTTTACAGCCGCCTGATAGAAATTGTAGCCGTACCCGTCGTAATTCTTGGTATACGCGTTCGAATCGCTTACGATAACCTGCCCTATCTGAAAGTTGGCGAGTATTGCCTCCCAGCCCCCGATATGGTCGGAATGGGCATGGGTGTTCACGAAAAAGTCGATTTTCGAAATGCCGAGCCTTTTCAGGGAATCGACAACATAGGCTACCGAGCCGGATGTTGTGCAGTCGATAAGCATTTTCGTGCCGTCGGGGGCGATGAGCAGGGAACAGTCGCCGCTGCTCGCGTTGCCGCCGGTCGGATTTTCAAGCGGGCAGTCGGTGCGGAAAAAATACGCCGCGAACTTGCCCGCGGTAGCGGTTTTCAGAATAACATCGCGGTACTGGTATTCCCTCGCGGCGAACGAGGCGTATGCTTCGGTCGCGCCCTCTATCTCCTCAACCGGCTCCTCCGCGCCGTCGTCCGACAGTTCCCCGTCGTCGGAAATGTCTCCGTCGCCGGGGAGTTCGCCTTCGTCGGCCGGGTCGCCGGGATTTTCGTTATCCCCGCCGTCGCCGGGCAAACCCTCTCCGCCGCCCGGTACCGATGAACTGCCCGAGCCGCCGGACGGGGATGCCGCCGTTTTTTTCGCTCCGCCGCAGCCCGTCAGCGCGATTAGCAACATCGCCAGAACGGCGGCGGTAAGAATCTTTATTTTGCCATTCACGGTTTTTCCGCTCCTTTCACCCGCGGCACCGCCGCGCCGTTATTTTTTGTTCTGCGCCTGCTTTATCATCGCGAACTGATCGATACCCTGCTGGAAACGCTGATTGGCGTTTTTAATGTAGGTGTCGATATTGCCTTTGGAGTTATCGGAGACCGCCTGGGCAAGCTCGAACAGAGAGTTTGTCATTTCACTGCCTATGGCCGCGTATGTTCCCCTGAGATCGCTTTTGCTGTTGTTAAGCACGTTTATGACATTTTTCCATTCCGGGAAGTTCGCGTTCTGCCATTTAACGATTTCGGGATCCGCCGCCGCTTTTTTCGTAAACGGCGTATATGTGCACGAACCGCACCAGAGCCTCTGAGCCTCGACGGAGGCGCAGAATTTGATAAACTCGTAAGCGCCCTGCATCTCGCGCTCGTCGCCGGTGTTCGCTATATACACGCCCGTGCCTTCGGCCAGACACTGATTTTTATATTTCGCGCTGTTGTCGACGCCGACCGCGGGTATAAATCCCCAATGGAAGTTCGGCTGCCCCGTGTTTACGATGGCGGCGCTGAAATACGAATTTGTGTTCCTCCAGAAAAGAATGGAGCCGTTCTTAAACTGCCCGCCCACATTCCCGGTTGTGGTCATGGGGTAGCCGGCGCCTTCGTTATAAAGCTTCGCTTCAAGGGTCAAAAACTTTTTGAGAACGGTGTTGGTATTGCCTTTTTCAAGCTGCGACGAAGTGGGATCGCCCGACCAGCCGTTGTTTTTGTCGACAAGGTCGACGCCCTGGAGCCTGAGCGCGTCGTGAATATCCACGCCGTTGTTGATGGTCATCCCGTATTTTACTAATCCCTGTTTTACCGCGTCGATGGCGATGTTTACCATAGCCTCGAAACTTGTGCAGTCTTTTTCCGAATATCCGGCTTTCTGCAGTACATCGAGATTTACGCCCCAGCCGGTAATGCTTAACCCTATCGGGGCGCCGATCAGCTTCCCGTTACGATCGGAATACGCCCAGCGCACCGGCTCGAACATATCGTTCGCCCACTTGTCGGGGTCGGCGTCGATATAGGGCTGAATCGGCGCGCAGAAACTGTTCTCCGCATAATGGGCGTTGGTAAGGGGCGTGCCGTTGAACAGAGAGGGAAGGTTGGCTTTCGCCGTGCTCATAAGCGAGGTGCGCAATTCGCCGGTTCCGCCTTTGCTCGCCAGTTTAAGACGGTAATTTTTCTGCTTCGAGTTAAACAAATCAACCAGCTTCTGCACTCTGTTGTAATGGTCGGTTCCGTAACCGCACCAGAATGTCAGCTGTTTTGTGCCCTGCTGTTTGCCGCCGGCGGTCGAGGCGGTCTGCTGTTTGCTCGCGGTTTTCGAGCTTGTCTGCTCCGCCCGGCTCTCTCCGCTTTCGTTTTGCTGTTCAACCGACGAAACATCATCGCTTCCGGTGTTGCCGCCGTCTTTCTTCCCGCTTTTGCCGCAGCCCCCGAACGCGGCGCATACAACAACCGCCGCGAGCAGGACAGCGAAAATTCTTGCCCATACTTTCATTTGCTTTTCCTCCGTTTTTTTAATTTAATAGAGTTTTTTATATCCGGCTAAACCATTTTTCTCACCTTTCCTTTCCGCGCCGGTTCAGTTTTTCACCGCGCCCGCGGTAATGCCCTCTACAATCCTGTCGACCCCGAATATATAAACAATCAGCGGAATTATCATCGCGATTATCGTGCCGGCGTAGGCGCCGCCCGGGTTCAGGGAAATATCCTCCATCATCATGCCCACGCAGACGGCGATAGGCTGCATGTCGCGATCGGATGTAACGAGCATAGGCCACATATACGAATTGTAAACTCCGATAAACCCGGTAAGGGTAAAAGCGACGATAATACTTTTACTTAAAGGTATCATTACGCTGAAAAGATACCTTAAATCGCCGCACCCGTCGACCTTGGCGGCCTCCCACAACGCCGGCGGCAGCGACATCATGTGCTGCCGCAGCATAAAGATGCTCGCCGCGTCGACAAGCCCCGTTATGCATACCGCGAGATAGGTGTTCATAAGCCCCATGCGCTGTATGGTCATGTAATTCGTCATAATCGTAACTTCGCCGGGGATCATCATAACAGACAGAACGACGGTAAAAAGAACGCCCTTGAATTTGAAGTTGTAATGGGCGAACGCGTATGCCGTCGCGGTGTCGAGAACTATCGCAGTCGGTATCGTCATAACGATGATAATAAGGGTGTTGCGCAACATCAGCGGAACATTGTAGCTTTGCAGGGCGTACCTGTAATGTTCGAGCGTGGGGTGCGCGGTAAAAAGGGTGAACGGCAGTGTGCCGAGTTCCTCGGTCGACTGAAAGCTGAGTAAAAAAGTTACGATAAGCGGGAAAATCGTAAGTACGCCGATAAGTATTTTTACCGTGATCCAGATGTTTTCCTTTGCTCTGCGGCTCATAAACTCTCCCTCCCCCGCTTACTGGTAAAATACCAGTTTTTTCTCGAAAATAAACTGTATGCGGGTTACGATGAATATGATCAGGAACAGCATAACCGAATAGCAGCACGCCGACGCGAACAGCCCGTTATCCACCGCCCTGTGGTAAATTTCGAGAGTCATGTTTATGGTTGAATACATCGGTCCGCCGCCGGTCAGCAGCCGTATCTGCGTGAATGTTTTGAACGAAGATGTAACGGTAAGGAACAGCACAAAAAATATCTGCGGAGACGCGAGGGGGATCATTACCCTCGTCGCCCTTACGAACCAGTTCGCCCCGTCGAGCGTCGCGGCCTCGATAAGCTCCTCGGGCACATTGCGGAACCCCGCGAGCAGGTAAATGTAACACGAGGCGATATGCGTCCAAACCGTAACAACCGAGACACAGATAAACGCGGTGCTCCTTTCGTTGAGCCAGAAAATATCGGTATGCAGAAGAACATTCAGAAATCCTCCGGCTTCCGCGGGGAGGAAAACCATCATCCATATTACCGACGCGGCGGAATGCGCTATCGCGAGCGGCAGCGCGTAAAGAGTGGTGACCGCCCGCTGCCCCCTTCCGCGCTTCGACCCGATAAGCGCCAGGAACATCGCCGCCGTCACGGTAAGCACGAGGCACACCGCCGCGTACTTGAATGTATTGCCGAGGATGATTTTCAGCCTGTTGTCCGTTAAGACAAGTTTCCACTGCATGAGCCCCGCCCATCCGAGCCAGCGGCCCACCTGGTCGGTTATCGAAAATGTGGAAATTACGGTCTTCACGAACGGATAGAAAGTAAAAATTCCGAACAGCACGAAAGCCGGCAACATCATAAGATACGGCATTACGGGGTTTTTCTCTTTTTTTCGGACGGTTGAACTTTTTCGCATCCGGCATTACCTCCTGTTTTTGTTTTGCGCGCAACACAAAAAGCGCGCCCGTGTGTGCCTGCCGCACACGCGGAACGCGCTTAAATTAAAATATGAAAATCAACGCCCGATCGGCGTAAAAAGGTTATGTCACGGCCTGCCTGCCTGCCTGCCTGCCTGCCTGCCTGCCTGCCTGCCTGCCTGCCTGCCTGCC
>CAZRRV010000019.1:11205-27317 GCA_964602735.1 uncultured Eubacteriales bacterium
TGCCTGCCTGCCTGCCTGCCTGCCTGCCTGCCTGCCTGCCTGCCTGCCTGCCTGCTAAAGCTTAGTCCATTGCGCACTTTTTGTCAACCCCCTTTTTGTAAATTTTTTGTTTTTTGTGTAAATTTTTTACCGATTTAACAACATTATACCATATCGCGCGCGGTTGTCAATAAATAATTTTGCGAAATTTATAAAAATCCCGCCGCGCCATTGTAAATGTTTACAATGGCAGCGCTTTCTCCCCGGCTTACTGACCCGCCGGAGCATCATCCGATCCCGGGTCTTTATGCGGTATTGCCTAAATTCGGGAAACGGCGCGTGCGTCGGAAAAATTTTTGTTGAAATTTCCGTAAAAATGCTGTAAAATAAGGTAAATTATACGGGGAGAGGGTAAAAAATGGAAAAACGGCGCGATTATTTAAGCTGGGACGAATATTTTATGGGCATCGCGCTGATGTCGTCGCAACGGAGCAAAGACCCCGGAACGCAGGTCGGCGCCTGTATAGTAAACGACGAGAACCGCATTATGTCGGTAGGGTATAACGGCATGCCGTTCGGGTGCAACGACGACGACTTCCCCTGGGACAAAGAAGACGAAGGATTCGGCAACAAATACACCTATGTCTGCCACGCCGAACTGAACGCGATACTGAACTTCAAAGGCGGCGATCTGAAAGGCTGCCGCATCTATACAACTCTTTTCCCCTGCAACGAATGCGCGAAAGCGATTATTCAAAGCGGAATACGGGAGGTTGTTTTTCTTTCGGATAAATATTCCGATTCCGAAAGCGTGCAGGCGGCAAAGCATATGTTCGATGTTACCGGGGTCAAATACCGCCGGTACGAGCAGACCCGCCGCACGGTTGAGATAAAGCTTTAAGGCATATTGCCCGGCGGCGTTTTCGCCGTGCCGCGAAAGTAAACAGACCGTTTGGAAACCCGGGGAGCCGGATAGCAGACTCCCCGGGTTTACTGTCTACGGCGCTTCTATCTGTAGAAATGCTTTATGCCGGTTTTTTTGTTTTTGTTGCGCCTGATACGGATATAGCGGCGCACATCGTTATCCTCCGCGCCGCCCGCAATCTCGTTCACGATTGAAACGACTACGGCGATAACGGTCACGGCGGCGGCAACTATCACGATCCAAAGCAACACCGCCGTTCCCACGGATTTGTTCCCGGGTGTCTTTTCCGCGGGAACCTTCAATCCGCCTGCGAGCTTTCCGGCCTCGTTTTTATCGTCGCCGTAAAAACTGAATGTATATAAAATTCCGCTCTTAAACGTAATATACTGCACCAGCGCCGATGAACCGCCGCCCCCCTCGGGAAAAGTTTCGTAAAAAGGCCAGTCGTTTATATCAACCGCCGTAAACGAACCCGGCACTATTTTTTCGCCTATCTCCCGGATTTCTTCGTCCGACAGACCCGTTAAATCTCCGACATCCTTCGAAAACGCTGTTTGAGCCGCCTGAAGCTGTACCTGACTGCCGCCGTCGAGGTCAACCGCGAGCATAACGATTCCTTTTTCTCCCATTTTACTCTGCAACGCGTCAACCCCGTATCCGAGCGCCGCCACGGTTTCGGAGTTTTTTTTGAGATTGCCGGCCGTAAGAACCGTATAACCGTCGGGCGCCTCGAATTCAATGCCGTTTTGCAACTCTACGGTTTCGGCAAACGCGGGACGGGCAAGGCAAACAGCGGCGATTAACACCGCCGCCAGCGCCGCCGTGATCCTCCCGCGTTTTTTCATCACACCGCCGCCTGCTTTTTTGCCGCCTCGAGCGTGTTCCGCAAAAGCATGGCAATAGTCATCGGCCCCACTCCGCCGGGTACGGGGGTAATATACGCGGCTTTCTCTTTCGCGCTTTCAAAATCCACATCGCCGCAAAGTCCGCCGCCCTCCGGCCGGTTCATTCCCACATCGATTACAACGGCGCCGGGTTTTATCATATCTCCGGTTATGAAGCGCGGCTTGCCGACCGCCGCGACCAGAATATCGGCGCGCCGGCAGTGTTCGGCAAGATCCCGCGTGCGGGAATGGCATACGGTCACGGTGCCGTTTTTATGCATCAGCAGCATTGCCATGGGCTTGCCCACAATATTCGACCGCCCCACGACAACGCAGTTTTTACCCTCTACGGAAATATTCTCGTAATCGAGCATTTTCATTATTCCCGCCGGGGTACAGGGCAGAAGCTCCGCGGTACCGAGCATTATTTTCCCGACATTCACCGGGTGAAAAGCGTCAACATCCTTCGCGGGATTTACGGCGCGGATAACCTCGTCGGCGTTCAGACCCGCCGGCAGGGGCAGCTGGCACAAAATACCGTTTATCCGGGGATCGTTGTTCAGCCGGTTTATCAGTTCTAAAAGCTCCTCCATCGAAGCGCCGGCGGGCAGCAGATGTTTCTCGGAATAGAACCCGACTTCTCCGCACGCACGCTCTTTTGAATTCACATATATCCGCGAGGCGGGATCGTCTCCCACAAGCACCACCGCGAGCCCGGGCGTCACCCCCCGCCGTTTCAGTTCCGCCGTTTCGCCGGCAATTCCGGCGCGCACCGCCGCGGCAATCGTTTTTCCGTCGATTATCTTCGCCACTGTTTATTCCTCCGGCCGTTCCGCGTCGTTACCGTCTTTAACAACCTCGTCAATACCGTCGTCTTCCGCGGGCTCCCCGCTTTCTTCGGCGCCGGGTTCAACGACCTCGTCGATCGGGACCTCGGCGGGAATATCTCCGTTTTGTTCCCCGGCGGGCAACACTTCGTCAACTTCGGGCTCCGCCGTGCACTCCTGCGGTTCGTCGCCGTCGCCGTTTTCCTCCGCTTCGTCGGGCGCCGTATCCGCGGTTCCCGTTACCGAGATAAATCCGTCCGCGCCTTCCTCGTTGGCGGCGAACACCGCTTTATACGCATCCTCCTCCGATTTCGCTTTACCGCGGCGATATTTCACCGTGAGCATCACGACACCGAAGATAAACGCGATAACACTTACCAGCTGCGACACGCGGAAAGGCCCGAGATAGAGACTGTCGGTTCTCAAACTTTCGATAACCGCCCGCCCCGCTCCGTACCACACGCAGTAGCAAAGCGCCACCTGCCCGCTGTAGCGGCGCTTTTTTAGCACCCGGTGAAGAAGGAAAAATCCCGCCAGGCACCACAGCGATTCATACAGGAAACAGGGGTGAGCCATAACCCCTTCTCCGAGTTCCGCCGCCACATTCTCGCTCGTCATTCCGAACCATCCGCTGCCGGTAGGGCCGCCGAAAGCCTCCTGATTAAAGAAATTGCCCCACCTTCCGCACGCCTGCGCAATCAGAAAACCCATGGCGGTTAAATCAAACATATCGAATATGCCGACCTTGCGGATTTTGCACATTATCGCTCCGAATACCGCCGCGCCTATCACTCCGCCGTATATCGCGAGGCCGGAAAAGCCCCCGTGGTTGAACCCGAAAAAATCCCCGATGCCGTGTATGGGTTCTTTGTAAAATATGATATAGTAAAGCCGCGCGCACAGGATTGAAAGCGGCGTCGCCACAAGCACGACATCAAGCATTTTGTCGGTCGGTATGTTGCACCGCGCGGCGTTTTTGAACCCGTAGACAAGCGCGAGCAGAAATCCGAGTGCAATAAATATCCCGTACCAGTATACATTCCAACCTCCGCCTACGGGAATGGTAAAAGCGACGGGATTGATTGTAAGATGCAAACCGAAAATCGTTACATGATAAACCATAAACAGAACCGCTCCGTTTCCGATAAATACGTCTACCGCTCTTCGCGGAAATATGACTGCCCCAAATGCTGCGGCGGCTGATTTTCTTTTTTGTCGCGGATGCTGGTGATGATCAGAACCGCAACCGTTACGATATAAGGCAGAATTTCGATAAGATTTCGCGCGGGGGAGGAGATATTCTTTATATAGGAACTCACGTTATATAAAAAGCCGAATACAATCGACCCCAGAATGCCGACATTGGGTTTCCATACCGCGAATATCACCAGCGCTATCGCGAGCCAGCCTATAGCCTCGATGTTATATTCCCACGAACCGTAAAGATTATCCATTATGTAGCACAGTCCGCCTATGCCGGCTATTCCGCCGCCGATGCAGACGGCCGCGTAACGGTAACCGTTCACGCTTATACCCGCGGCGTCCGCGGTGGCGGGATTTTCCCCGACCGCGCGCAGATTAAGCCCTATTCTCGTATGCGACAGCACAAACGAAGAAACAAGCGCCAGCGCCACCGCGAGATATATTAAAACTCCGTAGCTTAAAAACATTCTGCCGAACCATCCGAGGCTGTCGGCAAACGGCAACCCGGCGGTAAAATATTTCGCGGCAAAAGCAAACGACCCGATTTTGCTGATTGCAATTCCGGTTACACCCACGCCGAATGTGGTCAGAATAAGCCCGATGACGTTCTGGTTGGCCTTCAGCGTAACGGTCAAAAACCCGTAGATCAGACCCATCAGCACGCCGCCGGCGAAAGATGCCAGAACCGGCAGCAGCACCGCCAGAACCGGGTTGACATTAAGTTTGCCAACGGCGTTGCCGTAAATATATTCCGCCACACAGCCGCACGCCGCCCCCGCCGACATAATTCCCGGTATTCCGAGATTGAGGTTGCCGGCCTTTTCGGTAATCGTTTCACCGGTAGACCCGTACAGGAAAGTCATGCCCGTGCGCACCGCGGAGGTGAAAACGGCAATCAGGGTACTCATGCGGCGGCTCCCTCCTTCCTGTTACCGCGAACGATCTTGTAATTGATAAAAAATTCGCATCCCGCTATAAAGAACAGAATTATCGCCGTCGTTACCTGGGAAATATCGGTTATTCCGAGTTCGGTGCTTACCTGAACCGCCCCCACATCGAAAAACGCCAGCAACAGCGAGGTTAAAATCATCACGAGGGGATTGAATTTTGCGAGCCACGATACCAAAATCGCGGTAAACCCGTTCCCTCCGGCGGAGGTTGTGGAGACGGAATGGTTTATCCCGCCGCAGATTATGAGCCCGGCGAAACCGCAGAGCATTCCCGAAAGCAAAAGGGTTCTTATAATAACTTTTTTTACGGGGATCCCTATATATTTCGCGGTCGATTCGCTTTCGCCCACCACCGAAATCTCATATCCGTGTTTGCTGAATTTAAGATAGATAAAAAGCGCGACCGTAAGCGCGGCAATAAGGATAATCGCGAGGAGCCATTTGTTATGCAACTGCGGGAACCCGTATTCATGCATCGGATTTAATACGCCGGAACCGGTTTTTACCCATATACTGATAAAAAACGCCACAAGCTGCATGGCGATATAATTCATCATAAGGGTAAACAGCGTTTCGTTCGTGTTCCATTTCGCTTTGAATATCGCCGGGATCCCCGCCCAGAGCGCGCCCGCGGCGAGCGACGAAACAATCATACACGCCCAGAGCGCGGGCAGCGGGATTTTCCCGCCGAGATAGAACATACAGGCCGTACAGGCAAGTCCGCCCATAAGCACCTGCCCCTCGGCTCCTATGTTCCAGAATTTCATTTTGAACGCGGGAGTAACGGCAAGTGAGATGCAAAGAAGTATCGCCGCGGAATACAGATACGACCAGGTTAATCCCCTGGTACCGAACGCCCCGCGCCACATTGCGCCGAAATATTTAACAGGGCTGGCGTGTCCAACCGCCATAACAAGCAGCGAACAGCAACCCACAGCGAGCAAAACGGCGGCGACTCTCACCGCGATTGACACGGCGCGCGGAGCCGAATCGCGCTTTACAAGGCGGAAAAGCGGCTCGTGCGTTTTCTCACCCGTTTTATTCTTATTCATTTTCCGCCACCTCCGCCGGTATTTTCGCCGAATCCGTCATCAGCCGCCCGATCTGCTCTTTGCCGGCCGTCCGCCCGTCGAGTATCGCGGCGATTTTCCCGCCGCCTATAACCATAATACGGTCGCACAGTTCCAGCAGAACATCAAGATCCTCGCCCACAAAAATAACCGCGGCTCCGTTCGCTTTCTGTTTGTTCAAAAGATCGTATATCAAATATGACGAATTGATGTCGAGCCCGCGTACCGGATACGCCGCCATAAGCACCGTGGGAGACGAGGAAATTTCTCTCCCGACAAGCACTTTCTGCACATTCCCCCCCGAGAGGGTGCGAACCGGAGTATCGGCGCCGGGAGTCGACACTTCAAGCTCCTCGATAACGCGATCCGCAAGCGTTCTGGGCTCTTTGCGGGCAAGGAACGCGGAACGCCCCCTGGTGTAGCTTCGCAGCATCATATTATCGACGATGCTCATATTTCCAACCAGCCCCATTCCGAGGCGATCCTCCGGGACAAAAGAAAGCCTTACCCCCAAATCGCGTATCTGAACCGGCGTTTTCCCGCGCAAATCCTCTTCTTTGCCGGTTTTGGGGTCGTTATATATAATTGAACCCGAGTCAATCTTTTGCAGGCCCGCTATCGCCTCCAGAAGCTCGCGCTGACCGCTGCCGGAAATACCGGCTATCCCCAGAATTTCTCCCGATTTCGCGGTAAACGACACATCGGAAAGCACCGTCGCGCCCTCGCGGTTTTTGCAGCACACATTTTCAACCGTCAGCCGCACCGTAGGGTTCACCGGCTCCGGGCGGGTTATGTTAAGGCTTATTTTCCTGCCAACCATCATTTCGGTAAGACCCGCCTCGTCGGCGTTCGCGGTATCGACGGATCCGACATATTCGCCTTTTCTCAGAACCGCGACCCTGTCGGACACATCGAGCACCTCGCGCAATTTGTGCGTGATAAGTATTATCGACTTGCCGCCGTCGCGCATACGGCGCATTACGGCGAAAAGCGCGCGCGTCTCCTGCGGGGTAAGCACCGCCGTCGGTTCGTCTAAAATAAGAATATCCGCGCCGCGATAAAGCACTTTCAATATTTCAACGGTCTGCTTCTCGGATACCGACATTTCGTATATTTTCTTTTTCGGATCGATTGCGAAACCGTAGCGCGACGCGAGTTCGGCGACCCTCCGGCCGGCGTCTTTCGGATGATACCCGCCTTTCTCTTTAATTCCGAGAATAATATTTTCGGTCGCGGTGAACACATCAACCAGCTTGAAATGCTGATGAACCATGCCTATCCGGTATTTGTACGCGTCCCTCGGAGAATTGATTGCCGCCTCTTCCCCGTCTACGAATATGCGCCCCGAATCCGGTCGGTAGATTCCCGCAATCATATTCATCAGGGTCGTTTTGCCGCTCCCGTTCTCGCCCAGAACCGCGAGTATTTCGCCCCGGCGCAGATCCAAACTTACATTTCTGTTCGCCGCCACCCGGCCGAATGTTTTCGTGATGTTTTCAAGCGAAAGCGCGATACCCCGTTCCACCGCGTTGCCCCTTCCGTTTGCGTATTTGCCGTTTTACAATCAATTTAAGGCGGAGCGCATATCGGCTCCGCCTTACGGAATAATGTTTGTTTACTGCGCCTTGGGTACGGTTATGCCGTCGATAATCACATCGAAATAAGGAGCGCTGCGGCTTTCGGATTCGTGGAAATAACCGGCGTCGACAGCTTCGGTATCGCCTTTGAACTCGGCATCGTCGTCAACATTGGCAATGTAGCTGTCGAGCTTTTTGCCGCCTACCGTAAATTTGGAGGTGTCGAACACATGCACCGTTCCCGCTTCAAGGTCTTCCGCCGCTTTTTTGATGGCGTCCGCGGTACCGTCGGCGGCCGCGTTTTCGTTAATGCCGGTCAGCACCACCGAACCGTCGGCTATTCTGCCGCACCAGTCGGTTGCGATTTTGCCGCCTTCGCAATATGTTTTGATGATATAAAGGTAATAAGGCGCCCAGTTTACCCTCGATGAAACTATAAATGTTTCGGGGCAGTCGTCGAATGTGCTGCCGTTATACGAAACATTGGGAACCCCTTTTTCTTCGCAGGCGGAAGGAGCGCCCATCGAATCGGCGTGCTGGCTTATCAGCACGCAGCCGTCGTTGATAAGGGCGAGAGCATTCTGCCGCTCTTTGTCGACATCATACCACGACTCGGTATAATTCACTTTCATTGTGGCGCTCGGGCACACGCTGCGGGCTCCGAGGAAGAACGATGTGTATCCCGAAATAACCTCCGCGTAACTGAAAGCGCCCACATAGCCGATAACGGCTTCCTCGGCTTTGATTTTCCCGTCATCAATCATTTCGTTAAGCTTCATCCCCGCGGCAATTCCCGCAAGATAGCGGCCTTCGTAGATTGAGGCAAAAGCGTTATGGTAATTATCGAGTTTTTCGGTATGCGCTTTTACGCCCGTGGCATGGCAGAACTGAATCTTCGGATATTTTTTCGCGCCGTCGATCATAAACGACTCATGGCCGAAAGAATCGGCGAAAATAATATTGCATCCCTGCTCGGCCAGATAATCGACGGCCTTGCCGCCCTCGTCCGCGTCTTCCGCTACGGGATACCGGAAAATCACCTGTTCGTCGCTTAATTTGAGAAGTTTTTTTACCTCGTTCGCGCCGTCCATAAAGTTTTTGTCGTAAGTCGATTTATCGTCGTGCAGGAAGATGAACCCGATCTTAAAATCGTCGGGTACTTCAAACCCGCCGTCAAGCTCGACTTTCGCAAGCGGCGGATCCGTAAGGCCTTTCGTGCCGTTGCCGGTGTTGTCGGTTTTGTCGGTTTTGCCGCCGCAGGCGGCAAAAGCCAGAACCAGCGCCAGCGAAAGAATTACCGCAAAAAATCTTTTCATATATCCGTTCCCTCCGCAGTTCGTCCGGCGGTTTAATCTCCGCCGCTTTTTATACCGTGATTATACCACCCGTCAGCCCGCTTTGTCAATACAAATAAGCAAATTCTCAATCCGAATTATTTATGACCGATACCGCATAATATCGGCCACGCAGACGGAACTTCCGCGAACCGCCGCCCGTCGCGCCGTCGGAGCAACACGAAAGAACCCGGGCATGCGGCAATCGGACATTGCCGGATTTATTTTGCCCCGCTCTCCGCGAGGGTCTTTACATATTCTTCAAGGCACTGCCCCGTTTCCCGCATTTTCATGGCATGGTACCGCCCCACATAACGGAAATGCCACGGCTCATACTGTATCCCCGTGATTTCCGCTTTTTCTTTCGGGTACCGCAGGATAAAACCGAATTTCCAGCAGCTCTCCGCAAGCCATTCGGCCTCCGGGGTTCCCGCGAACTCATCACTCGAAAACGAGAGGTTGGAAATATCCATGCACAACCCGGTTTGGTGCTCGCTGGCGCCCGGAGGATTTGAAAATGTGGAAACATACCCCTCCACTCCGGCGCGGGTTGCGAACTTGTTTTGATATTGATCGCAATACCAGTTAAAAAGGGATTTTTGAGAAGCGTACGAACGGTAGCCGCTGGTTACCGCAATGCCGTTCCGTTTGCCGAGCGCGTCGCTCTCCGCCATCCACGCGGCGAGCGCTTTCGCGGCCTTTTCGCGAAGTTGCTGTGTGTCGCGCCCGTCGTCTCTGGTAAATCCGCAGTCGACCAGATCGTCCGGCACATAATCTCCCGAAAGCGGACTCGCGGGACTTACAAGGGTTAAATATTCGTCGCTTTCCGGCTCGATGGCGTCGAGATATTCGGCAACGTCAACGGCATAGCGCGTGTCGGCATACTCATCGTATTTCGACGATTTGCCGTTCGATGACACGGATACAACCGATGTGCCACGGGCGGGTTCGCCGCGGCCGGGTTTCTTCACGGCATTTATTATAAGTTTAACCGTGACGGCCGTCGCCGCAACGATCGCCGCGAGTATTCCCAGCAGCATAAACACGAGTTTCGCAACCTTAACCGGGCTTATTCTCCTGTTGCCGGACATCGTTTCACGCTTTCTTAACAGAGAAAGCGTACTCGGTTACCGAATGGAACTTTTCCCCGGCGCGAAGGACGGGCGAAGGAAATTCGGGCCGGTTCGGCGAATCGGGAAAGAACTGGGTTTCGAGGCAGAACCCGTCGTATCTCCCGAGCGGGACTCCTCCCTTGCCGTGTGGATTGTTAAGACCGCACGCGGTGTAAAGCTGAACTCCGGGCATGTCGGTGCGGCATTCCATGACAATCCCGCTTTCGGGAGAATACGCGGTCGCCGCCGTCCTCTCGCCGCGCGTTGTCCCCAAAATAAAGTTTATATCGTAACCTCCGCCTATTTTTATCTGGGGATCGTCGGCCGCTATATCACGGCCTATGGGCTTGCCCTCCCTGAAATCGAACGGGGTTCCCTCAACTTTGCGCATTTCCCCCGTGGGGATCTGCCTCCCGTCAAGCGGGAGGAACGCGTCGGCGTAGATCGTGAGAACGGTGGAAAGCGCGGTGCCGCCGCCGCTCACATTAAAATAGGTGTGGTTGGTGGGGTTGAATACCGTGTCGGCGTCGGTGTCGGCATCATAGGTCAGGCGGAGAGCGGAGCCCGCAATTGAAAAGGTGACCGCCACATTCATGTTACCGGGATAACCCTCTTCGCCGTCCGCGAGTTTCACCGTAAAACGCACCGCGGGTTCGCCGCCGGAAAGTATTTCGGCATTCCAGAATTTTTTATCAAGCCCCGTTTTGCCGCCGTGAAGATGTACATATCCGTTTTCGTTGCGCCCTACATCGTAAAGTTTCCCGTTCAATGTAAACCGCCCGTCGCGTATGCGGTTGGCATATCGCCCCACGGTGGCCCCGAGATACCCGGAAGAGTGTTTGTAAGTGTCAAGATCGTCGTACCCCAAACACAAATCTTTGCCCGCGAACCGAATGGCGCGAATGGTCGCGCCGTAGTCGAGAACCGCGACTTCAAGTTCGCCGCCACTGAGAACATACTCTTTCGCTTCGCCAAATCCGTTTACGGTAACACCCATAACTCTACCCCTTTTTTCCGTATATTTTACCGGCGATAAACGCCCAGTCGGCAATGGAAAGCGCCTCGGCGCGAATGTTCGCGTCGAGACCCCCGCTTTCAAGCGCGCTTAAAATTTTTTCCTTCGGGTACCCCGCCGCCGCCGCCGCGTTGGCGAATGTTTTTCTCCGTTCGGCATATCCCGCTTTTACCAGCCGGAACATTCCCGCCTCGTTTTCCGCGGCGACCGGCGGATGTTCCCGGATACGCATTTTTATAACCGCGCTGTCGACCCGCGGCTGCGGATAAAAGCATTCCCGCGGCACCTCGAAAAGCCGGGTAATTTCGGTTCTGTACGCGACGGCAACCGTAACCGCGCCAGCCTCGCGCGACGGCACCGGCGCCGTAAATCTGTCGGCCGCCTCTTTCTGTACCATAACGGTAACCGAGACGGGACGCGGTTCATGTTCGAGAAGCTCCATTATTACCGGCGTTGTTACATAATAGGGAATATTCGCCGCCACCGCGAATGGCCCCCCGGAAAACCGCTCTTCCGCCAGCCGTTTCAGGTCAAGCGACATAAAATCCGCGAAAACAAGATCGGTGTTGCCGTAGGGCGCGACCGCTTTCTCGAGCGCGAGTTGCAGCGAACGGTCGGTTTCCACCGCCACGACCTTTTCGGCGCGTTTGGCAAGTTCAACCGTAAGCGTGCCCGTTCCCGCGCCTATTTCAAGCACTGCCGGGCAGTCGGCAACCGCCGACTCAGCCATCGCGGGGCATACCCCGGGATCGATTATAAAGTTCTGCCCGAGCCGCTTTTTGGGGCGAATCCCGGCGTTCTTCAATTCGGAGCGCAATTTTTCCCGCTCGCCCACGCTCAAACGGCTCTCCCCTTTCGCTTTTTTCGGTTGTATTATTATATCATAAATCGGCCCGGCTTTCCACATTAAATTTTCCGCCGCCCCTGTTTTGCCTTATCGTTATTTGCCCGCTACCGCAACAACCCGGCGACGCTTCCCGGAAGCCCGGCGAAAACAATGTACTTGTATAACGCGAGCGCATTGCCGTGATATTTTGGTAACCGTCCCGACACACGAATTGCGCTGCTGGGACAGCTATCGGCAGACCCGCCGCAGCGCGTCTGCCCGGCAGTTTCCGCGCGTGTTCCCGAACGCCGGAAATATCGGAAAATAAACCAAAAGACAACATTTGTATGTATGCCGCCCTGCCGATTTACCGCCGCCCGCCCCCGAAATTTTCGCGCACGGCAAATTATTCGATGCGGCTTTTTGCGAAATCACCCGTGCGGCAACGCAGCGGTATTTTGCCGGCCGCGCGCAACGGGGAAGCGCGGATCTGCCCGCCGCTTACCGAAAAATTCGGATGGCAATACCGCATAACGATTGTACGTCAGATGCGCAGCAGATTTTTCGTTAGATAAAACAAAAAGCGCAGGGAATACTTTCCGTATTGTGTATTGCCGAGCATTTTTGTGAAATATAACGGAAAATACGCAAGCAGATGATATCAGGAGCCTTTGGGCGGTCGCCCGGTGGTGTTGTCGGATAAACATTACCCTGCCCCGCAACGGCGGAACAGGGTATCGGTTTTTTTACGGAAAAATTCGGGCGGCGCCGCATAAAGATCCTGCGCCGGATGCGCCGTCGGATTTTCCGTCAGTCGAAGTGAAAAGCGCAGGTAATACTTTGCGCTTTCCCGGGCATCCCCGGAAAATATAACGGGAAAACTCGGACGGATGGCGCGCAAAGCCTCACGGCAGGCCGAGCGCGGCGTCGCTTTTTATACTATTCGGCGAACATCGGCGTCGAGAGGTAACGCTCGCCGGTATCGGGCAGAAGGGCTACAATGAGTTTGCCGCTGTTCTCCGGCCGCCGCGCAAGCTGCGTGGCCGCGAACGCCGCCGCGCCCGACGAAATGCCGACAAGTATACCGTCTTCCCGCGCGAGCGCTCTGCCGGTGGCGAAAGCCTCCTCGTTTCCAACGGTTATAATCTCATCGTAAATCGAGGTATTGAGAGTGTCGGGCACAAAGCCCGCGCCTATTCCCTGAATTTTATGCGGCCCCGCCGTACCTTTCGAGAGTACCGGGGAATCCGCCGGTTCGACCGCCACTATTTTCACCTCGGGATTTTTCGACTTCAGATATTCGCCGACGCCGGTAACCGTACCGCCGGTTCCCACTCCGGCAACAAAAATGTCTACTTTCCCGTCGGTATCGTTCCAGACTTCGGGGCCGGTTGTCGATCTGTGAATGGCGGGGTTCGCGGGGTTCACAAACTGCCCGGGAATGAAACTGTTCTCGATCTCGGCTGCGAGCTCGTCGGCCTTCGCGATGGCTCCTTTCATTCCCTTGGCGCCCTCGGTAAGCACAAGCTCCGCGCCGTATGCTTTAAGCAGATTCCGCCGCTCAACGCTCATTGTTTCCGGCATGGTAAGTATGATTCTGTACCCGCGTGCCGCCGCGACCGACGCCAGACCTATCCCAGTATTGCCGCTCGTCGGCTCGATAATAACGCTGCCGGGTTTAAGCTTGCCGCTGTTTTCGGCATCGTCGAGCATGGCTTTGGCAATTCTGTCTTTCACGCTGCCCGCGGGATTGAAAAACTCAACCTTCCCCAACAATGTTGCCCCAAGTCCTCTGTTTTTCGAGTAATTTTTCAATTTTACCAACGGTGTGGATCCGATAAGATCCGATATTTCATAAACTTTCATGTCATTATCCTCCGTAATTTAATTTTTTTCGCGCCGCGCAAAACCCGCGGCAAGGGTTATCCGAATACCCCAGAATCCGATGTACAGCCGCCGTCAACATCGCCGTTTTTTACCGAACATACTCAATTTCCTCCTCCCGCAAGTCGCTTTACCTACCTTGTCTATCGCTTTGATAGGTTATAGTTTACCACGCCGTGTGCCTTTTGTCAACAGTAAATTTTGCGCTATTTACATTGCGGCATATTTCTGTTACAATAACCGTATAAAATTCGCGGGAGGTACGGTTATGAGAGCCGTTTTAACGGTTGTTGGGAAAGATACGGTCGGTATTTTGGCGAAAGTTTCCGCCGCGTGCGCAAAATGCAACGTGAACATAAGCGATGTTACGCAGACCGTGCTTCAGGATCTGTTCTGCATGATTATGATTTGCGACATTGAAAGAATAAGCGTGCCGTTTTCCGAATTTTCGGATTTGCTGACCCGGCTCGGCGATGCGATGCACCTTTCGGTTACCGTGATGCACGAGGATATATTTAACGCGATGCATACCGTGTAGAAGGAGCGCCCGCATGTATAACACTCAGGATATTTTGGAAACAATCCGTATGATACAAAACGAACATCTCGATATACGGACGGTAACCCTCGGCATTTCGCTGTTGGACTGTATCGACAGTGACGCCTCGCGCGCGGCGGATAAAATTTACGGAAAGATACTCGGCGTCGCGGGCCGGCTGGTTCCGGTATGCGAAGAAATAGAGAAAACTTACGGAATCCCGATTATCAACAAACGGATTGCGGTAACTCCCGTGTCGCTGCTGTGCGCCGCCTGCCCGCGGGAAAATCCCGTTATATTCGCACATGCCCTCGAAAAAGCGGCGAACGACACGGGGGTAAACTTTATCGGCGGGTACTCGGCGCTTGTGCAAAAAGGTTTTTCGGGCGGAGATGAAATTTTAATCCGCAGTATACCTGAGGCTCTCGCCTCAACCGAACATGTTTGCTCGTCGGTAAATATCGGTTCGACACGCGCGGGGATAAACATGGACGCCGTTGCGCTTATGGGAAAAATAATAAAGCGAACCGCCGAACAAACCGCCGGGCAGAACTGCGTCGGGGCGGCCAAACTTGTCGTGTTTTGCAACGCGCCGGAAGACAACCCGTTTATGGCGGGCGCGTTCCACGGCATCGGAGAAGCGGAATGCATTATCAATGTCGGTGTTTCGGGGCCCGGCGTGGTGCGCGCGGCGCTCAGACAGTCACAAAATCTGGATTTGGGCGGAGTTGCGGAACTCGTTAAAAAAACCGCGTTCAAAATAACGCGTATGGGTCAGCTTGTAGCGGAGGAAGCGTCGAAACGTCTCGGCGTGCCGTTCGGAATAGTCGATCTTTCGCTGGCGCCAACCCCCGCCGTCGGGGATTCCGTCGCCCGTATTCTGGAGGAAATGGGGCTTGAAGTCTGCGGCGCGTGCGGAACCACGGCGGCTCTCGCGATGCTGAACGACGCGGTAAAAAAAGGCGGCGTTATGGCTTCGTCATACGTGGGCGGGCTTTCCGGCGCATTTATCCCCGTTACGGAAGACGAGGGTATGATTCACGCCGCCGAAGCCGGTACGCTCACCGTAGAGAAGTTGGAAGCGATGACGGCGGTATGCTCGGTCGGGCTGGATATGATAAATATTCCCGGCGACACGCCGGATTACATCATTTCCGGAATGATAGCGGACGAGGCAGCGATAGGCATGGT
Source organism: uncultured Eubacteriales bacterium (assembly GCA_964602735.1). GTDB lineage: Bacteria > Bacillota > Clostridia > Oscillospirales > Acutalibacteraceae > CAZRRV01. The sequence goes on from CAZRRV010000019.1 coordinate 26,521, forward strand.
AAACGGAAAAACCACCGCCGTTCGCGTTATCCCCGCCATCGGGAAAAAAGCCGGAGAAAATCTTTCTTTCGGCGGACTGCTGGGCGGCGGCCCGGTTATGCGGGTAAACACCCGCTCATGTGAAAAATTCATATCGCGCGGCGGCAGAATACCCGCCCCGTTGCAAAGTCTTAAAAATTAAAGCCGCGCCGAATTTCCGGGCATCCCGCGGCAGACAGCCGCCGCGTTTCCGAAATATTCCGTCGGATCGACCGGCAGGCGCCGCCGGCTTCACGCGCGGGATACGAAAGCAACGACGGAGGTTACGGTGCGGAGACGTCTGTCCTATGCCGTAAAAGAGCGTTCGATCGGACGGTAATGATTATTTTTCGCATATCGATGTACGAATATCGGGCCGATCGTTCCGGCAAAAGCGGGATTCGGGCTAACCGGCGCGGGCGTATCGCGGCAACGGTTCGCGGGATCCGGGCGCGATACCGCGACGGGAAAAAATCATTCCGGCAGCAGCGATACACCGAAAAAACCACGCTCCCGTAACCGCATAGCCGACGAGAGAGTTTATGCGGGAATTCAAGGCAACCGAAAATTTCCAACCAAAGACTGCCGGGCGAATATGAACCCGGCGGTTTTATTTTACAGGCAACACCTCCGGGTGACCGCCCGACGGCTCCCGACATCATCTGCCGGCATATTTTCCGTTATATTTCACAAGAATGCTCGGAACCACGCAAAGTATTCCCCGCGCTTTTTGTTTCAACTAACGAAACACCCCGCGGCACGTCTGACGCCAGGTTTTT
>CAZRRV010000020.1:0-25918 GCA_964602735.1 uncultured Eubacteriales bacterium
CGTCGAGATTTGCCGGACGGCTTCGGCTGGTCCGCAGAGTATAAAACTGTTTCTCATACTCGACGGCATATGTTCCGGCGGGGATCACACCGCAACACTTTTTATTGCCGACTTTACAGTCCCGCGGAATGTCAATCGCTTCGCTTTTTCTTTCGTCTCCGAGCAAATTAACCGTCATTGCCGAAGACGAACCGATGCTCGCCATTTTTGGCGGCCGCCCCGTTTTTGTCGGCTTCAATTCGCCGCCGTCTCCGCTTTTGTAATCCTTGAGAACCGCATTTACAGCCGCATCGCCGAAACGGGACAAAAAAAGGTTATCTTCATAATTCTTATAACACGCACTGTGCTCGGGATCTTGTTTTTCTTTTTCTATCGGGAATCGTTTTAGCAGTTCATCGGTAATTTTATCACGCAAATCCATCGGCTGTGCTCCTCTCCGACACGGTGCCGGTTAAATTCTTTCTTTGGTTAGTAGCTATTATATCACCCCCCCCCTGTCAAGACCAGAATGATGATTTTTTACATTATGACGTTTCGCCTTATGACACATCAGCGCCCGCGTTACCCGCGCGGACGCTGACCGTATTTGACGAGGATTTTATTTATCCTGTCGGCAGGATCGAGCAGTTTGCTGGTGGAATTATCGTAATTGAGAGTATCGATAAAATAGGCGATGTATTTCGACATATCAACGCGGGTATGCCATTCGCGTTGCAGAAGTTCCGGCGTTGAATAGATCAGGTTGGTGGTGAAAATACGGTCGATAATCCCGCGCTTGTAATAATCGTCGAACTTGTCGAGCCCGTCGACGAACAGCCCGAAGGTCGTAAATATAAATATGCGGTTGGCGTGCATGTCTTTCAGCCTGTCGGCGACATCGAGCATCGATTCCCCGGAGGAGATCATATCGTCGACGATAATCATATCTTTCCCCGCGACATTGTTGCCCAGGAACTCGTGCGCCTCGATGGGATTTTTCCCGTTCACAATTACCGAATAGTTGCGGCGCTTATAGAACATGCCGAGTTCCAGCCCCAGAACCGACGAATAATAAATACACCTGCTCATCGCGCCCTCGTCGGGCGATATGATCATCATGTGATCACGGTCGATGTGCAGGTCGGGCACTGTTTTCAGTAAAGCTTTAATCATCTGATAGGTAGGCATTACATTATCGAATCCGTCGAGGGGTATGGCGTTCTGTATTCGCGGGTCGTGAGCGTCGAACGTTATTATGTTTTTTACCCCCATCGAGACCAGCTCCTGCATTGCCAGCGCACAGTCGAGCGATTCGCGGGTGGCGCGGCGGTGCTGCCTGCCCTCGTACAGCATGGGCATGATAACCGTAATTCTGCGCGCCTTGCCGCCGAGAGCCATGATAATGCGTTTCAGATCCTGATAATGATCGTCGGGACTCATGGGAATCTCCCGGCCGTACATTTTGTAGGTTACGCCGTAATTAAAACAGTCGCAGATGATGTAAACATCCAGTCCGCGCGCCGTATGCGTAATAACGCCTTTCGCCTCGCCCGACCCGAAACGCGGACATTTGGCGTCGATTACGAACGTATGCTCATCGGGCAGTCCCCGCCACTGAATGAGGTAATAATCGACCTTCGCGGCGAGTTCCTCGCAGCCACGCATCGGAATAATCGCCAAATCTCCGCACGGATAATGCCCTTTGATACTTATCGACATACCTGTCCGACCGCCTTTCATCTTCTTGTGTTATTATAGCGCAAACCGCGGGATTGTAAAAGGACGATCCCAAGCGGCGGTTTACCTGCCGCTTATCTGTTCCTTTAATCCCAGCGGAATAATTTTATTGAAAACGCAGGTGTGCTTCGGGGTAACCAGACGGTTCTCGTGCATGGCGCCGAAGTACCAGTGAGAGTAATCGCATTCGCTGTCGATCGATTGCAGGAAGCCGTTAAGCATATTCTGGTTGTCGACCCCGCCGGAATTCAGCAGCATCGCGCTTTTTACCGACGACGGCGGTTCGTGGGTTATGATATAGTCGACGTTGTTCCCGCTTTCTTTCAGCACGGCGTCGGCGTGTTCCATCTCCTCCAGCGTCGGCATTTCCTCGCGCCACCAGCGCCGGCATTCGGCGCGGATATCTTTATCCAGGCTTTCTCCTCCGCCGAATACGAAGATCCGCACCCCTTCGATATGGAATATTTCGCCCCTGCACAGATGGTAAAGGTGGCGGTAGACGCGGTGCACAAGTCCGCCTTTCCAGCGGTTTACCCGATATGAACCGAGCCGGCTGAAATTTTCGTGCGCGCCGTCGACAAAACACACGGTGAATTTGCGCGAGCCCAAATACTCGACTGCCTCGCGCTCCCTCTTCCCGCCGTCCCATATAAAGCCGAAATCGCCGCAGACAATGAGCGTATCACCCGCTTTGAGCTTCGACCATTCGCGCCCGTAAAGCCGCGACTCGTCGCCGTGCATATCGCCGGTAACCCAAACCATGCTGCGCCTCCCGTTCGCCGCGTTACAACGGATATTTCCGTAAACATTATATAACGGCGGATACAAAATTTCAAGCACAACCGCAATCGCTCTTGTAATTCGGGAAAAAATCGGTATAATATACAGTATAAACGGCAAAGAAAGGAGCGGCGGACAGTTTTGCAAAACGGTTATAACGACAGGAATCGCGGCGAAACGCCCGACGAATACGACAAAGTTTATCTGAACGATATTTATCTTCCGAAAGACGATCCCGAAGATTACGACGGCGATGTGCTTTACAGCGGAAGCGGGAAGCACGACGGCTATACGCCGCCGGTGTCTTATCTGTCAAGCACCCGGTCGGGCGAAGACGTTGCCGGCGGCGACGACGATATGGTTCTGCTGAACGAAACTTTTCTGCGCGGGCACGAAAGCCGGCAGAACACGCGGCGGGCGCCGGCGAAAAAAAGAGGGAAAAAGAAAACGCGTCACAACCGTTTCGTCAGTTTTCTTTTCCCCTGCAAAGGGGATTCGACCGTCGAGGTAATAAGGAAGCTGGTTCTGCTTGTCGCGGCGGCGGCGCTTATAGTTTCGTCGGTGTTTTTAACGAACTATCTCGTACAGAAAATACGGTTCGACAAAGGGCTTGAAGACGCCCGGAAACTGTATGACCCGAATCTCGAAGGATTGGAACAAAACGGCATACAGTCGAAGTTCGAGGCGCTGTACGCAAAAAATCCCGACCTGCGCGGCTGGCTGACGGTACCCGGCACAAAAACCGACAATCCCGTTTACCAGACCGCCGACAACGATTTTTATTTAACCCACGACCTTAACAGGAAAAAGAACTCTTACGGCGCGCTGTTTTTAGACTACCGCGACAGTATAACCGTAAGCGGCAACAGTCAAAATCAGGTCATTTACGGCCACCATATGAAAGACGGTTCGATGCTCGCGCAAATCACAAAATACCGCGACGTGAATTTTTACAAACAGAACCCGATCATAACCTACAACACACTATACCGCGACGCCAAATACAAGGTTTTCGCGGCGTTTATCACGAACGCCGACCCGAAAGACGACAACGGCTATTTCTACAACTACTGTGTTCCCGAATTCAATAATCAGAGTGAATTTATGGCGTGGATCGAACAGGCCCGCCGCCGTTCGCTTGTGGTTACCGATGTCGATGTGAAAGATTACGACGAAATTCTAACCCTTTCGACATGCTCCAACGATCTTTCAAGCAAGGTAAATCTGCGCTTTGTGGTTATGGGGCGGAAAGTCCGCGAAGGGGAAAAGGCGGAAGTCGATTTAACCGCCGTAAAGCGCAATTCCAACCCGCTGTACCCCGCGGTATGGTACTCGCGCAAAGGCGGCGCCCGCCCGCAGTTCGCCGACGGGCTTTATCAGTGGCACCCCGGCGACGAGTACGACTATTCGAGCGAAAACTCAAGTTCACAGTCGGAATCGTCGCAGCGCCGGCCGGGCAGTGAAGCATCGTCGCAAACCGCTTCCGCGTCGTCGTCATCCTCCAAACCCGCAACGACATCGCCCAAACCGCCGGACACGAATACGGGAACAACCTCGCCCGCCGGCACACAGTCCGGCTCCGAACCGTCGGGCACGACCTCCCCGCCCGCCGGGTCACAGCCCAACTCCGAATCTTCGGGCACGAATACGGAAACTTCCTCGCCCGCCGGCAGTCAGCCCGGCTCCGAATCGTCGGGCACGAATACTGAAACCGCCTCGCCCGCCGGCTCACAGCCCGCACCGGCCGCATGACCCGTGACAATCGAGGCTCTCTGATGCCGAAAAAACTTTTATGCGCCGTTTTGTGCATATGTTTCGGCGCGGCGGTTTTCGCCGTGCCCGCCGCGGCGTATACGCCGTCGGGCTTTACGGTTCAAAGCGACATTGTTTATTTCGCCGACAGTGAAACCGGCGATTTGCTATACGAAAAAAATTCCGGCAAAAAAGCCTATCCCTCGGCTTTAACCAATATTATGACCGCCGTAATAATCTGCGAAAGCATTAAAGATTTGCACGCCGAGCAGGTAACCGTACCCGAAGACGCGTACAGCATGATGCTCGGCACGGGCGCATCGACCGCGGGGTTGAAACCCGGCGAGCATCTTACCGCAGAGGATCTGCTCTATGCCGTCATGCTCAACGCGGCGCCAGACGCCGCCATAACCGCCGCTTACCACATAGCGGGGGATATTCCCTCGTTTGTGCGGCTTATGAACGAAAAAGCCGAATCTCTCGGCATGAACCACACGAATTACTGCACCGTAACCGGCCTGCACAGCGCCGAACAGTACACCACGGCCGAGGATATGTTCCTGCTTGCATCGTACGCCATGCAGATTCCCGCGATAAAAGAGGCGGCGGGTTCCCGCAGGTATACGGTTCCCGCGACCGACAAAAACGATCAACGCACGCTTTCGACGACGAATTCGCTTATCGATTCGACCACGGCGTATTACTACCGCTACGCGACGGGCTTGAAAACCGGCTACACCGACGAGGCGGGAAGGTGTCTCGCCGCGGCGGCTCAGTACGGCGGCAACTCGTACATACTCATTCTGCTGCACGCCCCGAACGACGAAGGCGCCCGCGTTGAATTTAAGGACGCCGCGAACCTTTTCCGCTGGGCTTTTAACGAATTCGACTATCAGACGGTTTTAACAAAAGATACGCTTGTGGGCGAGGCGGCGGTCGATCTCGCGTGGGATGAGGATCATGTTTCGCTTTACCCGCAGAACGATGTTTCGGCGCTTATCCCGAAAGACGCCGATTTATCGACCGTTACCGTAAATTTCAGCTTTGACGCCGCCGAACACATTGACGCCCCGGTTAAAAAAGGACAGGTAATCGGCACCGGCAAAGTAATGTACGCCGACCAGACCCTTTGCGAAATAAACATAGTCGCGGGCGAATCCGTAAAGCGCAACGGTTATCTGTGGTTCGCCCGCGGGTTCCGTAAAGTCGTCAATTCCACGGCTTTCCGTATAGCCGTACTGCTGATTTTGCTCGCAATCGGCGGATTTATTCTGTTCGTGGCGATGATTAACCGTAAAAAACGCCGCAGAAGAGTTTTCCACCGTAAATAAGCTACATATCACGCTAATATCGGCCCGATATTTTGGCTAAAAGTTATATATTTTAATTTTCCGGCAGATTGTACTTTATATTTTCACGGATTTTTGATAAAATTATAAAGTTATAAAGCGGCGCGGCGGATTTTACCCTGCCGCCCCGCGCATAAATTAAACGGGAGGAAAATTTAATGGGCAAAAAGTATGTTTATCTTTTTTCCGAAGGCAACAAAGATATGCGGGATTTGCTCGGCGGAAAAGGCGCGAATCTGGCGGAAATGACGGGGCTCGGGCTTCCCGTGCCGCAGGGTTTCACCATCACGACCGAAGCCTGCACACGGTATTACGACGACGGGCGGAAAATCAGTCCCGAAATTCAGGCCGAAATAATGGAATACGTCGCGAAAATGGAAAAGATTACCGGCAAAACTTTCGGCGACCGCAGCAATCCGCTTCTGGTTTCGGTACGCTCGGGCGCGCGCGCCTCGATGCCGGGAATGATGGATACCATTTTGAACCTCGGCCTTAACGAGGATGTGGTGGAGGCCATAGCCGCCAAATCCGGCAATCCCCGCTGGGCGTGGGACTGCTACCGCCGCTTTATCCAGATGTATTCCGATGTTGTTATGGGAGTAGGCAAAAAATACTTTGAACAGCTTATCGACGAAATGAAGGCAAATCGCGGCGTAAAGCAGGATGTGGAGCTTAACGCGGACGATCTTAAAGAACTCGCCGAACAGTTCAAAGCGGAATACAAATCCAAAATCGGAAGCGATTTCCCGACCGACCCGAAAGAACAGCTTATGGGCGCTATCGAAGCGGTTTTCCGCTCATGGGACAATCCGCGGGCAAATGTTTACCGCCGCGACAACGATATTCCCTATTCGTGGGGAACCGCGGTAAATGTTCAGATGATGGCGTTCGGAAATATGGGTAACGATTGCGGAACCGGCGTCGCGTTCACACGCAACCCCGCCACCGGCGAAAAATGCCTGATGGGAGAATTTCTCGTAAACGCGCAGGGCGAAGATGTTGTGGCCGGTGTACGCACTCCGATGAAAATCGCCGAAATGGCGGAAAAATTCCCGGAAGCCTACGCGCAGTTCGAAAATGTCTGCTCTACTCTCGAAAACCATTACCGCGATATGCAGGATATGGAATTTACCGTGGAATCCGGCAAGCTGTATATGTTACAGACCCGCAACGGCAAACGGACCGCGAAAGCGGCTCTTAAAATCGCGTGCGACCTTGTCGACGAAGGCATGATCGACAAAAAGCAGGCAGTCGCGATGATCGACCCCCGCAACCTCGATACGCTGCTGCATCCGCAGTTCGACGCAAACGCGCTTAAAAAAGCGACCCCCGTGGGGAAAGGGCTCGGCGCCTCGCCCGGAGCGGCATGCGGCAAAATCGTTTTCACGGCCGATGACGCCGAAGAATGGAAATCGCGCGGAGAAAAAGTTGTCCTTGTGCGGCTCGAAACCTCTCCCGAAGATATAACCGGCATGAAAGCCTCGCAGGGTATTCTTACCGTACGCGGAGGAATGACCTCCCATGCGGCGGTTGTCGCCCGCGGCATGGGCACCTGCTGCGTATCGGGCTGCGGCGACATTGTAATGGACGAAGCAAACAAAAAATTCACTCTCGGCGGCAAAACCTACCGTGAGGGCGACTATATTTCAATCGACGGCTCTACCGGAGAGATTTACGACGGCATAATTCCCACGGTCGACGCCGAAATAGCGGGCGAATTCGGGCGCGTGATGGCGTGGGCCGACGAGTTCCGTACCATGAAGGTCCGCACCAACGCCGACACCCCCGCCGACGCCAAACGCGCAAGAGAGCTCGGCGCCGAGGGCATCGGCCTTTGCCGTACCGAACATATGTTTTTCGAGGCGGATCGCATAGCGGCGTTCCGCGAGATGATCTGCGCCGATACCGTTGAACAGCGCGAAGCGGCGCTCGCGAAAATCCTGCCGTATCAGCAGGGGGATTTCGAACAGTTGTACGAAGCGCTCGAAGGCAACCCGGTAACGATCCGTTTCCTCGATCCGCCGCTGCATGAATTTGTCCCCACGGAGGAAGACGATATTGCCGCGCTCGCCAAAGCGCAGGGGAAAACGGTGGAAGAAATCAAAGCGCTTATTTCCGGGCTGCATGAATTCAACCCGATGATGGGCCACCGCGGGTGCCGGCTTACGGTAACCTACCCCGAAATCGCCAAAATGCAAACCGCGGCGGTGATACGGGCGGCGATATCGGTAAAAAAGAAACACCCCGACTGGAACATCGAACCGGAAATCATGATCCCGCTCGTAGGCGAGGTTAAAGAGCTTAAATTCGTGAAAGATATTGTCGTTAAAACGGCCGACGCCGAAATAGCCGCCGCGGGCGTCGATCTTAAATACGAAGTGGGCACGATGATTGAAATTCCGCGCGCCGCGTTAACGGCAGACGAAATAGCGACGGAAGCGGAGTTCTTCTGCTTCGGAACGAACGATCTCACCCAGATGACCTTCGGTTTCAGCCGCGACGACGCCGGCAAGTTCCTCGACGCTTACTACGACGCGAAAATATACGAAAACGATCCGTTCGCCAAACTCGATCAAAAGGGCGTCGGCGCTCTTATGAAAATGGCGGTGCGGCTCGGACGTCAGACCCGGCCGTCGCTTCACTGCGGAATTTGCGGCGAACACGGCGGCGACCCCGCGTCGGTCGAGTTCTGCCATGAAATCGGCCTCGACTATGTGTCATGCTCGCCTTTCCGTGTTCCGATCGCGCGGCTTGCCGCGGCCCAGGCTGCGATAAAGGAAAAGAAAAACTGAGCGAAAAACCCGGTGAAATCAAGAGCTTACGGGCGCTCAACACCCGGTTGCCGAAAATCGGATAATTGCCCCGCAAAGGGAGATAAGGCGTATTGCTTATGCGGTACGCCTTATTTTTTTTTTCGTGCGCCCGGCGGCGTGCTCAAAAAGGGCCGCAAATCGTCAAAGCATTACGGCGGCAAGCGCTTTCACTTTTCGATTGGCGGGAATACCGGCGCAAAAGAAATCCATGCGTTTAAGTATGCGGCTGACGCCGTGAACTGCCCTGCCCCGGAACTCCCCGCAGGGCAGCAACGGAGAGCGGAAATATAATTTTCTTTCGCCGGCGTTTACCGGGCTAAAAGAGAATCGCGCAATATCGCTGCGGGCGGCAGCGCCGATTTTTTTCCGGCTCATAGTGTTTTCCGCAAGTTACGTTATCGCCTCTGCAGGCTTCTTCTTCGGAAGTAGCCCGCCGGGGCATTTTTTATCAAAAAAATATTTCATGCACCATATTCGGGATAGTGCTTACGGCATTCTTATATCGAAAAGGAGAACACGGGGTGAGCAGTACGAATATTCTGCGGTTCATCAATTCAAAGGACACAAAAAACCGTCCGGAACGGATTGCGCCCGGAAACAATCATTGCAAAATCTGGTTGGATGATATGCGGGAAGCACCCGAAGGGTACATACACTGTCACAGTGTCAACGAAGCGAAACGAAAAATCGCGGAACGCGAGGAAAAACACGACGTGATCGACGTCATAGACTGCGACCACGATCTCGGCGACTATGCCGCCGACGGCGGGGCCGGGATTAAACCGATCGACCGGCCGGCGGAGCGAAAAACCTTTTATCACGTCGCGCTGCACACCGTGAACCCGGTCGGCCGCGAAAATATGCGGCGGACAATAGAACGGTATTGGAATAATGAAAATCGGAAAGATGTGTGATTCCGTTGTGAAAAAAGCGGGAACCGATACAAAGCAACGAGTCGAGTTGAACATACATACCAAAATGTCCGGCGGAGGAAGCGTTATTTCGACGGAAGAGCTGGTAGACTGTGCAAAAGCACAGGGGATGTCCGCCGTTGCCGTGACCGATCAAAACAGCGTGCAGGCCTCCCCCGAATTTGCAAAACTTGCAGGACGAGCCGGAATCAAGCCGATTTTCGGCGCAACAATCATCCGCCGGGGTTTCGCGGGAGAAAAGCCCTTTACCGCAACCCTGCTTGTAAAAAATCAAACGGGGCTGAAAAATCTGTACCGTATCATTTCCGCGCTTCGGTCTGACGGCGAAAACGAAAGCATCGCGACGGATGTGCTTTTGGAAAATCGGGACGGTCTGCTCATCGGCTCGGGCGGCGCAAACGGATCGCTTTACCGCGCGATAAACGAACACGCAGACGGGATAACAACAGAAAAAATCGCAAAACTTTATGACTATTTTGAAATAGAAGCCCTGCTCGACACAGAGCGGGAGCGGAACATAAACCGAAAAATTGCGGATTTAGGCAAAACGCTCGGCAAGCGCACGGCGGCAATCAGCAACGGACATTATATCGATGCGCGGGATAAGCTTTGTCTTGACATTTTGTATGACCGGGAGGATTCCGGAATAGCCGATTATAACTCCCGCCTGCGCACGGCAGAGGAACTGACCTCGGCGTTTTCCTATCTCGGCAAAGATACGGCTTATGAAGTCGTGTACCATAACACGCGGAAAATCGCGGAACAAATCGGGGATGTCGCCCCCGTTCCGAACGGCTTCTTCCCGCCGCATCCGGAGGGCGCGCGGGAGTCCCTGCGTCGATGCGCCGCCCAAAAGGCGATTTCGCTTTACGGAGCTCCTCTGCCGAAGTATGCGGCGAACCGGCTGGAGGAAGAGCTCGGGCTGATTGAAAAAAGCGATTCGGCGACGCTGTTTGTCGCGGCGCAGAAGATTTCCGAAGGTGCGGCGGCACACGGGTATACGACATCCGTTCGGGGCGCAGCGGGATCCTCTCCGGTTGTCTTTTTAACCGGAATCGGCGAGGTCAATCCCCTTGTTCCCCATTACCGCTTCCCGAATTGTTGCCATACCGAGTTTGTGACCGACGGCAGTGTGAAATCCGGCTTTGATTTGCCCGGAAAGACCTGTCCTGTCTGCGGAGAACATCTCATCCGCGACGGGCACGATATTCCCGCCGAGGTGTTCTTCGGACCGGACGGCGAAAAATACCCCGATATTGACTTGAATGTTGCGCCGGAATACAAACCGGACGCCGTAAAATGTCTTCAAATGATTTTCGGCAAAGAGCGGGTGATCTGCGCGGGAACGGTTCATACCGTTTCCGCGGCATCGGCGGAACAATGCGCGAACGATTATCTCGTCGAACACAAAATCGAACTGCATAAAGCGGAAAAAGAACGCATCATCGGCAAAACGGTCGGCGTCAGGGTGTCGAGCCGGTATCAACCGGGTGGAATGTTTATTCTGCCGGAAGGATTCGAAATCTGCGATTTTACCCCCGTAAGCACGAACAATACAACCCCAATCCCCGCCACCCATTTTCAATTTCACGCGCTTTCCGATACACTTGTAAAGTTTGATATACCCGAACACAATACCCCCGCTTTTTTGAGGCTTTTGGAGAATTCCACCGGCATTCCCGCAAGAGATGCGCCGCTGTACGACGATAGGGTCATGAGCCTTTTCCGCTCGCCGGAGGCGCCGGGCGTCACGGCGGAGGCGATCTTTTGCAAATACGGTATCCTCGGTTTGCCGGAATTCTCAAACTCCTTTGCACGGATGATAGCGGAGGAAGCAAAACCGCAGAGCTTCTCTGATTTGGTACAGATTTCCGCTTTGGCTCTCGGCACGAACGTTTGGCAAAACAATGCGCGGGATCTAATCGCGGGCGGCGTTTGCACCCTTTCCGATGTGATTGCAACACGGGACGATGTGATGAATGTTCTGCTTCGCCGCGGACCCGACAAAAAAACGGCATATGAAATTACGGAAATCGTCCGCAGGGGCAAGGCAAAAACACACCTGACCGAAGCGCACAGGGAGGCAATGCTTTCCCGCGGCGTGCCGGAATGGTATGCGGAAAGCTGCATGAAAATCGGCTATCTCTTCCCGAAAGCGCAGATTGTTTCGTATGTGATCAATGCCCTGCGCATCGGTTGGTATAAAGTTTATCATCCGACCGCCTTTTATGCGGCGTATTTTACCGTTTACGGCACAGATACCGTCGCAGAGGCAATGTTGCGGGGGAAGGAAGCCGTCGCGGAGCAAATCCTGCAAATTCGGAACAACGGCGAGAATATCGCCGAAAAGGGAAAAGAACGGTATCGGACGTTACAGGTCGCCCGTGAGGCGCTTTGCCGCGGCATAAAGTTTCTGCCGCCGGGCGATACACAGGCAGAAACCTGTTTGCCCGAAGGCGGAAATATTCGGCTTTCGTCACGTAAGAAAAATCGCCCGTAACAGCACATAGGGAGAAATGAAAATGAGAAAACGGGAAAAATCCGGTGCTTTCGAGCAGATGTCCGTATCCCGGATTATGAATCTGCCGGATGATCGGGAAAACACATTCGGTTCCGCGGACCTTTCCGGGATTATTGATAAGTTGACCGGCGTAAAGCGGAAAATGGAATCTATTGAAGCTATGTAACGCTCGGCTCTCCCCGGGTGCCTGCGGATATCATTGACGATTTTATAGAGTATCTTCTCGGCGATTGGCGCAGCCGCCTGTATCGCTTTGATGAAGAGGATTTTCAAACAAAGCATGACGAATTGACCGGCACATGGGAAATCCCGTTCAAAACCGGATACGGTAACGACGTTAAAGCGACATGCACTTACGGCACGGCCAGATTAAACGCCCTTTACATCCTTGAAAAAACGCTGAACATGAAATCGGCGGCAGTTACCGATGAAGTCGTATGCAATACAAATGCTTCCGGCAAAAAGCGGGTGATCAATCAGTCCGAAACCGTTCCCGCCATTGAAAAGCAGGACAAACCGATAAAAGCGTTTCAAAAATGGGTCCGAGAGGACGAAAGAAGAAAAGAACGACTTGAAACGATTTTCGAAAACAATTTCAGCTGTGTCCGCAGAAGAATTTTTGACGGCTCCTTTTTGCAATTTCCCGATATGTCGCCGGCAATAAACCTTTATCCCTATCAAAAGGACGCCGTTGCACGTATTCTTTTCACCCCCAACACATTACTCGCGCACGACGTCGGCTCCGGCAAGACCTATGTGATGATCGCCGCCGGAATGAAGATGCGGCAAACGGGGCTGTCGAAAAAGAATTTATATGTGGTGCCGAACAACATTGTCGGGCAGTGGAAAAATATTTTTACCGCCATGTATCCGGGCGCCGATATTCTCTGCGTGGAGCCGAAAGGATTTACCCCTCCAAAAGAGAAGGAGTTCTTGAAACAATCAGAGACGGGGACTTCGACGGCATCATTATGGCCTACAGCTGCTTTGAGCAGATTCCGCTGTCGAGAGAATACTATCAAAACCAACTGATTGACGAGCTGAAACTGATTGCCGAAACGGCCGGCAAAAAGAACAAAGCCACCTCCCGGTTGAAGAAAAAGCAGGAGGCGGTTTCAAAGGCGTTGTCTGAGCTTTCCGTCGCGACGGATGATTTGTATAACGGCGTTTATTTTGATGATTTGGGCATTACAAGGCTCTTCGTGGATGAAGCGCACAATTTCAAAAATGTTCCGATCGAAACCAAAACGGATAAGGTGCCGGGCATCAACGCCGAAGGCTCGAAAAAATGCCGGGATATGATGGACAAGGTTCATATGGTTCAAAAAATGAATGACGGCGCAGGCGTTGTTTTTGCCACCGGGACACCCATTACCAATTCGATTACCGATGCATTTATTATGCAGAAATATCTGCAAAGCGGAGAATTGGCCATGATGGATCTGCAGAATTTTGACAGCCGGATCGGTATGTTTGCCGGAAAAAAGCGGAATTTGAAATTGATGTGGATACCAGCCGCTATCGGCTTGCCACCCGTTTCTCCAAATTCCACAATCTTCCCGAGCTCACATCTATGCTGTCCTCTATTGCCGATTTTCATAAAACAGACGCATCTGCCGGTATTCCGCAGATTGACGGCTATAACGATGCGCGGATTTCCAGAACAAAGGAATTTGCGGATTATCTTAAGGAGATTTCACAAAGGGCCTAGGATGTTCGCAACGGACGTGTCGGCCGCAGTGACGACAATATGCTGAAAATCACGACAGACGGCAGAAAGGCGGCGCTGGATCTGCGCCTGGTTGATCCCTCCGCTGTATTTACCTATCAGTCAAAAGTGGCGCGATGCGCCGAAAATGTCGCCGATATTTATTTCAAAACGGACGCGGAAAAGTCTGCGCAGATCATTTTTTGCGATACATCGACCCCAAAAGCGGATTTTAACATTTATGATGAGGTGAAAACCCTGCTTGTAGGTATGGGGTTGCCGGAAGATAAAATCGCGTTCGTACACGACGCCGATACCGACGCGCGGAGGAACACGCTGTTTGCACGGGTGCGGAAGGGCGATATTCGCGTGCTGCTCGGATCGACCTTCAAGCTGGGGATCGGAGTAAACGTTCAGGATCGATTGATCGCACTGCATCATATCGATGTGCCCTGGCGGCCCGCGGATATGACCCGGCGAGAGGGCCGCATTCTGCGGCAGGGCAATCTCAATCCGAAGGTGCAAATCTTCCGATATATCACCGAGGGCAGTTTTGACGCCTATTCATGGCAGCTGCCGGAAACGAAGCAGCGGTTTATCGCCGACCTGCTCTCCGGTACACTGACGCAGCGCAGCGGATCGGACATTGAAGATACGGTTCTCGATTACGCGGAGGTGAAAGCGTTGGCTGTCGGTAATCCGCTCGTGAAAGAACGCGTGGAAACCGCCAACGAGCTGTCCCGCTGTCTGACCCTGCAGCGCAAGCCGGTGGAATCGAGAATTTCCATGGAAACAGAGCTGCCGGGAATGCCCGGAAAAAAAGCCAATCAGGAAAAGACCATTGCCGGGTGCGAGGAGGATATTGCGTTTTACACCAAATGGAAACGGGAAAATACCGCTCCCGACGA
This sequence comes from uncultured Eubacteriales bacterium, assembly GCA_964602735.1. Classification (GTDB taxonomy): domain Bacteria; phylum Bacillota; class Clostridia; order Oscillospirales; family Acutalibacteraceae; genus CAZRRV01. The sequence continues at coordinate 14,480 of CAZRRV010000020.1, forward strand.
TTCCAAAGCCGGAAAGGATAATGCGGAACAACGCAAACGGTTACGGGAGTTCTTTCATTCTTCCCTTTTCGGATATGTCTTAGAGCCGCAGGAAAAAGTTTTGATGATGTATCGCGGCTTTGAAATAATTCTCCCCGCGAACATGACCCGTGAAAAGCCTTACATCTGGTTGAAACGGAACGGCCGTTACTATGCGGAACCGGGAGACACGGATACGGGCAATTTAATTCGAATCGACCATTTTATCGATGACCTGCAGACGCATCTGGATAAGCTGAAAGAAGATCTTGCGAAGCTGCGGGAAAGAGGACATCAGCTTATCAATGAACCGAAGAAAAGCGAAAGCTTCAGCGATAAAATTGAGGATTGTCGCCAAAAGCTTGAAATACCGGGCAAGAAATTGGGGGTAAACAAAAAATGAGCGACATCAAAATGACCAACATCCCCTCCATGAATGCGGGGAAAGCAGTGGAGAAGCTGTCGGGTGCCTACTGTACTATCATTCAAAAAGGCTCCCGTCAAAACCATGCCGTCCGTGATGCTGTGGGGACCTCCCGGTGTCGGCAAATCCCGGGCGGTTCGCCGGATTGCAAAAGAGATCGGCGAGAGAACCGGCAAAAAAGTGCATGTGACCGACGTCCGGCTGCTCCTGTTTAATCCCATCGATCTTCGCGGCATTCCCACCGCCAACGCCGACAAAACCCTTGCCGTCTGGCTTAAACCGCAGATATTTCAGATGGACGCAGGCGACGACACGATCAACATTCTGTTCCTTGATGAGATCTCCGCGGCGCCGCAGTCTGTGCAGGCCGCCGCGTACCAGATCACCCTTGACCGGGTTGTGGGCGAACACAGGCTCCCCGAAAACTGCATCGTAATTGCCGCCGGAAACCGAATGACAGACAAATCCGTAACTTTCAAAATGCCGAAAGCTCCGGCGAACCGGTTGTTGCACATAGAAATCGAAGGCAGCTTCAAATCATGGAAAGAGTGAGCAATCCGTGAGGGAATCAACGATAAAGTTTTGGGGTTTCTCTCTTTCCGGCAGAACTGTCTGACGGGATTTGATTCCGCTTCCGACGATCTTGCCTTCGCGACGCCGCGCTCCTGGGAAACGGTGAGCAATCTGCTGAATTGCGTCAGCGATGATATTGAGAATATGTTCCCTCTCATTTCGGGTATTGTCGGTTCGGGCGTTGCGGCGGAGTTCAGAACATGGGCGAAAGTTTATAAGGAGCTTCCGAATACGGAAGATGTATTTGACGGAAAACCGGTGAAAATGCCCGCCGGGACGGACGCCATGTACGCGCTGACAGCATCTATGACGGCTTATGCGAGGGATCATAAAGACGAGATGAGCCGCATTGCAAATTCCATTCGCTATGCGGATAAAATGCCGCCGGATTTCAGCACGGTTCTGATGAAAAACTATATGTACATCGAGAAAAATTATAAAGAAAAGCTCATGGCTATCCCCGAATTTGCAAAATGGCTCCAAACGAAAGGACGGTTATTGAATGGCTCTGTCTGAGGGTAAGATTCAAAAGTATATAAAAAGGCTGCTGTTATCCCGAACGCGCATTTTGTGCAATCACGGCTTTTACGGACTGCTTTTAATGCACATGATTTATGCGGTCGGCGAAGACGTCGAAACGGCCTGCACAGACGGAGAACGGATTATTTTCGGGACGGATTTCCTTGACGGCCTGAATGACGCCGAGCTGGATTTTGTTATGATGCACGAGATTTTGCATGTCGTATTACAGCATTGTTTTCGCAACAATGCAGAAGACCCGGACGCATACAATATTGCGGCGGATATTGTAGTTAACTCGAACATCCTGCTTGAAAACGGGATGAACGCAAGCAGCATATCAATCAAAAAAGCGGGGCCCTCCGTGCATGTTGCGCCGGACGGGAAAGAGGGCTACGAATATACCGCCGAACAAATCTATGCCATGCTCCGAAAGAATCCGGACAAAAAGGACGGAAACGACCTTCCCGGCTTTGCCGATGGCAGAGCGAAAAAAGAGCCTGCCGACGGTAAAGAGGAATCACAGCCCCGCAAAGTATGGGACGACCACTCTCCGTGGGGCAAGTATGAAGAGGATGATACACTCCGCGATGTATGGGTCAAGCGGTTTGAAGACGCGGCGGAAGCGACGGAGATCAGGGATCCGTCAAATACAAGAGGACTTCTCCCCGCTTTTGCACGGCGTATTTTGAAAGAGCTCAAAAACCCGCAGACCGACCGGCGCACCGTTTTGAACGATTTTATCCGGGAGGAAGTGGCGGATTATTCGTTTTCGCCACCCGACCGGCGCTTTGATGACGGCCCGTTTTTCCTGCCGGATTTTAACGGCAAAGAGGATACGGTAGAGGATATTCTGTTTATGATAGATACCTCCGCGTCCATGTCCGACGAAATGATTACGGCGGCGTACTCCGAAGTCAAGGGCGCCATCGACCAGTTTAACGGAAAACTGAAGGGCCGGCTCGGTTTCTTTGACGCGGCGATCATCGAGCCGAAGCCGTTTGAAAATGAAGAAGAATTCAAAATTATCAGTCCCGCGGGGGGCGGCGGGACCGACTTCAAAATCATTTTCGAGTATGTAAGACAGCACATGGCGGACGAGCTCCCCGCGAGCATTATCATTCTGACCGACGGTTACGCGCCTTTCCCGCAGGAGCATCTGGCGGGCGGCATTCCCGTTTTTTGGCTGCTGAACAACGAACAGGCGGATCCCCCCTGGGGAAAGGTCGCAAGGATAAATGTTTAGGCAATACCGCAAAAAAGGCCCCGCATCAGTTGCGCCGCCGGATTTTTCGCCGGCCCGAATAAAAAGCGCGTAGGATAATTTGTATATTTCCGAACAATCTTGTAAAATATAACGGAAAACCGCCGGCAGATGACGCCGTGAGCCGTCGGGCGTTCACCGGCGGTGTTGCCTTTTCGGTTTGTTACCGGTTTCGGTGCAAAGGATACCATGCGTCAAAAACGGTACATTGAAGCCGCTGTAACGATAACGAAAAGGAAACGCGCCGCAAGAGGCGGGCACAATGGATTTTACAAAATCCACCGCATCAAAGGATATTGCGGCAAACAGCGCCCGCTTTTGCCGCCGGGCCGATATTTCGGCGGGGGAATTTTCCCGTTAAGTTGTCTTTTCGGAATTTCGTGCTACAATGTTCCCGTAACAATCGAAGCGGAGGAAACGGGGACACATATGCGGTACCCCGATAAATTTTACGATCTTACCGGCTGCAAAAAAGAATCGAAAAACACTTAAAAAGGAGACAGCAACATGACAAAAAGAATTATTATTCCGGGATCAAGAGGATTTACAAATTTTCCGCTTATGGAGCGTATGCTCGACAGGCTTCTGCCGCAGTACGGCGACGATATCGAGATCGTATCGGGGCACGCCGAGGGCGCGGATAAGCTCGGCGAAGAATACGCAAAAAAGCACAACATCAAATGCGCGGTCTTCCCCGCGCAGTGGGAGAAGCACGGAAGAAAAGCGGGCCCGCTGCGGAATACCCAAATGCTGGAGTACGCAATGAAGCAGGAGCCTGTAGTTGTCGCGTTCTGGGACGGACAGAGCAGAGGAACGCTGGATATGCTCGGAAAGGCGCAGAGGAACGGCGTCCCCGCCACGGTGATCATTTGCGAAAATTCCCGCGTTTTACGGATCGTAAAATACAGTTACGACGCCGCAACCGAATAACGCTGCGCGCCGCGGACAAAATATAACTCCCCGCGCCGAACGAACAAAGGCAACGGACCGATTGAATTTCCGGGGCATACCGCACAGTCAAACGGCCGCTTATTCCGATAAATGCGCGAACCGCCCCGTAAGCGGAAAGCGCCCGGTTTTTTGCCATGCGCTTCGGCGAAAGGCGTCGACTTTTACGTTGCCGGGGAAATTTTCCGGTTAAGTTGTTTTTTCGGGATCGCCGTGCTACACTGTTTTCGTAAACGCGATCCCGTCCGTGCGACTCTCCGCGCCGACAATGCGATCGCTTCGGCGCGCGGGGAAATGCATTGACTAATCGCAAAAAAAACGCAAAAGGAGCAGCAGCATGAAAAACGATAACGAATATGAAGCGGACGGCAAACGGTATATCGTTGAAATCAGGCGTTGCGAGCCGGTAGCACGGATACGCGATATATATACCCTCAACTGCCGGATCCACCAGCGGGGAGAAAAAGAATATCTCTACATTGCGGGCAAAGGGCGTATTAAATACAGAAAACAAATATTATGGCTTACCGAAAAATCGCTGCACACGGTCGAAGACGCCGTCTCACGCTTTTCCCTCATAATAAGCGACCGTTTATCGCCGGAAAGCGATTGTCTGCGGGTTCCTTTCGATTCCCTCGGCGTCAATCTGTACTGCCGCGAAGAAGACGATCTGGGTTACAGCGTACTGTACGAAGACAAAAAATCGGATCGTTATCTGTTCCGGGAATATATTGACATAGAGGAGATGCTGTGCGCTCTCGATCGGTTCGGTTTTTTCGGCCGGCCGGACGCTCCCGAAGAACTGCACCGCCCGACCGCGGCAAATTACCGTTCCCATCCGCTGTATCTCGCCGCGCGGGAAAAAGGCGACGTTTATCTACAGTGGCGGATGGATCGGATTTACGCGGGCGAGTCGAACCTTGACGACGAGATTATAAACCGGGAACGGGAAAAAGGGAACCCGGGCCCCGCCGTCATAGTAAAAGCGGACGATCGCTGCGATCGCGATTATTACCTCAGCAAGCCGGATCCGAAAACGGTGAGGCTGCTGCGTAAATCGGGGTACTGCTTTTTGCACAAGCCGTATATGGCAAGGGGCGCGGGGCATTTCACCGGCTCCCGCATCACGGTCAATCCCCATGCCATGTCCGCCGTTGACGCCGCCCCCTCCGACGGAGTTCCCCTCATGGAGTGGGAGGAATTTTTCCGCCTGTTCGGCAGATGAACGCTTCGGCCGTAAAAACCCGTCATAAAAACAGCCATCGGTAACGATGGCTGAACTCATAAATATACGGGTTGACGGTTTAGCGAAGATTCTGTTATTTCCCGCCGGATTTGAACGAGAATTTTTTCTCGGTGCCGCGGAAAATCCGCTTTATGTTTTCGGTATGGCGAAGAATCAGGAATAACACCTCGGCGCCGTAAAGCCACAGTACGGCGGGGGTATCGACGCCCGCGATGCACAGGAACACAAACGCCGCCAGCATCGCGCTCATGGTTGAAAGCGACATTATTTTAACGGTAAACAGCAACAGGCACAGCACCGCGAGCGCCACAAGCCCGGCGCGCCAGTCGATAAACCATATTACCGACATAAGCACCAGGAACCCCTTGCCGCCCTTGAATTTGTACCACACGGGAAAAGCGTGCCCCAGCATACAGAAAAGCCCGGTGTAAGCCGCTCCGAGCTGATAGCCCGCGCCGCCGCGTTTGAACAGCGCCGCGAAAACCGCCACAATAACCGCCGATTTCGCCAGATCGAGCGCGAGAACCCACCACGCCAGACGGTTGCCGAATGTACGCTTAAAGTTGGTAAAACCGGGGTTGCCGCTGCCGCATTTTCGTATATCTTTCTTATATACGGCGTTTGAAAGGATTATCGCAGGATTGAGCCCCGCGATGAGATACGCGCAAACCGCGGATAAAACATAAAGCAATGGCAAAGGCATAAAACCGCACCTACTCTAAAATAAGAATATAATCGTAAACCTCCTGCATCCCGCTCACCGAAAAAACCTCTTTGCCGGGGTACTTGGCCGCTATCGACCGTTCAATCGTTTCGGCCTCGTCGCCCGGAACATTCTTACCGTAGATCACTATGCAGATGTCGTGATTCGCAATCCCTATCAAATCGGTGAGTTTCATCGCGGCTTCGGCGCGGTCTTCAAGACTTACGAGAATATCCTTACCGACAAATCCTATGTACTCGCCGCTGTGAGTTTCGCTCGTGTCGCGGCAGCTTTGAGAAATATAGGCCGTTACGGTACCGCTCATGGCGTTTTTCATGTCCTGCTCATTGGAATCGGCGTCGCCGGTGTCGCAGAACATCGAAAGCGCGGCGTAGCCCTCCCCTATCGAACGGCTTTCGATAACCCTGACATCCGCGTCGCCGTACATCGTGGCCGCCTGTTTCGCCGCCAGAATAACATTACCGTTGTTCGGCAGCACGAAAACGGTATCCGCTTTGGCGCGCTTGAAAGCCTCGATAAAATCCTCGGTGGAGGGGTTCATACTTTGCCCGCCGTTGACTATAACATCGGCTCCGCGCTCCGAGAACATCCGCTGTATTCCCTCGCCCGAACACACCGCCGCAACCGCGAACTTCTTCCGCTCGCCGTCGGGAGTAACCGAAATATTTATCCCGTCGAGGGTGGTATTGTTGTGCTGAAGCGACATATTTTCGATTTTGATTTTCAAAAATTCTCCGAACTTCTGACAAAACGCCAGAACTTTATCGGGCATCATGGTATGAACATGGATTTTAACGATGCTGCCCGTTTTGAACGCCACAACCGAATCTCCGATTTTCTTCAGGAAATCGGTAATCGTTGAAATATCGAATGTTTCCGGGTCGGTTTTGACCCGCTGCAGACGCAACAGCAGTTCGGTACAGTAGCCGTATTTAAGTATGTCGTTTTCGGTAAAAAGGTTCAGATCCAGTTCGGCGGGCTCTTCGGTATAACCTGCCGCCGGGGTGGTGTACGACGCGCCGTCGCGCAACGCGTTATCCATTCCCTCGACGATATAGTAAAGTCCGGCGCCGCCCGAGTCGACAACGCCCGCTTTTTTAAGCACCGGCAACATTTCCGGCGTTTTATCGAGGGTGCGTTTCGCCTCGCTCAAAAAATTTTTCAGCAAATCCGCCGGAGTCTTCGCGACCTTGCCGCACGCGTAATCGGTGGCCTTTTTCGCGACGGTGAGAATCGTACCCTCCACCGGCTCCATAACGGCGTTGTAGGCGTGATTAACCCCGCTTTTAAGCGCCGCGCACAGCGTTTCGTTATCCGCGGTTTCAACGCCTTCAAGCCCGCGGGCTATGCCGTCGAAAAACTGGGAAAGTATAACCCCGGAATTTCCCCGCGCCGAAAGCAGCATCCCGTCGGCGGCTCTGCGCGACGCGACGGCTATCGAAGCGTCCCCCTGCGCAACGGCGTTCGATCCGCCTATCATGGTAAGCAGCATATTGTCTCCGGTATCACCGTCCGGAACCGGGAAAACATTCAAATTATTTATCGCCTGTGCCTGTGAACGCAGGTTTTCGGTTCCCGCGTGAATCATTTGCGCGAACTGAAAACCCGTTACGGTCTGCGTTTCTTCCATTTCCTAAAATCCCCTCTTCAACTTGCGGCTAAAGCAGCTCGATTTCGATATCGCCGGCCGGGTAGGTGACACACGGGTGAATAATGCCGTGGGTTATGTCGGCGGCCCGCCGTCCGTCGACATCGGCGCCGATACGATATTCACCCGAAATCAGCCTCGAACGGCAAAATCCGCATTCCCCGCTGCGGCAACCGTTGCGCGGGGCGACTCCGCCGTCTTCCAGAATTTCCAAAAGAGTTTGCGATGTGTTGCCGCTCAGTTTCTTCGCGCCGTCGCGCGACCGCACGGTAACGGCAACTTCGGCGGGAACCCCGTCGGGTCGGCGGCTTTTATGCTCCTCAAGACGTATATATTTTCGCTCCGGAACCGTTTTCCGCAGTTCGCCCGCGATAAACCCGTACATATCCTCGGGGCCGCACACAAAAAACGAAACCTCGCCTTCCGGAAGATACCCGCGTATCGTTTTTTCGTCGATAAGCCCGTATCCGTATCCGTCGGCGCGTTCTTCGCTTAAAATATACACAACCTTTAACCTGTCACTTTGCCGGCAAAGCCGGTCGAGCGTTTCACGGAACAGAATGTCGTCGCGGGTTCGGCACCCGTACAGCAGAGTAAGCGAGAAACCGGCGCCGCCCTCCGCCACGGTTTTCGCCATCGACAACAGCGGAGTAATCCCGCTGCCGCCCGCTATGCCGATTACCTCTTTCGCGTCTCTTAACGGTTCGTAAACGAAATTCCCCATGGGCGCAGACGCCGTTATTTTCGTTCCCGCCGCCCAGTTGCCGTGTATATAATTCGATACTCTGCCGCCGCTTACGGCCTCAACCGCAATCCGGTAGCAGCCTTCCTCCTCCGCCTCGCGCGGGGAAGAACAGATGCTGTAAGGGCGCGAATATTTGCGCCCGCCTACCGTAACATCAACCGAAATATACTGCCCGGCGGCAAAGGGGGCAAGGCGGGCCGTCCCCCGCTCTTTATCCGGCGTTAAAGTATAAAGCCGGCATCCGTGCGGCATATCCGATACATCCGAAACGGTTAAATACTGTACTTGCGGGTGCATATACTCCGCCAGCAGATTCGCCGAATTTTCGATATTTACCGCGCCCCCGTCGGAAGCGGCAATCCCGCTCTCCCGCCGTTTAAGCATCTTAAAGAACTCGCCCGGATCCAGCGAGTTCAAATTATGCTCCGCCATTTGCCGCCTCCTTTAAGATTTTCACACCCGCCGAATGCCCGTTGGAAAAAGCGCTGCTGTACCCGTCGGAATTTTCGGCGTGCGCGCCCACAAAATAAAGCCCTTTTATAAAGCGCTCGCTGTTTTTGTTCATCGCGCGGGTAACTATGGTGTCGGTCCGGGTGGCACGGTAGCCGTAGGGAGTGCCGTTCGGGGTGCCGAGATACCTCGCGAAAGTAGGCGGCGCCGCCACCGCGATCTCCTCGATATACGGACGTACGGTTATTCCGGTTTGCTTTTCGTAGCGGTTTATCATACGCTCCGCCACGCGGTTCTTAAGTCCGCGGTAATCTTCCGCCGACAGTGCCGTTTCCCAGGCGTCTTTCGTGAACATGGTGGTTAAGAACAGCGTGGATGTGCCGGCCGGCGAGGAGCCGGGCAGCAGAGTGTTCAAACAGTTGGCGATAACAAAGCTGTTGTTTATATCCCCGCAGGAGCCGAACTGCTCAACCGCGTCGGGGCCGCCGTACAGGAACACGGTATAATCGTCGATTCCCAGCTCCGCCGCCGTCCGGTTAAGCCCGAGGTACACGGTAAAGAAAAGCATACCGTTGGTTTTGTAATTCGCGATCTTCACCGCCCGTTCGGGCACCCGCTCTTTTTCGATAACGCCGGTGTAGGCCGATGTGGGACTGCAGTTCAAAACAACCGTATCGGCATAATAATTATCACCGCCCGCGGTTACTCCGCATAACTTATCGCCGTCAAAGAGCAGTTTCGTTACGGCGGTGTTGTATAAAAACCTGCCGCCCGCTCCGCGCACGGCGCTCTCCATTGCCATTGAAATTTCATGCGAAGTCTGCGACGGCACCGCGGGGCGCCCGATTACATAGCGCGACAGCATACTCCCGTAATGCACGAAATCGAGCTCGTTTGTCGGCGCGCCGAGATACGGCCAGTAGGTTTTTAGAAGATCCGCGGCTTTCTTCGGGACATTCAAAGCCTCAAGGCAATCGTCGACACTGTGCGACGCCATACGCAGAAAATCCGCGTGTTCGTTCGCGAGCACATTGATATCCGGTTTGCCCGCCGAAAGGTAAGACAGCGCGCCGTCGATTTTGCCGATATATTCAAAAACCGCCTCCACGCTCTCGCGGCATCCCGGCACGGCGGATTCCATATCGGCCAGAAAATTTTCTTTCCCCGCGCGCAGGCGGATATCGTACCCTTCGGCGCCGTCCGCGATAACGCGGAACAGGGTATCCTCGGTCACCCAGTTCACGCGGGCGCCGTATTGCCCGAACAGCCGTCTGATACTGCCGGGGTTTTCCTCCGTCCCGATATTGCACATTTCGTGCAGCGAAGTTTCAAATTCGAACCGACCGCGGCGGAAGCTGGTTGCGCAGCCGCCGGGCAGCCCGTTTTTCTCGATCACCAGGGTTTTCAGCCCGCCTCCGGCGACTGTCGCCGCCGCCGAAAGCCCGGCGTTGCCCGCCCCCACAACTATTACATCGTATTTTTCGGTCATACTGCTCCTTCGGGAAATATTTTCCCCGTCATAATTCGGCACCCTTCCGCAAATTTTCGCGGTTTCGGAAGGATGCAAAAATAATTTTTTACGGTTTTATCAGTCGGCGGCGGTAAAGGTTACCTCTTTGCCGAAACCCCATACCCCTATGGTATCGGGCCCCACCGAGGCGCCGACGATCGGCCCTATCATGCAGACATAAACGTCTTTACAGGGTATCTGGGCTTTTACGGCATCGCGCAGCATATTTACCTCTTCGTCGCTGCAATCGGCATGGGCCAGATAAACGGTTTGCTCTTCGGGGTTCAAAATACCCTCTTTAAGCAGCGAAACGATTTCGTTCAGCGAGTTTTGCCTGCCCTTTACTTTTTTGTAGGCCGCCTGTGCGCCGGCGGAATCGGCCACAAGAATGGGCTTTATCCCCATAAGATTGCCGAAAAACGCCGACGGAGCCGATACTCTCCCCGCTTTTTTCAAATGTTCCAATGTGTGAACGGTAACGTATTCCTGCACCGTTTTCCTGATTGACATAATATGCGAGGTGATCTCGTCGGCGTCTTTGCCATCGGCGGCCAGTTTTGCCGCCTCAATCGCGAGCATCCCCTCGCCTATCGTGGAATTAAGCGAATCGATACAGGAAATTTTCGCGTCGGGGTAACTGCCCAGAAGTTTCTGCGCCACGACATGGCCCGTATTTACCGAGCCGGACTGTTTCGACGAACAGCCGATGTAAACGATGTCGTATCCTTCGTCGAGATATTTCGTAAATATGCGGTTGAATTCGGCAACCGCAACCTGCGCGGTCATAATACGCTTTCCGCCGCGGATTTTATCGTACATCACATGAGCCTCTTCTCTGCTCCAGGTAAGCAGTGCCGGAGACTCCGCCCCGTCTTCGATAATACTCATCTTCGCGTAATCGATATTATAGCGCTCTAAAAGTTCGCCCGTCAGATCGCCGCAGGAATCGGTAATCACCTTTACTTTTCTCATTTTTCCACGCTCCTTTATAAATCATAAACCGGCAACCCGCCGGCGTCGCCGCCGCCCGAGCCGCATTATGCTTTCGTATTATACCTCCGTTTTCCCCGCTTGTCAATTTTTTTCTCGCAAAACTTCACAGCCCGGGCCGGCACTGCCGGCCGCGCTCCGGGGTGTCCCCCCAACACCCCGGGCGGAGGAATATGCGATCTTTCTCTTCTTTTCCTTTCCGCCCGCAAATAAAACATCGGTTTCTTCGCGTGCGTACCATTTGCGTTCAGGGGATAAACCGAACATCGCGACATGGCAGCGGGCACTGCCCGCCGCGTTTTTCTTTTCTTCTCTTTTGGTTCTGAAGTTGCGCAAAATGGAAAAAGAGAAGAAAAGAAAAGCAAAAACGGCGGTTGCGC
>CAZRRV010000021.1:0-25592 GCA_964602735.1 uncultured Eubacteriales bacterium
AGGTGAACCGGCAATATATCTACCGCCGGAGGAAAAGATATGACGGGACGCGGGATCTTTTGAAAGACAAATCCCGCAGACCGCATAAAATAACGCCGTTTAAGTTGCGCATTGGCGTGAGGAGATTCCGATTGCGTTTCTTCGTGTAATTATACATAAACACTTGCGGAGAACGTATTCATCGCGCTTTACTCGATTATTTATTACACAAAAATTTCGCGGAATTTCCGCATACCAGCCAATATATGCTGCCGATTTCGGCACATTTTCCCGTCTTTCGCGCCGTATTATGATATTCCCGTACATACGGCAATGTATTCTCCGTGAACCCCGACGCGAAAATACGCTCGGTGCGTTTTCGGAAATATTTATATTTACATGGCAACCTCATTTTTTCGGAACTTTCACATTTATTTCAGGCAATACCGCAGAATGAATGTGCGTCAGATGCGCCGCCGGATCTTTCATTAAGAGAAGGCAAAAAACACAGGAAATACTTCCCTGTTTTTCCGAGCATTTTTGTGAAATATAACGGGAACATGCCGGACAGATGACGTCGGGGGCCGTCAGGCGGGCACCCGGCGGTGTTGTCTTCAAAAAAACTTATAAAAAAATTATATTAGCGCTTGACATTGACCGGACGCGTAATATACTTATACCGAAAGGATAAATACGGGAGGCGTGGCAATGAGCGGACAAAATTCCCGGGCGCCGGCTGCGGCGGCAGCCGTGAAAATCATCGAAGCGATGGCCGGTAACGACAGGCCGCAAAGTCTTTCGGCAATATCCGCGGCTACGGGAATCAATAAAAATATGGTATCCCGCATTCTCTCGGTTCTAATCGAATCGGAGTGGGTTGTCTGCGATCCGGGCGGAGAATATTCCCTCTCTTTACAGTTATTCAGGCTCGGGGCGACTGCGCTGGGAAAAAAGACGCTTATGCGCTGCGCCATACCGCGTCTGGAGGCTTTAAGCGATATAACCGGCGAGTGCGTGCAAATGGCGGTCTTACAAAACGACGCGGCGGTTTATATCGCACAGATCGAATCGCGCACGTTGGCGGGGATACGCGCAAAAATCGGAGCCGCGTATTCGCTCGATACAACGGCTCCCGGGAAAGCGTTGAAAGCTTTCGCGATCGGCGATCCTTTGATGGAAGAAACCAGGCGGCGGGGATACGCGATAGACAACGAGGAATACGGGCGCGGAGTTATCTGCGTTGCCGCGCCGGTATACGATTACACGGGAGGCGCCGTGGCGGCGGTGGGTCTGGCGTCGCTTACGGTTAACCATACTCTCGGGGAATTTATCGAAAGCTGCGTGCCGTCTCTGTTGGAACAGGTAAACAAAATTTCAAAAGAACTGGGGTACCGCGAACCGGACATACGCATATAGCGAAGGAGAATAAAAATGATTAAGGATGTAACGGAACTGAAAACTATTCTCTACGACGAAGAAAGCGAATATATGAACGCCGATCACGAACTGAGAGTGCGCTGCCTGGATAAAGCCGAGAGCCTTCCCGGTACCGTTACCGCTTTAGACAAGGTAATGGCATATTTGCGTATGTACGGCGAAGAATTTACCCCGTACGTCCGCGGAGATTTATATTTTGCGGGAACCCCGGGCAAATATCATATCCATTCGCGTGAAGGCGGACTTGTGGACGATATAGGCCACTATTGCGCCGATTACAAAAAACTCGCGGACTTCGGGATTGAGGGAATACGCGAAGAATTAAACCGTACCGTGCCGAGCGACGCGGAATCGGCAAAGGTTCGTGCGGCTTATAACGAAACGCTCGATCTTTTCGTATCATATATGCGAAAACACGAAAGTTACGCGAGAGAACTGGCCGAACAAACCGACGACGGCGAGAAACGTGCGAATCTGCTGAGAATGGCAGAAGATATATCTTTTATTTGCGCGAACAGGCCGCGGACATTTGCGCAGGGACTGCAGTTGATTCTGTTCGCGCACTGTTATGTTTTCGTAAAGCCGCACACGAATACGGTGACGCTCGGAAATTTAGACAGGGTTCTCGAAACCCTTTATCAATCCGAACTCACGGCAGGCACTTTAACACGCGAAAAAGCGCTGGATATAATCTGCCGGTTTTACCTTTCGTTTATAACCATGGATCGCGACACTCAAAACATCGTCCTCGGCGGTTCCGATGAGAACGGGAACCTCTTCGAGAACGACCTTACGGTTCTTTTTCTGCGGGCGCAGGAAATACTTCACCTGGAGGAACCGTCGGTAAGCCTGAAAATCCGCCCCGACACCTCCGACAGAGTGTGGAACGCCGCGCTGGATTTACTGGCGAAAGGCGGCGGTATGCCTTCGTTTCTGAACGACCCGCTGTATATCCGCGCGCTTAAACTGGCGGGATTCCCCGAAAAAGAGGCAAACACCTTTTGCAATGTAGGCTGTTACGAAGCTACGCCTTACGGCAACACTTTCGGGGGCACGGTAGGCGGAGATGTTAAGAATGTTTCGATTTTCGCGGATTTTTTCGCCCTGAGCGAAGATTATCCGGATTTTGAAAGCTTTATTGCGGGATGGGAACATTATCTCGAAGACGAATATAAAAATGTGCTTGTCCCCCGTTTCGCGAAGAAAAAGGAAATAATCGGCCAACGCTCCGCCGGCCCCTTTTTAGGGCTGATTATGGACGGATGTATCGAAAATCTGCGGCTGCCCGAACAGTACGGCGCCAGGCACAACATTATTTCCATTCTGTTCGAGGGTATCGGAACGGTAACCGATTCTCTTTTGTGCGTAAAGCATTTTGTTTACGACACAAAAGAAATTTCGCTTGACTCATATCGCCGCGCGGTAGCCGAAAATTATCCCGACGGAAGATTTTTGGCAAAAGTCCGCGCCTATCCCGCGAGATTCGGTTCGGGAGATCCCGAAAGCGGGGAACTGGCGAAACGCGAAGCGGAGTTTATGTCGGATCTCGCGGCAAAATACCCGGTAAACGAACATATTAAATCGGTACCGGCGCTTTTCCGTTTCACCGCGGATATATATTCCGACAAGACCCCGGCAACTCCCGACGGGCGGCGGGCGGGCGACCGTTTTTCTTACGGAGCCGCGGCGAGCGAACTGCTGCCGCGCAGAGACACGACAAAAGTTCTGATGTCGACAGCGGGACTGCCGCTTGAACGGTTCCCTATCGGCGCGCCGATGACCGTAAATTTAACAGCCGATGTGCTGAAAACAGAAAAAGGCAGAGACGCGGTAAGAACAATGGTGGAAACATACCACAGAGAGGGAGGCACCCATATTCAGTTTAATATCGCAGACCCGGATGTCCTTCGCGACGCGCAACTGCATCCCGATCGGTACAGGGATCTGCTAATCCGTATAAGCGGACACACCGAACCGTTCATCCGGCTGAACAAAACCATGCAGGATGCTCTGATAGCGAGAGCCGGTATGGGGTGCTGAATTGACTGGCCGCGTTTTCGAGGTTCAGCACTTTGCGCTTTACGACGGCCCGGGTATACGCACCGTAATTTATCTGAAGGGCTGCCCTTTGCGATGCGAATGGTGCCACAATCCCGAAGGGCAAAGCGTTAAGCCGGAAATGTTTTACTATCCAGAAAAATGCGCCGATTGCGGAATGTGCGCCGAAGTATGCCCGCGCGGCGCGCATTCGGTTGCGGACGGGAAGCACCGCTATAACCGCGAGCTGTGCGACGGTTGCGGTCAATGTGCCGCCGTGTGCCTGAACTCCGCCATGATACGAACGGGAGAGACCGTCGATTCCGACGCTATAATGAACGAAGTTATTTGTGATATTCCGTTTTACGGAAACGACGGAGGAATTACGCTCTCGGGAGGGGAACCTTTGATGCAACCGGACTTCGCCTGCGATTTGCTGAGCCGGGCGAAGGAAAAAGGGATTCATACCTGTATGGAAACCTGCGGATACGCCGCGCCGGATGCCGTTTCCCGCGCCGCGGATCTGACCGATCTTTTCCTTTTCGATATAAAGGAAACCGATCCGCGCCGCCACGCCGAATTTACCGGCGCGGCCGGCGGAGTGATCCTGCAAAATCTTAAATTCTTATCAGACCTCGGCAACCGGATTATTCTCCGATGCCCGGTTATACCGGGCGCGAATATGCGGCCGGACTATTTTGAAGATACGGCACAGCTCGCGGAATCGCTGCCGGGCGTTACGGCTGTGGAACTCGAACCCTATCATCCCCTCGGACTGGCAAAATACAACGGGCTCGGGCGAACCGCCGGCTACGGGAAAGAAACATTCCTTTCACCCGGAGAACTGGCGCCATTCGCGGAAACAATGCGGAAAATCACGTCAAAACCCGTGCGTCTCAGCAACGGGGAGCCGGTATAAAAGATCGACGCACTAAAAAAAGAGCCGGTTTCACGGCTCTTTTCATTTTACGGCGACACGTGCCGGGTTAACGGGGCACGGCAAAGTGTCGGGTTTGCGCGACGTCTTCGGCTTATTTCCCGTTAATCCGCCGACGCACACTCCCCGCGCGGTATTGCTTCAGATTACATCTCTGAGGCGGTCAATACCGTCTTCAAGCGTTATATTTTCAGAGAAAACGCTTGATGTACCGGCGACAAAAACATTTGCGCCAGCGTCACTCATTCGTTTCGCGTTTTCAAAGCTTACGTTGCCGTCGACTTCGAGCATACATCCGCCTTTTTTCCTGCTTTCGAGATACATCCCCGCGTCGTGAATTTTCGAAAGCGACGAACTCACCATTTTCTGCCCCGCAAATCCGGGATTGACCGTCATCACCAGCACGCCGTCGATATCGTCGATAACATAATCGAGCACGGAAAGCGGAGTCGCCGGATTCAGCGCCAGGACAGGATGCGCGCCGCGATCTCTTATCATACTTAACGTGCGCTGAATATGCCGCGTCGCCTCGCAGTGGATGGAAACAATATCGCCTTTCCCGAACGGAAAGAGATCGAGCCGTTCCTCGGGATCCATGATCATTAAGTGTATATCGAGCGGTATGCGGCATTCCCGCTTAAGTTGTTTGCAAAAATCCGCGCCGAGTGTAAAATTCGGTACGAACCGGCCGTCCATAACATCAATATGCAAAAATTCAATGTTTTTACTTTCAAATACGGCAAGCGTTTCTTTCAGCCGCATAAAATCAGCGCACATCATAGAGGGAGATACCATTTTTCGCATGGATAAACCGACCTTTCCGGTTAATTACGACCTGCGTTCCGGGATAAATCCGGCAGAAAAACAAAACTTTACACCGCATCTGCGGGAAGAAACCGCAATTTTGCTTTAATCAAAAGCAATCATAACTTTTACATAGAAAATCGAGTGATCGCGCATCTTACGCATTATATCCGCGACTCCGTCGATCGGCACGCGGTGCGTGATAAGTTCTTTCGCGCGGATTTTCCCGCTTGACAGCATATTTACCGCGTCGCGCCAGTCGTTTTGGCGTTCGGCATAGCTCGCGTTCCAGGTTCCCCTGACCGTAAGTTCTTTCCGCAAAATCCGCCAATATTCGTTCTGGCTTAAACGCATTTCGCCGAGCGGATTTCCCATACACAGGACGGTGCCCTCCCTTTTTGCGACGTCAAGCGCTTGTGCCAGCGCGTTACCTGCCCCGGTACCCTCGATAACGACATCGGCGGAGGAACTGCTCCCGTCATAAACACCGAACCCGAGTTTTTCGGCAAATTCGGCTTTGGAACTGTCGATCTCCACAAATGAAACCGAAGAAGCGCCGAGTGATTCCGCCGCCTGTGCCGCAAGCAGCCCGATAGGGCCCGCACCGAAAATCACCACACCGTCGCCGCGTTTAATTCCCGCCCGCCGCACGGCGTGCAGCGCCACGGCGAGAGGTTCGCACATCGCGGCCTCGTCAAAGCTCACGTTATCCGGCACCGGCACAAGATTGAACCGCTTTACCGGGATATACTCGGCGAAGCCGCCGTCGCGCCGCGATCCGTAATAATCGTAATTTTCACACATCGCGTAATTTTCTTTCGCACATTCTCCGCAACGCATACAGGGAATTAGCGGGAAAACCGCGACCCTCCGCCCTATATCCTCCCCGTCGGGAGACGCCGCGATTTCCCCCGCGAACTCATGCCCCGGTACGGTAGGAAAACGGTAGGTTCCTTTGGTAAACACGCGCGGAATATCGCTCCCGCAAATTCCGCACCGGCGCACCCGCACCAGTACCTCGTCCGGCTTACATTCAGGCACCGGTATCCGCTCGATTCGAAGATCGCCTATACCGTGTAAAACCGCCGCACGCATCGTATTTTTCATTAAGACATCTCCCCGAACACTGCCGGAAAATTCGCGGAACCCGCAAACTCCGTTAAAATAATTCGCGCATAAACGATATTATTCAATCAAATATTTATCAAATATTTATTGTTGACTTTCTGCGCGCTATCGTATAATATTATTATACATCAAGGATTTAACAACTTCAACGGTCGTCGGCCATCTTGCACAAACGGGCAAATCTTCAACTTCGCGCGATTATTTTCAATCAAAAACGGGCATTGGAGGGATACCGTTGTTCAGCAACGAAAGATACGATGAGATAATCGATATTTTGCGCAAAAACGGAACGGTTTCGGTTGCGGAGCTGGCGCGGCGGCTTTACGCCAGCGAGGCAACCATACGCCGTGATCTTAACGAACTTGAGACGCAGGGCTTTTTGAAAAGAGTTCACGGAGGTGCTGTCGCAAACGCCGCCGAAGGAGAAATTCCGCTGTTTTTGCGCGAACACGAAAGGCATGCCGAAAAATCGCAGATAGCCGGGGAAGCCGTTCGGTACATTACAAACGGCGCGACCGTTATCCTCGACGCCTCGTCGACGGTTTATCATTTAATCCCTCTTTTAACCGCTTTTGAAAATTTAACGGTTATCACAAACGGCCCCAAAACCTCGCTCGCGCTTGCCGAACGGCACATAAAAAGCTATTGCACAGGAGGATTTATGCTCAGCAATTCACTGGCATATACCGGGAGTTCCGCCGAGCGCATGATACGGGGGATTCACGCCGATCTGCTGTTTTTCTCGTGCCGCGGGCTTGAACTCAACGGAAGGATAAGCGACACCTCGCCCGACGAAACCGCGATACGCCAGGTAATGCTCGAACATGCCACCAAGCGTATATGCTTGTGCGACAGCAGTAAAATAGGAAAAAGTTTTTTACACACGGTCTGCTATGTAAGCGATATTGATAAACTTATCTGCGACCGGCCGGTTCCGTTTGAACCGGAAAACCCGCCGAAAGATTATTTCGGCAAGTAGCGTGCCACGGCAACCGTCTCCGCCAAAAGATGCGGCGGCATTCCGCCCGTACGTTTAACCGGCTCTCGCAAGACGTATATTGCGGAGGAACAATAAACCAGATATTTTACCCCGATTTTCGTTTTTACGCGAAGAAACCCGGCGGCACTGAAAAAGCGCCGCCGGGTTTATCGTCGGGTTTATAAGGTATTGCTCCGAATAAACTTTATTTTCGCCTTTATGTATTGAACCGGCAGGCCGGCGAAATGCCGCGCGGGCGTGAATAAAAAATCGGCATAAAAAAAGCGGCGGGAAAATACGCCGCCGTTTTTATACTCGTATGCTTACCTCGCCGGAATTCAGGCGAATTAACTCTCCGTTTTCTTTCCTTACAAGTAACGCGCCGTCGTTATCTATATTGACGGCAAGAGCCGAAAATTCGACGCCGTTGCGAACCACGGTGACCGTTTTCCCCAAAACCGCCGAGCGCCGCCTGCTCTCTTCCAAAAAAACCCGGCTGCCGAGGCGCGCAAGTCCGCTTTCAAGTTCGCGGCACACACGCGCCGCCAAAAGGTTACGATCAATCTGTTTCCCGCATTCGTTTTCTATCGAGGTTGCTGTTCCGCGCAATTCGGCGGGAAATTCCCGTTTTCCGCAGTTTATTCCGATACCGATAATAAAATATTCAAACCCCGCCGTCTCCGGCCGCATTCCCGACTCGGTTAAGATACCGCAAACTTTTCCGCCGTTTATAAGCAGGTCATTCACCCACTTTATCTTTACGGCGACGTCCGCGACAGACTCGATTGCCCGCGCGACCGCTACGGCGCACATCGAGGTCAAAAGCGACGGATCCCATCCGTTACGCGGGCGGACAACCGCGCTTAAATAAATCCCGGAATTGGCCGGCGAGTAAAACCGCCTGCCCTGCCTTCCCCTGCCCGCTGTCTGCTCGTTTGCCAGCACCACCGTACCGTCGGGGCAGCCGCTTTCGGCGAGCTCTTTCGCCCGCGTGTTGGTGGAATCCGTCGTATTATAATAATACAGCGGCGTTCCGAACCGGCACCCTTTAAGCAAATCCGCTATTAATCCGGGATCCGTAACCTCCCCCTCTGCGGCATTGCCGGCCGCGTTTATCCTCCGGGTGCAGTCCGCCGGATCGCGACGGTTCCCCGACAAAAAATCCGTTTTCGGAGGCAACGGCTACGGCTCCAGATGATTGATATCGCGGGGGAAAAGCGAAGCCTCCCTGATATTCTGAAGATTCAAGAGTTTCATAACCAGCCGTTCGAGCCCGATGCCGAGGCCGCCGTGCGGCGGCATCCCGTACTTGAAAATCTGAAGATATGATTCGAAATCATCGGGATTCAAATTCATACGGCGCATTTTTTCAACCTGTTCGGAATAATCGTGGATGCGCTGCCCCCCGGTCGTTATTTCAAGGCCGCGAAACAGAAGATCGAAACTTTCCGCGGTGCGGGGATCGTCGCGCGAATCCATGGCGTAAAACGGCCTTTTCGCGGCGGGAAATTTTGTTACAAACACGAAGTCGCTGCCCGTTTCGGCTTTGATATACTCCGAAAGTTTTACCTCGTCGGCAGGATCGAGATCGTGTTTTTTCGCGTTTCCGCCGACAATCCCCGCCGCCTCGATAAACGTAACGGAGGGAATATCCCCCACTTCCGGCAAATCGGCTTCGGTTATTTTTAGCTCATAACCGTAATTTTCCGCCACATAATCAACGATATACCGCATCAGCGCGGTTTCAAGCGCCATAACGTCGTTCATATCGTTTATATAACCCATTTCAAGATCGAGCCCGATGTATTCGTTCAAATGGCGGGTTGTGTTATGCTTTTCGGCGCGGAAAACCGGCGCGATTTCAAACACACGGTCGAACGCCGCCACACAGGTCTGCTTGTAAAACTGCGGGCTTTGGGCAAGATAAGCGTCGTTATCGAAATATTTGAGTTTGAAAATATTGGCGCCTCCTTCGGCGCCCGCCGACACGATTTTCGGAGTGTGGATTTCGGTAAAGCCGTTTTGCGTTAAGAAGCGTCGAAAGCCCTCGCATACTCCCTCGGCTATTTTGAACACCGCTCTTGCCCGCGGGTTGCGGATGGCGGCGGCGCGGTATTTTACAGCCGCGTCGATTGAACAGCCGAGTTTTCTGGCCGACACATGAAGGGGGTACTCCTCGGCCGGCGAGGTGATAACCGTAAGCTCCGACAGTCGGATCTCGAGTCCCAACGGAGCGCGCGGTTCGCTTCTTACGGTACCCGCTGCGCGAACATAGCAACCTTCTTTTACCGGGGAAAGATCAATCCCCGATTCATCCTTTTCGCAAACCGACTGTATAACATACCGCCCCGTGCGCAACATAACGAAAGCGAACCGCCCCATATCTTTAACCTTATGGACACAGGCTTCCACCGCCGCCGTTTTTCCGTCTTGCAGCATCGAGAGGCTAAAAGCGGGCTTCAGATTTTTTCCGTCGATTACATTCATATCGAAATTCCTAACCTTTCAGCGCTTTCAGCAGTTCGGCGCGAACCGTTTGAGGATTCGCCGATTTGCCGACTTTCGCGCACACTCTGCCCATCAAAAAACCGAAAACCTTTTCGCTTCCCGCGCGGTACTCGCCGACAGCTTTCCCGTTTTCGTCCATTACCTTCCGTATCGCTTCCCGCAGAGCGCCGGAATCCTCAACCGTTAAATACCCGCGGCTTTCGGCGATTTGTTCGGGCTTCCCGCCCTCTTCGTACATTATCCGCAGAATCTCTTTCGCGGCGTTTTTGCTTATTTTGCCGTCCTGCGAAAGCCGCACAAGTTCCGCGAAATCCTCCGGGGTGAACTTCAAATCCCCGGCGGTTTCGCCCGCAAGGTTAAGTCGGCGCAGGAGTTCGACGGTTGCCATATTGGCGATCGGCTTATACGCGGGATATACCGCGACGGCGCGATCGTAAAAATCCGACAAATCCTTATCCGAAATCAGCAGCCTCGCGTCGGCCTCCGGCAACCCGTAAACGACGGTGTAACGGGAAAATCTCGCGTCGGGCATTTCGGGCTGCGACGCGCGTATCTCGCCGATGTCTTCATCCGAAAGATATATCGGCGGCAGATCAGGTTCGGGAAAATAGCGGTAGTCGTGCGCCTCTTCTTTTGAGCGCAGCGGCTTCGTGGTGCCTCTGTTTTCGTTAAAATGCAACGTCTGCTGGATAACGGGTTTGCCCCGGTCGAGCAGTTCGGCCTGCCGTTGGCGTTCGTATTCGATCGCCCTTACTATCGATTTGAACGAGTTCAGATTTTTAATTTCCGTTCTGGTGCCGAATTCACTGTCGCCCGGCCGCATCAGGGATATATTTACATCACAGCGCAGAGATCCCTGCTCCATTTTCGAATCGCTAACCCCCGCGTATTTAAGCCTGGCGGCGATCTCCTCGGTCAGCGCCCGCGCCTCCTCCGCGCCGGATATATCCGGCTCGGTTACGATTTCAATCAGAGGGACGCCGCAACGGTTATAATCCGCGTAAGACACACCCTCGTAATCGTCGTGGGTAAGTTTACCCGCGTCTTCCTCGATATGGATGCGGTTGATACGTATTTTTTTGCCGCCTATATCAACGGCACCGTCGGTACAGATGGGATAATAGAACTGGGTTATCTGATAAGCCTTGGGCAAATCGGGATAAAAGTAATTTTTGCGATCGAACGCGCTGTAATTGTGAATCTTACAGTTTAACGCCAGCCCGGCTCTTACGGCGAGGGTGGCGGCGCCGCGGTTGAACACCGGCAAAGTACCCGGCATACCAGAACAGCGAGGGCATACCCTTGTGTTTTCCTCTCCGCCGAAAAGAGCGCCGCAGGTACAGAATACTTTTGAATTTGTAAGAAGCTCGGCGTGAATTTCAAGCCCGATTACGGTTATATAATCATTCATGCGTTCACCCTATTTCCCGTTGATAGCGGTCGGCAACCGCCAAAATAAAGGATTCGTCAAACGGTCTGCCTATTATGCTCATTCCGACGGGCATACCGCCCTCTCCCTCGCCGCAGTTTAACGATACGGCGGGCAGACCGGCAATATTCACCGTAACGGTACAAATGTCGGCCGAATACATCTTTACGGGATCGTTCTCCTGTTCCCCGATATGATAGGCGACAGTAGGCGCGGTGGGCGTTAAAATACAGTCGCACCCGCTTAAAATGGCGTCGTATTCCTCTTTGATTTTTGCGCGCACGCTTACCGCTTTGGCATAATAAGCGTCGTAATATCCGCTCGAAAGGGCGTAATTGCCGAGCATAATGCGCCGCTTGACCTCGCTGCCGAACCCCTCGCGGCGCGAATTGGCGATTAGCTCTTCGTATGTGTCTCCGATTTCGCTGCGATGGCCGTATTTTATACCGTCGTAACGGGAAAGATTGCTCGCCGCCTCCGCCGATGAAATAAGATAATACGAAGAAACGGCGTATTTAAGCCCCGGCAGCGAAACTTCGCACAGTTCGCAGCCCAATCTTTGTAATTCATTCGCCGCCGCGAGAACAGCGTTTTTAACATCGTCGTCCACGCCCTCGAAAAATTCGCGCGGCAAACCTATTTTTACGCCTTTTAGCGTCATACCGAACCTGCAAAGAGCCGATTTATCGGTTTTTTTACTTGTCTGATCGTTTTCGTCAAACCCGCGCACGGCGTCGTACAGCAAGGCGCAGTCTTCCGCCGAACGGGCGACGGGCCCTATCTGGTCGAGCGAAGAGGCGAAAGCAACCAGCCCGTACCGCGATACGGCTCCGTATGTCGGCTTAAGGCCGGTAACTCCGCAGAAAGCCGCGGGTTGGCGAATCGACCCGCCCGTGTCGCTGCCGAGCGAGCCGGCGCAAAGATCCGCAGCCACAGCAGCGGCCGAACCGCCCGAAGAACCGCCCGGCACCCGAGTTTCGTCACGCGGGTTTTTCACTCCCCCGAAATATGATGTCTGCGAAGAGCCGCCCATGGCAAATTCATCCATATTAGTTTTGCCGAGCAGAACGGTGTTCTGCTCTTCAAGTTTTAATACCGCCGTCGCGGTATAGGGCGGTATAAAATCCTCAAGCATACGCGACGCGCAGGTTGTTCGTATGCCCTCGGTACATATATTGTCTTTAATCGCGAGAGGTATGCCGGTCAGCGGCGCGGCACTGCCCGCGTTCAAACGCTTTTGCGCCTTATCGGCGTCGCTTAACGCGCGATCGCCAGTGACGGTTATATAAGCATTAAGCGACTTCCGGGTTTCGATTTCTCTTAAAAAATGCTCCGCCGCCTCTCTGGCGCTGATTTTCTTCTCTTTAAGCGAACGGGAAAGAGCCGCTATGCCCCACTCGGAAAATATTTCACTCACGGTCTACACCACCTTCGGCACACGGAAAAAGGTTTCGCTCTTTTCCTTCGCGTTGGCAAGAATTTGCCCGCGCGGCAAAGACGGCCGCGCCGTATCGTCGCGCAAAGCGGAGTAATCCGCCGCGTTTGAAAAATCGGGCTTTGCCCGCAGTGTAAAATCGGCTATGGTATCCATTAACCCGACAATGTCGCTCATCTCGCCAGCGACGGTTTCAAGCTCTTCGTCGGTAAACGCAAGCTTTGAAAGATCGGCAAGATGCCGCGTCGTCTGCAAATCGACCATAATAATTCCGCCCTTTCCGGCCGCCGTAATTTACGGCCGCTCAGCTTATTCACCGTTGCCATTATACTACAAAAGTCCGACAATTACAAGTACATCTCTCGTTATCGGACAATAGGCAATACCGCATAATGATTGTACGTCGGATGCGCCGCAGGATTTTTCGTTAAGAGAAAGCAAAAAGCGCTGGAAATACCTCCCCATATTTCCGGGCATTTTCGTGAAATATAAAGGAAAATATGCCGGGCAGACGACGTCGGGAGCCGTCAGGAGATCACCCGGCGGTGTTGCCGATATTAAAACCGCGGCGCCGCGTAAATCCGCGGCGCCGCAGAAGGCAATGTTAATCCCCGAAAAAGTTTTTGAGTTTTTCGAAAAAGGATTTTCTTTCCCTGTAATTCTTTTCGCCTACGGCGCTGTCGAACTGTTTTATAAGTTCCCGCTGCTCTTTTGTAAGATTTTTCGGAATTTCGACGATGATTTTTACGTATTCATCGCCGCGTCCGCCGTAGTTCAGCCGTTGGATACCTTTGCCGCGCAGTTTGAACTCGTCTCCGGGCTGCGTTCCCTCGTGTATGTTAAACTGAACCTTGCCGTCTAACGTGGGGACGGTGATGTCGGCGCCGAGAGCCGCCTGAGCAAAAGTTACGGGAACCTCGCAGTGAATATCGTACCCGTTCCGCGTGAAAATCGGGTGGGGACGCACGGCTACATGAATGTGCAGATCTCCGGGCGAACCCCCGTTTACTCCTGCGTCTCCGCCGCCGCGCATATTTATTATCTGCCCGTCATCGATGCCGGCGGGTATGTCGACAATTCTGTCTTTGGTCAGGCGCACGCGGCCTTTACCGGCGCAGTTGCGACAGGGTTTGTCGATTATTTTCCCCGTTCCGCGGCACTGATCGCAAACGCGGGTGGTCTGCATTGCGCCGAACGGTGTCCGCTGGGTAACATTTATCTGACCGGTTCCGTGGCAGGACGGACAGGTTCTCGGCTTACTCCCGGGTTCCGCCCCGGTCCCGTGGCAGGTTTCGCAATTTTCGACACGGGTAACCGTAATCGTTTTTTTACAGCCTTTCGCGGCCTCTTCGAACGACAGATTTACGGTGGCCGAAGTATCCGCGCCTTTCCTCGCGGCGTTCGGGTTGGAGGACTGCCCGAACCCGCCGCCGAAGAATGAGCCGAATATGTCTCCCAAATCGTCGAAATTGCCGAATCCTCCGAATCCGCCTCCGCCCCCGCCGGCGCCGTAGTTGGGATCGACACCCGCATGGCCGTACTGATCGTATCTGGCGCGCTTATCGGCGTCGGACAGCACTTCGTACGCCTCGTTTATCTCCTTGAACTTCGCCTCGGCGTTCTTGTCGCCCGGATTCAAATCGGGATGATATTTTTTCGCCGCCGCGCGGTACGCTTTCTTGATTTCATCGTCCGAAGCTCCGCGATCAACACCGAGCACCTCGTAATAGTCCTGTTTTTCTGCCAACCGCTTAACACTCCCTCAAAAAGACGGGCTGTCGCCGTTCTTACCGGCTACTTTTTATCGTCGTCGACATCGTGAAAATCGGCGTCGTATACATTGCCGCCGTCATTTTTAGGTTCCCCGCCCGCGGCGCCGCCGGGATTTTGCTGCCCGTTTTGCGCCGCGGCGTCTGCGGCCGCTTTATAGACTTTTTCGGAAACGGCGTAAAGCTGTTTCTGCAGTTCGTCTTTTTTGGCGCGTATTTCATCGCTGTTGTTGCCGGCCAGCGCGGCTTTAAGCGCGTCTTTGGCTTTTTCGATGCCGTCTTTCTCCTCCGCGCTTATTTTATCGCCGAAATCGCTTATTGTTTTCTCGGTTTGGTAAACCATCTGATCAGCCTCGTTGCGAAGATCGGTTTCCTCGCGCTGTTTTTTATCCTCGGCGGCATACTGCTCGGCTTCTTTTACCGCTTTATCGATGTCTTCTTTCGACATATTGGAACTTGAGGTTATCGTAACCGACTGCTGTTTTCCGGTTCCCAAATCTTTCGCGGAAACATTGACGATTCCGTTCGCGTCGATATCGAATGTTACCTCAATCTGCGGCACGCCGCGCGGAGCCGCGGGTATGCCGTCGAGATGGAACACGCCGAGAGTTTTATTGTCTTTCGCGAACTCGCGCTCGCCCTGCAGTACATGCACCTCTACTGAAGTCTGACCGTCGGCGGCGGTGGAGAAAATCTGGCTTTTCTTTGTCGGAATAGTCGTGTTCCGCTCGATAACCTTGGTGCTCACGCCGCCCATCGTTTCGATTCCGAGCGACAGCGGAGTAACGTCGAGCAGGAGCAGGCCTTTGACATCTCCCCCCAGAACGCCGCCCTGGAGCGCCGCGCCGAGAGCCACACACTCGTCGGGGTTGATCCCCTTGAACGGTTCGCGGCCTATGAAGCTCTTTACCGCTTCCTGCACGGCGGGGATACGGCTCGAACCTCCTACCATAAGAACCTTGTTTATCTGGCTTTTATCGAGCCCGGAATCCGACAGGGCCTGCCGCACCGGCCCCATGGTGGCTTCTACCAGATCGTTTGTAAGTTCGTTGAATTTCGCGCGGGTTAAAGTGGCTTCGAAATGTTTCGGACCCGTGGCGTCGGCGGTAATAAAAGGCAGATTGATTTCGGCCGTCGTCATACCGGACAGATCGATTTTCGCCTTTTCGGCGGCCTCTTTAATCCGCTGCATCGCCATTTTATCGGTCGACAAATCGATGCCGTTTTCCGCCTTGAAACCGGCGATTATCCAGTCCATAATGCGCTTGTCAAAATCGTCGCCGCCGAGGCGGTTGTTACCGGCGGTAGCCAGAACCTCCTGAACTCCGTCGCCCATTTCGATAATCGAAACATCGAATGTACCGCCGCCGAGATCGTAGACCATAATTTTCTGATCTTCTTCTTTGTCGATACTGTAAGCGAGAGCGGCGGCGGTAGGCTCGTTTATAATACGCTTTACATCAAGGCCGGCGATTTTCCCGGCATCTTTGGTCGCCTGGCGCTGCGCGTCGGTAAAATAGGCGGGAACGGTGATAACGGCTTCGGTTACCTGCCCGCCCAGATAGGCCTCGGCGTCGGCTTTAAGCTTTTGCAGAATGATCGACGAGATTTCCTGCGGGGTATACTTTTTACCGTCGATCTCTACGGTATGGCCGGTTCCCATTTCG
This sequence comes from uncultured Eubacteriales bacterium, assembly GCA_964602735.1. Taxonomy (GTDB): domain Bacteria; phylum Bacillota; class Clostridia; order Oscillospirales; family Acutalibacteraceae; genus CAZRRV01. Next base: position 16,110 of record CAZRRV010000021.1, read on the forward strand.
CGTTTGATCGAAATAATCGTCCGTTCCGGGTTCGTGATTGCCTGACGTTTCGCTACCTGACCCACCATACGCTCGCCCGTTTTTGAGAAAGCGACGACCGACGGGGTTGTTCTCGAACCTTCGGCGTTCGGAATAACAACCGCCTCTCCGCCTTCCATAACCGCCACGCAAGAGTTTGTGGTTCCCAAATCGATGCCAATAATTTTGCCCATAACAATTCTCCTCCGTAAAATGTTTTTCGCAACACCGTGCGCTGCGCGCCGCGTTCCGCGCGGCCGAATCGATGACCGCGCACCGCCCGGTGACGACTGTTTAATTCGCTACCTGAACCATTGCCGTTCTTATAACGGTATCGCCGTATTTATAACCCTTCTGAAGAACCTGCGCCACGCAGTTTTTCCCCAATTCGTCGTCTTCGATGTGCATTACCGCCTCGTGTACGGCGGGGTCGAACTGCTCGCCGACTTTGCCTATCTCTTCTATCCCCAGCACCCGCTTCAAATCGCGGAACTGTTTGATAATCATCTCGACGCCTTTCAGGTAATCCGGACTGCCGGGATCACACGCGTCGGCACGTTCGATACCGTCGAAAATCGGGAGCAGCGGCTTAATCATCTGCGCTTTGCCGTATTCGAGGGACGAAAGCCTTTCCCGTTCGGTTCGTTTGCGGTAGTTTTCGTATTCCGCCGCCGTCCGCATAAGCCGGTCGTTCGCCTCGGCAAGCTGTTTCCGCAGCGCTTCAATCTCGGCGGCCTTACCGGTCTTATCTTTGCTCTGACGTGGTTTCGGCTTTGCTTCTTTAACGGCTTTATCCGAAGCGGTTTTCGCGGTTTCCGCGGTTTTTTCGGCCCCGTCGGCGGAATTCTCCTTTTCCTCTTCCGGCGCGCCGTTACCGTTCAAATCTGTTTCCTGCGGCATATTATTCCTCCAAATCGAATTTATTCTGTTCCAACACCCGGCTCAACCGCTCCGCGAAATAATGCAGGCTCGGCATCATGCGCCGGTACGACATACGTACAGGCCCTATCACGCCGATTCTGCCGCTTTCGTTCCCGCCCGCGGAATACCGGGCGACAACCATACTGCTCGCGGGGAAAAGATCGGATATGCCGGTGTTTTCGCCGAACACAACATCCACATCTTCGTTAATGCCGTTTAAGAACCGTATAAGTTCCGCCTGACGCGCGCTGAGCGTGTAAGCGCTTCCCCCGAACGACATCCTCGGATTTGAAATTTCCTCCGCCGTTTCGGCAAGAGCCGCAAAAAGCGGCAACAGATTTATCGCGTAATCGCCGGCGGAGGCCGTGAGCCCCTGCAAAAACGGCACGGTTATTTCACGGATCTTTTTCCCGAGAATTTTTTCTTCCGCAATGCGTGCGAATGTTTGCAACATCCCGGTACTGCAATCGCCGTCGAGCCGGCAAAATCTGCATTTTGTCGTTCCGCCGGACGAGGCGAGTATCAGCATAACGGTGCGCTTTCCCATAGCGACGGTTTCGAGATGCTTTACATACTCGCCGCCGCCGCCTGCGGCGGAAAGCAGCGTAGGCAGGCCGGTAAAATCCGCAAGAAGCTGAGCCGCGGCATCGTATATGCGCATCGGATCTTTCGCCGCCTCGCGCAACAGCCCGTCGAGTTCGGCGCGCTCCCGAACCGGGGGCATTTTGTGTTTAAGCGACGATTCGATATAAAAACGGTAAGCGCTGTTTGTGGGTACGCGACCCGCGGAGGTGTGGGGCTGGCTTAAATACCCCATTTCGCAAAGTTCGCTCAGTTCGTTGCGAAGTGTTGCCGGGGAAAGCGTTGTGCCGAGTATGGTGCAAAGCGCCTTTGAGCCTATCGGCTCTCCGGAATCGATATACGCCTCGACAACCGCTTTCAGTACACTTTGTTTCCGCTGGCTCAGTTCCATTTTTTCACCCCCGTTTTAGCACTCGCACGGGCAGAGTGCTAACATACTTGTACTCTATCACAACATTTCGCTTTTGTCAAGGGGAAAAGTAAAATTTCCGAAAAAATTATTTGACCTTTCCTGACTTTAGCCCCGCCTGCTCCCCGCCGGGCGGATTTTATCATTCCCGCGCGATAAAAACCCGATCGGAAATATTGCGGCGGCACCGTATTTTAAGGCTACACCTCCGGGTACCCGCATAACGGTTTTGAACTTCACCTGCCGGCATATTTTCCGTTATAATATTTCACGAGCATGCCCGGAGATACACAAAGTATTCCCTGCGCCTTTTTGATTTCTTTTAACGAAAAATCCGACGGCGTATATGACACAGGGCATTTATGCTGTATTGCCTTGTCGAATTCCATGCGGCAATATTTTCGCGGCTCTTTTCCGTTCGTTTCATTATGCCGGCGGAGATTTTTTTTGAAAGTAACGGTTGACAACCGCGCGCGGCGGGGTTATAATACATTTAGCCTACCTTTTTAATAGGTTATAACCGCGGCGCGGACGGATGTGAGATAAAAGCGTGAAGAAAGCGATAGTAGCCATGAGCGGCGGAGTGGATTCGAGCGTGGCGGCGTATTTGATGAAAAAAGCCGGTTATGATTGCATAGGCGTTACCATGAAACTGTTTTCAAACGGCGATGTGGGAGCGCGTGAAAGCAAATGCTGTTCTCTCGAAGATACGGAAGACGCGAAAAGCGTCGCAAAAGCCGTGGGTATTCCCCACTATGTATTTAATTTCTCGGATAAATTCAAAGCGGAGGTTATCGACAGATTTATAACGGCGTATGAACACGGTCTCACTCCGAACCCGTGCATCGACTGCAACCGGTATTTGAAATTCGGAGAGCTTTTCCGCCGCGCCGACGAACTCGGGTGCGAATATATCGCAACGGGGCATTACGCGAAAATCGAGCCGGACAACGGCACGGGAAGATACCTACTGAAAAAATCGGACAATTCCGCGAAAGATCAAAGCTATGTTTTATATGCCATGACGCAGGAACAACTGCGCCGAACCGTCTTCCCGCTGGGAAAATTAAGCAAAGCGCAAACGCGGGAAATAGCGGCGGAGCGCCGTTTCGTAAATTCGGAAAAACGCGAAAGCCAGGATATATGTTTTGTGCAAAACGAAAGTTATTCCGATTTCATTGCCCGGTATACGGGGCACCGCCGCGCGCCGGGGAATTTTACCGATATATCCGGCAATATTCTGGGGCGGCACAAAGGAATAACAAATTACACCGTGGGGCAGCGAAAAGGTCTGGGCATCGCCCTGGGAACACCCAAATATGTCGTAAGCATAAACCCGGACGACAACACCGTAATTTTGGGGGAAGAGAAAGACTTATATTCGAAAACGGTAAAAATGAAAAACATAAATCTTATTCCGTTCGATAATATAAGCGAACCCGTCCGCGTAAAAGCGAAAGTGAGATACCGAGCCCCCGAACAGTGGGCAACGGTCGTGCAAACCGGCGACGACGAAATCGAGCTCACCTTCGACGAACCGCAGCGGGCGGTAACAAAAGGGCAGGCAGCGGTTATGTATGACGGAGACACCGTAGTAGGCGGAGGAACAATAATATAATACAGTCATTGTGAAAGGAGCGGTTTTTATGAATGTTTACGCCGATAACGCGGCTACGACCAGAATGAGCGAAACGGCGGTAAACGCCATGTTGCCCTATATGCGGGACATATACGGGAACCCGTCGAGCCTGCATACGGCGGGTCAGAAAGCGGCGGAGGCACTGCTTACCGCGAGGGAAGAGATCGCCGCGTGCATAGGCGCCGACCCGAAAGAAATATATTTCACCTCGGGCGGCAGCGAAGCGGACAATCAGGCGATCGTATCCGCGGCGGCAAAGGGCTGGAGCAAAGGCAAAAAGCATATCATATCGACGGCGTTTGAACACCACGCGGTTCTGCACACGCTGAAGAAGCTGGAAAAATACGGTTTTGAAATCGAATTGCTCGACGTGGGCAGGACGGGTACCGTAACCGCGGAACAGGTCGAAAGCGCAGTTCGCGACGACACCTGCCTTGTGACGGTAATGTACGCCAACAACGAAATAGGCTCGGTTATGCCGGTCGCCGAAATCGGAGCCGTATGCCGGGGAAAAGGGATCCCATTTCACACCGACGCGGTACAGGCCGCGGGGCACATACCGATAAACGTAAAATCGCAGAATATCGATATGCTTTCGCTTTCCGCCCACAAATTCCACGGCCCGAAGGGCATCGGCGTTCTATACGCGAGAAAAGGCATACCTCTCGTTTCGATTATAGAAGGCGGAGCGCAGGAACGCGGGAAGCGGGCGGGTACGGAGAATATTCCCGCCATAGCGGGAATGGCGGCGGCGCTGAAAGAGGCGATCGCGAACATCGAAACAAACGCGGCGAAAGTAACCGGTCTGCGCGACCGGCTGATAGCGGGGCTTTCAAAAATCCCTCACTGCGTTCTGAACGGCGATCCGGTAAACCGGCTGCCCGGAAACGCGCATTTCTGCTTTGAAGGGATCGAGGGCGAAAGTCTGCTGCTGCTGCTCGATTCAAAAGGGATAAGCGCTTCGTCGGGTTCCGCCTGCACATCGGGTTCTCTCGATCCGAGCCATGTAATGCTCGCAATAGGCCATTCGCATGAAATCGCCCACGGTTCGCTGAGGCTTACCCTTTCCGCCGAAAACACGGAAGAGCAGATCGATTACATGATCGCGGAAATTCCGAAAGTTGTGGAATATCTCAGGAATATGTCTCCCCTGTGGAGAGATAAAATAACCGGCAAAAAACAATTCATACTGTGAGGTAATAATAATGGCACTGTACAGTGAAAAAGTAATGGATCACTTTCAGCATCCGCGCAATGTGGGGGTTATCGAAAACGCCGACGGCATCGGGGAGGTCGGCAACGCGAAATGCGGCGATATAATGAAAATCTACCTGAAAATCGACGGCGGCATCGTATCGGATGTTAAATTTGAAACATTCGGGTGCGGATCTGCGATTGCCTCAAGTTCGATGGCAACCGAAATGATAAAGGGGAAGCCGGTATCGGAAGCGCTGAAACTTTCGAATCAGGCGGTAGCGGAGGCGCTCGACGGGCTGCCCGCTTATAAAATGCACTGCTCGGTACTGGCGGAGGAAGCCATAAAAGCCGCCGTAAAAGATTATTACGACAAAAACGCGATTCCCTACGACAAAAGCCAGTTCCCGGACTGCGAAAACTGTTCCGAATGCGACTCGTGCGGATAACGGAGCCGCGCCGTATCGGAATTGCGCCGCCGCACCTATCCGGCCAACCGCAAATAAATATTGAGCGCCGGCGGAGATTTGCAAAACCGCACACAACGGCGGGCGAACTTTCGGGTTCGCCCGCCGTTTCACGGTTCGGTTAAAAGTAAAAGCCGCAACTTTGTTTTATTCGCCGCCGAGCAGCGGAGCAATAACCTTGGGAAAATCACGGTAGTCGTCGATAACAATATACGGAAAATCCGAAAGATAAACGGATTCGTCGTTGCCGCCGGTACCGTAATCATCTCCGATATAGCAGATGTTTTCGTGGCGCAATCCCCTGCCCTCGCAGTATAAATCAAGGGCATAATACTTATTGTAAGGTTTGGGCGCCATATCAAACGAGGACGATCCGCCCACAAACACGCAGTACTCGGGAAAGGTTTTGCATACTTCGGAGTATATGGCTCTTCTTTTTACCCGCGACGGGTCGAACGCAAGCTTATCCTCCTGCCGCGCGCGCGTTCCGAGCAACGGGAAAGTAAGGCACCCGGAAGGGTGGTATTCGACATTATCGCCGGCGTATTCCGTAAATCCGTAGCGTTCCCGCAGAGCGGTAACGCGGGATTCCACGCTCGCTTTATCGCTTACCGCAAGATTTATATCGCGTTTCATCTCAACTGTGCCGGTTTTTTCGTTATATTCCCCGTACTGCATCCCGTAATTGCCGATGATGTCGATCGGATACCGGCCCATCTGATTGAAGATCCGTTCCACCTGCCCCGCGCCGACCATTAAAAGAGAATAACGCGCGCGAAGTTTATCGAGGGCCGCGATATGCCCGGCGTCTAACGGCTGTTTGTGCTGAGTTAAGGTTCCGTCTAAATCCATCGCCACAATGCGTATTTTTTCGGTATTCATAACGCTCTCCCCTTTTCGGCGTACACCGGTATGTTTAACCGTAAATCCCTTTTGCGGCGGCGAATCGGAAAATACCGGCAGACGAAAGACAATATTTACTACACAATGCCGCCTTAAAATATTATATCCGTCCCGCGGTAAAATTCAACGGAATAATTGAAAAACGGCGGAAATTATGATAAAATAATTTGAAAATCGGCGCGTAAAGCCACGGCGGCAAATACGCCGCCAGACGGTTTTGGTGAAGTATCGCCTTATATTTACAAAGCAGAGGAGCGATAACAAATGGCAGTTATTACGATTGTGGGCTCCGGGATGATGGGATCGGCGCTCGCTTTCCCCGCACGTGAAAACGGGCATGAGGTAAGGCTGGTCGGCACACATTTAGATCGCGAAATAATAGATGTATCGCGCGCCGTAAACCGCCACCCGAAATTTGAGCGGGATTTCCCCGCCGGGATAAAATTTTATCAGATTGAGGAGTTGGGCGACGCGCTTGCGGGAGCGGATCTGGTTATCGGCGGGGTAAGCAGCTTCGGGGTTGACTGGTTCGGCGATTTTGTTTTGCCGAAAATCGCGGAAAACACAAAGGTGCTTACCGTAACAAAAGGACTTATGAATATGCCGGACGGAAGTCTTCTCACCTACCCCTGCCTGTGGGAGCGGAAGCTTAAAACGATGCATAAAACACTGCGCCTCGCGGCGGTGGGAGGGCCCTGCACCAGCTATGAGCTTGTGGCACACGATCAAACCGAAGTGGCGTTCTGCGGTTCGGATATGGCGGCGCTCGAAGAAATAAAAGCGATGATGCAAACCGATTATTATCACATCAGCCTTTCGACCGATGTAACCGGCATTGAGAGCGCGGTGGCGCTTAAAAACGGCTTCGCGCTCGGAATCGCGCTTACCATCGGGGTAAACCAGAAAATCTACGGCGAAAACAGCGGACTTCATTTTAACTCGCAGGCAGCGGTATTCGGGCAGGCCGCCCGCGAAATGCACCGCCTGCTGCAGCTTCAGGGAGCCTCAGATTTGAACAATCTGTGGGTAGGCATCGGCGATTTGTATGTTACCGTGTACGGCGGGAGAACCCGAAAAGTAGGTATCCTGCTCGGCCGAGGGCTCGATATCGACGAGGCAAAACGGGAATTGAACGGAGTTACCCTCGAATCGCTCGTGGTGGCGGGGCGTGTCGCGGAGGCGATGCGTATACGTGCGAAAAAAGGCGATATATCGCTCGACGAACTGCCGCTGTTGATGCACGTCGACGAAATAATCGGGCAAAAACGCCCGGTTAATATTCCCTGGGAAAAGTTCACATTCGTGCAAAAATAAGACAGGCTCCGTACCGAACCGCCGTTGCGACGGCGGTTTTTTTCGTCCGCATTTCAAAAAAACCATTGACAAACCGTAAAGAGCGGGATAAAATTAAAATATAAATCGCGCGAGATTATATCTTGCACGATTAAATAACCGTCAGGGAGGAAAGAAAAATGAACATTTACGATTTCACGGTAAAGGCGCAGGACGGCGGCGATGTTTCGCTTTCCGATTACAAAGGGAAAGTTCTGCTGATAGTAAACACCGCTACAGGATGCGGTTTTACGCCGCAGTACGCGGATTTGCAGAAACTGTACGAGGAGCATAAAGCCGACGGATTCGAGATCCTCGATTTCCCCTGCAACCAGTTTATGAATCAGGCTCCGGGCAGCGATGAGGAAATTCACGATTTCTGCAACAGCCGTTACGGAATAACCTTTACGCAATTCGCGAAAATCGATGTCAACGGTGAAAATGCGATACCTCTTTACAAATTCCTTACCGCCAACACTTCTTTCGGGGGATTTAACGGACCTATGAAACTGGTGCTGAACCCGGTTGTAAAAAAGATGGACAAGGATTACAAAAACAACGGCAACATTAAATGGAACTTCACAAAATTCCTTATCAACCGCGACGGAGAAATAGCCGCGCGTTTCGAACCGACGGTTTCTCTCGATGTTGTAAAAGCGGAAACCGAAAAGCTGCTGTAAAAAAGGAGACGTGTTATTTATGACCGTAGAGGTTCGATATTATTCAAGAGGCGGAAAAACCAAAAAACTTGCCGACGCCGTGGCGAAAGCGGTGAACACGGAGGCGAAGCCCGTTACCGAAAAGCTTGCCGGCGATACGGATATACTGTTCCTTTGCACTGCACCATACGCCTTTAACGTCGACGGGGCAGTGACTGCGTTTATACGGAGCATCGATGTTACCGTAAAAAAAGCGGTGATGATCAGTTCTTCCGCGGCTCTGAAATCCATTCGGAAATATGTTGAAAAACCGTTCGCGGAAAAGCATATACCGCTTTCAAAAGAAGAATTTTCCTGCCGCGGGGAGTTCCTGATGCTCCACAGAGGGAAACCAAACGCCGCCGACCTGCAGGCGGCCGCCGATTTCGCGAAACGGGTCGTCTCGCGGGAAAAAGCCGGTTTATGACAACAAAGTTCGATCCGCTGAAGCTGGAAAACCAACTGTGTTTCCCGCTTTATGTGTGCGCCAAAGAAATCGTTAAAGCATACCGCCCGTATCTCGACGGGCTTAATCTGACCTACACCCAGTACATTACGATGATGGTTATGTGGGAGCATAAGCGGATACGGGTGAAAGAGGCGGGTGAACTTCTGTATCTCGATTCGAGTACGCTGACACCGCTGCTTAAACGACTGGAAGAAAAGGGATATATAAAAAGGATGCGTTCGTCGGAAGACGAAAGAGATCTTATCGTCACAATCACCGATAAAGGCGAAGCGCTGCGGGAAAAAGCGCTTTCCGTACCCGGCCGGCTGGCAACCTGCATAGGTGCGGATCCCGAAAAAGCCATGGCGCTTTACTCGTCGCTTTATGAAATCATAGGAAAACTTAAGCATAAAAAATAAAGGCAGTACCGCATAACGGCCCGTATCGGATCTTTCGGCGGATTTTTCGCCGGGCGAAGCAAAAACCGCGAAACATACTTCATGTATTTCCGGGTTTGTAAAATCCGGCGGAAAAATGCGGCAAGACATCGTGTAAAGCCGTCAGGCGTCATCTCGCGGCATTGCACAATGTAATCCGCAACGATCACGGAAAACGAAACGCGTGTTAGGAAGGATCGGTTGCCGATCCGTGGAAACCGGCCGGTTACGGCTATGGAAAAACCCGCCGACGATTTTTTCGTCGGCGCGTTTGTGCATTCAATAAAAAACCAGGTGTCCCCTCGCGTTATGTACCGAAAACGGTACCGTCCCGCATGTATATTAAATTTATCGGCAAAACACATCACTATACGCAACGTCGGCGGGAGAGCGGCAATCGCCGAGAAGCAGAACCGGCTTTTCCGTTAATAAACA
>CAZRRV010000022.1:0-8372 GCA_964602735.1 uncultured Eubacteriales bacterium
GAAGAAACCGAATACACGCGACAGTATTTAACAAAAGAAGGAAACATATGACGCACGAAGAGTGCCTAATTGTCAGCGCATATACTGAGTATTTGATGTGCCCTTTCGAAGATACACACAAGTACTTGCGGGAAGCGCTTTGGAGACTCATATTGACGCACGTGATAGCTAATAAATTGTATTATTGGGAAAACATGGCAAAGGAGGACAAATAGCCAGTGGTATGGTGGTACAGAAAAATAAGTAATGATGCCAAGCATACGTATATGCTTATCCACACGAATGTAAGGATTTAGATGGAGTAATTTCATATGATATAGCGAGTAAAGAGGCTTCTATTATCAAGGTTTCAAAATTTGATAACGGTAGCGAATGGGCAATATCCAGAAGTTTAGGCCATTTTCACGCTCAGGTAGTCGACGAAAATTTTCCGGAGGAACGGTATGTGTGTTGCGGTTAGATTAGTTTAACGCCGAAGTATATTTTTAAGCACGATGCAATGCGAATTTTATTTTGTGCATTTTGTCCGCCCTTGAATCGCAAGGATTCACGAGGCAATTTTGCGTGAGTTTTCGTGTAAATTTTTTATTGATTTATACGTCAATCCGTTGATTTCTTCGTCAATTCCCTGCGTTTAATGCCAACGCGAGAACCCTTATGCCGCATGGAATTACAGCAAAAACCCGCCGCGCAGGCGGGTTTTCCGAACGGTGGAGGCGGCGGGAGTCGAACCCGCGTCCGAAAATCTGTTCATGCGAATTTCTCCGAGCGCAGCCGATTATTTAAAATTCCCTTGCGAAATCGCCCATCGGCAGGCTAAAACGCTCGGTATTTCCTGGTCGTGGCGGGGCCGGAAAAGCTCTCCCGCTCATGTGCACCGCTAATCGACGCCCCGCTCCCGGCCGCGGTACTCCGGGACAGGACGGCGGCCTTAATCAGGCCGCAAGGGCAACTTGTCTGTTGTCGTTTATTTTGAAACTGCGCTTATTATCGTGTGTTCGCAACACGGCTCGCTTATCGCATTTCAAAATCCCCGTCGAAACCATTACGCCCCCGTATTATTGCGATTGTTTGCGACTTTCTTTCATTGCCCGATCAATGGCGCGCTCGGCATCGTGCTTTTGCATCACCTCGCGCTTATCGTAAATTTTCTTCCCGCGGCAAAGCCCCACCTGAACTTTCACAAGCGACCCTTTCAGGTAAACCGACAGCGGTATTAAAGTAAGACCCTGCTGCTTTATCTGCCCGAACAGCCGTAAAATCTCACGCTTGTGCATTAAAAGACGGCGGTCTCGGCGCGGATCGCGGTTGAAAATATTCCCTTTGTCGTAAGGACTTATATGCATGCCCCGCACTGTAAGCTGACCGTCTTCTATACTGCACCACGCTTCTTTCAGGTTGGCGCCGCCCCGGCGCAGAGATTTTACCTCGGTTCCGCAAAGCTCGATTCCCGCCTCGAAACTCTCGATTATATAATAATCATGGAAAGCTTTTTTGTTGGAGGAAATTGTTTTGATTTCTTTGTTCATACCGGCGGAACCTTTCACCTCCGAAACCCGTCGAAAATTTACCGGCGCAATACAGTATACATGCTTTCCGGCAACTTGTCAAGTCGCGGCGGAATACAAATTGATATTTCACGGCACGTTCGGCTGTTTTCGCCGCCGGCAAGGCGTGTTTCGGATTCAAACATCAAGCCCAGTTTTATTCCAGTTTGTTCAGCTTTTGCTCTTTGGCAAGCGATAACAGTTCGTTACCTGCCATCAGCGTTGCCGATATAAGGAAAACGGCGAATATAAACAGCGTTCTGTCTCCGCTAGCAAAAATCGACGGTGAAAACCCCATAATAATTACCGTGCATCCGCCCCCGAAATACAACAGCGGCTTAATGATATCGCCGTCGGAGGATGACGAAACCGCAATGAGCAGCAAACCGAGCGTACAGAAAGCCGCGAAACCGACCAGTGTAGGCAGCAGGCGCTTGATATTGTATTCAAAAAACACCGAATCAAATTCCGCAAATGTAAAAAGCTTGTTTAACACCGGAATCGTATTCCGTGTCTTCCCCTGTGTCCATCGGCAGATTAGCGCAAGCGAATAATATACCGACACCCCCCCCCCTGCAAGCAAAATCGGTTTACGCCCGCGCTCGGCCGTTTTATAAAGATACGCGGTAACGATAAACCCGAGAGCGCAAAACAGATAAACGCAATGCTTTTGTATACATGTAAGCAGATACTCTATTCCCATAAAAATTTTGTCCCACACCGAATACATATCGTAATTCGGCATTCTCTGTACCGTTTCGGCGAATAATCTGACGCGGTTGCCGGGCATTCCGGCGAAAAACAGCGTGAGCGACAGTGTTACCGCGGTAATCGCAAGACATACTCCCGTTTTTCTTTTCAATTTCAACCCGTTCCATAAAACCGTGATAATCATAAACACCGCCAGAAACGCCGCCATTTGTTCAAAGCCGCTTACATATACCGCCCCGAACACAGCCGCTACATACACCTGCGGCTTAACAGCGTCTCCGCTCCGGTATTGAAGAATAAACGGCCGCATTGCTGCCAACGCCGCTATTGTTCCCCACAAATAAAGCACGGAGGCGCATTTCCAGAAGACCGCATAAGCCCAAACCGAATCGGGTATCGCAATAATCAAAAGCACAAATAAAGCCAGCTTGAATTTTGCGTTACGCCCCGCGTCTCCGTCGAAGAGACACCGCGCAAGCATATGAGGGAGCAATGCGAGAGCCGTGCTGTTCAGAACGGTGAATACGGCACCGGGAAGATTCAGAAGGCAGACGAGAATACCGTGGGGTATCAGTCTTCCGCTCCAGTTGTTCGCGTAGAAAGACAGCCAGCCCGCGATGTTCCCATATCTCTCAATGCCCTTTTGAAATATAAAATCATCGCCGGAACTTTGCAGCGTCAGATTCAAAACAAAGGAAACGGCAATGATAATTAAATAACATACAGTGTCACTGATTTTTTTCGATTTCGATTGCATAAAGCTTTTTCTCTCCGTCGGGCTCGGTAAAAACCGCATACAAACCGTTTTTTTCAACCGCTTTCTCATAGCATTCGGGTATTCTGGAACAGAAACCGGCACACCTGTAATTTATCCCGTCATTCAGGGTTTCGGTCGCGTCGTTACGCTCGTACAGTTGCGTCGGAAAAAGCGCGACCTTGCCGGCTACTTCGTCGACACAGGCAAGACGGACATTACAGTATACCGCCTCGCCGCGCCGGTCTTCGCCGTAATTATAAAAAGGATAGGTTTTTCCGGGTATAACCGCCCATCCCCGAACCGTTATATATTTGCCTTCTCGACTGTATCCGTCTACTTTGTACTCCGGCTCGGACGAATCGCCGAAAACAAAATTTTCCACGGATTCCGTCTGAACTTTATTCCGCTCCGTTATATCCATACAGGTAATAACCGTTATAAACAGCAAACATAAAACCGCATCCGCTATAAGAAGCAGGTACTTATACTGCCTGTTTTTCGTTTTCGTCACCCCGATGTTAAATGAATTTTCCGAGCGTACGAGCGTATCCGTAATGAAATAAGGGCCGCACATAAGCTGCCCGGTCTGTCTGCATCCGTTAATGTTCCGGCGGAGCAGGGTAATGCCGCCGGCTCTCGCAAACATTATTTTTTTCGGATTTGGGGTCAAACCGCTTTATATATTCGCGATGCCCGTTATATTGCAACAAACTCCCTTATAAACATACACAAAACACCGCAAGCTGTCAAGACTTTTTTGCCGGGCGGAAAGAATCGGTTCGGTAAGCCGTAAAACCGGCCGCCGTATTATCAAAACGGCTCGGCAGAAAAAGCCTGTCGGTTGATTAACGAGTTCCGGCGAACGGGAATACGCCCGCGCGTTAAAGAATATTAAACCGCAAAAGCCGGCGGAACACGAAACACCCCCGCGGACGGGGGTGTTTGCTCATTATGCGAACAGCTTGCGGCTTTTTACAATTCCGTGAATTGCCTCCGCAAAAAGTTCACAGCCGTTTCGATGTCGCCCACGGGATTGTCGCCGACTTCGCGTTCAATGGTCAGATAGCCGTTATAGCCGATGTCGCGCAGCGCCTTAAGGTAAGACGGAAAATCCACATTTCCGGTTCCGAGCGGCACCTCTTTGAAATAATCCGAAAGTTTAACATCTCCGATGCCGCCGTCGGCAATGCAGTCGTAAATAATCTGCGGATCGGTTTTTTTAAGCATTATTCCATCTTTGGCGTGAGTGTGAACGATATAATCGCGCAAAGTATTGACCGCGTCGACCGGATTATCTCCCGTCACCATTACCAGATTGGCGGGGTCCAGATTTACGGCAACGCCTTTGGAATCGAGACTGTCGAGAAAAGTTTTCAGTCGGGCGGCGGGTTCGGGCCCGGTTTCAATCGCGAAAAAAGCGCCGTTTCCGCTCGCGTATTCGGCAAGAATATTGCATGCCTCAAGCATTATTTTATAAGTATCGCTGTCCGGATTGTCGGGAACTACACCGATATGAGTTGTTACGATATTCGTGCCCAGATCGAGAGCCAGATCGACAATGCGCTTCGAGCGCTCGATTTTGGCGGGATTCTCCTCCGCGCGCGCGAAACCGTGCCCCCCCAGATCGCCGCACAGCGCCGATATTTTCAGACCGCACGATTCTATGATACCCCGCTTCTCTCTCCTCGCCGAAGAGGACAGGTTCTCGGGCGCCATCTCGCCGTCGACGGCGTAAAGCTGTACGCCGCCGGCGCCCATATCCGCGCACTGTTTTATCGAATCGACAAAAGACATACGAAGCGAATCCGCTATTATTCCGATTTTGAAATCAGCCATATTCAATACTCCTTAAATATCAATCCATTCTCCGGGCGTTTGCATGGCACGCTGACCGGCCGCACGCAACGCCATAATCGCTACCGTCTGCTCGTGCGGAACCTTTTCTTCCCCGGTGCGGAAAAAATCGACAAGTTCGGCGATAAACGCGCCGAAATAGTCGGATTTTATCTCCAGAAAGCTGTTTTCCCCCGCTCCGCCTTTAACGCTGGCAATTTGCGTTACGAACGGCGATCCGTTTGCGAAAAGTGAAACGGAAGCGAGCCTCCCGTCGCGCATTTCTATAAGCATTGTGCGAAAACTGTCGTCGCCCGCCACCATAACCCGCGCCGCCGAGGTGCCCATAAACATCGTCAGCGGCTCCAGAAGATGAATCGCGTAAATTTCGTAATTGTTGGGTCCCCAGCAGCTTACCGCGCGGATACCTTCCCGGCTCACATCTTTATATTCCGAGGCGAACCTCAGCGCCGACGAAGACCAGCAGGGCGTTCCGCTGTTTTCGGCAACGGCGAAAATTCTTTTCGCGGTATCCGCGTCGGGCGCGAAAGCCTTATCAACATAAACGGGCTTTTTACAGGTCAGCGGCAGAGCGCACAATTCTTCATGCATCTCGCAGTTATCGGGTGAAAGCACAACCAGAGCGTCGCTGCGCGCGATCACCTCTTCTATGCTCCCGCACCGTGTTACGCCGAATTTTTCGCACCACTGTTCGGTGGTCGTCCCCCTCTTCGGGCTGGCGATCTTGCCCCATGCGTACTCGACCTGCATATCGCCGTTCGAAGCTTTCGCAATCATCGACGGATAATTGTTGGCGTGCCATTCGTCTAAATAATAATCGATAAATCCTATTTTCATTTTGTTCCGTCTGTTCTCCGTTTAATTGTCGAGTTCAATCTCGCGGTGCGCCTCGGCGGAATCGTAAATCGCCTGCATCATTTTCGCGGTTATTATAACCGTGTCGATATGCGACGGAAGTTTCTTCTTCGTTTCCGTACAGTCAACAAACGCGTCGATTTCGTTCTGGAATTGATCGCGCATGGTAAACTCGGGTTTATATGACACCAGCGCTCCGTGCTCAACGGTAAACACCTCGAAATCTTTGCCGTAATCGAGCCTTATGCCGGCTTTGTCGCCCATAAAATCGATATACATTTCATCGTGATCGATATTCTGCGCCCAGGCTCCGTGCAGTGTGATAACGGGGCCGGATGTTCGGATCAGGCCTGTAACCGAATCCTCAACATCGTAAACGCCGTTTTCAACCGGCGGACCGGCCCACATTTTACGGTATGTGTATTCGGAAATGTTCTTGCCGAGTTTGCAAAACGCTTCGCCGGATACGGTAAGAGGTTTGGGATCGCCGCAGCAGTACATCACAATGTCGAGAAAATGCACTCCCCAGTCGATCAGCGCGCCGCCGCCCGCAACGGATTTTGTAGTAAACGCGCCGCCGAGACCCGGTATCGACCGATGACTGCGAAAGCTTACATACACATGATAAACGTCGCCCAGCTCGCCCGCGTCGATATACCGCTTGATTTTGTTTACGCTGTCGTTAAACCGGTTCACCACGCCTATGTTCAGAATTTTACCGGTTTCGTGCTGTACTTTCTGCATTTCGAGAGCCTCGCCGTATGTTCTCGCCGCGGGCTTTTCGCACAGAACATCTTTCCCGGCGCGCATACAGTCGATTGCTATGGGGGCGTGAACGTTGTTCGGAGTACAAACCGAAACCGCCTCTACCGACCCGTCTTTAAGAATGTCGCGATAATCGGTTATCGCGACGCCGCAGCCGTATTTTTCAACCGCCGCTTTTGCCCGTTCGGGGATGATGTCGCAAAAATACGCTATTTCCGCCTTCTTGTTGTTGATGTAAGACGGAATATGCGCGGTGTTCGCGATATTCCCGCATCCTATAACCGCCACTTTCATACCGAACCGCATCTCCTTTTCCACGGCTTGCCGCCGCAGGTAGTATTGTATTATATTATATTTCAAAACCGACGCCATGTCAATAAATATGGCGGCATTTTATAAAATTTTCGCGTCCCGCGGCATTTCACGGCAACGACTATGCTTTACTTCCCGCCGCGGGAGTTCCGTTCGCCAATGCCGGCTCATCGTCTCCGCTCACCCGCCTGTAGGCCCGCTTCCGCACGATCAGGAACGCAATTCCGTTCCCTATTACGCTGAGCAGCCAGCTTACCGGCATTGAAAGGAACAGCACCCACGGCTTGTGAAAGGCACGGAAAACCGTATGCACCCACAAAATGCGCATTCCGCAACAACACGTTACGCTTACGGCAGTCGACAGTACGGAATACCCGATTCCGCGCAACGCTCCCACAAGAACATCCATCAGGCCGCATAAAAAATACGGCAGACAATCTATCGTAATGCGTTCAAGCGCGGCATTTATAACATCCTCCCGCCCCGGCGCATAAAACGACAAAATCGAATGCCCGAAAATGCGCACGCCGAACCCTCCGACAAGGCCGGTAACGGTTACAAATAACGCGCACAGCTGCAATGTGCGATCGATTCGCTTCGTTTTGCCCGCACCGTAGTTGCGGCTTGAAAATGTAACGCACGCCTGATGGAACGAGTTCATCGCCGAATAGACGAAGCCCTCAACATTGCCCGCGGCGCTGCACGCCGCTACGAGAACGGTATCGTTAAACGAGTTTATTCCGGTTTGAATCTGCATATTCGAGATTGAAAAAATCGCGCCGTGCAGTGCCGACGGTATGCCTATTATAACAATGCGGCGAACTATCGGAGCGGAGAAGCGCAACCGCCTGAACTCCAGTTTAAGCGGCCCGGTTTCGCGAACCAGCAACAGCAGAACCGATACGGCCGAAAAATACTGCGAAATAATGGTGGCGAGCGCAACGCCGTCTACGGTCATCCCCAAAACGCGTACAAAGAAAATATTAAGCGTAACATTCATCACGCCGGCAGCCGTAAGTATATAAAGCGGACGGCGGGTATCGCCTTTGGCCCGCAGAATACCCGCGACGAAATGGTAAACCGCCGACGCGGGCAAACCGCAGAAATAAATGCGCATATAAAGTGCCGCCAAATCGATAACGTCGGGCACCGATCCCGTCAGCAGCAGCAACGGCCTTGAAAGTACAACGCCGATCAGCATAATTCCGACACCGGTACACAGCCCGAGCAATACCGAGGTATGCACCGCCCGACGGACGGCATTGTCATTCCCCGCGCCTATATCGTGCGCCACCACCACATTAACCGCGACCGAAAGCCCGCTCATCACGCTTGCAAGCAGATTTACAATCGAACCCGTCGAACCAACGGCGCCGAGCGCCGCATCGCCGACATACCGCCCCAGTACCACAACATCGGCGGCGTTAAAGAACAGGTTCAGCAGGCTTGAGAGCATAACGGGTATCGTAAACAGAAGAATCTTCCCCGCCAGTGGGCCGTGGGTCATATCGATTTCGTTTTTACGCGCACGCTTTTCCATGGCTTTACACGCTCCTTCCGGGAGAAAGCGT
>CAZRRV010000022.1:8472-25567 GCA_964602735.1 uncultured Eubacteriales bacterium
CCGCGCTATTTCATCTTGCAAATAAAATAAAATATGGTATACTTATATTCGGGTTTAGGAATCGAGGTACGGGAAAATGCAATGGCGGGAACTTTCGGTAAAGGTGCCGGCAAAGGATTTGCAGACGGCGGAAGACATCGCAAACATGACGGTTTCCCACGGTATATCCGTTGAGGATTATTCCGATCTCGAATTTTCGGCGGAAAAAATCGCCCATACCGACCTGATTGACCCGGCTCTCCTCGCAAAAGATAAAACCGCCGCGGTTATACGCATCTATTTCGACGGCGAGCCCGAATTGGAAGACGCGGAAGCCTATATAAAAGAACGGCTCGGCGCGGCGGGCATAGATTACGCGATATCAAGAAAAAGCGTGGATGAAAAAGACTGGGCGGAAAACTGGAAACGGTATTTTAAGCCCGTTGAGATCGGCGAAAAACTTGCAGTATGTCCCACATGGGAAAACTACCGGAGGAACGGAAACAGAACGGTTCTTAAGATAGATCCCGGAGCGGCTTTCGGCACCGGAACGCACGCCACAACCCGGCTTTGCCTCGAAATGATGCAGGACTTTATATCCGGCGGCGAGCGGGTGCTTGATATCGGCTGCGGGAGCGGCATACTCGGCATCGCGGCGGCGCTGCTCGGCGCGGCGGAAACGGTCGGCGTGGATATCGACCCTCTTGCGGCGCGTGTGGCCAACGAAAACGCCGAATTGAACGGCGTCGGAGATGTCTGCCGGTTTTTTGAGGGGAACCTTACGGACACGGTACACGGCGAATATGACGTCTGTTTCGCGAATATAGTCGCCGATACGGTGATCGAACTGCTGAAATCCGCGGGCGGCTGTCTGAAGCCGGGCGGGATTATGCTTTGTTCCGGGATAATCGACGCGAGAAAGCAGGATGTTCTCACGGCAGCCTCCGGGTTTGAACTGCTCCGCGAAAGAGAAAAAGACGGATGGTGCGCCATGGCGTTCGCGCGGCGCGTATAAAACGGGAGACGGAAAATTGATAGAATTTGAAGAACAGAAAGCACGGCTCGACGGCGCGCGCCCGGATCTCGACGATCTTGAAGACGCGCTTAAAATAAATAATTTAAGAGCGGAAACCGAACGGCTTGAAGAGCAGTCCGGCGACGCGGAGTTTTGGAACGATCCCGAAAATTCGCAGAAAATACTTCAGACGATCCGCCGCAACAAAGACAAAATTTCCGCCTACGATAAAATAAGAAGCGAGTTCGACGATACCGAAGAACTTATCGAAATGGCGAACGAAGAAGAGGATTTGTCGCTGCTGGATGAAATAAAGGCAACCGTCGGCAAACTGCTCGACGAGATGCGGTCTTTGCGGCTCGAAACGCTTTTAAGCGGAGAGTACGACGGGAACAACGCCATACTTACATTCCATGCCGGAGCCGGCGGAACCGAGGCGCAGGATTGGAACGAAATGCTGGTGCGGATGTATACCCGCTGGGGAGAGCGTCACGGTTTCACCGTTAAACTCGCCGATTTTCTCGACGGCGAGGAGGCGGGACTTAAAAGCGCGGTTCTGCTGCTTGAGGGCTTAAACGCCTACGGGTATATGAAAGGCGAATCGGGGGTGCACAGGCTGGTTCGGGTCTCCCCTTTCGACGCGTCGGGGCGGCGGCACACTTCATTCGCGTCACTTGAGGTTATGCCGGAAATTTCCGACGATACCGATATAGAAATCCGCGAAGAGGATTTGAAAGTCGATACATACCGTTCGAGCGGCGCGGGCGGGCAGCATGTAAACAAAACGGAATCGGCCATACGCATAACCCATATACCCACCGGCGTGGTGGTCGCCTGCCAGAACGAGCGGAGCCAACACCAGAACCGCGAAGTTGCGATGAAAATGCTGAAATCAAAACTGCTTGAAATCAAAGAACGGGAACATCTGGATAAAATAGAAGACATAAAGGGAATACAGAAAGCAATAGCCTGGGGTTCGCAGATACGGAGCTATGTTTTCATGCCGTTCACGCTGGTGAAAGATCACAGAACCGGGTATGAAACCGGCAATGTAAACGCCGTAATGGACGGAGATCTTGACGGATTTATAAACGCCTATCTGAAATCGCTTGCCTCCGGCGACGCCGGAGACAGATAAAGGATGTGACAAAAACCGTGGAACGGATTTCGCTGAACGCCATCCGCGAAAAATTTCTTTCTTTTTTTGAAAGCAAAGGGCATATGCGCCTCAACAGTTTTTCGCTTATTCCGCAGAACGACCCCTCGCTGCTTTTAATAAACTCGGGCATGGCACCGATGAAAAAGTATTTTACGGGGGAACTTACGCCCCCGAGCCGCAGGGTCGTAACATGCCAGAGGTGCATCCGCACCCCCGATTTGGATCGGGTCGGGCATACCGCCCGGCACGGAACATATTTTGAAATGCTGGGAAATTTTTCTTTCGGGGATTACTTCAAAACCGAAGCGATACACTGGGCGTGGGAGTTTTTGACCGAAACTCTCGGCATCCCCGCCGAACGGCTGTGGCCGAGCGTTTACGAAAAAGACAGCGAAGCGTTCGACATTTGGGCAAACGAAATCGGCATTCCGAAAGAAAAAATCGTCCGGCTCGGCAGAGAAGATAATTTCTGGGAACACGGCAGCGGACCGTGCGGCCCGTGCTCGGAAATTTATTTCGATCGCGGAGAAAAATACGGTTGCGGGAAGCCCGATTGCAAGCCCGGCTGCGACTGCGACAGATATATGGAAATATGGAACAATGTTTTTTCGCAGTTTGAAAACGACGGGCAGGGCAATTATTCCGAACTGAGGCAGAAAAACATCGACACCGGAATGGGACTTGAAAGGCTTGCCTGCGTTGTGCAGGGTGCCGACAATCTTTTCGAGGTCGACACCGTTCGGGGCATACTCGATACCGTATGCGAAATTTCCGGCAAAAAATACGGAGACGGCGAAAAAAGCGATATTTCAATTCGCGTCATAACCGACCACCTTCGCGCCGCCGTTTTTATGATAAGCGACGGAATACTCCCCTCGAACGAAGGGCGCGGCTATGTTTTGCGGCGCCTGTTGCGCCGCGCGGCAAGGCACGGGAAACTGCTTAATATCGGGAGGCCGTTCCTGAAAGAAATATGCGGCGCCGTTATACGCGCAAACGGGGCGGCATATCCCGAATTGAATGAAAAGCGGAACATAATCGAAAAAATAATCGCGACGGAAGAAAGCAATTTTGCCAAAACGATTGATCAGGGCTTAAAAATGCTCGACGAGATGACCGCCGGGCGCGGTTCGACACTCTCGGGCGACGACGCGTTCCGCCTTTACGATACCTACGGATTCCCGCTCGACATAACGAAAGAGATACTCGCGGAAAAAGGTATGGCCGTAGACGAAAAAGCGTTTGAAGAGCGCATGTTCCGACAACGCGAAATGGCGCGGAACGCACGCAAACAGTCGGATACCGACGCATGGAAGCGCGGCGGGGCGCTGCCCGCCGATATTCCCGCGACCGTATTTACGGGTTACACGGAAACCGAAAGCGAAGGAACGATTGCGGCGGTTATAAAAGACGGGGTCGAAACCGAAACTGCCGGAGCGGGCGATAAAGTTACGGTAATACTCGATAAAACCCCGTTTTACGCGGAAAGCGGAGGTCAAGCGGCGGACACCGGCACCGTTTCGGGCAAAAATGTAAAACTGTCGGTTTACGATACGCAAAAAAACGCCGCCGGAGTATTTGCGCATTCCTGCGTAATAGAAAGCGGGATCCTATCGAAGGGAGACAGGGTAACCGCCTCGGTTGATGTTGCCCGGCGCGATGCCATCCGCCGCAACCATACCGCAGCGCATCTTCTGCAGGGGGCGCTGAGGCAGATTCTCGGCACCCATGTGGAGCAGGCGGGACAGTCGGTTACCGAACATTCGGTAAGATTCGACTTTACCCACTTCTCTGCGCTGACCCGCGAAGAACTTGAAACGGTGGAAGCCAAAGTAAACGAGGCGATTTTGGCGGCAGCCCCGGTTGAAACCCGCGAGATGCCGCTGGCCGACGCCAAAGCGCTCGGCGCGATGGCTCTGTTCGGGGAAAAATACGGCAATACGGTACGGGTCGTTTCGGTTCCGGGATATTCCGTTGAACTTTGCGGCGGTACGCATATCGACAACACCGCGAAAATCGGGTTGTTCCAAATCGTTTCGGAATCCTCGGCGGCGGCGGGGGTGCGGAGAATCGAGGCCGTTACGGGAACCGGCGTTCTGCGTCTGTTGGAAACGCAAAAGGAGGAAATATCCGCCGCTCTCACCGCACTTAAAATCGACAATCCCGCGACTATAGGCGCGAGAGCGGAACAGATTGTCGAAGAGCTCAGAAAAAAAGACCGAATTATCGAACGGCTTAACCGGGAACTCGCCGACCGGCAATTCGGCGATATTGCCTCCTCCGCCGAAAAAGTGAACGGATTTACTTTAATCACGGCAACGGTAAACAATATGCCGGCGGAAACGCTGCGCGGAATTTGCGACAAACTGAAAGACAAATTTTCCGACGTTGTTGCGGTAATAGCCAATACGGGCGGCTCATCGGTAAATTTCGCGGCCGCGTGCGGGAAAGATGCCGTTAAAAGAGGCGCTCATGCGGGCAAACTGGTCGCGGCGGTCGCGGCGGTAACGGGCGGCAGAGGCGGCGGGCGGCCCGATTTTGCCATGGCCGGCGCAAAAGATGCAACAAAGACGGCAGACGCTTTGTTATACGCGAAAACCTTTATCGCGGAAATCCGGTAAAAAATCGCAAGGAGGCGAAAGAGATGGATTGCTTGTTCTGCAACATCGTAAACGGCGTCATACCTTCGCAAAAAATTTACGAAAACGACTGTGTGCTCGCCTTTCGAGACATAAACCCGCAGGCTCCTTTCCATGCCGTTATAGTTCCGAAAGTTCATATCGCGTCCGCGGAGGATATAACTTCGGAGAACAGCGCGGTTGTCGCAAAAATTTACGAGGCCGCCGCCGTAATCGCGAAAGAGCAGAAACTGAAACGCGGTTTCAGAATTGTGACCAACTGCGGAGAAGAAGGCGGACAAACCGTAAATCATCTTCATTTTCATATGCTTGCCGGCAGAATGCTGGCCTGGCCGCCCGGCTGATAAAGGAGAAACAAAATGCCAGAAACATATCCCGTTACAATTGCGGGTCTGCGCAGGGATCTGCCGCTTTATCCCGTGAACGACAACCTCGAAATAGCCGC
The DNA here is from genome assembly GCA_964602735.1 of uncultured Eubacteriales bacterium. GTDB lineage: Bacteria > Bacillota > Clostridia > Oscillospirales > Acutalibacteraceae > CAZRRV01. The sequence continues at coordinate 13,710 of CAZRRV010000022.1, forward strand.
TTTCATTCTTTTCGGGGATGTGGAAATTACGGTGGCCGCCGCGACCGAACTGTTGAAAAAAGTGCCGAAATTCGATATTATTCTCACCCCCGAGGCAAAAAGCATTCCGCTGGCATACGAAATGTCGCGCCAGTGCGGAAAGCCGTATGTGGTCGCGAGAAAAGGCAAAAAAGTTTATATGGGGAATCCCGTATCCGTAAGCGTGCGCTCGATAACTACAGACAGCGTACAGACCCTCTACCTCGGCGACTCCGACGCCGAAAAACTGCGCGACAGGCGGGTTCTGATCGTCGACGACGTGATAAGCACCGGCGAATCTCTCGAAGCGGTTTCGGAACTGCTTAAAGCCGCCGGAGGAATTCATGCCGCCTCATGCGCGGTTTTGGCGGAGGGCGACGCGGCAGACAGAACCGATATAATTTATCTGAATAAAATCCCACTTTTCTTCAAATGAAACGAATCGGTTTCATGGCGGGGATAACCGCCGCCGCAACAGCCGCACTGTGCCTGAACCTTAACGGCGTTTCGATTCTCGCGGTAATTATAACTCTCGCCGCCGGGACTGCCGGGCTTGCGGTTTTCGGAAGGAAAACCGGATTTTTCAAGCCCTGTCTGCTCGTTTTATTGACAGCCCTGCTTTTTTGCGGGCGGTATGCCCTGTTTGAGCGTTTCACGGTTGAACCTGTTCGTTTGCTCGACGGTATGCGCTCAAGCGGCAGGATCCTTATAACCGACGTCGAGGGCGGAGACGGACAGTCCCGAATTACCGGTAAAGTAACGGAAAGCGGCAAGGGGATGCCGAAAAACTTCAAAATCCGTTTTTATATGCAGGATTCGGGCGCCTCCCTTATCCCGGGCGATTCCGTTGACGCGGAACTGTATTACCGCGCGGTAACGGAAAGATACCGTCGGAGTGACGATGCGGCGGGTATTTATATTCAATGCGGCGTAAGCAATATAAAAAAAGCGACGCATAAAAACACCGTCGCCTACGCATTATGGAAAATGCGGAATTTCGTTAAAGGCCGCCTGTTTGAACATCTGCCTTACGATGAAGCGTCGCTTATAAACGGACTGCTGCTGAGCGACACATCAAAAATGAAGCCGGCCGTTTACGAATCGTTACGCCGTTGCGGTCTTCTGCACCTAACCGCCGTTTCGGGAATGCACCTCTCGGTTTTCTGTTTCGGAATTTACGGTTTTCTCCGCAAAATGCTGAACAGGCGGAAAAGCGCCTTAATAACAATGCCTTTCGTATTTCTTGTAATGGGGCTTGCGGGATTTACCGCCTCGGTGGTGCGGGCGGGGATCATGGCGCTTATAATGCTGTTCGGCAATGCCGTGTTCCGCCGTTCGGATTCGCTCAACTCTCTGGGTCTCGCGGCAGCCGCCATGCTGATGTGGAACCCGAACGCAATTCTGGGAGCGGGATTCGCGCTCTCATTTCTTGCAATGGCGGGAATGCTTATCGTAGTACCGCATATTTCGAAGGTCGTACCCGAACCGCATTTCAGATTCCGTTTTTTGAACGCTGTGCTTTCGTATATTCTCTCGTCGCTGGTGTGCACGGTGTCGGCGGTGCTTTGCACGGCGCCGGCAAGCATACTTTTATTCGGAGAATTTTCCCTGCTTTCGCCCGTTTTATGCCTGCTTTGCACCGCTCCCGCCATGCTCGCCATGATGCTCGGCGCGGCGGCGGTGTTCCTGCCTTTTCTGTTCTATCCCGCGCGTCTGCCGCTGTGGTTGCTGCTGCGCGTTACTGCATGGTGCTCGAAACTGCCGATTGCCTCGGTAAACGCGTCTCCGCGTTTTATAAAACCTTGGATTGCGGCAGTGCTTGTGCTTGCGGGTACGGCGCTGCTGCTGCGCGTGAGGAGGCCGCTGTTCTGCGCCGCTCTGGCCGCGGTATTACTGCTCGTTTCCGCGCTTGGCTTTCGGCTGTTCGATCGCGGGGTTGTGCATATCGCAGTATCGAATACATACGGAGGCATGGCTGTTCTGATAGTTAAAGACCGTTCATGCGTCACGATCGGGGCTGGCGGGGACGAGTCGGAAACGCAAACAAAAGGATATTGTTCGGGGCTTTCGGTGAACAGCCATCCGTGCGCGCTTTTCCCGTCGGTCGACGGAAAATACTTCTCCGACGGCGTGTGGGACTACGAAAATTACGCCGAAATCCTTTTGCCGGAAGCCGAAATCGGCCTGCGGAAATCGCTTGAGAGCGTGGGGAAAAAAGTACTTCCGCTCGGAAACATGGAAATCGAACCGTTTGAGGGGTTGCGGCTTACGGTTATTCCGTGTGACGGCGGTTATACGGTAAAATGGGAGTGCGGCGGCGTAAGCGGCGCGATATTTACGGGTATTAACCGTGCTCCGAAAGAACTGGGAAAAGTTGATTATATAATATCCGACGCCGCTCCGCCCGCTAACTTCAAAAGCGGGAAAACCGCGCTGCTGATGGCGGGAGACCTCGCACAGTCGGCGGATGAAATCGCGAAGGCAACCGCCAGCGGTGCGGAAACATTTCTTATCGAACCGGGTCAGACCGCGGAACTGCTGATAAGAAACGGAAATTCGAGCAAATTGCAGCTTGTGTCGTGAGGAGGCAGAAGAAATGCCGGCAGATGAATACGAATTAAAAAAAGCAATTAAAGCCGGCAGCGCCGGGGTATATATTTTATACGGCGACGAAACCTGCCTTGTAAGGCGGTACGAACAGAAAATTTCCGCGGCGACGGTGAAAGCGAACAGGCTCTTTAACAGTGAACGATTCGACGGGGCGGTTCCGGTAGGGCAAATCCGCGATTCGGTTATGGGGATGCCGTTCGGAGACACAAAACGCTATGTGAGCGTTTGCGACCTTCCGATTGAAAAACTGCCGCCCGAGGATTTTAATATGCTCTGCGATTTAACGGCGGATCCTGTTCCCACAACCGTTCTGGTTCTGTGGTTCGAAACGGTTGATATTCCGCAGGGCAGGCAATCCGCACGAATAAAAAAGCTGTTTGATTCGGTTAGGCAAGGCGGCGGTACGGTCGCCTGTCTGCAAAGGAAGAGCACCGGTGAACTTGCGAAAGCCGTTTGCGCCGGGGCCGCGAAACGCGGATGCTCCGTATCGTACGAAACCGCATCGTATATGGTTTCGGTGTGCGGAGAGGATTTATTCACTTTAAGCAACGAAATCGAAAAAATTTGCGCTTACTCCGGCGGCGGCAACATCACCGCGGAAACAATCGATAAGGTATGCTGCCGATCTGTGGAGGCATCGGTATATAATATTTCCGGCGCTCTGTTCAAAGGCGATATGCGGAAAGCGCTTGAAATTACCGATGATCTTTTTTATATGCGTACCGAGCCGGTTGTTATACTGTCGGGCATAGCCGACAGCTATATTGACATTTGCAGAGTGACCGCCGCGAAAAGAGCCGGTATTTCGATTACCGACGCGAAAAAAACATTTGAATACGGCAACCGCGCGTTCCGTCTCGACATGGCGGCCGAAAACGCAAGGGGGTTCACGGAGGAAACGCTTTTCGATTCGATGCGCTGTATAGCCGAAACCGACGCGAAATTAAAAAGGTCGACGGAAGACAGAAAAACGGTTCTTCAGGTTATGCTTATAGCATTGGACGGCATAAGGACGGGGAAACTGCGTTGATTATTATGGCTGTGGATCTGGGTGATGTAAGAACCGGGGTGGCCGTAAGCGACGGGAACGGAAAACTGGCGTTCCCGAAAGCGGTCATATCCGAACGGAACCGTGAAAAAAGGCTGCAAAAAATTGCGGATCTCGCCGCCGAGACAAACGCCGCCAAACTGATAGTGGGATACCCGAAAAACACCGACGGCACCGCGGGAGCCAAAGCCGAGGAATACGCCGGAGATGCCGCGGCGCTCTCGAAACTTACGGGTATTCCGACAGTGCTGTGGGACGAACGGTTTACCACGGTAATCGCGAACGATGCGCTGAATGACGCCGGCACGCGCGGCAGAAAAAAGCGCGCGATCATCGACTCGGCGGCGGCGGTAAAACTGCTCGAAAGCTATTTGCGCTATCTCGAACTCAACCGCGCGGACGGCGGTCTAACACTCCCCCGGAGATGAACCGTCTTACGCAAAAGTCCGGCGCCCGGGCTCACGCAAAATGACGGAATACCCCGGCAACGGCGGGAATTTCCGCCGCCTCACCCGGAAAGGCGGCGGAGAGTGAAAACCGCAACATCACGCCCGCGCATTACACGGCGCCGGGGAAATCCGGCGATAAACTCTACAGCCCGGCGGTATTCTCTATGCCGAACAGTCTCCCGGCAAACCACACGGAACCGACCCGGTAACTGTGACCGTTCAGATAATCAAGCTTTCCGGCGCCGCCGTTAAAGCGGAAATCGACCCGATACGAATACAGCGCCTGATGCACGAAAGCCGCTGTGATCCCGGTTTCTTTTTTTCCGTATTTTCTGTCTCCGAGCAGCGGGTGGCCGACGGCGGCAAACTGTGCGCGTATCTGATGGGTTCTGCCGGTCAGCAGACGCACGCGCAACAGCGCAAGCCCGTTTTTTTCGGCAACAACCTTGTATTCCGTTTGAGCCGCTTTGGCGCCGCCGGTTTTTACCCCGGATACATAAACCCGGTTTCGGGTTTCGTCCTTTTCAAGAAAGCCAGACAGCAAACCCGAGCGTTTTTTCGGCACGCCGTGTACGACACAAAGATAATATTTGTCGATCTCGCGGTCTTTGATTTTTTGTGAAAGAATCCTCAACGCCTCGGCGTTTTTCGCGGCGATAACCAACCCGCCGGTGTTGCGGTCAAGGCGGTTCACAAGCGCCGGAACGAAACTCTGCTCGTCGTTCGGATCGTATTCGCCGTCGGTATAGAGATGTTTTTGCACACGGCCTACAAGCGTATCGCGGTACTCCGCGCCGTCGGGATGACACAAAAGCCCTTCGGGTTTATCGATCAGCATTATATTTCCGTCTTCATACACCACCGACAGATCGTTGCCGGCATACATAAAATCGAACTTTTCATTGCCGCCCCGGAAAAATTCATCATTTAGGTATACATCGACGGTATCGCCGGTTTCAAGTCTCCGCGACGGTTCGGCACGTCTGCCGTTCACCTTGATGTTTTTTGTACGGACGGATTTGTATACGAGCGACTGCGGAATACCGGGCGCCGCTTTCCCCAAGAACCGATCGAGACGGCGGCCGGCGTCGTTGATTCCGATAACAAACCTTTTCATATATCATCCTCAAGCCCAATTTTTACGGCACCCGGGCAACGGAAAATTCCACGCCGGAGCGCGACCGGGTATTATAACCATATTCATATTCCCGTTTGGACGGTGGTAAAATGAGCGAACTGCACGAAGGACACAGAAAACGCGTAAAACAGGATTTTTTGCGTTACGGTGCGGATAAAGCGGAGCCGCGCGAATTGCTGGAAATGCTTTTGTTTTACTCCATTCCGCGCAAAGATACCCTGCCGACGGCAGACGCGCTGCTCGCGCAATTCGGATCGTTATACGGGGTGCTGAACGCGCCGCGCGACGAGCTTATCCGTGTGCCGGGTATAGGCGAGGAAACGGTATGTTTAATCAAGCTTGCGCTGGCGGTAACGCAATCCTGCATCCGCTCCCAGGCAGTCTCCTCCCCCGTGCTGAACTCGTCGCAAAAGTGCGGGGATTTTCTGCTCGCTCAATATCTTGACGTTACGGAGGAGCGAATGTCGGTTCTGTGCCTCGACAGCCTGTATACGCTTCAAAAATTTTATCCGCTCGGCACCGGGGACACCTCAAGCGTAACTTTCGGTGCCAAGGCAATTATTAAAGCCGTAACGCAACAGCCCTGCGATCTCGTTGTGCTAGCTCACAACCATCCGAGCAATCTCCTGTTCCCGTCGAAGGCGGATGTGGAACTCACACGCCTCGTGCGCGAACTGCTGGATTCGCTCGGCATACGGCTGATCGATCACTTCATTCTGGGGCGGGGAGAGTTTGTATCGCTCGCCGATTCCGCCGATTACCGCTTTCTGTTCGCGGTATAAACGTCGCGCAAGCCAGCCGCCGGATTCTTCGCGCGGTTTAACGGGAACACGCGGTTGTTCTTCCCCGTAATCCGCCGGTTTTGCGAACCCGTATAAAAACCGTATCGCCGCAGACCCGCGTTACGCGGTGGTAAGCGGGAACTGCTTTCCGCTCATCCGTTCGAGCATCGCGTGCTTTACATCCCACAGCTTTTGCGAAAGGTCGACATAATAGTTGTGCGGCTTTTCAAACCGAAGGACTTCGTCCCACAAAGTATCGAGCTGACGCCGGCAATACGCTTTTATTTCTTCGGTTGACGGCGAGTTATATACAAGCTTTCCGCCGTCGAAAATCCGCCGGCGCAGCGGAACGGCAATAAAATCGGTTACGGTTTTCCTTTTCCATGTATAATCGGGATCAAAAATAGGATACGGCTCTCCGTCGTCGATTTTCTCGTCCCAAAGGGTTACGACATCGGCTATCGCTTTGCCGGAATCGCGGTCGTAAAGCCGCCATAAATTCTTGAAACCCGGCGTTGTGATTTTTGCGGTATTTTCGCTTATTTTTATACGCGGCGACAAAACCCCGTTTTCCTCAACGGCGCAAAGTTTGTAAACCCCGCCGAACACCGCATCGCTCGCCGCGGTGATAAGGCGTTCCCCCACACCGAAACTGTCAACCGCCGCGCCCTGGACCAGCATATCGCGTATCAAATACTCGTCGAGCGAATTCGATACGCAGATTTTACAATCGGCAAAGCCGGCGTTATCGAGCATCCGGCGGATTTTTTTTGTAAGATAGGTTATATCTCCGCTGTCGATTCTGACTCCGGCGGGGCGCCGTCCTTTCGGCAGAAGCACCTCGTTAAATACTTTAATCGCGTTTGGAATACCCGATTTCAGCGTATCGTATGTATCCACGAGCAACAGGCAGTTATCGGGGTAGTTCTCGGCATAGCATTTGAACGCCTCGTATTCGCTGTCGAACGCCTGCACCCAGCTGTGTGCCATGGTGCCGGACACGGGAATATTAAATTTCTGCCCCGCGCTTACACATGATGTTCCGACACATCCGCCGATATATGCCGCTCTCGCGCCGTAAACCGCCGCATCGTAACCGTGGGCACGCCTCGCCCCGAATTCCATAACACCCCGGCCGTCGGCGGCGCGGACTATACGCGAAGCTTTCGTACAAATAAGCGTTTGGTGGTTTACCGTCATCAAAAGCAATGTTTCGATCAACATGGCATCGACTATCGGGCCGCGAACGGTTATAACCGGCTCCCCGGGAAAAACGGGCGTTCCCTCCGGCACTGCCCACATATCGCACCGAAAACGGTAATTTCTCAAATAATCGAGAAATTCATCATTGAAAATATGCAAGCCGTTAAAATACTTTATGTCATCATCGGAAAACTTGAGATCTTTCAGGGCTTCGATAAGCGGCGCGAGACCCGCCATTACGGCATATCCGCCGTTATCCGGCACCCGGCGGAAAAACATATCGAAATACGCCGTCGAATTTTTGTGTTTGGAATTCAACAGCCCTCCCGCCATTGTTGCCTCGTAAAGATCCATAAGCATCGCGATATTGCGCTCCATCCGTCATCCCTCCGAAAAAGAGTATACCGCCGCGGAAGTTAAATGTCAAGCCGGGCGGCAATTACGGCTTGACAATATAAGCGGTTACAATTATAATAGTTTTGAAAAAATCGCGGTATTGCTTTAAGGCACCACCGCCGGATGATCGCCTGACGGCTATGCACGTCATCTGCCCGGCATTTTTCCGTTATATTTTACAAAATTGCCCGGAAATACAGGGAAGTATTCCCCGCGCTTTTTGCTTTCTCTTAACGGAAAATCCGACGGCGCATCCGACGCCGGGCCTTTATGCGGTATTGCCTTAATTTATCGCGGAATTCAACCGGGGAGGAAACGGAGTTATGGAAACAGGTAAAATCGAAATTTTCATAAACGGCGAACAGGTGCGGAATTTCAGCGCCGCGCAAAAGAATTATGTTTACACCGTTGCCCGCGGTGAAAGTAAAGTGCCGGAGGTAACCGCGTTTCTCGCCGGAGAGTGCGGGAAACGCGCTCCTCTGAAAGTAACACAGGCGGAGAATACGAACGGCGCCGCAACCGTCGACGGCGGGGATCTCGGCGACTACACCGTAACTTTCCGTACCGCGAAACTTCCGCTGAAACTATCGCAAATGGCGGATGTTTCGCAGGTGGAACTGACCGACGGTTTCTGGAAGGAAAAAACGGATCTTTTTTCCTCGACGACGGTAACCGACGTTTTCAATCTTCTGCTGAAACAGGGCGCGCTCCGCAATTTTGAAAGAGCCGCCGCGGGCGAAGGCAAACCGGAAGCGTTTCCGTGGCACGACGGTCTCCTGTTTGAAACGATCGCCGCCGCAGGCGATTTTCTCAGAACCGGGGAAAACCCGGAACTGGAGAAAAAAATCGACGGCATAATCGACACCGTATACCGAACTTCGCTTACACGCGAAAACGGCTATCTCTCAACTCACGCCATGCTCGAAACCCCCGGCAAATATTTCGACGGGACCGGAAAAGCGCTTAAATATCACGACTGCTACAACTTCGGATGCATGGCGGAAGCGGCGGTTCATTACTACAAAGCCACAAAGAAAATCAAACTGCTTTTCGTGGCGGTACGGTACGCCGAATTTATAGTCGAAAATTACGGCTACGGTATACGCGCAGACGGCGATTATAAAATAAATATGGTGCCATCGCACAGTCTGTCGGAAGAAAGTATGCTCGAACTTTACACTCTGCTGCGCGACGAGCCGGAACTCGTCCGCGTTCTTGAAACATACAACGATAAATTCCCGCTCTCGATAGATATTGAAAAATACGCCGATGTCGTGAAATTCTGGATTGAAAACAAAGGCAACTCCGACAAACGGATAAACGGGACTCTCTACGGCGAATACGCACAGGACGACCGCTATTATTTCGATCAAACCGCCGCCGAAGGGCACGCGGTAAGGGCGAATCTGTTCTACACGGGGATGGCCGCCGCCGGACGCGAATTCCGCGATTTGAATTATCTGGAGAGCGCTCGGATTATCTGGGACAGTATTGTAGGCCGGCAGATGTATATTACGGGAGGAGTCGGCGCCACGGAAAAAGGCGAGGCTTACGGGCCGGAATACGATCTTCCCAACGACGGCTACTGTGAAACCTGCGCACAGGTGGCAATGGCGTTTTTCGGAGGGTATTTATCCGAATCGTTTGAAAGTTCGGCTTTCGCGGAAACAGTGGAGACACAGATGTACAACGGCATTTTGGGAGGAATATCCCTCGACGGGGAAAAATTTTATTATACGCAGCCGCTGAACAGCGTTTCGCACCGAAGATGGAGCGGACACGACGTCCCGTGCTGCCCTCCCATGCTTTTGAAATTTTATTCGACACTGGCAAATTATATTTACTCTTATAACGACGACACCGTTTATGTAAACCAGTTCGTTTCAAGCAGGCTCACTCTTGACAACTGCCGGCTCACACAGCAAAGCGGTATGCCGTATTCCGGCGCAACAAACGTAAGTTACTCGGGTGCGCCGAAAACGCTGAAAATTCGTCTGCCGGAATGGACGAAGGGCAAGGCGGAATTTAAGCTGAACGGTTCCGATGTGAATCCGCGGGTGGAAAACGGTTACGCCGTTGTACAAGTTGAAAATGGTGATTCCGTTTCGATTATGTTCGATATGAGCCCGCGCCGCGTATACGCCGACAGCCGCGTGGAAGCCGATCGCGGGCGCGTGGCTTTCGCCCGCGGGCCGCTGATTTACTGCATTGAGGGAATCGACAATCCCGAACTTACGGTAACAACCTCGCCTGAAGATGAGATTGCCGTACCCGTAACCGCTCCTTTAACCGCGACGCGCGACAATAACGTATTCGAGGGGAAAACGGTAACTCTCGTTACACGCGCCGCGGCCGCCGGAAAAGAAGCCGAATGCAGGCTTATCCCGTTCTATCTGCGCGACAACCGCGGAGAATCCTACGATATTGTGTGGGCCAAAGAAAGCCGATGAGCAATCCCGACGCGGACGGCGAAAGCCGCGAACAGGTAACGGACGATAATGCGGGCAAAAGCGGCGCTCCCGGGAAAAACAGGGAGATTTTAACCAAAGAAGAGCGCATCCTGCTTGCCGTAGCGCTGGTGCTTACGGGCTGTATTATGCTGATTAACGCTTTTCATACCGCCGATTTCAAGCCGACGGCGGTATATAACACCGAAACTTCTTCATTCGTATCCTCGCCCGCCGCCTCCGCGCCGCCCTCCCCTTCCGACGGTGAAAGTCCTATAGAAAGCGGCAAGGCGGAAAGCGCGGAGCCTCCCGCCGCGGCTCCGGGTTCCGAAAGCGGAGAAACCCGAACAGTACACCTTAATTCGGCAACGCTTGAAGAACTGATGACGCTCCCGGGGATCGGCGAGACAAAAGCGCGGGCAATAATCGCCTACCGCGAAGAAAACGGCGGCTTCGGTACGGTTGAAGAATTGCTTGAGGTGAACGGAATAGGAGAAAAAACCCTTGAAAAATTCCGTGACCTTGTGGATCTGAATTAAGGCGATACCGAAAAAACACGGCGCCGGATTTTCGTCGGTTAACCAAAAAACGGGAGGAATATTTCGCGTGTTTCCCGGCCTTTCCGAAAAACGTGTAAGCAGGTGACACACAAAACTTTAAGGCGGTCGTTAAGCGTTATTGTCTTGGATCGGCGCCTCGCGGCGCTGTTTCATACATTTTAATTTTCGGAGTGAAATATGGCAGCAAAATCAAAAAAGAACAGCAGGACGGCAACCGCCATTAAAAAAAGCGAAAGCGAAAAGCAGGCGGCGAGGCAACACGCGATGTCGCCCGGACGGCGGCAGATGACGGCGGTAATTCTTTTTGCCGTCGCCGTATTTTTGCTTTTCGTAACCGTTATTAAAGGGGAAAAAGCCTGGCTGTGGATGCACAATACATTGTTCGGGCTTTTCGGCATATGCGCTTATATATGGCCGATTGTTCTGGGGCTAATTGCGGTGCTGGCGGCGCTCGACAAACTCTACGGCGCCGTTTACGCGAAAATAATCGAGGGCTCGGTTACCGTTGTGCTTATAGGCGCGGCGGTCGATATTTTTTCCGGGCTGGCGTTGAATAACGGGTTCGCCGGGCATATCAAGCAGTGTTTCAAGCTCGGAGTTTCGTGGAAAAACGGAGGATTTTTCGGCGCGTTGATAGGTCATCCGCTGACCGTGATGTTCGGTCACACCGGCGCGATAATAACCGTTATACTTTTAATTTTTGTATTCGTAATGCTCATAACCGGCACAACGCTCGTTTCGTTTTTCAGAACGGTTGCCGCACCGGTGAGAAAGCTCGAGCAGCACACGGAGCAGGCGTTTGAGCACCAGGAAGCCGGTTCGGCGGACGATGCGGATCAGACGGCGGGACGGAAAAGACGGTTTAACGGTAATGTGGAAATGGACGGCGATACAAAACCGGCCGAACCGCCAATGACAGATAAACAGAAAAATCTGATTAAACTGTACGGAGGCGAAACGCCGACGGGAGACGGCGAAGAAGACGGCGGCACAGTATCCTCACGCGGCGCGGAGGCAACAGATGAGGAAGATACCGAAAACGCGGCTCGAATCGTATCCGACGAACAGTCTGATCCCGTACTTGAAGGAGTAAATAAATCCATAGAAAACACGAACGAAAAAATACGCGTGCTCGGCGCGGCGCAGACGGACGATTCGCCCGATAAAAACAGTTACAGCTTTCCTCCGATTGATCTGCTTGAAAAAA
>CAZRRV010000023.1:0-12666 GCA_964602735.1 uncultured Eubacteriales bacterium
GCGGCCGGCAAATAATTTTAGAAAACCGTTTGACAAAATCGGGGTTTTGTGCTATAATTTCTTATAGTGAAAGATTATGCCGAGCGGTCAATTCCGCCCGGCTTTTCTCGGTCGCGATGCTTAATTATGCGCAAAACTTCAGTAAATCACCCGCGAGTATCACTTTGCTTTACTCGCGGGTATTAAATTTAAGTTTGGCAGATAACCCTATTCGCGCCGAGGAAAAGCACTGCCGGCCGGCGCGTTACAGCCGTAAAAGCCCGGGCGCGGGTGCGCCCGGGTTTCCGCCGGTCGAGGTGACAGGATTCGAACCTGCGAAATCTCTTGGTCCCAAACCAAGCGCGATACCAAACTTCGCCACACCTCGCCGAAATAATTTTAACCGCGGCGGATCATTTTGTCAATCGGGAATTTAACAATTGATATTTTGCCCGGTTTATTGTACAATGTATTTGTTATGAGATTAAACCGGGTTCCGAAAAGGGGCGGACAATGCGCATATTGGGAATAGATCCGGGATACGCCATAGTGGGATACGGCGTGCTGAATTATGAGCGCGGCCGGTTCGATACGATAGGCTACGGCGCCGTAAGAACCTCGGCCGGCACCCCGTTTCCCGAAAGGCTGGAAACGATTTACAACGATATATGCGGCGTTTTAGAGAAATACGGCGCCGACTCCGTGGCGATTGAAAAGCTGTATTTCAACTCGAATACCACCACGGCTATTGATGTGGCGCAGGCGAGGGGCGTGATAGTCCTGGCGGCGCGGGTTCACCGCGTGCCCGTGTTCGAATATACGCCGTTGCAGGTAAAGCAGGCCGTGACCGGCTACGGCCGCGCGGAAAAGCAGCAGATTATGGAACTGACCCGCGCGATTTTGCGTCTTGAAAAACTGCCGAAGCCCGACGATACCGCCGACGCGCTCGCCGTCGCCATCTGTCACGGTCACAATTCCGGCTCACTGATGAACCGGATAAACGCCGGAGGTAAAACGAATGATTGATTCTTTGCGTGGAATACTGCTTGAAAGCGACGCTCAGTCCGCGGTAATCGAATGCTGCGGGATAGGTTACCGTTGTGCGGCGGGAACGAACACATTGAAAGATCTGCCCCGGCCGGGCAATGAAACTTTCGTTTTTACCCACCTTTTTGTGCGCGACGACGGAATAGAGCTTTACGCCTTTTTAACCCGCGACGAACGCGAAATGTTCCGTATGCTCATAAATGTAAGCGGGGTGGGGCCCAAAGCCGCGATATCGCTGCTTTCGAGGTTTAAGCCCCGGGATCTTTCGCTTTGCATTGCCTCGGGCGACGTAAAATCGCTTACCGGCGCCGCGGGAATAGGCGCGAAGACCGCGCAGCGCATTATTCTCGAGTGCAAAGATAAAATTACATCGGCCTCCGCGTTTGCGGGCGAGGCGTCAAATGCGGCTGCGGCGGCGGAGAACAGCGGAACCGGGGAGGCGGTAAGCGCGCTCGTTTCACTGGGTTATTCGGTTTCGGAGGCATCGTCGGCCGTCGCGCGTCTCGACCCGGAACTGCCGGTAGACCGACTTATCAAAGAAGCATTGAAACTGCTGTCGAGGGGGCTGTAGAGGCAAATGGAAGATTATGATTTCGAAAACCGGTTCGTCACCCCCGAGGTTACGGGCAGCGATACCGATATCGACCTTTCCCTGCGCCCGAAAACCCTTTCCGAATACATAGGACAGGACAAAGTTAAAGAAAATCTCGAAATTTATATGAAAGCGGCGAGGTTGAGAAAAGAATCGCTTGATCATGTGCTGCTTTACGGCCCCCCGGGGCTCGGCAAAACCACCCTCGCGGGCATAATCGCCAACGAGATGGAAGTAAATTTAAGGATCACGTCGGGCCCGGCGATCGAAAAGCAGGGGGATCTGGCGGCTCTGCTTACGAACCTTAACGAGGGCGACATTCTGTTTATCGATGAGATTCACCGTCTCAACCGCAGTGTTGAAGAAATTCTTTACCCCGCGATGGAGGATTTTTCGCTCGACATTATTATAGGCAAAGGCCCTTCGGCGCGTTCGATAAGGCTTGACCTGCCGCATTTTACGCTGGTGGGGGCTACGACCCGTTCGGGTCAGCTGACGGCGCCGCTGCGCGACCGCTTCGGCGTTCTGTTGCGGCTGGAACTTTATACTCCCGAACAGCTGGCGGAGATAATAAAGCGTTCTGCGGGCATTTTGCAGATACCCGTCGACGATGACGGCGCGCTTGAAATAGCCTCCCGTTCGAGGGGGACCCCGCGTATCGCGAACCGCCTGTTAAAGAGGGTGCGCGATATCGCGCAGGTTGAATATGACGGCAGGATAACCGCCGATATAGCGGCGGAGGCGCTCAAAAAATTCGAGATTGACGAACTCGGACTTGACGCATTCGACCGGCGGATGCTTTCGGTAATAATAACGAATTACGCCGGCGGGCCCGTGGGATTGGAAACTCTCGCGGCGGCTCTCGGCGAGGAGAGCGTTACCATCGAGGATGTTTACGAGCCGTATTTAATGCAGATAGGATTTTTAACCCGTACCCCGCGGGGCCGCTGCGTTACCGATTTGGCTTACCGGCATCTCGGGATAAAAAATCCCGATTCTCCTCAGGAGAGCCTGTTTTAATCCCGGATATATTTCCCCGCGGAATTTCAATCAGACACAAACACATATCGAAAGGCGGTAACAATGGGCAGATTATTCGGAACCGACGGCGCGAGAGGCATAGCGAACAGTGAACTTACCTGTGAGCTTGCAATGTCGATAGGGCGGGCGGCGGCCTATGTTCTTACAAAGCACACCGAATCGAGACCCAAAGTGCTTATAGGAAAAGACACACGCGTTTCTTCAACCATGCTTGAAATGGCGATAGCGGCGGGATTCTGCTCGTTCGGAGCGGATGTAGTGCTGACCGGGTTCCTGCCTACGCCGGCGGTCGCCTATCTTGTCTCAAAAACGGCGGCGGACGCCGGGGTAATGATTTCGGCGTCGCATAATCCGTGCGAATACAACGGCATCAAGCTTTTCGATTCCGCCGGCTACAAGCTGCCCGACGCGATCGAGGACGAGATCGAATCGATTGTACTCGACCGCAGCGTAGACATTCCGCTGCCGATCGGAGGCGATGTGGGGAATGTTTTCCGCCGTCCCGATTACATCAACAGTTATGTGAAGCATATTATTTCCACAACCGATGTTCGTTTCGACGGGCTTAAGCTCGCGATCGACTGCGCCAACGGTTGCGCCTCGACCACGGCGGAGAAAATATTCTCGTCGCTGGGTGCCGAATGCCATATGCTCAGCAACCGCCCGAACGGGATAAATATCAACGATAACTGCGGCACCATGCACATGGATCAGCTTACCGATTATGTAAACGCCAACGGAATGGATATGGGAATCGCGTTCGACGGCGATTCCGACCGGCTGCTCGCGGTCGACGAAAACGGAACGCTTATCGACGGCGATCAGCTTATAGCCGCGCTGTCCATGCAGATGAAAAGCGAGGGGCGTCTGAATAAAGATACCGCCGTCGTAACCGTTATGACCAATTTGGGCTTTAAGCGTTTCGCCCGCGACAACGGCATTTCCGTTTCCGAAACCGCCGTGGGGGATCGCTATGTTCTCGAAGAAATGCGGAAACACGGTTACAGCATAGGCGGCGAGCAGTCGGGACATATTATATTCAGCGAGTTCGCCACCACTGGAGACGGGCAGCTTTCGGCGGTGCAGTTCATTACGGCTATGGTAAAGCGGAACAAAACCGCAGGGGAACTGGCGTCGGTAATGAAACCGCTGCCGCAGGTACTGAGAAACGTAACCGTAAAATCGGGAGGCAGGAAACTTCTGGAAAGCAACGGCGAAATTGCCGCGGCAATCGAAGCGGCAAAGAAAGAGCTCGGGGAGCGGGGCAGGGTGCTGGTCCGCGCCTCGGGAACCGAGCCGCTTATAAGGATAATGCTCGAAGGCGACGACATTCATGTTATCAACCGCCTGGCGAAATCGATTGCCGACACCGTTTCCGGGCAGGCGGAAAAATGAGGTATGTTTCCGATTTTTCGGATTACACGCTTATCGACGCCGAGGGCGGCGAGCGGTTGGAGCAATGGGGCGATATTATCCTGATTCGCCCCGATCCGCAGATTATATGGCGGGGGAAAAGAACGGATCCGATGTGGAAAAAGCCGCACGCCGTATACCACCGTTCCGATAAAGGCGGCGGTTACTGGGAAAAGCTGCGCCCGATTCCCGACGAATGGACGGTGCGCTACCGCGATTACCGTTTCCGCCTGAAGCCGATGAATTTCAAGCATACGGGGCTTTTCCCGGAGCAGGCGGTAAACTGGAATTTTTGCGAGCGCGAAATAAAAGCCGCTGGGCGGAATATTAAAGTGCTTAACCTTTTCGCGTATACGGGAGCGGCGACGGCGGTTTGTTTGAAAGCCGGCGCCGGGGTGACGCATGTCGACGCGGCGGCGGGCATGGTTAAATGGGCGAAAGAGAACGCCGCCGTTTGCGGTGTCGGCGAGCGGCGCGCGCGCTGGCTGGTTGACGACTGTGTTAAATTCGCGCGGAGAGAGATAAGGCGCGGCAGCCGATACGACTGCATTATAATGGATCCTCCGAGTTACGGCAGAGGGCCCGGCGGAGAAAAATGGCAGTTTGAAGAACAAATCGATATATTGCTTGAAACGGTATCGAAACTCTTTTCGGATAAGCCTTTGTTTTTTATGATGAATACATACACAACCGGCGTTTCGCCCGAAATTCTGACCTATTTGGTAAAAACGAAAATAGCCCCCGCCGGGTCGGGAAAAGTTTTTACCGATGAAACGGGCATACCGGTAAAAGATAAGGATTTAATCCTTCCCGCCGGGAAAACCACGATTTGGAAATGTGATAATGCATAACGATATAATTACCTTTGACGATGTTACGTATTCATACGACGCCGAAAGCGACAAGCCGTGCCCCGTGCTTGAAAACCTGAGTCTTTCGTTTGAAAAAGGGCGGTTCTGCGCCATACTCGGTTCAAACGGCAGCGGGAAATCCACACTGGCGAAACTGTGCAACGGGCTGTTGAAGCCCACCGCCGGCACCGTTACCGTAGACGGGATGACGACCGGCGACGACACGCATTCGTTCGATATACGGAAAAAAGTAGGGCTTGTGTTCCAAAATCCCGACAACCAGCTTGTGGCGGCGACGGTTGAGGACGATGTCGCGTTCGGGCTTGAAAACATCGGGGTGCCGCGCCCCGAAATGGCAGTTCGGGTAGACGAGGCGCTCGCCGCGGTGGATATGCTCGAGTATAAAACAAGGTCCCCCGCCAACCTTTCGGGAGGGCAGAAACAGCGGGTCGCGATAGCGGGTATACTCGCCATGCGGCCGGAGTGCATAGTATTCGACGAACCTACCGCCATGCTCGACCCCGCCGGGCGCAAAGAGGTTATGCGAACCGTTTTGTCGCTGATCGAAAAAAGAGGCATTACGGTATTGCTGATCACACACTTTATGGACGAGGCGTCGCTTGCCGAACGGGTTATCGTGCTTGACGGAGGGGCGCCGGTAATCGACGGGGAACCCCGCGATGTATTTATGCGGGTGGAGGAACTGGAAAAGCTCGGGCTCGATGTTCCGCTGCCCGCCCGCCTGATTTACGAACTTAACAGACGCGGATGCAATCTTAAACGCGGGGCCGTTACCGCGGACGAATGCGTTGAAGTGCTGGTCGACGCTTTCGAATCGGAGAAAAAAAGATGCCGGTATTAGAAGTAAAAAATTTATCGTACGCATACGGTAAAGGCACGCTTTTTTCTCACGACGCCTTGGATGACGTGTCGTTCACATTGGAAAGCGGCGAAATACTCGGCGTAATAGGGCACACCGGCTCCGGCAAATCAACTCTGATGCAGCATTTGAACGGCCTTATTCCCGCCGAAAAGGGGCATATTTTCTTTGAAAACAGAGATATATGGGAAAACCCGAAAGAGATAAAATCGGTTCGCTTCAAAATAGGCCTTGTGTTTCAGTACCCCGAATACCAGCTGTTTGAGGAAACGGTCGAAAAAGATATTGCTTTCGGCCCGAAGAACATGGGACTGCCGGACAGCGAAATCGCCCGCCGCATTCTGGCGTCGGCCGAAATGACGGGAATTTCAAAAAATCTGCTTAAGAAATCGCCGTTCGATTTGTCGGGCGGGGAGAAAAGGCGTGTCGCAATCGCGGGAATTATCGCCATGGAGCCGTCGGTGCTGGTGCTCGACGAGCCCACCGCCGGCCTCGATCCGTCCGGGCGCGAACAGGTGCTGCGCTTCATCGGGCAGTACCGCGAAAAAACGGGAGCCTCGGTAATTTTCGTTTCGCACAGTATGTACGACATCGCGCGGACGGCGGATAAGATTTTATGCTTGAACGCGGGGAAGGTTTACGCTTTCGATACGGTTGACAATGTGTTCAAAAACGCCGGCGCTTTAACCTCGATCGGGCTCGACATCCCGGATATAACCAGGATATTCACGGCTCTTAAAAACCGCGGGGTCCCGGTTCCGACGAATGTTTATACCGTTGAGCGGGCGGTGGAGATTTTACTTGAAGTGCTGGGCGGTGACCGCCGTGCTTAAAGATATAACATTCGGGCAGTATCTGCCCACCGGTTCGTTTCTGCACAAAATCGACGCAAGAACAAAAATACTGCTTTTGATATTCTGGATTGTGCTGGCCTTCTGCGCGAGAAATTTCGTCGCCATGGCGGTGTGCGCGACGGCGGTGATTATACTGATGCTGCTGTCGAAAATCCCGCTTAAAATGTATCTGCGCAACATAAAGGCAATCTGGGTGGTGATACTGTTTACCACCGTTGTAAACGCCGTCGCCGTAAGTTCGGGGCGGGTGCTGGTTTCTTTCTGGATTATAACAATCACTACGGGCGGGCTGATCCGCGCGGCGTTTATGTCGCTGAGAATAATCATGCTTATACTTTTAAGCGCCGTGTTCAGTTATTCGACAAAGCCCACGGAAATAACCGACGCTATCGAAAGTCTGCTTTCGCCGCTGCGGGTTTTCGGTTTGAGGGAAGCGGTTCATGTTCTCGCCATGACAATGACCATAGCCCTCCGCTTCATACCCACCCTTATCGATGAAACCGACAAAATAATGAGCGCGCAGAAAGCCCGCGGTGCCGACATCGACAGCGGTTCGATTATCAAACGGGTAAAATCGATGGTAACGATTTTAATACCCTTGCTGCTGTCGTCGGTAAGGAGGGCCTACGAACTTGCCGAGGCGATGGAATGCCGCTGCTACAACGGCGCCGCCGGGCGCACAAAATACAAATCCGCGCACATTGGAGTACGCGACGCGGTTTCGGCGTTGTTTTCCGCCGCAATTCTTGGGTGCGTGATAACGGTAAATATTTTGGTTTAACCACGGAGCGCGTATGAAAAGAATTTTAGTTAAACTGCGGTTCGACGGCAGCGGCTATCACGGATGGCAAATCCAGCGCAACGCGGTTACGGTTCAGCAGACGGTAGGCGACGCCCTGTCGCATCTTACCGGCAACCGCGCCCGCGACATAATCGGATGCAGCCGAACCGACAGCGGAGTTCACGCGAACGCGTTTTACTTCCATTTCGATACGGATTCTGGCATTCCGCCCGAAAATCTGGTAAACGGCTTAAACTCCAAACTTCCGCCCGATATATCGGCGCTTCACGCCCGATATGCCGACGGGTCATTCCACGCGAGATACAGCGCCGTAGCGAAACAGTATATTTACAAATTCTACTTTTCCCGCGTGCGGGATCCTTTCCGCGAAAAATACGCGTTGCGCCGCGACAGACCGTTCGACCTTGACGTTATGAACCGGGCGGCGGCTGAATTTACGGGTACGCATGATTTTTCCGCTTTTTGCGCGGCGGGAGGGTCGGCGGGCAGCGCGGTTCGCACGCTCGGCGAATGCAGGCTTGAAGCCCGCGACGGCGAAGCGGTGTTAAAAGTTACGGGAAACGGATTTTTGTATAATATGGTTCGCATAATGGCGGGCACACTGCTTGAAATCGCCGACGGGAAGATCGGCGAGAGCGATATTCCGGCCATTATCGCGGGCGGGAACCGTGAGGCGGCGGGTAAAACCGCTCCCGCGCGGGGACTTTATTTGAACCGGGTATACTATTGAGGAGCGGCGGGCGCCCGCGGCGCGGCGCAGCCGCGCGCGTGCCCCGCACGCCGCCGCATTCGCGGCGCGCGGGCGCCCGCCGCAACGCATACGGAGAAAAATAAAAATAAATTTGCAATCGGGAGGCAATTATGGCAGTTAGGAAAAGACGCGGCAACGACCGGGTAAAAACGGGCAGAAAGCCGAGAACGGGCGGTCATGCGCGGACGGCGGACACCTTCGCGACGGCAAACGGAGAGACTGCGGACGAATACTCCGCGAAAGAAAAGCCGGCGGCACGGGGGAGCACGAAAAAAAGGAAGACGGGCAGACGGGCGGTTCGGCGTATCCGTCTGGTACGGAGTATAATAATTGTCGCAGTAGCCGCGGTTGGTATAGCCGCGATCGTGGCATGGCAGCTTTCCAGCCCCACGGGAATACCGGAGTCGATACAGAACTTTTTCGCTTTGCACGGAGCCGACGGCAGCGGTCTCGATTCCGTAGACGGACGCGACGGGATACAGCTCGGCGGCAGATACAACCGCATCGAGCTGTTGTCCGACACACACTACGAAGTGTTTAATAAAAAAGGCGGCGCGGTTCTTTCGGTTCAGCACGGGTTTTCCGATCCCGTAATGGCGGCCGGAGAGGCAAGAACTCTGATTTACGACCGCGGCGGCAGTACCTGCGACATTTACAATGCCCGCCGGCGCGTGCGCCGTTTTACCGTTGACGGAACGCTGTATACGGCGGCGACAGCCCGCGACGGTACGGTTGCCGTGGCATATAAATCGACCGATTATCTTTCGGTGATAAAGATTTATTCAAAACGCGGCAAATTGCTCGGCGGCCGCAACTTTGCCAAAGAATATGTAACATCGCTGGCTTTAAGCGATAACGGGCGCTACCTCACCGCGACGACTCTTCGGGCGCAGGGCGGAGTGTTTATGTCGACGGTTTACTGCATTGACGCGAAAAGCTCCGAAGTTATTTCCGAAAAGTCTTACGGCGATACGGTGCTTAACGCGTCGGAGCATTTGGCCGGCAATTTCGCCATAGCGGCGGGCAGCGATAAATCGTATTTTGTTTCCGCAAAAGACGGAACGGTTAAAGAAACGGGCTTCGATGAAAAAATCGCCGCTTATTCGGTATCCCGCAAAGGCTATGTCGGTTTTGTGTGCAACGGGAAAACCAATGTTTACGAAAATAAGATCCGCATTTTCGACCGTAAGGGGGAAAAAGTAACGGACTTCGATTTTAAGGGTTCCGTAGACGCGTTTTCGATATCCGACAGTAATGTGTATATTCTCTCGGACGACGATTTGCATTGCTATCGCATAAAAGACCGCCATCATACGAAAGCTTCGGTTCCGGGGGCAACAAGCATTGCCGCCGTAAAAAACAAAGCGGTTGGGTATACCGGCAAAAAACTGGTTTTCCCGGAGTTTGAATAAGCGGAAAGCGGCAAAAATTTGAATACTCCCCGATATTGAGGTTGCCATGAGCTGGATTTTGGATTTGATAGTTGTAGCGATAATACTGGTGTTTGTTTTCCGCTCGGCTCGGCGGGGTTTTATTCATGCACTCGTTGAACTGGCGGGGTTTGTTTTGATATTTCTGGCGGTTCATTCTTTCGGGAAGCCGCTTTCGAACAGGATTTTCGATACTTTTATAAGCGAACCGGCAAGCGAAAAAATCGAGAGTCTGCTGGAAAAAGCGCAGGCCGATACCGCGGAAAGGGCGGAAGCGGCGTTGCCCGGTTTCGCGAAACGCGGCGCGCGGCTTCTGGGAATTGACATAGGCGAAATATTGGGGGCGGAAGAGGGGTACGCGTCGATAGCGAAAGCCGTAACCGGGGGAATTGTGAAACCGGCGGCGACCGAGTTTATTTACGCCGTGTTCTCCGTGCTGATGTTCGGCGGGGGGCTGTTCTTGGTAAGATTTATCGCCCGTTTCGTAAACAGGCTTTTTTCAAGATCGGTAATCGGTTTCGCGAACAGGGCGCTCGGCGGTGCTTTGGGTGCGCTTAAAGGGATTGTAATCTGCTGTTTTCTGTGTTATATTATAACGGTGCTTGTTTCGTTTACAAGCCGGGGATTTTTAATATTTACCGAAGAAAATATAGCGTCATCGTTCATTTTCGGAAGAATGGCGAAATTTTTTTCACCGTAACGGCAGGGAGTTAAATTATGAAACTTTGTTACAGGTGCAAAAAGCGCCCCGCGGTTGTATTTATGACCGATATAAACAACCCCGGAGGAGATCCGCAGGGGTTGTGCATTCTCTGCGCAAAAGAACTGGGCATAAAACCCGTTACCGATATGCTCGATAAAATGAACATTTCGGACGACGATATCGAACAGATAAGCGAACAGTTCAGCGACGCGATGTCGGTTATCGAAGACGGCGGGGACGGGGATTTCTCGCAGGGGGGCGCGCCCGCGTTCCCGTTCGTCGATCAAATTTTCTCCGACGGAGACAGGCGGCAGGAAGACCGCGGCGCTGGGCAAACCGGCGAAAAAGCCGAAAAAAAGGCGCGGAACAAAAACAGGAAAAGAAAGTTTTTGGATCAGTACTGTACGAATTTAACCGAGCGCGCGAAAAACGGGCAGCTGGATCGGCTTATAGGCCGCGATTCCGAACTGGAACGGGTTATTCAAATTCTCTCCCGGCGGCAGAAGAACAATCCGTGTTTAATAGGCGAGCCGGGCGTAGGCAAAACCGCTATCGCGGAGGGGCTGGCGACCGCTATTGCCGACGGTACCGCTCCCGCCCGCCTGTGCGACAAGGAAATAGAGCTTCTCGATTTAACGGCCATGGTCGCGGGGACACAGTTCCGCGGTCAGTTCGAGAGCCGTATTAAAGGGCTTATAGAAGAGGTAAAAAGCGCGGGCAATATTATACTTTTCATCGATGAAGTCCACACATTGGTCGGCGCGGGCGACGCCGAGGGCTCGATGAGTGCGGGGAATATCTTAAAGCCCGCTCTCTCGCGGGGGGAAATACAGGTTATCGGCGCGACAACCCTTGCCGAATACCGCAAATATATTGAGAAAGACGCCGCGCTCGAACGCAGATTTCAACCTGTCGTAATCGAGGAGCCGACCGTCGGAGAGTGCATAAAAATTTTAAGGGGTGTTCGCGGATATTACGAGGGTTATCACGGAGTAAAAATTTCCGACGCCGTTTTAACACGGGTTGTGCGGTTGTCGGAGCGTTATATAACCGACCGTTATCTGCCCGACAAGGCGATTGACCTGCTCGACGAAGCGTGTTCATGCGCGGCGTTGCGCAACAAGGCAATCGACAGATTGTATACCGTCAACAAGCGCATTGCCGAATTAAGCGCCGATGCCGAAAATATGGAAAGCGATCCGTCGAATACCGACTACGAACAGCTTGCGAAAGTCCGCTCCGAACTCGACCGCTGCCGGAAAGAAGCCGAAAGCCTGTACAGCCCGGCTTCCGCGGGAGAGGTTACGAACGACGACCTTGCGAAAGTGATCGAACTGTGGACCGGGATCCCCGCCGTAAAAATCAAAGAGACCGATTTGGAGCGGCTTAAAAATCTTTCCGACCGGCTTAAAGAAAAAGTTATAGGGCAGGACGACGCGGTTGAAGCCGTCGCCGCGGGTGTGCGGCGCTCCGCAATTCAGATTTCCACTCATCGGCGACCGGCGTCGTTTATATTCGCGGGGCCCACCGGCGTAGGCAAAACCCATCTGGTCCGCGTGCTGTCGGAACTGCTGTTCCAGTCGCCCGAAACGATGATAAGGCTTGATATGTCGGAATTTATGGAGAAACATTCGGTGTCGAAACTTATCGGGGCGCCTCCCGGATATATAGGTTACGACGACGCCGGGCAGCTTACCGAAAAGGTACGTCGCAAACCCTATTCGGTTATACTGTTTGATGAAATCGAAAAGGCTCACCCGGATGTGCTTAATATTCTCCTGCAGATTTTAGACGACGGCAGGATAACCGACGCGCAGGGCAGGACGGTAAATTTTGAAAACACCGTTATCGTTATGACTACTAACGCCGGCAGTGAAAACGCCGGGTACCCCGTGGGATTCGGGAAAACGACGAACGAGGCCGGGAAAGAAAAAACGGTTAAATCTCTCGAAGAGTTTTTGCGGCCGGAATTCCTGGGGCGTGTGGACGATATTGTCGTGTTTAACCCGCTGGGGAAAGAAGATTTCGCGCGTATTGCCGGCCTGATGTTAGACGAGCTGAAACCGGTGTTTGAAGAAAGAGGGATCGCGTTCGAATACGGCGCCGAAGTTTGCGGGTATATCGCCGGGCAAACCGACGGCAGGCGCGGAGCCAGAGATTTGCGCCGCGTTATTCGCAAAGAAGTCGAAAACCCGATCGTAAACAGGATGATCGACGAGGGCGAGGAGTTTACGAACATCCGTCTTTCCTCCCCCGCCGGCGGAGGGATTAAAATAAGTTATCTTTAAGGCAAAACCGCACAAAGACTGTCATTCGGATTCGG
>CAZRRV010000023.1:12766-25130 GCA_964602735.1 uncultured Eubacteriales bacterium
ATAACGGGAAAATGCCGTCGGGCGGCCGCGGCGGGGCGTTGCCCCGGCGGATCGTTATTTACCGGGTTATATAACGAAAAAAAGGATTGCACGCCGGAAAAGCGCCCAATCCTTTTTTTGAATACCTGCCGTAATGCCGGTTATACGGTTTTATTCGGTAAACGAAGTCGAAACAAGGTCGATCAGACCTTTAACGGCATTCTCTTCGTCTGACCCGTCGGCTATGATTTTAATTGTTGTGCCGCCTACGATACCGAGCGAAAGCACTCCCAAAAGACTTTTGGCGTTTACCCGTCTGTCTTCCTTTTCGACCCATATGGAAGACTTGTATTCGTTCGCTTTCTGGATAAAAAAGGTAGCGGGGCGCGCGTGCAAACCGACTTGATTCTGTACAGTGACATCTCTTACAAACATAATATCTCTCCTTAAGAATCCGGTCGCCTGCCGCGGCGGCCTGTTGCGCAATTCACATTGCCATTATATTATATCACGAATTTTTTTACAGTCAATAGAAACAATTATCGGGGTGAATTTTTGTTGATGATTAAAAAAGTGCAAAAAAACGAGCACGAAATATTGTCATATACGCACAATATAACCGTGCCGCTTTTTATTACTTAACCATAACGGCGGTCACAAACGGGAAATATTGTGCATTATAACACGGCGGCAAAATCATCTTCGTCGCCGTGTTTCGACCGTTTCACATCGGTGCCGCCGGAAGAAGCGCGATCCCGCCCGAATGTATAAAACCGCGCTAACCGGCGGCTCGGTACTGTATCGACGCCAAAAGCCCGTCGCGGAAAATAAAGCAGAGCCGCATTCCGCCTTTTTCAAAGGCAATCTGACCGTCTGTCTCTTCAAATCCGTCTCCGTAGATCCGTATTATATCGTCGCGGGTCGACGAAAGGTCGGCGCCCTCCGCGGTTGAAACGGTGTCGTCTTTAAGCTCGATAAGATTCACACGGTCGGTGTCGCCGTCGGGCACGGTGGTTATTACGAACCCGGGATATGTGTAAATTTTGGCAGTTCCCTCGGCGGCGCAGCTCGGATCCTCAAAATAAGACAGCGGCTCGCCGAGTTTTTCCGAAATCGTGGCCATATCCGCGTTTATACGGATATCCGTCCCCTTCGCGTTGAATACATAGCCGGCCGGGTCGGCGGATGACGGGTTTACATCCTCCGCGGGTTTTCCGCCGCACCCCGCGCATACAAGACAGCCCGCGCAAATAAAAAGCGATAAAAAAATCCGCGGAATTTTTTTCATAAGAAATTCTCCTCTTCCCCGATTATGCCCGCAGTTCCGCCCGCCGGGCGGCTATGTCGCCGTCGTACCTGCGGAGTTTGTCTTCCCATTCTTTTTCAAGCGCGCTTTCTCCTCTGCGGCTTTTAATGCCGCAATCGTTCGCAAGTATTTTCCCGAAATAGCGCGTGAGTTTTTCCGCTCCCGAAAGGTTCAGGTGCAGCCCGGCATCGTAGGTATCGGTGTTGAAATCGAGACCGATTTCGTCGATGTTTTCCAGAAAATTGTAATAGCGCAGATTATGCGAGGCCGCGTACCGCCTGATTTGGTCGTCCCACTCCGGGTACCAGTAGGGATACAGGCTCGGTGCTTTAACGAGGATGAGCTCGACGCCGTTTTCTTCGCACAGCGCGGTAAGCATATCAAGATAACGGTACGCGTTCTCTCCGAAATCGTAGTCCGCGAGTACCGGCCCGCCCGGTATATCTTTCGCGGGGCGGGTATCAACCCGCATATAATATCCGTTGTGAGTAACCGTCTTTTTCCCGAAAAAATAAGTGAAATCGTCCCGGGTAAGCTCGTTCCAGCGGCTGTGGTACCGTAGAATCGGGAACAGATAATCAATAAAACTCTCGCCTTCCGTCATCGAGGCGTTTATGCTTTTGATTTTCGACGGCGACCACTTCATGCCGTCGAGAGTCATACGGTTGTAGCTTTCTTTCTGCGGCTCGTCATACTGCATCGCGAGAACGTTAAACACAAGCGCTTTCGGCTTTTCGTACCTGAATGTTTCCTCGGCAAAATAATACGACTGCCATATAAGCTGCTGCGCCGATCCCCGGATATAGCTGTTGATGCCGTACTCTCTCCATAAAACGGCGGGCGAAAAATTTTCGTAAAGTTCGCAGTCGCCTATCATTATAACGTCGTGATCCTTGCGTTCGCCGTAATATTCCGCCACCATGGCTCCCTCGGTGATCCCGGTCATATATTTCGGCATAAGCAACCGCTGCAAAGACCATAAAACTCCCATGGCGAGTACAAGCGAGACCAGAGTTCTCACCGCCGTTGCCGCTTTTCCGTTTGATTTCAACAGGCCGCCCCGTTTCTAAAACCGATTGTAAATGAACTGATTCGCATCGAACCCTATCCCGTATTCGCCGAAAATCACAACCGCGATGAAAAGCCCGAATATCACCGCGAACCGGCACGGGTACGGCGCGCGTGACAGCCGTTCGCGCACGCCGCGTTTCCTCTGTAACAGACTCACCGCCATAAGCAGCGCCACACCGCAAAGCAGAATTGCGACGTCTCCCGCGGTAAGCCCCAGCAGAGCCGCTTTCCCGCCGAAAAGCTCTTTCCATGCCGGCAGATTGAACATACTGCCGAACATACGGAATGTCAGCGGTACATTTCCGTAACAGTCGAACATCCGTATGCAGCTCATAAGCAAAAATGTCCGTATTACGGAAAAACATTTCCACGGGAAAGAATCCTTTACCTTAAATCTGCCGCGGAACCGGCGGTACAGCGGCTCCAGTTCTTCCGAGATTAAAATAACGGCGCAGTTGCACAGCCCCCACATGATAAAATTCCAGCCGGCGCCGTGCCACAGTCCCGTGGCAAGCCATACCGCGATACATGAAATATAAACAGGCAGCCGTTTGCCCGCCTTTTTCCCCAATTTGTTCCGCGCGAATTTCGAGAGTTTAAGCATCGGGCGGCTTACCGAGAGTGGATAAAATATATAATCGGTGAACCATGTTCCCATGGTGATATGCCAGCGCCGCCAGTATTCCTTGATGCTTTTTGAGAAATACGGGCGGATAAAATTTTCCGTCACCCGTATGCCCATCGCCTCGGAGATACCTATCGTTATATCGATGCCGCCGGTAAAATCGGCGTAAAGGCGCAGCGCGTAAAGTATCATTCCGACAAACGCCCAGCCCCCGCTCCACTGTGCGGGGTTGCCGAACATGAGCGACAGCGGCGCCGCGAGCCGGTCGGCTATCACCAGTTTTTTGAAGAATCCCCACAGCACGCGCTGAAGGCCGAACGATACGGCGCGGCGGTCGAATTGATGAGGCGCGAACAGCGATTCCGACAGATCGTCGTACCGGCTGATAGGTCCCTGGATCAGTTGAGGGAAAAACGAAACGAACAGCGCGAATTTGAAAAAATTGTTTTCGGCTTTGTATTTGCCGCGGTAAATGTCGATCGAATAGCCTACCGACTTAAACACATAAAACGAGATGCCCATCGGCAGCGCTATGTTCAAAAACGAGAGTTCCGGCCCGCCGAAAAGCGAAAGCAGACGGTTTATATTGGCAATGGCAAAATCGAGATATTTAACCGCCGCCAGCATTCCCAGATTCGCGATAAGGCTTATAATCAGAAGCCCGCGCATTTTGCGTTTTCCCGCCTCGCGGAAGGCTTTCCGCTCATCGCGGCTCATGGTATCCCTGTGTTCGGCTATATATTCATCGCTCTTTTCCCGCAACGTTCCGGTTCGCCGCGCCGTTAAATACGTCGCCGCCGTCGAGAACAGTATGTAGCACAGATTCAGCGGGCCGGAACAGGCGTAGAAAATATAACTTGCCGCCAGCAGAAGCGGCCACTGCGCGCTTTTCGGAAGAATATAATACAGAAGAAAAACCGCCGCCGAAAAGAGCAGGAAAGCGTAAGAAGTAAAGCTCACCGGCTAATCCCCGTCGATCAGATTTGCGACAAGTTCCGCGATTGCGTCGGCCGAATTGAAATTTTCGGGAACAATTTTATCCGCCGGCACGGAAACATCCCACGCGTCGCCGATTTCGGAAATTATCGAAACTATATCGAAAGAATCGATAATTTTATCGTCAATAAGAGTCGTGCAGTTTTCGATGTCGATCTCGGGGTGCAGGTCTTTCAAAATTTCGACGACGGCGTTCCTTATTTCATCCATTTTCCTCATCTCCGCATTTCCGTTTCAAAAGCGCGCGATCGATTTTCCCGTTGGCGGTAAGCGGCATCACGGCGAGCTTTTTTACCGCCCCCGGGAGCATATACCGCGGGAGCCTTCCGCGCAAAAACGTTTTAACCTCCGCCGGCGGAGCCGAGCCGGAATAATAAAGCGTGATTTTATCCGAGTCTCCGTTATATACGCAGGCGCAGAGTGCCACGCCGTCCGCCGCCGCCGCGTTAGCCTCGATTTCGCCGAGTTCGATACGGTGCCCCATGTGCTTTATCTGGCTGTCGCGCCGCGAAACGAACACAAGCTCCCCGTATTCGTTGTACCGTCCCAAATCGCCGGTGCGGTAGACCGTTTCAGGATAGGCTTTGTTAAGAGGGTTCTGCACATACGCGGCGGCAGTGCGCTCCGGGTCGTTGTAATAGCCGAGAGTAACGCCTGCGCCTCTGATGTATATTTCGCCTTCCTCGGCGGCCTCCCCGCGCTCGTTGACAAGCAGTATTTCGGTATTTCCGAAAGGTCGTCCGACAGGGACGGCTTCACCGTCGGAGAGTTCGCGCCCGACACGGTAATAGCAGCACATTCCGGTGCCCTCGGTGGGGCCGTACAGATTCGTAAAAGTCGCGTTCGGAAGAGCGTCGCGCCAGATCTTAAACTGTTTTGACGGGAAAACCTCTCCCCCGAAAGCGACGGTCTTAAGATACTTCGGCTTTAAGATATTAAAAGCGCCGAGGGATGAAATCATCGTGAGAGCGGATACTACCCAGCAGATCGTGTTTATCCTGTGTTCGTTCAAATATTCAATCAGTTTTACGGGGAACATAAACAGACTGCGGGGGACGAAATAGGTTGTCGCTCCGAATTTCAGCGTCGGAAAAATTTCTTTCAGGCAGGAGTCGAAATACAGCGGGGCCTGATTCGCAAAAACGGTATTTTCATCGAATTCCAAAACATCGCTCAACTGTTCGATGTAATCGATAACCGAACGGTGGCATGCCGTAACGCCTTTCGGGACGCCGGTGGAGCCGGAGGTAAATACAATATACACCGGGTCGATATCCAGCGCCCTGTCGCGAATGCCGGCAAGAATTTCGCCGTCTTCCACAGCGGCCGCGACAGTATCGTACATCATTATTTTCCCGCCGAAGCCGAGGCTATAGGCCTTTTGTTCGGTCGCGCGGTCGCATATTATC
Source organism: uncultured Eubacteriales bacterium (assembly GCA_964602735.1). Taxonomy (GTDB): domain Bacteria; phylum Bacillota; class Clostridia; order Oscillospirales; family Acutalibacteraceae; genus CAZRRV01. The sequence goes on from CAZRRV010000023.1 coordinate 18,153, forward strand.
GCCCGGGCGCGGCAGTTGCCGAGTATTAAGTTCACGCGGGTCTGCGGCATATCGGAGTCGATCGGGACATAAAAGCATCCGGCCGTTATCACTCCCAGAAAAGCGACTACGGTTTTCGGGTGCTTTTCCGTAAAGACGGCCACCGGCTCGCGCGACAGACCCGCCTTTGCCAGCGCCGTTCCCACGGCCCGGCTTTCACGGTAAACCTTTTCAAAAGTGTAGCTTTCGTCGCCGTCCGCGAACGCGACTTTATCCGGCACTTTCTTTACGATGTCGTCAAGATACGTTAAAACATTCGTTTGCATCGGGTCTTTTCCCTCTTAATATATCAGCCGTCCGTATTCGCTTTTCAGCTCGCCGCAATACGATACGGCCGTATTCGCCAGAACCTCCAGAACGTCCAGGAACCCGCCCCGGATATTCGCGCTTCTCCGTATAACCGAAAGTTCCGTACACCCCAAAACGACGCACTCGGCGCCTTTTTCAAGAAGGCTATGAGCGGCGCGTTCGAGCCCTTTCCCGTCGGGAGGCTCCCCCGCTTTCACGTTGCCGTATATAAGCCGCATTACCTCGCGCCGCCCTGCATCGTCCGGGATTGAAAGCCTTATCCCCGCCTTTGAAAAAGCCCTGTCGAAAACGCCGCTTTGAACGGCGCCCTCGGTAGCCAGAACGCCCGCCGATTTCACGCCGGAATCCGCCAGATACTTCGCCGTCTCATCCACGGCGTTGATGACGGGGACGGGAATTTCCTCCGACAGCGTACCGTAAAACGCGTTGGCGGTAATACACGGCACCGCTATAATGTCGGCCCCGAGCGCCGCGAGTTTTTTTCCGGCGCCGACTATATACGGCACGGGATTTTCGTCGCTCTCCCCGAGAATATAGCGTGTCCTGTCGGGGATTGCGGGGCAGCTTAACATATAGGTTTCAATATGCCGGCAGTCGCGGTCCGCTTCGGTCCTTTCCACCACCATCTGCATAAACAGAGCGCTCGCGGCGGGCCCCATACCGCCGATAACGCCGAGGATCTTTTTCGCCATGGTTTGCTCCAATACTGTCGCCGGGTAATCCGGCCTGCCGTAACGGCGGGATTTTCGCGCCGGTGCCGGCGGTGAATTTCCGTACATGAAAGCCGTTCGTATGCCGAATCCGCCGTATTTTCCGATCTTCCCGGTAGCCGCCCCCGGTTGCGGGCAACTCCGCGTAACCGCGCGGGTGAATTTTCACGGCGCACCGTCTGCCCCTGTTATCGCGATATTACGGGGCGCACGGTAAATATACGAGGCGCCCCCGCGGTTATCTCATTAAATTATTATATACACCCGCGCCGTTTTGTCAACACGCGCAAAACAATCCTTCACGGTTTTTATCGGATATCGGGATATTTCGACGCGTCGTATTGATATTCAAACCGCCGTTTCTTTATAAATTCATCGGTAACATAAAATGTATCAAGCCCGTAAAACGTATCGTAATGGTACCAGCCCTCGCCTATATTGATTATATTCCAGCAGTGTTTGCTCACCCAGTTTTCGGTCGCCGCCGTTGTGTATACAACCATGTTCTGTATACCTACGCGCGTAAGAAGATACCTTGCCGCCATCGTAAAGGCGTAACAGTCGCCCTTCTTCTCGTAAAGCCCGCGATAGGCGCCCTTAACCTCGCTGTCGTGAGGGGAGGAGCCCGTGTCGTAAACATTTGACTTGACCCAAACCAGAATAGCCCGGGCTTTTTCGTACTGCGACATACCGGGGGTTATTATCTGCGACAGAACGCGGTCGGCAAGTCGGTTCACAAGATCCTCGGTCGCGTATTCGGCGCCGGCGGGTTTAACATGCACGGCCGCCGTCGCCTCGGCTTTGTTCCCGGCGGCGTCTTCGGCGGTATATTTTACCGTGTAATCGCCTACGGTGTAAATGTCCACTCCGCCGGTATCGACCGTAAGCACGGGGTTTTTATCGTAATCGTCGGTTGCCGTTACGCCCTGTTTGTATGAAACGGAACCTCCGGCATGCATTGTTATTTCCCGCACTCCCGATATTTTCGGCGGGGTGCTGTCGTTTACGACCTTAACGGGAACCGTAACCTTCGTAATGTTATTCCCCTCGTCAATCACCAGCAGTTTTACATGCGTTTCTCCCACGTTCTTAAAATCGGGTTCCGACGCGTATTTTACCGTGACCTTCGTCGCGTCTTCGACGCTTTGCAATAAATCGGCGGGTTTTACCTTTCCCGTGGTAAATACCGTTGCCTCACTGTCCGCCGTTACCCTGGGGCGCACGGTATCGGCGACTGTAAGCGTCGAAAAATATTCTCTGCCGGAAATCGCTATTGTTACCGGATATTTGCCGATCTTATGAGTATCTACGCCGCTGAGCCCCGAAACCATTTTCACATCCCGGTAATCCCACAGGAGGAAATCGGATAATGTCGGCGGTTCGCCGCCCGCCTCGATGACCACGCTGCGCCTTAGCCTCGTCTTTCCGTATATCATACCGAAAAAAGTGAGCGCTATCATCAAAACGAACCATACCCGTCTTCGCGCCGTTATCCTTCGCCCGCGCCGGCTTTTCTTTTCCGCTTTATCACGCATTTTTATCACTTCGACTCAAAGCAATGATATCTGATCGCCCTGTTCCTCCGCCGTCGGAAGACTCCCCGACGCGGGAAGCGTGCGGGCGCGGTAACGCCCGGGTTTTTTAAGCATACCCTCGCGGTAAACGGAGACCCCGCTCACGGTCTGACCGCGCTTTTGCGTCATTACGGCGACGCCCTGTGTGTCTTTCGCCGCTTTCGGCTGAAGCGCGGAGGTATTGAACAGCAGCATTCTGCCCCCGGTGGAGCGGATAAGAACGTCGCTGTCGGTTTCCAGCGTCAGAACATCGCAAAGCGGGAATTTATCGCAATACGCCGAAATAAGTTTTTTTCGGTTGGTTTTTGTTATGTAAGAAGACAGCGGCACCTTCGCGATTCGCCCGTTCGCGAATACAAACAGCAGGAATCCGGAATAATCGCCGGCGGCGGACATGGCAACGGCGGTTTCGCCCTCGTCCATGTGCAGTTTGCCGGGAACATAATCGCCCAGAACACTCGCTTTGGTATCGTCGAAATCGCTCGCTTTCGCTTTGTACACACGGTGCAGATTCGTAAAGAACAAAAGCTCCGCGGCGTTAGACGATTCGACGGTCGAAATTATGCTGTCGCCTTCTTTTATTTTCTGTTCCCCGCTCTGCCTTAACGACTGCGGCGTTATCTTCTTAAAATATCCGTCTTTCGTAAAGAACAGCGTAACGGGGTAGTCGGCTATCTCTTCCGTAAACACGGTGCCGGCGGTGTCACGCTTAATAAGCTTTGTGCGTCTCGGCTGCCTGTACCGCTTTATAACCTCCTCAAGTTCGCGCTCGATAATACCGTAAATTCTTTTTTTCGAGCTCAGCGCGGCTTCGAGGTCGGCAACCTCTTTTTCCAGCGATTCGACATCCGCCAGCCTTTTGAGAATATACTCCCGGTTCAGGTGGCGCAGCTTAATCTCGGCGACAAATTCCGCCTGTGTTTCGTCGATGCCGAACCCTATCATCAAATTGGGTATAACTTCTTTTTCTTCGGCGGTTTCGCGGATTATTTTTATCGCGCGGTCGATATCGAGCAGAATTTTCGAAAGCCCCCGCAACAGATGCAGGCGTTCTTTCGCCCTGTCGCAGTCGTAGCATAAGCGGCGCCGGACGCATTCGGTTCTGAAAGCCGTCCACTCTTCCAGAATCCCGCGCACTCCGAGCACAACGGGCGCGCCCCCTACCAGAATATTGAAATTGCACGCGTAAGAATCCTCCAGCGGGGTCAGCCGGAAAAGTTTGGCCATAAGCCGCTCCGGGTCGGTTCCGCGCCGCAGATCGATTGTTATTTTCAGTCCGTTCAAATCCGTCTCGTCGCGTATATCGGAAATTTCGGTTATCCGTTTTTCTTTGCACAAATCGATGACTTTTTCGATTATCGCCTCTACGGTGGCGGTGGGAGGAATTTCGGTTATATCGATACACCGGGCCTTTTCGTCGTATGACCAGGCCGAACGGATCTTTACGCTGCCGCGCCCGGTTTCGTATATTTTTTCGATTTCCGCGCGGTCGTAAAGCAGCCGCCCACCTCCCGGGAAATCGGGGGCCGGCAGCGTATCGGCAATTTCGCAGTTTTCGTCGTGCAGATAGTTTATCGCGGTACGGCATACCTCTTCAAGGTTAAATGGGCAGACCGCGCTTGCCATTCCGACGGCGATGCCCGTGTTGGCGTTTACGAGAACCGAAGGGAATGTTACGGGGAGCAGCACCGGCTCTTTCATGGTCGCGTCGTAATTGTCGGTAAAGTCGACCGTATCTCTGTCGATATCGCGGAACAGTTCCTCCGCTATCGGGGCGAGTTTGGCCTCGGTATAGCGCGAGGCGGCATAAGCCATATCGCGGGAGTAAGCCTTGCCGAAATTCCCCTTGGATTCTATGTACGGGTGAAGCAGAGCACCGTTGCCCTCCGAAAGGCGAACCATGGTTTCGTAAATCGCCGCGTCGCCGTGCGGGTTCAACTGCATCGTGCGCCCTACGATATTCGCCGATTTCTGTCGCTGCCCGGTAAGCAGCCCCATCTTGTACATTGTGTAAAGCAGTTTGCGGTGCGATGGCTTAAACCCGTCGATTTCCGGTATGGCGCGCGAAAGTATAACGCTCATCGCGTAAGGCATATAATTTTTTTCGAGGGTTTCGGTTATCGGCTGATCGACCGTTATCCCCGCGCCGGCTATGTAAGCGTCGGGCGCCGGGCGCCGTTTCGCCGGTTCTTTCTGTTTTTTTGCCAAGCTTTTTTGACTCCTCTCAGCTTAAATCCACTTCTTCAAGGTATCTGTTGCCGTTTTCCGCGATATAGTCTTTCCGCCCCTGAAGATTATCCCCGAGCAGTAAGTCGAACATTTCCGCCGTGCGCTCCGCGTCCTCGGGCAGCACCCGTATCAGTCTGCGCGTTTCGGGGTTCATGGTGGTTAAATTCATCATATCCGGCTGATTTTCGCCCAGTCCTTTTGAACGCTGTATCGTCGCTTTGCGGTTTCCTATTTTGCTTAAAATTTCCTTTTTCTCATAATCGTCATAGGCGAAATATGTTCTTCCCTCTGCGGTGATCTCGTACAACGGGGTTTCGGCGATATAAACCTTTCCCTCGTTAATAAGCGTGGGGCAGAGCCTGTAAAACATCGTTAAAATGAGCGTGCGTATCTGGAACCCGTCAACATCGGCGTCGGTGCAGAGAATTATCTTGTTCCACCGCAGATTATCAATGCTGAACGCGGCAATGCCCGACGAAGCCTTCGACCCCGTTTCCACTCCGCAGCCCAGGACTTTTATTAAATCGGTAATGATTTCGTTCTTGAATATCTTGCCGTACTCGGCTTTCAGGCAGTTGAGTATTTTACCCCGGACGGGAATGATTGCCTGAAATTCAGCCGAGCGCGCCAGTTTTACCGATCCCAACGCGGAATCGCCTTCTACTATGAACAGTTCCCTCCGGCTTACATCGCGGCTCCGGCAATCGACAAATTTCTGAATTTTGTTTAGCGGATCGCTCCCGGCGGACAGAATTTTTTTTACATTGAGCCTTTCGCGCTCCGAACGCTCGCGGCTCCGCTTGTTTATAAGCACCTGTTCGGCTATTTTCTCGGCGTCGGCGCGGTTTTCGATGAAATAAATCTCCAGTTTGCGGCGCAGGAAATCGGTAAGCGCCTCCTGAATGAATTTATTGGTGATGCTTTTCTTGGTTTGATTTTCGTAAGACGTTACCGTCGAAAACGACGAAATGCACAGGACAAGACATTCCTCGACATCCTGAAATGTAATTCGGCTTTCCCCCTTCGCGTATTTTGAATTCTGCCTTAAATACGCATCGATTCCCGAAACGAGGGCGCTTCTCGCGGCTTTGTCAGGCGCGCCCCCGTGTTCCAGCCAGCTTGAATTGTGATAATATTCTTTAAGCCGCGTCTGATTTGAGAACGAAAGCGCCACATTCATTTTAACCAGATATTCCGGTTTATCGTCGCGGTCGCGTCCCCTGGCCTCACCGCTCCAGCTTTGCACGGGAGTCAGCGCGCCGTCTCCCGCTATTTCGTTGAGATAATCGCTTATGCCGCCCGGATAGCAAAATTCGTAGGTTTTGAACCCGCCGTTTTCCTCGTCTTTAAGCAGGAACTTAAGTCCGTCGTTTACCACGGCCTGCCGCTTCAGGAGATCGAGATAATATTCAAGCGGAATGTCGGTTTCGGTGAACACCTCGCGGTCGGGCAGCCAGCGCATTACGGTGCCGGTATCGCGCCCCGAATATTCCTCCCTTTTAAGGCCGCCCTTGTTTTCGCCGCGCTCGAAATGCAGGCTGTATCTGTAACCGTCGCGCTTTATCTCAACATCCATATACCGCGAGGCATACTGCGTCGCGCAAAGGCCGAGGCCGTTAAGCCCCAGCGAAAATTCGTAATTTTCGCCGTTCGTGCCGTATTTGCCGCCGGCATACATCTCGCAGAAGAGTAATTCCCAGTTGTATTTTTTCTCTTTTTCATTGTAATCGACCGGTATTCCGCGCCCGAAATCGCGCACTTCCACGGATCCGTCGGAGAACCGTGTTACGATGATCTCTTTGCCGTAACCTTCCCGAGCCTCGTCGATAGAGTTTGAAATGATCTCGAAGACGGAATGTTCGCATCCCTCGAGCCCGTCGGATCCGAAAATGACCCCCGGACGCAGTCGGACGCGTTCCGCCCCTTTAAGCGATGAAATACTGTCGTTGCCGTAAGCCGCTTTTGCCCTGCTCATCCCGCTGCCCTTTCCGCCGGCACCGCGGAGCCGCTCAAAAACCCGTGATCGGATATAAAAAAGCGCAATCCCCGTTTTTGCCGAACATAATCATTCAAAAACAGTTTACCATAATCTTTTGAGATTTTCAAGAGGGAACCGC
>CAZRRV010000024.1:0-24389 GCA_964602735.1 uncultured Eubacteriales bacterium
CCTTTGCGTCAATGTCCGTGAACTTCGGACATTCCGGGTTCCCCTTTCTCAATGGCAAAAGGTGTTGTTGTCCTGCTTTTGACTGTTCCCTCGGAGCGAATGATAATGCGGGGGTGACAATATCCTTTCAAATGTACATTTTCAAAATTCAGCGCCATGAAGTTTTCGGCGTCCATGACACAGTCGGTTTCATGTCCGGCAGCAGGTGAAATTTCCACGTTTTTCATTGTAAAAGTAACGGGTATCTCCTCTCCGCCATGGATATAAATCGGCAAAACCGCGCCGGTCAGCGTACAGTTCTCAAATATGATGGATTCCAGCGGTCTGTGACAACACCATTGATGTCTGCCGAAATCCATATTGAAGAGTTCCTCACATTCCCCGAAAACGCAGTCGCGGATGACGATATTGCCCGGCTGCGGAAAACTCAGATCGCCAAAGCGCCCGTCACAATAATACAGAAAAGCGGTGATCGTCCTGTGCCGGTCGGATTCGACGGTCAGTGCCCCTTTGGCCTTTCGCTCTGCGCTCATTGTGCCGCGAAAAGCAAATTCCGGGGCGGCACTGGTGCAGCGTTCAACAAGCATATTCCTTGCGGCAATACGGATTACCGAACAGCCGGAATGGAGCACACAGTCGCGCACCGTCACATCTTCGTTGCCGAAGCCGGCGACACAGTCATCCCCCGTGTAGATGTGACAGTTGGCAATGCGGGCGTTTTGTGAAAGAAAAATATCCACTCCGTCGTGCCCGCCGTAAACAACAATATTTTCAATGTCAATGTTCCTGCAGCGGAAAAGTGCATGCGCCCAGTTTCCGGTATTGCGAATTGTATATCCACGCAGCGTGATGTTTTCACAGTCCCACATATTGATGCCGTGCGGCCCACGGTAATTTTCCTCTCCGCCGGGGTCAAAACAGTTGCGCCCGTCAATCCAGGAATACGGCTCGCCGATAATCGCGACGTCGGTGGCACGTACCGCGCGAATCAGAGCATGCTGCCATTGAGAATGCATATTGGCCGCGCCTTTGATTTCATCATCAGTCTGCTGTAAAGTTTCCGCCTCTAAAGCGTTCCGTTCCAGAGCGTCATAATCACGCCAATCCTCACTGCCCTCCAACATGGCGCCGGAAAGCAGATGCAACGTCACATGAGAACGCAGAAGCAAACCTCCGGTGCGGAAAATGCCGGCCGGGATGACCACCTCGCCGCCGCCGTTTTGAAAACAGGCGTCAATAGCCGCCTGAATGGCATCCGTCTGCAGAGAATCGCTAACTTTAGCGCCGAATTCCAGAATATTGTACGTCATAGTCAGTATCCTTTCTTTATGCTTTATGGCTTTTTTATTCCTTAACTGTCCCTGTCATGACGCCTTTCTCAAAAGCAACCTTGCCGGAAGTTTCATCTTCCGTAATCGGAAGATTGCGCTTTCAATCTGTATTTCCCTTGCTTCTTTTCGGCGCATCATCGGAATATGAACGCCGTTATTCCAATCAATACTGCAGTCAAGAAAATCGACACCGATAATAAGAGATGCGCCTTTATCCTACCTGCCAAGGGCGAGATCCAGTTTCGCTTTAAAATATTTGTAGCCGCCCTCGGCGCCCAGATCCCCGTGACCGCTCCCATGGATAACATGAAGTTCGATGTCCGCGCCCAACGAGCGCATCTTTTCCGTAAACGGGACGGAGTGATGTTCTAAAGCGACGGCGCGGTCGGCATCCGAGTGGAATATGCGGTAGGGGATTTTGGGCATCTCCTCCGCCACGTGAATGGGGGAAATAGAGCGCACCGCCTCGTCGAACGTCCCCGGCATCGCGGCAACCGCGGTATAAATCGTGCGAGGCAGGTCGGGGCGTTCGGTCACATGATAGATCATATCGCAGACGGGGCAGTTGGCGACGCATCCTATGGGAGTGCGCTTTGAGCGCAACGTGAAAATGAGGGCCTGTTGTCCTCCCATGCTTCCGCCCGCCGCCACTACGGGAAAATCGTCGGGGAGTCGGTAGTGCGCGAAAAGCACGTCTTCAATCTCGTCGCAAAGCGCCACGGTCTGCGGGTTCATCCACGCCCAGGGGTTGGTATAACAGAAGACGTATAATACCCCACGCTCCGCAAAGGCGACGGCATCGCGGCTGTCGTGCGTAGTCATCCCGGTAGTATTCAGCCCGGGGAACTCGATCACCATGGCTTTCGGGTGCTCCACAAGGTGGGCGTTCGTGTAGGCGAACGAGCGGATGGTATCAAAGTTTATCTGTCCGTACATAAAAAAGCTCCTTTCGTTGTTTGTCGCGCGGCGGTGTACGTACCGAACCTCGCAGGCAACCTTTTATTATGGCAGAATGTATATCATTCTGATTTTACCGCCGACAGCGGGCGAATAAGCGTATGCCCGGGGACGTTTGCAATCTGCGGGTGCAAACCGCACAGCCTGTTCGCGTCGGTTCCGTTTGGCGCGAGGGCAAACAGAGGGTTCCCGGCTGAGACGACCTTCGCCCTGCCCGTCCCGGTGTCGAAAACGACCTTTATTTCCGCCGCGTCGCCATTTCAAGATACATAAGCTGCATAGCGAAACTTCTTTCACCGATTCCCGCGGCGGGGCTGTATCTCGCCGATCTTCCAAAAAATTAGCATATCGGGGCTGTAAAGTCAAGAATTTTTTAAGGCAACACCGCCAAGCACACGGCCGCGGCGTGCGCTTCGGGTAAAGGCGAACGCGCTCCCGGATTTACCGCGGCGGAGCAAAAACCGCGCCGGGATATACGGCAAATGTGGGAATGCGCATTTTAAGGCGCCGCTTTTACAATACGGCGGAGGCGTGGCGGTTTACATGGCAGCCGATATTTACTCCGACCGGCAGGCCGGCTATGTGAGTACCGGTCCATTCGATATTTACGCCGAGAGCCGTGGTTTCGCCTCCGAATCCCTGCGGCCCTATCCCGGTGGCGTTGATCTCGGTGAGCAGTCTGTTCTCGAGCCCGGCGTAATACGGATCGGCGTTGCGTATGTCGATCGGGCGGCAGAGCGCTTTTTTTGCCAGCATTGCGCACAATTCAAAGTCGCCGCCTATTCCCACGCCCACAATCACGGGCGGGCACGGATTGCCGCCGGCTTTTTTTACGACATCGATCACGGCGGAAACCACGCCGTCTTCTCCCGCCGACGGCAACAGCATACAAACCGAACTCATGTTTTCGCTCCCGAATCCTTTTGGGCAAACGGTTATTTTAAGCCGATCGCCGGGAACGATTTCGGTATGAATGACTGCCGGGGTGTTATCTCCGGTATTTACGCGGCGAAGCGGGTCGCCCACAACCGAAAGCCGCAAATATCCGTCACGGTAGCCTTTGCGCACACCCTCGTTCACGGCGTCGGTCAGCGAACCGCCGACTATATGAACATCCTGCCCCACTTCCAAAAACACTACCGCCATTCCGGTATCCTGGCATATCGGGAGATCGCATTCCCCCGCCGCAGAGATATTGTCCGCGATTACCGAAAGCACCGAATGCGGCAAATCGGCGGTTTCCCTGTCACGCGCGGCGAGTATGGCGCCGGTTACATCGCCGGGCAGAAGCTTGTTTGCTTTTACGCAAAGCGAGGCGACAGCCCCGGCTATTTCGGCACAGTTTATTTCTTTCATACCGCAATCTCCCCCGGAAAGCGCAATCCGTGACGGCGCCGCGCGACGGAACATCTTTTCAGTTTCTCCATGACGCCGGAATGAATGTAAGCAACAGCGGGAAAATTTCGAGCCTGCCCGCAAGCATATCGAATATCAAAACAATTTTCGAGAACGCCGAAAAACCAGCGAAATTCCCGGCCGGCCCAACCGCCCCGAGCCCGGGGCCTATGTTGTTTAATGTTGCGGCGACTGATGTGAATGCGGTTTCGAAATTTCCCGCGTCGATTGAAACAAGCAGCACGGAAAGCGCAAACACCGCGACATAAGACACGAAGAAACACAGCGAGGTGTTTATTATTTTGGTGTTGACCGGCTTGCCGTCGATCGTGATGACTTTCACGCGTCTCGGATGCAGCATACGGGAAAATTCGCGTTTTACGACTTTCGCGTAAATGATAAGGCGCGAAATTTTTATTCCCCCGCCCGTACTTCCGGCGCAGGCGCCGACAAACATAAGCGCGACGAGTATCACCCGCGTAAAAAGCGGCCAGCCGTCGTAATTTACGGTGGTGAATCCCGTGGTGGTCATAATCGAGGAGGTCTGGAACGCGGCGTCGAGAAGGCGGAATCCGCCGGTTGACCGCCAAAGTCCGAATGTTATCAGGGCAATCGACGAAAGCATGATCGCGAAATAAACCTTAACTTCCGCCGAATTAAAAGCTTCTTTTATCTTACGGCTCAAAAGCAGGAAATAAAAGTTGAAATTCACCCCGAACAGCGCCATAAATACGGTGATTACGATTTTTTCGTAATTCGAGTACGAGGCGCAACTGTCGTTCAATACGCCGAACCCGCCGGTTCCGGCAGTGCCGAATGTAACGCACAAAGCGTCGAACAGCGGCATATTTCCGAAAGCAAGCAGAGCGAACTCCAACCCGGTAAGGCCGGCGTATATCAGATACAGAACGATAGCGGTTTTCTTCAGGTTCGGCAGCAGTTTTCCCACATCGGGCCCGGGGCTCTCCGCCTGCATAATATACATGTTCTGCCCCCCGGCGGACGGCAGGATGGCAAGCACGAACACAAGCACCCCCATACCGCCTATCCAGTGGGTAAAACTGCGCCAGAACAGCATTCCGCGCGACAGAGCCTCAACATTTTCAAGTATGCTCGACCCCGTCGTCGTATATCCGGAGACCGTTTCGAACAGGGCGTCAACCGGATTTGTTATCGCACCGCCGGCAATGAACGGCACCGCGGAAATAACGCTTATGGCAATCCAGCACAGAGCCACGGCGGTAAATCCCTCGCGGGCGTAAAATACCGTGTTTTTCGGCTTCTTCCGCCCCAAAAGTCTTCCTATGCAGAAAAAAACCGCCGCGCACACCAAAAAAACCCAGACGGTTTTTTCACGGTACAGCGCGGATACAAGCGCCGGCAACAGCATAAGCGCCGCGATTACGGTAACCGACCAGCCCAGCACATAACGGATAATACTGTAATTCATGGCAGCAACCTAATTCTTCAAAATATCCCGCAGGTCGTTAAGCCCGGTGTTCGTTGTTACCACAACGACCGAATCGCCTTCCATAAGCACATCCTTGCCCGTAGGGGTGATAATCTTTCCGCCGCGGTCGATACCGCAAACGAGCAGATTCTTTTTCAGGTTCATATTCATAAGCGGGACCCCGATGATTTTTTCGGAATCGGCACCTTTTTTCACTGCAAACTCAAGTGCCTCAACCCTGCCGTTTACCATCTTGTAAAGCGTTTCCACATTGCTGCCCAGAGAATTCTGCATGGCGCGGACATACTGGATAATCCGCTCGGCGGTAATGTTTTTAGGGTAGATAACGCTACCTACCGGCAGTTGATTTATTATTTTTTCAAGTTCCAGCCAGCTTATTTTCGTTATCCGTTTCGCGTCGCATATGCTCGACGCGAAGATCGACAGAAGAATGTTTTCCTCGTCGATATTCGTCAGCGAAACAAAAGCGTCGGTATTTTTTATACCCTCTTCAAGCAGAACGGTCTGATCGGTGGCGTCGCCGCATACGACCACCGCCTGCGGAAGCTGTTCGCTTAGCCACTCGCACTTATCGCGGTCTCTTTCGATTATTTTCACGGCTACGCGCGCCCCGATAAGCAGTTTTGAAAGATAATACGCGATCCCGCTGCCGCCCGCTATCATAACCCGCTTTATACGCTCGGTGTGAGCGGTGATTTTCTGCAGCAGTTCGGCCGTTTCGATAAGCGGCACGCAAATCGAAACGATGTCGCCCGCCCGGAGAACCAGATTCCCGTCGGGAATAATAACCTCGTCGCCGCGCTCGACAATACAGACAAGAAAATTGTTGTGTATCTGCGCGGACAGGTCGGCAATCCGAACACCGTTCATGGCGGAGGAATCCGGCACCCGGAGCTTTACCATCTGCAACCGCCCTTTGGCGAAAGTTTCAACCTCCATGGCGGACGGAATTTGAATAAGCCGCATAATATCCATGGCGGCGGCTCTCTCGGGATTTACCGCCATCGACAGGCCGAGTTCCTCTTTGATATAATCGATTTCGTTGAAATATTCGGGATTCTGCACACGGGCTATCGTTTGGCAGTGACCCGCTTTTCGCGCTATAAGGCAACACAGCAGGCTTATCTCATCGGTTCCCGTAACGGCGATAAGAAGATCCGCGTTAAGTATTCCCGCCTCAATTTGTGTTCGGTAACTGGTTCCGCTGCCGGCGATACCGCGGACATCGAGCGTGGAGAGCGCCTGCTGCAAAACATCGGCGTCGCGGTCTAAAAGCGTTATTTCGTGACCCTCTTTGCTTAAATTCTCCGCAAGGGTGGTACCGACTTTGCCCGCACCCACAATAATAATGTTCATACCGGATTCACCGCCCGAATTTGCATTTGAGACCCGGGGGAGGGCTTTATGCCCGCCCCCGTGAAAAAAGACCGAATCTGTAAGCCGAGTTCTGTATTTGGCAGTCATCTATCTGCGACGCGGATTGCTCCGCGCCTTCAGCCACTTTTCCCGGCATGCGGGGCACATATCGCCGGATTCAGTGTTGCTTCGGATAAGGTTTACAGGACCGCGCGGTCTCCCGCCGGCCGGTGAGCTCTTACCTCGCCTTTCCACCCTTACCTGCGTCGGCAGGCGGTATATTTCTGTTGCACTCTCTCTAAGGTCACCCTCGGCGGCCGTTAGCCGCTATCCCGCCCCGTGAAGCTCGGACTTTCCTCAGACGCGCGCGGAATTGCCGCCGCGCCCGCGACTGCCCGGTTCGCTCTTTTTCGGTTATTTTAGCACATATAAAACTTTTTGGCAATGCCTTTTTGCAAAGCCGGCTATTTCATGACCGCGCCGTTCGACGAACTGCTTACCTGCCGCGCGTAGCGTGCAAGCCAGCCGGTTTTAATGTTCGGCTCCGGAGCAACATATTCCGCCCGGCGCCGTTCAAGTTCGGCGTCGCTGACTTTAAGGGTTACGGAAGCCGCGGGAATATCTATCGAGATTATGTCTCCTTCTTTCACCAGGCCTATTGTTCCGCCCGCCGCAGCCTCGGGGCACACATGTCCTATCGACGCTCCGCGGCTCGCCCCGGAAAACCGCCCGTCGGTTATCAAAGCGACGGTTTTATCAAGCCGCATTCCGGCGAGAGCGCTTGTGGGATTCAGCATTTCCCTCATTCCGGGTCCGCCGACAGGCCCCTCGTAGCGGATTACAACCACATCGCCGTCGACTATTCGGCCGGCGTAAATGGCGGCTATCGCTTCGTCTTCACTGTCGAACACCCGGGCCGGCCCCTCGTGTTTCAGCATTTCGGGCGCCACCGCGCTGCGCTTGACAACGCACCCGTCCGGCGCCAGATTCCCCCACAGGATCTGCAGTCCGCCGGTCGGCGAATACGGATTGTCGAATGTTCTTATGGCGTTGCCGTCGAGAATTTCGGCGCCCGCCGTGTTTTCTCCGACGGTTCCGCCCGTAACGGTCGGCAAATCGGGGTTGACGCACCCGGCCTTTATAAGCTCGGCAAGCACCGCGGAAACGCCGCCCGCGGCATCGAGATCCTCGATATGCGTCGGCCCCGCGGGGGCGAGATGGCAAAGGTTCGGTACCTCCGCGCTTATTTCGTTAAACCGGGAAAGAGGCAGTTCGACGCCGGCCTCGTTCGCTATCGCGAGCAGGTGCAAAACGCTGTTGGAACTGCATCCGAGCGCCATATCGCACGCTATGGCGTTTGAAATCGAATCGGCGTTTATTATCTGCCGCGCCGTTATATTTTCTTTCACCAGCCGCATAACGGCGGCGCCTGCGCGTTTGGCAAGCTGTATTCTTCTCGCGCTTACCGCGGGTACCGTTCCGTTTCCGGGCAGCGCGATGCCCAGCGCCTCGCACAAACAGTTCATGCTGTTCGCGGTATACATGCCCGCGCAGCTCCCGCATCCCGGACAAACGCTTTCGGCGCATTTTTCGAGTTCGTCTTCCGTGATAAGCCCGGCTTTTTCGGCTCCGACAGCCTCGAACATTTTTGAAAGACTGACCGGTTCCCCGTTAAATCTGCCCGCCATCATCGGCCCGCCGCTGCAAACAACCGCCGGTATATCGAGCCTTACCGCCGCCATAAGCATACCCGGCACGATCTTGTCGCAGTTCGGAATAAGCACAAGCCCGTCGAACCCGTGAGCCATCGCCATGGTTTCCACGCTGTCGGCGATAAGTTCCCGCGACGCGAGGGAATATTTCATACCGATATGCCCCATCGCGATACCGTCGCACACGCCGATCGAAGGGATTAAAACCGGCGTTCCCCCCGCGCTTCTTATTCCCGCCTTGACCGCGTCGGCTATTTTATCGAGGTGAATATGGCCGGGAACTATCTCGCTGTGGGCGCTTACGACCCCGATAAGCGGTCTTTCAAGCTCCTCGGCGGTATAACCCATAGCGTAAAACAAACTGCGGTTGGGCGCGCGCTCGGCGCCTTTCTTTACAATGTCGCTTCTCAAACTCATAACATATATTCCTTTCAAATACGCCGCCGTCTTCCCGTGACGGGAATAACGGCGGCAAACCGGCGGAAAAAATTATTTTTTAAGCCAACTCATCATGTCGCGAAGTTCGGCGCCGACTTTTTCAAGCTGATGCTCGCTCTCCTTGCGGCGGCTGGCGAGGAATTTCGCCTTGCGGCCGGATGAAAACTCCTGCATAAATTCCGACGCGAAAGTGCCGTCTTGAATTTCGGTGAGAACCTGCTTCATTTCCTTGCGGGTATCTTCGGTAATAAGGCGCTTGCCGGTGCGGTAGTCGCCGTATTCGGCAGTATTGGAAATCGAGTAGCGCATCATGGCGAAGCCGCCGCTGTTGATAAGGTCAACGATAAGTTTCATCTCGTGAATACATTCGAAATAAGCCATCTCGGGAGCGTAACCCGCTTCCACCAGCGTGTCGAACCCGGCTTTCATAAGCTCGGTAACGCCGCCGCAAAGCACCGCCTGTTCGCCGAAAAGATCGGTTTCGGTTTCCTCGCGGAAAGTCGTTTCGAGAATGCCGGCCCTTCCGGCTCCGATCCCGCAGGCATATGCCAGGGCATACTCTTTCGCCCTGCCGGAATAATCCTGATGCACCGCAATCAGGCTCGGAACCCCCTTGCCCTCGACATACTGGCTGCGAACCGTATGACCGGGGCCTTTCGGAGCAATCATGATTACGTCGATGTTCTTCGGGGGCTGCACAAAGTTATAATGAATATTGAACCCGTGCGCGAACGCGAGAATGTTGCCCTCTTCGAGATACGGGGCAACCTGCTCGTTGTACAGGTCGGCGGCTATCTCGTCGGGGACGAGCATCATTACCAGATCGGCGGCTTTTACCGCGTCGGGAACCTCCATAACGGTCAATCCCGCCGCCTCGGCCTTGGCCCAACTGGCACTCGTCTTTTTCAGACCGACGACCACTTTCACGCCGCTTTCGTGCAAATTCTGCGCATGGGCGTGGCCCTGGCTGCCGTAGCCGATAACGGCGACGGTTTTGCCGTCGAGCAAAGCAAGGTTGCAGTCGGAATCGTAATACTTTTGAATCATTTTACATTTCCCCTTCGTATGAATTTATTAGCTTCACGGGGCCGCGTTGCAACGCCGTAACCCCGGTTCTGCACATTTCAAGAATACCGTACTGCTTCAGCAGTTCGATAAAAGCGTCGAGTTTCGCGGGTTCGCCCGTAAGCTCGAACACCATGCTGCCGACGGAAAGATCGATAATCTTCGCCTTGTAAATACCCGCAATCTCGCGAAGGGCGCCTAAATTGGTGTCGTCGGCTATCACCTTTATAAGCAAAAGTTCACGCAGCAGGCTGTCTTTCGGGTCGAGTTCGAAAAAGCCCTTAAACTCCTGCAGCTTTTCGGTTTGGCGCATTATCTGCAGGATCTCGCGCTCGTCTCCTTTCGTTGCGACGGTAATGCGCGATACACGCTCGTCGTTGGTGGCGGAGACGGTTAAACTGTCGATATTAAACCCGCGCTGGCAGAACAGCGACGAAATTCTCGCCAGAACCCCGGAATGATTGGCAACCAGCACGCTTATGTATTTTTGTTCGCTCATATTGCCGCCCTCCTAATCCACGATAATATCGTCAACCGTACCGCCGGCCGGAATCATCGGCAACACCCGCTCCTCCCGGTCGACCTTGCACTCGATCCACACGGGACCGTTCGCCTTGATCGCCTCGTCGAGCGCCGCTTTGAATTCCGCCTCGTTCTTACAGGAATACCCGCGCGCGCCGAACCCTTCGGCGACTTTCACATAATCGGTTTTCCTCTCGGGCTCGCTCGACGAATAGCGCCGCCCGTAAAACGCCGTCTGCCACTGCCGCACCATACCGAGCGCCGAATTGTTGATAATCACGCTGATTATCGGCAGATTGTAGCTTACGGCGGTACATGCCTCGTTCATATTCATGTGGAAAGATCCGTCGCCGGTTATGTGAAATATCGGCGACCTGCGCGTGCCTACAGCCGCCCCGATCGACGCCCCGTAACCGTAGCCCATGGTGCCGAGACCGCCGCTGGTTAAAAAATTCTGCGGCTTTGTGTGGCGCAGATACTGCGCCGCCCACATCTGATGCTGACCGACGTCGGTTACGAACAGACCGTCTTCCCCCGCGACATCGCTTAAAATTTCCATTATCCTTTTCGGGTGCAGAGCGTCTTCCCCGCACGGCATGGGCGGTTCGACACCGTACCCCGCTATCTGTTCGAACCATTTATCGTGGCTGTTTTCCTTTATCAACGCTTCGAGTTCTCCGAGCACCGTTGCCGCGTCTCCCACGACGCTTAAATCGGTTCGCACATTTTTGTTTATTTCGCTGCGGTCGATGTCGATTTGAATTATTTTGGCTTTTTCGGCAAATTTTTTCGTGTTGAGCGCGACCCTGTCGGAAAAGCGGGTGCCTACGGCGATCAGCACATCGGCGTTATCCACCGCCATATTTGCCGCCACGGATCCGTGCATTCCCAAAATACCGATATTTTCCGGCATATCGTACCGCAGTACACCGCTCGCCATAACCGTATGCACCGCCGGAATCCCGGCTTTTTTTATTATTGTCCGAAGCAGCCTCATCGCTTCGGGACTTTTCAGCCCGCCGCCCGCGAACAGAACGGGGCGTTTCGCGCCGTTTATCGCCTCGGCTATCTTCCCGAGCGCCGCGGTATCGGTGCGGGTATGTTTTTCGGGCTTTTGAGGCGGCGCCGGAGTATATTCCGTGACGGCGGAGGTTACATCTTTCGGAATATCGACAAGTACCGGGCCGGGGCGGTCGCTCGCCGCGATATAAAACGCCCGGCGCACCGTATCGGCAAGATCCTCCACGCGACGCACAACAAAATTGTGTTTCGTTATCGGCATTGTAATTCCGGCTATATAAACCTCCTGGAAACTGTCGCGTCCTATTAAATTCGTCGGCACGTTCCCGGTGATGGCAACCATGGGGACACTGTCCATATACGCGGTCGCGATCCCGGTGACGAGATTGGTCGCGCCGGGCCCGCTCGTCGCGAGCACGACGCCGGTTCTGCCCGTCGCGCGGGCGTAACCGTCGGCGGCGTGGGCGGCGCCCTGCTCGTGCGCCGTCATATAATGGGTTATTTTGTCGCGGTTTTTGTAAAGCGCGTCGTATATATTAAGCACCGAACCGCCCGGATAGCCGAACACCGTATCCACACCGTTTTCAGCCAGTACATTGACGAGGATTTCCGAACCGTTTAATTTCATCGTTTGTTTTCCGCTCCTTTTACCGATCCGCCTCGGCGATAACCTCCACCTCAACCAGCGCGTCTTTGGGCAGGGCGCGCACGGCGACACACGACCGCGCGGGGCGACCCGTAAAATATTCGGAATAAACCGAATTGAAAGCCGCGAAATCCTCGATATGTTCCAAATAGCATACCGTTTTTACCGCCTTATCGAGCGACGAACCCGCTGCCGCGAGTATCTCCGACAGATTTTTCATTACCTGCTCGGTCTGTGCTTCGACGCCGGTAGCCTCGATTTTCCCGGTAGCCGGATTTATGGCTATCTGCCCCGATGTGAACACAAAACCGCCGGCTTTTACCGCCTGACTGTAAGGCCCTATTGCCTCGGGCGCCCGTTTTGTGTAAATCTTTTCCGCCATTCGTGTGTCCTCCTTCTTAAACCAGGCGGAACCCGTGTCCGCGCAACGCGTTCTCCACCTGTTTTATGTGTTCTTTATCCTTAGTTTCCATGGCTATCCGCAGCACGCAGCTGTTTACCTCGGTCCCCTTGCCGCCGTGTTCGTAATCAACCGAAACGACATTCGCGCCGCACCGTGCGATAACCGCCGAAACATCGCGCAACTGACCGGGTTTGTCGGTCAATTCAATCGAAAGTCGGCACAGCCTCCCCGATTTCAGCAGGCCGCGATCGATAACCCGCGAGAGAATGGTTACATCGATGTTCCCGCCGGAAACCACGCACACCGTGTTTTTCCCCGCCACCGGCAGTTTGCCGAACAGCGCCGCCGCGACCGATACGGCCCCCGCGCCCTCGGCGACCAGTTTCTGTTTCTCCATAAGGGTTAAAATCGCCGCGCATATTTCGTCGTCGGTTACCGTTACGATCCCGTCGACATATTTACGGCAGCAGTCGAATGTATGTTCACCGGGTTCTTTTACCGCGATTCCGTCGGCGACGGTGGAAACGCTTTCAAGCGATTTTATTTCGCCGCTTTCAACGGAGCGAACCATCGACGGGGCGCCCGCCGCCTGAACCCCGTACACTTTTATCTCGGGTCGCAGCGCCTTTACCGTGTAGGCAATTCCCGAAATCAGTCCGCCTCCGCCTACCGGTACGATGATCGCCTCGGTCTCGGGGTTTTCGTTCAGTATTTCGAGCGCCACGGTGCCCTGCCCGGCGATTACCGCCTCGTCGTTAAACGGGTGGATAAACGTAAAACCCTTTTCATCGCGCAGTTCGGTCGCACGGTGAAAAGCGTCGTCGTAAACGCCCGGCACCATAACTATTTCCGCGCCGTACGAACGTGTGGCCTCGACTTTTGAAATAGGCGCGCCGTCGGGCAGGCAGATTACCGCGTGGATGCCGTTTTTAGCCGCCGCGAGCGCCACTCCCTGCGCGTGATTACCCGCAGAGCATGCGATAACGCCTTTTTCCTTCTCCTCGGGGGAAAGCCGCGAAATTTTATACGCCGCGCCGCGAACCTTAAACGACCCGGTTACCTGCAGATTTTCGGGTTTGATGTACAAATCAACGCCCGGCGCCAGCAGCGGCGCGTGAATAAGCTCGGTATTCCTTATAATATCCTTAAGAACAAACGCCGCCTGATAAACCTGCTCTAAATTAAGCATTTTCCGAATCCTTCCGCCGCGCGAGCCGTTCGCATACCGCGTCGCCCATCTCGCGGCAGGTAAGCCGTCTGTTGCCCGGGCGGCCGTCGTCGATATCCGCGGTTCTCGCACCAGATGAAAGAACATCGTCGACCGCGGCCTCAATCGCGTCGGCCTCGGCCGGCATACCGAGCGAATAGCGCAACATCATCGCCGCGGAGAGTACCGTTCCGAGCGGGTTGGCCGTTCCGGTGCCGGCTATATCGGGCGCCGAACCGTGAATCGGCTCATACATCCCGAGCGTCCCCGACGAAAGACTTGCCGACGGCATCATCCCTATCGAACCCGTAAGCATACTCGCCTCGTCGGAAAGAATATCGCCGAACATATTTTCGGTAACAATCACATCGAAATCGCGCGGATTTTTTATAAGTTGCATCGCCGCGTTGTCGACAAGTATGTCGCGGTACTCCACATCGGGATATTCGGAGGAAAGCCGGTGCATAACCGACCGCCACAGTTTGGAGGAATCGAGAACATTCGCCTTGTCGACCGACGCAACTTTCCCGCGGCGTTTTCTCGCCGTTTCAAAAGCCACGCGCCCTATGCGCTCGATTTCCGATTCGCGGTATATCATCAAATCGCTCGCGGCGGCCTCGCCGTTTTCGGTGTAGGTTTTGTGTTCTCCGAAATAAATTCCGCCCGTAAGCTCCCGCACTATGAGCAAATCGATATTCTCGGCGTTTGCGAGCGGCGAGGCGGTTTTCAGCTGCGGGAACAGTTTTGTGGGGCGCAGATTGGCAAACAGTCCGAGTTCGGAGCGCACCTTCAAAAGCGCCTTTTCGGGGCGTTTCGCGGGATCGATGACATCCCATTTCGGCCCGCCCACGGCTCCGAGCAGCACCGCGTCGCAGTTTTTGCACCGTTCGATCCCCTCGTCGGTTACGGGTACACCGTATGTATCAATCGCGGCCCCGCCCATTAACACATCGTCGAACTCGAAAACATGCCCGTAAAGTCCGCCAACGGTATTCAACACCTTAACGGCCTCGTTTACGATTTCGGGGCCGATTCCGTCGCCCTTAAGTACGGTAATGCGCTTTTTCAAATCATTTCACCGCTCCCGATAGCGTTAAGCAAACCGCCCGCGCCGATAATTTTCTGAATAAAATCGGGAAACGGCTGCGCGTGATAGGTTTCCCTCTTCGTTTTATTATAAACCGTCCCGGTATTAAAATCAATCGCTATTTCATCGCCGTCGCGTATTTTCCCCGCGTCGGGGCATTCCAGAATCGGGAGACCGATGTTGATGGCGTTGCGGTAGAATATCCGCGCGAAACTCCCCGCCACGACGCAGGAGATTCCCGCCGCTTTAATCGCCATGGGTGCGTGTTCGCGCGATGACCCGCAGCCGAAATTCTCGCCCGCCGCCATAATATCGCCGGGTTTCACTTTTTTCGGGAAATCACGGTCGATGTCCTCCATGCAGTGAGCCGCTAGTTCGCGGGGATCGGATGTGTTCAGATAACGCGCGGGTATGATAACGTCGGTATCGACATTGTCGCCGTAAACAATCGCTTTTCCTTCGGCTTTCATGCCGCGTCCTCCTTTTATAAAACTCTGGGATCGGTTATATGCCCGGTAACGGCGCTTGCCGCCGCCACCGCGGGACTCGCGAGGTATACTTTCGAGCCGGGATGCCCCATGCGCCCCACAAAATTGCGGTTCGTGGTCGCCACGGCGACTTCCCCGTCGGCCAGAATGCCCATATATCCGCCGAGGCAGGGCCCGCATGTCGGGGTGGATACGGCACATCCGGCGTCGATAAATGTTTCGATATATCCTAGGCGCAGCGCCTCTTTGTATATATTCTGCGTCGCGGGGATAACGATCGCCCGCACGCCCCTGGCTACCCGCCGCCCCCGCATAATATCGGCGGCGGTTTTAAGATCCGACAGCCTTCCGTTGGTACACGAGCCGATAACCGCCTGATCGACGGCGACATTCGAAAGCTCGCCGGCGTTTTTCGTGTTTCCCGGCAGATGCGGGCAGGCAACGGTAGGTTCTATTTCTCCGAGGTTGACATCGTAAACCCGCTCGTATTCGGCGTCGGGATCGGCTTTACAGGTTTTATACGGTCTATCCACACGCCCGTTCACATAATCAAGCGTTATATCGTCGGCCTCGAATATTCCGTTTTTCGCGCCCGCTTCGATAGCCATATTCGCCATACAGAGGCGGTCGTCGATCGAAAGCGACGCAAGCCCCTCCCCGCCGAACTCCATCGAACGGTAAAGCGCGCCGTCGACGCCGATTTTGCCGATAATCCACAAGATTACATCTTTGCCCGACACATACGGCGCAAGCCTGCCGGAGAGCTCGAACCGTATTGCCGCGGGCACCTTGAACCACGCTTTGCCGGTTGCCATCCCCGCCGCCATATCGGTACTGCCAACGCCTGTGGAAAAAGCGTTCAGCGCCCCGTAGGTACAGGTGTGGGAATCGGCTCCTATGATAATTTCCCCCGGCGCCGCAAGCCCTTTTTCCGGCAGCAGGGCGTGTTCTATACCCATTTCGCCCACATCGTAATAATGCTCGATATCGTATTTGCCGGCGAAACGGCGGCATTTCAGGGTTTGTTCGGCGGCCTTAATATCTTTATTCGGAACAAAATGATCCATAACCATGGCGATTTTCGACTTGTCGAACACCGAATCGAAACCGTGTTTTTCGAAAGCATCGATTGCCACCGGCGAGGTTATATCGTTGCCGAGAATTAAATCGAGTTTCGCCATAACAAGCTGACCGGCGCTTACTTTATCAAGACCCGCTCCCGCCGCCAGTATTTTCTGAGTAACAGTCATCCCCACTGAACAGTCCCCCTCGGGCAATACCGCGCGCTTTCCGCCCGCGTCGCCTGGTTTATTTCGCGCGCTTTTTGAACTCCGCGCGGTTTACCGCGCTGAAAAGCGCTTTAACCGAAGAGTAAATTATATCATTGTCAACGCCTACGCCCCACTCGGTTTTGCCGTCACGATCGGTGACGCTTACATACGATACCGCTTTAGAATCCGATCCCCGTTCGAGCGCGTGTTCGGTATAGCTTAAATCGGAAATGTCGGCGCCGAGATGTTCGCGCAACGCGTTGCTTACGGCGCTGAGCCTCCCGTTGCCTTCTCCCTCAAACGATGACGGTGTACCGTCTCGCTCCACGGTCATGGCAACATGCATTCTCTCTCCCCGGTTGATTTTGGAAAACACTATATCGGTAAGCTTAAACGGGGTTTGAATGTTTATAAATGCCTCGGAGAACGCATCGTAAACCTCGTTTACCGGCAGCTCGCGGTGTTCACGGTCGGATATTCCCTTTATGTAATAGCCCACGGTTTCTCCCATCGCCTTGGGGATAACGAACCCGTAGTTCTGTTCGAGCAGAAAACCCACGCCGCCTTTGCCGGACTGCGAATTTATGCGGATAACATCGGTTTGGTACTCTCTGCCCACATCGGCGGGGTCGATCGGGAGATACGGCACCGTCCAGCGCGTAAGATGCTTTTCCTCGCGCCAACGCATACCCTTGGCAATCGCGTCCTGATGGGAACCGGAAAACGCCGCGAATACCAGCGCGCCCGCGTAAGGCGTGCGTTCCGGCACCCGCATCCTGGTTACCTCTTCGTAGACCGAGACGATTTCGGGCATATTCGAAAAATCAAGCCCCGGATCGATACCGTGAGAATAGAGGTTCATGGCGAGGGTCACGATATCGACATTGCCGGTGCGCTCCCCGTTGCCGAAAAGCGTGCCTTCAACGCGGGTCGCCCCCGCGAGAACGCCGAGTTCGGTATCGGCCACGGCACAGCCCCTGTCGTTATGCGGGTGAATCGAAATTTCGATACTGTCGCGGTATTTAAGCGCGTCGCACATATACTCGATTTGATTGGCGTATATATGAGGCAGCGAGAGTTCGACCGTAACCGGGAGATTTATAATCGCCTTGTGTTCGGGGGTGGGTTTAAGAACGTCGAGAACGGCGTTGCATATTTCCGCCGCGAATTCCGGCTCGGTTCCCGTAAACGATTCGGGGGAATATTCGAATCTGTAGTTTGTCCCCGCCTCTTTTTGCAGTTTCACGATAAGCTCGGCGCCTTTTACGGCGATATCGGTGATCGCGGCTTTGTCTTTCTTAAACACCTGCTCGCGCTGCGCCAGCGAAGTGGAATTGTAAAAATGGACTATGGCATTGTTGGCACCCTCGAGACTTTCGAATGTTTTGCGGATAATATGCTCGCGGGCCTGGGTAAGCACCTGAAGGGTAACATCGCCCGGCACGAGCTTTTCGTCGATCAGGCGGCGCAGAAAGCGGTACTCGGTTTCGCTCGCCGCGGGGAATCCGACTTCTATTTCCTTAAAGCCGATTTTCAACAGCAACTCGTAAAACTTCAGCTTTTCATCAATGCTCATGGGAATCATAAGAGACTGATTGCCGTCGCGCAAATCGACCGAACACCATTTCGGGGCTGCGTCGATATATTCTTTTTTCACCCAGCGCGGATCGCTTACCGGCGCGGGAAAATACTGTCTGCCGTATTTTTCGCAGTTTTTCATTATCGTCCTCCTCGTAATAATATAAACCGGGCATCGCCGCGCGGCGCACCCGGTGGCATCGTATTTATAAATATAGAATAAAAGCGCGGTTTTGTCAAGCCCCGTTTGCGGCTTTTAGCCGCAGAACGGCATATTCTCAGTCGTCGCCGCGCCCGCGTTTCCCGGTAAGCTTGAACTGCGCCACGGCGCCAGCGACCGCGATTGCCGCCCCCACCGCCAGAACGATCAGGATATTCGTAACATTGAACAGCCGTAAAAAGTTCTGCGATGCCAGGAGCCCGCCGCTTATCGCTGTCGAGAATATGCACACACTGCGCAGATAGCGCAGCGAGAGTATTCCCACCGCCACGCCGCAGACTATACCGACAATAATCCCCGCCGGCAACCATTTTTCGGGGAACAGCCCCGACACGGCGGCAAAAGTGAGTATTCCCACGAACAGGAACACCCCGGCTTTGTAAAGCCTGTTGGCAAGAAGCCCGAAAAGTATCCCCACGACCATACCGACGGTAAAGGCAATGCCCGGAGCGGCGTCGGTTTTAAGCCACAAGAGGCAGGGCGCCATTCCGCAAAGCAGTCCGCAGGTAAAGCCGACGAGAATAATCCATACGCGCTTAAGCTTGTATCCGAAAAAGCAGTTTAACAGCGCGAATATGGCCGAGGCGGCGAGCGTACCTATCGTAGCCAGCGTCTGCGCCATCGTATCTTTGAAAAACTGCGAGAAAAATTCCGCGATTGACAATAATAACCCTTCTTCCGTTACCCGATCGGACAGACACTTCCGTTTTTACGAACCGTATCCGTCGGGATTGTTCTTCTGCCAGCGCCACGCGTCGCGGCACATATCGTCAACCGTTTTCTCGGCCTGCCAGCCCAGAACCCTTTTCGCCTTTCCGGCATCGGCGTACACCGTGTCGGGGTCGCCGGGGCGGCGGGGGTCAATAACATAGGGTATCGTTACCCCGCTCGCGCGTTCAAAAGCGTTTTTAAGTTCCAGCACACTGCAACCCCTGCCGGTTCCAAGGTTAAACGCTTCGCACCCCGTGTTCTTCAACGCCCAGTCAACCGCTTTCACATGCCCTTTGGCGAGATCGGTGACATGAATGTAATCGCGGACGCCGGTGCCGTCGGGCGTGTCGTAATCGTTGCCGAAAACATGAAGTTTCTCGAGCCTGCCCACCGCCACCTCGGTAATATACGGCATAAGATTGTTCGGCACTCCGCGCGGATCCTCGCCGATCGTTCCGCTTTCGTGGGCGCCTATCGGGTTGAAATAGCGCAGAAGAGCGACGCACCATTCGGGATCGGCGCCGGCAATATCCCGCAGAATATGCTCGATAAACAGCTTGGTTCTGCCGTAAGGATTTATTGCGCCGAGCGGCATTGTTTCAACAAGCGGCATTGTTTTGGTGACCCCGTAAACCGTTGCCGACGACGAAAAAACTATTTTTTTCACCGAATGGCGGCGCATCGCCCGGCAGAGCGATATTGTGGATCCGAGATTGTTTTCGTAATATTCAAGCGGCTTCCGCACGGATTCCCCAACCGCTTTGTACCCCGCGAAATGAATAACGCAGTCTATCGGGTTTTCGGAAAAAATCCCGTCGAGCGCCGCCCCGTCGCAGACATCCGCCTCGTAAAAGCGGACGGGCCGGTTTATTATGGTTTCTACCCGCTTTACCGCCTCGGGGTTGCTGTTGTAGAAATTATCGACAACCGCGAAATCGTAACCCGCCGCCGCCAGTTCAACCAGCGTATGCGTTCCGATGTAGCCGGCTCCACCCGTAATCAAAATCATTCGGTTCACCCCAGTATAATAATAAACATTGCCGAATATCGGCCAACCGATTTTTCCGTCAGCAATATCTCCGCCGTTTCCGGTTCAACTTTAATTTCTTGCGGAAATCGCCGACAGACTCTGTCGCCTTGCCGGTTTCCGAGTTCATTTTCAATGCTATGTCGGTGCCTCCCCGGATTTTGCGACAGATTATAACATTTTATTTTCCGTGTACGGTTCATACCCTGGTTCGGGAAAGGGTCACAATGTCACTCCCCGCCGTATACCGTATATTATTATAAAAACAAAAAATAAAAAAATCAACCGTCTTTACAGATTTCTTTTTTTTTGGTATAATATTGTTTGTGCCGCGATACGGGAGGAAAATAATTTATGCATACTGTTTATCAAAATCCGCTGGTTGCGAGATACGCCGGCAAAGAGATGCTTTATCTGTTCTCCGACGATAAAAAATTCACGACATGGCGGCGCCTCTGGGTGGCGCTCGCCGAAGCGGAGCAGCAGCTCGGTCTGCCGATTACCGACGAACAGATCGCCGAGATGAGAGAGCACATAAACGTAAACGACAGCGACTACGAAACGGCGGCGCGGGAAGAAAGAACCGTCCGGCACGATGTAATGGCGCATGTCCGCGCATACGGCTCCGTCTGTCCGAAAGCCGCGGGGATAATCCACCTCGGCGCGACCTCCTGCTATGTCGGCGACAATGCCGATATTATCATAATGACCGAAGCGCTTAGGCTCGTCAAATCAAAACTTTTGCTCGCGATGCGGACGCTGCGCGATTTCGCGGATCGTTACAAATCGCTGCCTACCCTCGCCTACACGCATTTTCAGCCGGCCCAGCCCACAACGGTAGGCAAACGCGCCACCCTCTGGCTGTACGATCTCTATCTCGATTACGGCGAACTGTGCCACAAAATCGACAATATGGCTCTCCTCGGCTGCAAGGGGACGACCGGAACCTCCGCCAGCTTTCTGGCGCTGTTCGACGGCGATCATGAAAAATGCCGCCGCCTGGAACGCATTATCGCCGAAAAAACGGGCTTTGAAAAGATACAGCCGGTTTCGGGTCAGACCTACGCGAGGAAAACCGATACGCAGGTTTTGAATGTTCTGGCGGGGATAGCGCAAAGCGCCATGAAATTCTCGGGCGATATTCGCCTTTTGCAGCACTTGAAGGAAATCGAGGAACCGTTCGGAGAAAATCAGATCGGCTCGTCGGCAATGGCGTACAAGCGCAATCCGATGCGATGCGAAAGGATAACATCTCTCGCCCGGTATGTTATTGCCGACGCCGCGAACCCGGCCGTTACCGCGTCGACACAATGGCTTGAACGCACGCTCGATGATTCCGCCAACCGCCGGATAAGCATTCCCGAGGCGTTTTTGGCGGTCGATGCGATTCTTACCCTCTATATAAATGTCGCGGGAGGGCTTACTGTTTACCCGAAAATGATTGAAAAGCATCTGCACGACGAACTGCCGTTTATGGCCACCGAAAACATACTGATGTACGCGGTAAAGCACGGCGGCAACCGTCAGGAACTGCATGAGGCTATCCGCGCGCACGCGATGGAGGCCGGCATGGCGGTTAAAGAGCGGGGCGGGGAGAACGATCTTATCGACCGCATAGCGGGCGACGCGAAGTTCAATCTTACCCGCGCCGAAATAGAAGAAATCACAAAACCCGAAGCTTTCACCGGGCGGAGCGCGGAGCAGGTCGATGAATTCCTTGCCGGGATAATCGATCCCGTGTTAAATTCCGAAACGATCGACCCGTCTTTGGCGGGGGAAGTTAATGTTTAACAAAGAATTTTTGCTTTAAGGAAGTTATGCCGTTATGTCGAAAAGGCTTTTTACATCCGAATCGGTAACCGAGGGACATCCCGACAAAATATGCGACGCCGTTGCCGACGCCATCCTCGACGAGATCATATCCCGGGATCCCGACGCGAGAGTCGCCTGCGAGGTATTCTGCACAACCGGCGTGATAACCGTTATGGGCGAAATCACCACCCGCGCGAGAGTGAACATAACGAAAATCGTCCGTGAGACGATTTGCTCGATCGGCTACACCGACGCCGCGTACGGAATCGACGGGAACACCTGCGCGGTAATAACCGCGATTGACGAGCAGTCGCCCGACATCGCAATGGGCGTTGACCGCGCGGCTCCCGCCGGAGAGGATGACGGAGAGCTCGATTTAACGGGGGCGGGCGATCAGGGAATGATGTTCGGTTATGCCTGCGACGAAACTCCCGAATATATGCCTCTGCCGGTATCGCTGGCGCACAGGCTCTCGAAACGGCTGGATGAAGTTCGCAAAACCGAAGTTCTACCATATCTGCGGCCCGACGGGAAAACGCAGGTTACCGTGGAATACGACGGCGACCGCCCGGTTCGAATCGACACGGTCGTGATTTCAGCGCAACACAATCCCGAAATACCGATTGAACAAATCAGGGAAGATATTCGCTCCCGCGTGGCCGACGCCGCCCTCCCGAAAGATATGATCGATGCCGGAACCCGCTTTCTGATCAATCCCACCGGCAGGTTCGTTATAGGCGGTCCGCAAGGCGACACGGGTCTCACCGGCAGAAAAATCATCGTGGATACCTACGGCGGATACGCACGCCACGGCGGCGGCGCTTTTTCGGGAAAAGACCCGACAAAAGTAGACCGCACCGCCGCGTACGCCGCGCGGTATGTCGCGAAGAACATAGTCGCCGCCGGGCTGGCGTCAAAATGCGAAGTTCAGATTGCCTACGCCATAGGGGTGGCAAAACCCGTATCGGTCGCCGTAACCACATTCGGCACCGCGACGGTTCCGGAGGAGAAGATCGTAACCGCGGTAAACCGCGTCTTTGACCTTCGCCCCGCCGCGATGATACGCGATTTCGGCCTGAAAGCGCCAATATACCGCAAACTTTCCAATTACGGTCATATGGGGCGGGAGGATTTGAATGTCGCGTGGGAGAAAACCGACCGCGCGGCACGGTTGCGCGCCGCCGCGGATTTATAACGGGAACGCCGCGCCGCAGTATTCCCCGCAAAATTTTCCCCGGCGGGAGAAAGGAGCTTATACCCGTAAATGTTCAGGTTGCTTTCCGACGGCAGCTGTGATCTTTCACCCGAACAGCTTGACGCCGCCGGCATCGGTATAATACCTTACTATATTTCTCTTGACGGAGAAACTTACCTCAAAGAGGCGGAGGAGCTCGATGTTCACGATTTCTACCGTTTCTGTCTCGACCACCCGGATGTCTACCCGAAAACCTCGATGCCGACCGTGCAGGATTATATCGACGCGTTTGAAAAGTGCCTGAGCGCGGGATACGATGTACTTTGCTACTGCCTGACATCGAAATTTTCCGGCTCTCTTTCCTGTGCCCACACCGCCGCCGCGATACTTGCCGGCGATTATCCCGGGCGCACGATACGGGCGGTCGATTCCACCCTTGCAACCGGTTTGCAGGGGCTGTTGCTACTGGAACTGTCCCGCTACGCGAAAGAGGGTCACGATTTAGAGGAAACATACCGCCGCGGCGAGGAGATAAAACGGAAGTCGGCGATTTTTTTTACCCTCGAAAATCTTTCCTATCTGTCGCACGGCGGGAGGATAGGCAAACTCGTAGGGCTTGCGATGAACGGTATGCGTATGCGCCCCGTCATCCGGTTCGGCAGCGGGGAACTTTCCCCCGCGGGGATATGTCTCGGTATGGATCGGGCTTTCGATAAAACCGTCGCTTTAATGCGACAGATCGTTATCAAGCAAAAACTCACTCCGGAAAAATACACTTTCGCTATCGGCTGGGGATGCAGCGAAGAAGAGGCGGCGCCGCTTTTTGAAAAACTCAAAAAGATGTTCCGTGAACTGTTCGGAGAACCGCCCGAATTTGTCCCGATCCAAATCGGCGCCACCGTGGGAGTGCATATCGGCCCGCATTCCGCCGGCTGCGCCTATATCGAAAAAGCCTGACGGCATTGCCGCCGGCTTTTTTTTTTTGCGCGGGCAAACCCGCAACGTAACACGGCACGAAAAGCGCGGCGCGGGGCCGCGCCTTTTTCCGGGACGCCCCGGAGCCTGCCCCCCTGTTATATCACGAATGTGCCACGACTTTGTCGCTCTTTCGCCCTGCCTACGGCTGTCACCCCCTCCCGCAATACGGTTTGCGGCGGTTAGATACCCGTCAGCCGGCTTTCTGTTGGCATCTGTTCGGTGCGAATTGAGACAAATCGGGACAAATGCTCGATTGTAAGAAAGCAGCTCCTAAAAAGCTTGAATCGGAACTGTCGGGACTGGCATTGATTGTCCCGAAAGTTGTCCCCGAAGTTGTCCCATAAAGGCATTGTTAAGGCGGTTGTCCCCTGTAAAATCATTTTATTCGGGACAGATTACGACAAACCACAACAAAGAGAAAACCCCCGAAAACGGCTTGTTTTCGGGGGTTTTAAGCATTTTAGCGGTTCTGTTATCTCTTGCTGAACTGCGGCGCTTT